>NZ_JAERQD010000056.1 GCF_016735695.1 Microvirga zambiensis WSM3693 | reverse complement strand
TTGTTGCGGCCACCCACGCCTTGGGAGCCGCGACGCTGCTTAAGACGTGGGTGCCCGGGACAAGCCCGGGCATGACGGCAGAGGGTGGCATTCCCGGTCCGAGAGGCGCCGCGCCTCGCCGCATCGAGATCACCGGCACTGATCTCCGGAACAAGTCCGGGGATGACGGCGAGGGACCGGGCATGACGGTGGAGGGGATCATGACGGCGCAGGGTGGGAGGACGGCAGAGGATGTGAATGACGGCGAGGGAAACGTCATCCCTGACGGCGCCGAGACATACGTCGTGCGCCGCTCCGACCGGGATCGCTTACTTACGTTTCCCGATCCGGACATGCCCGACAAGCCGTCCCCCGTGCGTTTTGCGATCGGGCGCGATGGGCGAGCGTCCGCGATAACGATCGGGATGCTCGACGGGGATGGCTCAGGCACGTTGCAGAAGGAACCCTGACCGACGGCAGGAGGACGGGATTCATCGGAATTCCCGGCAGGCTGCTCAGGTATTGTCTCGCCTGAAATATATCGGTTCAAGCTCATAATGCGCGGATTGGCCATTGGCCTGGGCGACGGCTTCGTCCCTCGATGCGAAGGGTCCGCTCACGGCGATGGCCGTTCCATCGATCAGCACCGTCACCATGTACTCGATCTCGTCTCCGGACCGCACGACTTCGGTCAGGGTAATGTTGTTGTCTCGGTCTTCCGGATGCTCGTCGGATGTCAGGATTTGAAGCTGGGCCATGTGGCATCCTCTGAATCATGAACCTGTAATGGCTGGCGGTTCATGGATGTTATGCCACATGGCTCATCGCCGGTATCCCGGGCCGCCGTCCCCTGCCGCTCGCCGGCCGCGGGTGGACCGTACTCAACGGCTGGGGCGCCTAAGCGGCGCCAAGGTCGAGGAGCACGTTGATCGCACCGACAAGGTTTTCGTCGTTGTCATGCAAGGGAGTGGGAAATGGTCTGAAACGAACTCTGCTCCCATCCGGACGCTCTGCGATCGCCGTCACACCCCGGATCCTTCTGTCCTCGAGGATCGCCACTGCCATCGGGCAGCGGTCATGCGGCAGGGGCGCACCATCGAGGGAATAAATGTGCCATGAGCCGCACCAGCGGTCCCATCCCAGGGCCGGACGCCGTCCCCACAACGTCACGGCGGCCTCGTTGAAGTAGGTAATGAATCCGGTCGCATCCGTCGTATAGGTAGCGAATGGGAGAACTGCCAGAAGCTCGGCATACCACGCCTCTGCCGACCGGCGGTCCGCTGTTGCGCGACAGAGATACTCAATCACCTGGTCAGGGTTGGTGTGCTTCGCGACGAGGCGCAAAAGGACGGTTCGAACATGCTTGCGGACGGTAAGGCTCGCTTCAGGCTCAGGCGCTGGTTGCCCAATCATGGCTTTCCCGTAATCCGCCGTGAGCTGGAACAGGTAGAAGCCGTTGAACCGCACGCCGACAGATGCCGCTCTGTCGTTGAAACCTGATGGACGAACGTCCTGCTGGCGCAGTGAGCCCTCGTACGCCCACCCTTCAAATTCAATAAAATCCGGAAGTGGGTAATCCGCCGGCACAGCGCAGAGAAGCTCGGGTCGCAGCCTGTTCCGGAACAGGTCGTAGGCGCGATCGCTTAGGTTTGGCGGGGAATATATCACATGACGAACGGACCGCATGATGTTCTCTCCCGCGGCTGGCGTTCAAATGATGTTTGATTCGGTGAAGTCTAGTCCCATTCTCCTGTTTGCCCAAGCGTTCGGTGTCACGGCAGAACCATGAGTTCGGCTTTGACATCCCCGCTGCAGCGACTCGCAAGCAGGCCGATTCCGGAGCTCTGCCAGGCTCACCCCGGGATCGGCTCTGCCGGAGGGCTCAGCCCATCCGGAATCCCGGCGTCGATTGCGACAGCGCGGCCTCCTCTTCCGTCATGTCCTCGGCAATCCCCTCGAAGAGCGGGGTCGAGAGGTAACGCTCGCCGGTGTCCGGCAGCATCGCCAGGATCACCGATCCCTCAGGCGCTTTTTCGGCCACCTGCATCGCGACACCGAAGGTCGAGCCGCCCGAGACTCCGGTGAAGATGCCTTCCTTCTGAGCCAGCATCCTGGCCCATTTCATGCCCTCGGCGCCGGCGATCGGGACCAGCTCGTCATAATATTTGCGGTCGATCGTCTCTTGGAGCACGAGCGGAATGAAATCGGGGGTCCAGCCCTGGATCGGGTGCGGCTCGAAGGCCGGGTGGCTCTCGGCCGGGGCGCCCTTCTCGTCGCGCCCCTGCGCGCGGCCGCTCCCGAGGAGTTGCGCGTTCGCCGGTTCGCTCAGGACGATCTTGGTCTCGGGCCGCTCGCGGCGCAGCACGCGCCCGACACCCGTGACGGTTCCGCCCGTGCCATATCCGGTGACGAAGTAGTCCAGCCGCCGGCCCTTGAAGTCGCCGAGGATCTCACGCGCCGTTGTCGCCTCGTGGATGTCGGCATTCGCCTCCGTCTCGAACTGCCGGGCGAGGAACCAGCCGTTGGCGTCCGCCAGCTCCACCGCCTTCTGGTACATCCCGAAGCCCTTGGCGGCGCGTGGCGTGAGGACGACCTTGGCACCGAGCATCCGCATCAGCTTGCGCCGTTCGACCGAGAAGCTGTCGGCCATGGTCACGACCAGCGGGTAGCCTTTCTGGGCACAGACCATCGCCAGCCCGATCCCGGTGTTGCCGCTCGTCGCCTCGACGACGGTCTGGCCGGGCTTGAGCGCGCCCGAGCGCTCGGCCGCCTCGATGATGCTGATGGCGAGCCGGTCCTTGACCGAGGCCGCGGGATTGAAGAACTCCGCCTTGACGTAGATCGTGGCATGCTTGGGCGCGAGGTTGTTGACACGGATGCAGGGCGTGTCGCCGATCGTGTCGACGATGCTTTCGAACAGCGTCCCACGACCGTCGGTGGTCCGAACCGGGGGCTTCGGGCTTGTCATGGCATTCTCCCTAATGACGCTCGCAAGCGTGGTTAACTGACGGTAATCAGCTAGATTGCTAGCCGACGGATTTCCACCTTCCGGCCGAAGAGCAGGTCGTCGAAGCTATTGTCACTCACTTCATCGGGGCCGATGGGAGGGAGCGGAAACGACGCGTGATCTCGGCTCGGTCCTGCGCGACGCTGTGCTCGGCGCCCAAGGACCGCAAGACGGACCAGCGGGTCGGTAGCCAAGAGGGATCGGGAAGGTCGGAATCCTGGCACCCGGCCTCGCGCATCCGATCACGTTCGCGGTTGATGGTCAGGATAAGCCCGTTCCAGTCGCGGACGACGGCAGCGGAGGCCTCATCAAAGGCGACGAGGTTCCCTGCCATGATGGCGGCCTCGTAGGGCTCAAGCGCGAGACCGAAGGTCTTGATGTCCTGTGAGATGGCATCGCCTGCCGCGGCCCGGGCGGTATCGCAATCCCCTCGCCCAGGCTCATTGGCGAGAGCCGAAGGGTTCCAGAAGAACGGGATCAGGCAACACACGAAGGCGAGGGCATGCATGGGCTCCTCCCGCGGTCAGCCAAGGCAATTTAGCACCGGTCACGCTTGCCGTCTGTGCGCTTTTGAACATGCGAATGAGGATGCTGCGGACCTTAACCACCTCCGTTGTTCATCGTCCCCTGCCCCCTGGCGAACGCTCGTAACCCTTATTCGACAGTTGCGGGCCTTCCGAAAAATCCATTAACTGCAATCGATAGGCGGCATAGACCGCTGAGATCCAATACAAGGGGAAGCTTCATGCCCGCGGGTGCTACTAGGTTTCACCTGCGAAAGTATATCGCGGCCGCCTTACTGAGCACCGCGATTCTTGGTGGATTGGTGGTCTTCGCCGTGGACCTCGCCATCGATCGGGCCGTCTCCGCAGACGCAAGGGCCCGTGCGGAAGACTGGGCAAAATACTTCGTCGCGACGATTCCGGAATTCGACGAACTGGTCAGCACCGGACATCTCACCGATCGCCAGCGGGCGGTCGTTTCGACCGCGCTGGTCGGCAACGTGTTCCGCTTCAAGCTCTATGACGCCAGGGGCAATGCAGTCCTTCAGTCCGACCTTGAAACTTTCGCGAACCAGGAACAGCACGATCATATCGACGATGAGGCGATGGAGGTGATCGCCAGCAAGCAGCCGCTTGTTTCCCTCAAAGCCGGAGCCCGCGAGCGCAATATGCCGTCACTCTACGCCGAAGCGTATGTTCCGGTGCTCGATCGCGCGGGCAATTTGCGTGCCGTCGCCGAAACCTATGTCGACGAGACGAGAACGGGAGCTTTCTATCACCAGTCCCTGGGTGCGCTGGCCGTTGCGCTCGGCGTGGGATTTGCCTTTTCCTTCGGCATCCCGACCGTAGCGTTTCTGATCCGGACGAGGCAGGCGCGCGAGGTTCGCCACCAGGCCGAGTTCCTTGCCAGCCACGATCCGATGACAGGCCTGCTCAACCGCACGCGGTTCTCCGAGATCGTCCAGGCCAGAATCGCCAACAGGGTGCCAGGCAGGCAGATGGCTCTCGTCATTCTGGACATCGACAACTTCAAGCTCATCAATGACGATTACGGGCACGCGGCCGGAGACGAGTTCCTCAAGCACGTCGCGCGCGGCATCGGCCGCTTCCGTCTCGATGAGGACATCGTCGCCCGGGCCGGCGGCGACGAGTTCGTGATCGCGCTGACGCGAGCCTCGGTGACGGAGATGATATCTGATGTAAAGGCCATCATGGCGACCATCAGCAAGCCGATCCGCCAGAAGGGCGACACCATGGCCGCCCATGTCAGCGCGGGGATCTATGTGATGACCGATGAGGGGGCCACGGTCGAGGAGGCGCTGAGCCGGGCCGAAGTCGCCCTCCATGAGTCCAAGATCGACGGCAAGAACAGGGTGAGCTTGTTCTCGAGGGAACTCGATGAGCGCATGCGCAAGCGGCGCGAGCTCGAGGATTTGGTTCAGCATGCCACGGCGAACAAGGGCTTCGAACTCCACTATCAGCCATTGTTTGCTATCGATCACGAAAACTGCGTCGGCTTCGAGGCTCTGCTGCGGTTGAAGGATCGCCAGGGCGCCTATGTCCCTCCGACCACCTTCGTTCCGATTGCCGAATCCATGGGACTGATTGCAGCCATCGGCAAGTGGGTGATCGTGGAGGCGACCCGTACCGCTGCAACCTGGCCTTCGGAGACGTTCGTCTCGGTCAATCTGTCGGTCTGCCAGTTTCAAGACCAGACACTGGTCTCGACTGTCGAGGATGCGCTCAAGGAGAGCGGCCTGGCGCCCCATCGGCTTGAGCTCGAGGTCACCGAGTCGATGCTGATGGAGGACAACGAGGGCATCGCCGAGCAGCTCAGGTCTCTCAAGGCGCTCGGGGTATCCGTGGCCATGGACGACTTCGGAACGGGCTATTCGAGCCTCGCCTACTTGTGGCAGTTCGGCTTCGACAAGCTCAAGATCGACCGCTCCTTCGTGAGTGCCCTCGAAAAGGACGAGCACAGGGCCCGCCAGATCTTGAACACCATCATCATGCTCGCCCACCAACTCGGCATGAAGGTGACGGCGGAAGGAATAGAGACCGCGCGGCAGGCCGAGATACTGCGCGGGCTCGCCTGCGATCAGTTCCAGGGCTATCTCTTCGGCCGTCCGGCGCCTGCAAGCGGTGTGGCGTTGGTCTTCACGTCCTCGGGGATTTCATCGGTCTCTCCCGCGAGCGTCGGCTGAAGCCCAACGCAGTTAAGGACGTTCTTCGAACTGGACGGAAGTCCCTTCCCGGGACGGGCAATTGTTTCTACGTGTAGAATCCTATCGCCTCTATTGTCTTTGCCGGTCTTGCCCAGGTCGTAATGTTGAACGTCGTTCCCGATCTCTCTGACGAGACCCTTCGGTCCCTCGTCGAGGCGCTGACCGAAAGTGGGCAGGCGGTTTGCATCTTCGATGCAGAGGACAATCTCCGTTACGCCAACAAGACCTACCAGGGCATGTTCCTGGGCGACTACGATGGTCCGTTCACCTTCAGCGGCATCACCCGCCACGCACACAGAAACGGCCTTGGCGTTCGCCTCGACGACGGCGATGTCGAGGCCTTCCTTGCCAGAACCCTGCCCCGGCGACGGATCCTGCCTCGAAAGTCCTTCGAAACCGATCTCGTGGATGGCCGCTGGTTCTGGATCGACCAGAGCATTCTGCCGAACGGCTGGATCCTGTCCGTCGGTGCCGACATTACGGCCCTGAAGCAGAACGAGAAGGCGCTGCGCCAAGCCCATGATGCTGCGCTCAGGGCATCGCAGACCGATCCCCTCACGGGCCTGGCCAGCCGCCGCCATATCCTGGAGCAACTCGATGGCATGCTGGCCGAGCACGAGGCCTCCGGTTTGAGCGTCTCTATCGCCGTGATCGACATCGACCACTTCAAGACCATCAACGATGGGCATGGCCACGACGCCGGGGACACCGTTCTTCGCCATTTCGCGGACATGTGCCGCGAGAGGGTATCGGTACAGGACAGGATGGGCCGGATGGGTGGCGAGGAGTTCCTGCTGATCCTCCCGGGAGCCGTGATCGACGACGCGTTGCGGACCGTAGACCGGATCCGTGATCGCTTTCCGCCAGCCAGGCTCGTCGAGGACGGGATCGACCTGTCCTACACGTTCAGCGCCGGGATCGCTGAGGCTTTGGCGGGAGATGACCGAAGTTCGATTCTGCGCCGTGCCGACCGTGCCCTCTATGCGGCCAAGGGAGAGGGGCGGAACTGCACCACGATCGGTGTTGCAGCGGAATGATGCCGCGTAGGCGACCGGGCGGGGAATGAGGACTGAAACGCAGTGGAGAACCGATGGTTCTCCTGCCAAGCTGAAACCGATCGCCGGATCGACTGTTCCCCTCCCTAACCTATGTCGGCCTGAACGCTGCGCCGTCGGCGCCAGGCCTGCGACCGAGAATCCAAGGAGAATGCCGATGCCCCGCGACGCCTCGGGCGACGTGCGCCTGCCCCATGTCAACGAACTCCATCCCGACGTGGCGACCCTCATGATCGCGCGAGCTATCGCGGAGACTTACAGGGACGTGCTCGAGGCGCCGATCCCGGACCGGATTGCCGCCATCCTGCGCCAGATGGAAACGATGGAGTTTGGCCGTGACCGTAACCGAGGCTGATCCCCACGTCGTCCTGATCGTGGAGGACGATCCCGACGTCCGGGCTCTCGCCGCAACCCTCCTGGAAGAAACCGAACTCGACGTGGTGGAGGTGGAGAGCGCGGAAGAGGCCCTGGAATGCCTTCAGGAGCGCGGGGGCGAGGTCGCCATGGTCTTTGCCGATATCCGCCTCCCCGGCGACATGGACGGTGTTCAACTCGCCAGGGCAGCCGGCACCCTCTGGCCGACGGTCCGTTTCGTTCTCACCTCGGGCGATCCCTGTGCGGTTTCCGAGGACCTGCCGGACGGCGTTGCTTTCATGCCCAAGCCGTGGCGGAGCCTCGATGTGCTGATACAAGCCGATAAGGCGATCCGCGATCCCCAGCCACCCGTCACGTAGGCATCTCGGCCGCGACCTTGCCCCCTGAAAGACCGGATGCTTCAGGCAGGCAGGTCCGGCTCCTTCAGGATCCTCATCGCTCCGGTCCCATCAGGGAAAGGGAGTGCTCGGCGCAAAATACGTGGCTGTGCAGGTTCGCGATCCACTGCCGCCCCGCCGCCGTCACGTTCAGGTAGGCGAACGCCTCCGAGAGGTGTGGCGAGATCCTCTGCCAGTAGAAGTCGGGGTAGCACTCGACGAGATCGGCCGGAGACGAGTAGCCGAGTTGCTGGTTGAGGCCGATCTCCTCGAACTCATGGAACAGGGCGTTTGCCTTCTTCAGGTAAAGCGGATCACCGAGTTGCCCGATCAGGTCGGCGGCCTGGACGAGGCGCCCCTCCCGGTTCTCGGGAATGCTCTCGCGCTCCGGGCAGGTGGGGAAGCGGGTGAATTCGACCGCCAGTGCCACCCGCTCCAGATCCACGATGGGCGAATGCTGGAGCCGCTCCCGGAGGAAGATCTTCGAGCGGTCGACATGGTAGGGCGCGAGAGCCGCATCCGACGCACCTCGTTCGAGGGCGACAGTCCGGCCCTGATCGTCGACGACGTACCGGCCCTCTCCATCGCCCTTCAGGATTCCCCGCACGTAGCCGAGGTCATGCACCAGGCAGGCGACGATCAGGTGAGAGTAATCCTCCGGCTCGAGGCGTTCCGTCAGGATCCGGCCGTGAAGGATGTCCCGGCCGACGAGCGTGACCAGGAAAGTATGCTCGACGTTGTGATAGAGGGCATCGCTCTTTCCGAGGCACTCCAGCGCGATCCGAGCTGCCTCACCTAGCCGCTCGGCCTCGTCCTGACGGGATGATCCGAACAGTCGCCGGAAATCCTCGGTGAGATGGCTTCCAAGCACATCCGCCGCCATTGCGGGCATCGTCATCATGCGAACCTCCGGGAGCGGCGTTGCGCAGTGTCAGGCCTCGTTCGTCTCAGAAAGCAGTTCCCGAAAGGCTCGGGATCATCATGTCCGCCTTCGTCGCTCATACTGCACTGGATGATCGCGCGGGGCGAGTAAGTGATGCAGTTCCGTTCCCGAGCCTTGACGCAGCATTCCTGGATCCGGTTGAGATCGACGCTTGATCCCGCGGCTCCAGATCACCCTTGTCGGCTAGATGTGATGGGATCCGTGCCGTGCGCCCAGGAATGGGTCGCAGCATCGCAGGCAGTCTGTTCGTCCCGGAAATCCTGATCCGTGCCCTTCTCGAATCCGCAGACGTGACACTGGACAGAGGCGGTGAAGCAGCCATCTTCGGTGGCAAAGCTCATGACCGATGCCGCGTCGCTCGAACACTTGGGGCACAACGTCTGGACCATATGGTCCTTCTCTCCGTGGCTATGGGTTCCGAGGTTAACGCATACGGTACAGCATTGAAGCCATGGGCGCCGCGACAAATTTGTGCGGTGCGGGACAATACCCCTTTTTGGTTTGCCGGCGTGGTCACTCCTGTTGAAAACCGGTCAGCTATAGCCTTGTTTTGAGGCAACGTTGTTGTCCCGGAACGAAATTGCGTCGCAAAACATGGCAAATTTGCACAACGCTTAGGCAATCGCCCACATTCTCCGCGCATGCGAAACGAAGGATGAGCAGCAGGGTGGTTCCTGCCTAGTCGCTGTGCATGTCTACTTGGCTGCGGGACCAATGCCCAAGCAACAATCCAAGCGAGCAAGGCATGCGCAGGAATGCGTGGAGGGGGCTTCGCGCCCAAGAGCAGAAGTGTGTCTATCGCACCCTGAGGCGGGCTAGCCAAGCCGCGGCTATCCTTGTCATCTCGGCCGTGCACCCTGCCCTCGCAGGAACGCCCTCGCCTGCCCCCGCTTCTCCACCGGATGTCAGTGAGATCCTTCGCGCTTCCGGAGAAGCCGGACCGACATTGGCCTGGATCGAATTCTGCGAACAGAACCCTCGGGAATGCATGATTGATCTTTCCGAGCCGGACACCATCCCGTTGACCGACACAACCTGGATTGCTCTCCAGGAGGTCAACACCCACGTCAATCGAACGATAGCGGCGGTGCCGGACCAGGATCACTGGGGCGTGGTGGATCGCTGGGACTATCCGGATGACGGTCTCGGCGACTGCGAGGACATCCAGCTGCTCAAGCGCAGGCTCCTGGTTGAACGTGGACTGCCGCAGCGGGCGATGCGCATGACTGTCGTGATCGACGAGTTGGGTGCCGGGCACGCGGTGATGAGGGTGCGAACGGACCGGGGCGATCTCATCCTGGACAACAAGAGGGATGCCGTTCTGTCCTGGCAGCAAACAGGCTACGTCTACGTCAAGGGCGAAGGAGCGGATGGTAAGGCCTGGGTCTGGTTTGGGGATCAGCTCGCACCGACCGCGACCGCAGCCAGGTAGAATTATGCAGGCGACATGAGGCTGCCGTCTATCGGCGATCCTCTTCTTCCGCCAGCCCCTCTAGGTGTTGGGCGGCCTCAAACAGGTGGAGCTTGGCTTCGAGAAGTGAAATCTGCCGCGCGATGCTGCGGATTTTCTCAGCCTGCTGGCGATACTCGGCCGCCTTGTCGAGGCGGAACGCATCCATGACATGTCTCCGTTGATGTTTCTCGCCTACCAACGGTCCAAAGCGATCATGGTTCGCCCTACCCTTCGCCTACGTGCAGATCCTCAAGCTTGGCGACATGCATCATGACAGCGGTAGCAGAGCAATTTCCGGGCCGCCTTTGCAGTTGCCGCTGCGCGGCATACGAAACGGCTCAGCCTTTCCAAGCTAGATTTTCCGCGTCAAAGGGACGACGTTGTGGCTGGTCGCGATCACCTCTTGCAGCTGCGTCAGCTCCATGTAGGCGTGAGCGCGGTACAGTCTCCACATCGGGCTGACCACCTCCTGGAAGGGGACTTCCGGATTGGATGTCCACCAGGCATCCCACTCCTGGGCGGTGAAGTCGTCGCCGTATGCGTGCGTCACGCTCAGGTCCGGGTCGAAGCCGTCGTCGACGCAGAGGGCCTTCGCCCTGGCTCTGATGTGGCTGTCCGAGATGCCGGATATCTGCTGGGTCCGCGCGTGCAACATGATCAATCCGCCATCGGCTTGGGGGGGAGAGGTTCGCTGCGCTGATCCATGCAGCGTGTCAGTTCCTGGATGACCCAGCGTCTGGCTTGGCGTCTTGATGATCGTGTCATGGTAACCTCCTGCGATGTCACCATGATCGCTCGAAGAAAGCCGTCCTTCCGTGACCGGCGCCACAGAAGCCCCTGTGTGACATGGATCACAGTTCTCCGGCGGCAAAGCGGCTAGAACGATGCTGTTCCCTCCTCCCCAACTTAGCGCCTCGACATCGGTCGAGGCGTTTTTCTTGGAATTCGTCCCCCTCCGTCGATCGGTTGGCTTTTCCTACACGACGACCCTGGCGACGACTCTGACCGCGGTGGTTTACAGCGGAGCATGAACAGCGCATCGTAGCCTTGGAGCGCGGCTCGTGATCCGGCCGCCGGCGTCGTCGCAGGGAGGATGCTATGCCAACGATTGTTGCCCATCACAACATCACGAAAGGCACGGAGCACTGGCTCACCTCACCGAAGCGCAAAGAGTTTTTCGGCTCGCTCGGAGTGACCAACATCCGAACGTTCGTAGATCCACAAAATCCGGCTCGGGTGGCTGTGATGATGGACGTTCCGGATTTGGATGCCCTGAAAACGGCGATGCAAAGCAAGGCGGCCAGTGACGCGATGGCCTCCGATGGGGTGGTGCCGGAGTCCCTGGTGATCCTCGTCGAATCGAAGGGGTAATCGCCTCTCGACGTGGAAGACGAGGTTCCGACGACCGTGTTGGCGGGCGCGTTGTTTTGAGAACCGCCGTGTCCGATTGTCTATCGAGGCTTGCGGAAGCGGCCAAAGGTGGGAACCCAGCGTGACGGCCAAAACGCTAGGACCGCCACGAACGCTGCAATCAGAACAAGAGCCACCATAAGCTGCGCGACGCCGAAGATGGCGGCATCACGAGCCACAAACCAA
Source organism: Microvirga zambiensis WSM3693 (assembly GCF_016735695.1). Lineage (GTDB taxonomy): Bacteria > Pseudomonadota > Alphaproteobacteria > Rhizobiales > Beijerinckiaceae > Microvirga > Microvirga zambiensis. The sequence continues at coordinate 22,903 of NZ_JAERQD010000056.1, read as the reverse complement.
CTCGCTATCAGTCCGGCAACGATCAAGAACAGCCGGGTGATCCATCCGAACATGAGACCCTCCATTCTTCGCCCGGCAGACAGCGTGTCGCCGGATACAGCGCTGGAGCATTTTCGGTGAAGTGGTTCCGATTCGCCGTCAAAAGATGCGGCAAGGCAGGAGGAGAGCGATTCCACGCAAGTGGAAACGGCTCTAGCGTGCGGCCTCCGGCCTCCTGCCGGGCCTCCGTAAGCCGGAGGGCAGATTGTCGTTTGCGGGTGGGCTCGCGCAGCGAGTGCCCGGCACTGAACCACCATCAATGACCAGTAATTTCCGCACAATGCCATTCGTCCAACCGAAACCGTCCTGGCCCGGATATTCTCCACCGCCGGCCTCGAGCGAAAGGTTCACCACATTGTATTTTTCCATGAGCTTGCCGGTGTTGCGATAGGTGGTGACGACCCTGGTGATCCAGCGTCGCGCGATCAATTGTGCAAGGGCTCGCTTGCCGTAGGCATTCAAGCCCTCGACCGCGATCCACTGCAACGGTGCCCATCCATTTGGCGCATCCCATTGCTGGCCCGACTGAACCGTGGTGGCGACAAGACCGCCCGGCTTCAGAAGGCTGGATCGCACCACCTCGGCCACACGATCTGCCTGAGCCTGGCTGGCAAGTCCGAAGAACAACGGATACAGGCTGGCGCCTGTCACCTGCCGGGAAGGCTTCTTCTCCCGCCAGAGATAATCCGTGAAAATTCCTTCGCCGGCGTCCCAGAGATAGCGCCGAACCGCCGCCCTGCGTAGCGCTGCACGTGCCCTGAATTCGGCTGCCCGTTCCGGCTTGCGAGATGCCTCGTAGGCCTTGGCGAGGGTCGTCTCGAGATGGAACAGCAGGCTGTTGAGATCGACTGGCACCAGAGCGGTCGTATTGATGGTTGCGAGCGACTTGCCATCGGCGAGCCATCGCGAGCTGAAGTCCCAACCGCTTTCAGCGGCTGCACGGAGGTCGCGGTATACTTCCGCCGCCGGTCGGTTCGACGCGCGAGCGGTTTCGACATCCTCCCGATAGGACTCGTCGCGTGGTCTATCGCTGTCATCCCAATAGCGGTTCAAGAGCGTGCCGTCGTCCAGTCGCACGACACGACGATGCGCCTTCCCGGGCTCGAGCGTGTCGGCACCCTCCATCCAGAAGGCATACTCCCTGCTCAAGGCGGGCAGGAACGCGGCATAGGTCTTGGCACGATCGCGGCTTCTGGCCGCGATGAGATCCACCATCGACGCGAAGAACGGCGGCTGCGAACGGCTCAGGAAGTAACTCCGATTTCCGTTGGGAATGTGCCCGTACCGGTCGACGAGGCTCACGAAATTCTCGACCATGCTGACCGTGAGATCCTGACGACCGCTTTGATCAAGCCCCAGCATGGTGAAATAGGAATCCCAGTAGTAGATCTCGTCGAAGCGCCCTCCTGGGACGACATACGGCCATGGCAGCGGCAGTAGCGAAGAATAAGGGGCGAGCGTCGCGCTGTCCGACCCGCGTTCGAGGACCTTCCACAGACTGTCGATGTGGCTGCAAAGGTCCACGTTGGGATCGCTGCGATAGCCGCTGTCCTTCGGGCGCGCCACGGTGAAGTTTCGGTGAACGAATGCGGCAAGGTCGAAGCCAGGCTTGCCGCGCTCTTCCTCATAGCGCTGCACGATAACGGCCGGTGCATCGTTCGGCAGGGCGTCGACGAAGGTCTTGCCGTCGGGAAAGACGCGCTGCATCTGCACATCAACGAACAACTGACCAAACAGGTGCGACGGGGGATCGACCTCGGCAACCGCCGGAGTGGCGACAAGGAAGGCGATCATCAGGCCGACAACCCTGGCTTTCATTAGGGCCACTCCTCGACGCCTGTGCTGCGGTGCAGGCCAGGGTCTCACAGTTCGTGCCTGTGGCGAAATGCGTTGCGGCGTGCTGCTCGCATCGGCCTAATCTGTGACGATATCGCGTCTGAGGAAATGTCCACTGTCTCAACTGTCGAGGAACTAAAGCCAAGCAGGAAGCTCATGGCTGGCACAAATGGGCATGGTCTGCCAGTGTGCCGATAGGTCCAGGCGCCTAACGGAAGGGAGACACGATGAAGTCACGCAAACTCGGCCCGCTCCTCACCGTCTCGGCAGTCGGGCTCGGCTGCATGGGTATGAGCCACGCCTATGGTGGTCAATCCGAGCAGGAGTCCGTCCGCACGCTACATCGGGCCGTCGAGCTCGGTGTAACATTCTTCGACACGGCCGAGGTCTATGGCCCGTTCGACAATGAAATCCTTGTCGGCAAGGCGTTGAAGCCTTACCGCGACAAGGTGGTGATCGCCACCAAGTTCGGCTTCCGGATCGACACGAGCAAGAAGGACGCAGCCGCCATGTCCGGCCTCGATGGCCGACCGGAGCACGTCCGGGAGGTGGCCGAGGCTTCGTTGAAAAGGCTTGGGGTCGAAGTGATCGATCTTTTCTACCAGCACCGCGTCGACCCGCAGGTGCCGATCGAGGATACCGTCGGCGCCATGGCGGAGCTTGTGAAGGAAGGCAAGGTGCGTGCGCTCGGTCTTTCCGAAGCGGGAGCCGCCGCGATCCGCCGGGCTCAGGCCGTCCATCCGATTTCCGCTCTTCAGAGCGAATACTCCCTCTGGACCCGCGATCCGGAGGGCGAAATCCTCGATACTTGCCGCGAACTCGGAATCGGCTTCGTGCCGTTCAGCCCCCTCGGCCGCGGCTTCCTGACAGGTAAGATCCAGAAACCGGAGGACTTTGGTGCCGAGGATTTCCGGCGGACGCTGCCGCGCTTCAGTCCCGAGAACATGGCTGCCAATGCCTCGCTCGTGACCATGCTCGAGGAGATGGCGGCCAGTAAGGGCGTGACGGCTGCACAACTCGCGCTTGCCTGGGTCATCAACCAGGGCGATTTCATCGTGCCCATTCCCGGCGCACGGAAGATCGCGCATCTGGAGCAGAACGTCGCCGCCGCCGATATTGCGCTCTCCGCCGATGAGCTTAAGGCGCTCGGCGACATGCTGGCGCCGGAGAAATTTGCCGGCAAGCGCTATGGCGATGCTTCCATGCTGCAGACCAGCAGATGATATGGGGGCATTCTTCACGCAATGCCCCTGCGTGGCATCACCATCAAGCGGACCCTAGCTCCGCCTTATGACGCATTCCACCGTTAGAGCATTTTTCAACGAAGTGGATCCGGTTCGCCGTCAAAAAATGCGGCAAAGCAAAGAAGAGAGGTGATTTCACGCAAGTGGAAACAGCTCTAGAACCCCGCGTTTCGATGCGGCACCGAATGCCGGGTCGGCCTCGCGCTACTCCGGCAGCGGAATGAACTCCGTCTCATCGGGTACTGGATCGAAGCGGCCGGTTTTCCAGTCCTCCTTGGCCTGCTCGATGCGCTCCCGGCTCGACGACACGAAGTTCCACCAGATGTAGCGTGGGCCTTCCAGGGCAGTGCCGCCAAGGAACATCACGCGCGAAGGACGCGTCGCGCGGACGGTGATGCGGTCGCCGGGACGGAAGATCAGGAGACGCGGTCCCTCGAAACGGTCACCCGCGATCTCGACCTCACCATCGATCACATAGATCGCGCGTTCTTCGTAGTCAGGATCGAGCGGCGCGCTGGCGCCAGCCTCCAGCTTGACCTCGACGTAGAACCAGTCGGACACGGTCTGGACGGGAGCCGTCTTGCCGAAGGCGGATCCGGTGATGACCCGGGCTCGCACTCCTCCGGCCTCGACGACCGGAAGGATGCCGGCGTCGAAATGCTGAAACGAGGGATCGATCTCCTCCCGGCCGGCTGGAAGGGCGACCCAGCTCTGGATCCCCAGCATGGCCTGCCCGCCTGCCCGCGCCGGTTCGGGCGTCCGTTCGGAATGGGCGATGCCACGCCCGGCCGTCATGAGGTTCATGGCTCCCGGCACGATCTCCTGGACATGGCCCTCGCTGTCACGATGCAGGATCCGGCCGTCGAAGAGATAGGTGACCGTGGCGAGGCCGATATGGGGATGGGGCCGCACGTCCATGCCGGTCCCGGCAAGGAACTGCACCGGACCCATCTGATCGAAGAAGATGAATGGCCCGACGGTCTGGCGCTTGCCGTGCGGAAGCGCCCGGCGGACCTCGAACCCGCCGAGGTCGCGGACCCGCGGGACGATCACCAGCTCGAGCGCATCACAGGATCGGGCATCGCCGAGGATCGGGTCTTTCGATGGCAGCCAGCTCATGCGTCGCCTCCCTCAAGGAACCTCATCATCGCAATCTCCAACGATCCGGCGAACCGGATTCGTTCATGCAATGCGATCCGGCATGTGCGCGAATTCGGCCTCTTTCACATTGGCCGACCGCAGCGCCCGAAGAATGCCCCCCATTGGCAAGCCATCAGGCAATCATTCGGAGCCAACCATAAGGATCGGCCCGTGTCCCTCTCTGGATGCCGACAAGCGCCTCGCTGAGCTCTTGCGTCACGGGACCGACCTCTCCGCCCGCGATGGGAAACTCACCGTTGGCATGGCGGACGGTGCCGATGGGTGCAACGACGGCGGCCGTGCCGCATGCGAAGGCCTCCCGGAGGCGGCCGCTGGCGGCATCATTCTGCCACTGCGTGAACGAATAGGCACGCTCCTCCACCTTCCTCCCGGCATCCCGCGCAAGGGTGATCAGGGACGAACGGGTGATGCCGGGCAGGATCGTTCCAAGGGGTGGCGTCACGAGCGTTCCGTCCGCCATCACGAAGAAGATGTTCATCCCGCCGAGTTCCTCGACCCACTGACGCTCGGCAGCATCGAGAAAGACGACCTGGTCGCAGCCTTTCCCTGCTGCCTCCGCCTGCGCGATCAGGCTGGCCGCATAGTTGCCGCCGCACTTGGCCGCCCCGGTGCCGCCTGGTGCGGCCCGGCTATAGGTATCGGACACCCAGACCGTGATCGGCTTCGCGCCGCCCTTGAAATACGCGCCCACGGGGCTCGCAATCACGCAGAATGTGTACCGGTTGGCGGGGCGCACGCCGAGGAATGCCTCGTCTGCAAACATGAAGGGTCGCAGGTACAGGCTTCCGTCCCCGGACGGGATCCACTCGCGGTCGATGCGGACCAGTTGCTCGATGGCCTCGAGAAACAGCTCCTCCGGCATGCGCGGCATTGCGAGGCGCTCAGCCGAACGCTGGAAACGGCGGGCGTTCTCCTCGGGCCGGAACAGGGAGATGGATCCGCTCTCCGTGCGGTACGCCTTCATGCCTTCGAAGATTTCCTGGGCGTAGTGCAGGACGGCACTGGCTGGATCGAGCTGGAACGGCTTGCGCTCGACGACATGCGCGTCATGCCAGCCCCTCCCGGTCTCCCAGGTCACGGTGACCATATGATCCGTGAAGATCCGGCCGAAGCCCGGGCTCTCCAGAAAACGGGTCCGCTCGGCCTCCGGAACGATCTTGGGGTTGGGGCTGACACGAAATTCGGGGTTGTTTTCCAAAGTTCTCTCCTTTTGAAAAGTCGCGACCGGCCCTGGAGCATCGGACCGATGCTCTCATTCAAGGAGAAAGCATCGGATTCATCCCAAAAGTGCAAGTCCACATTTGGGTCCGATGATTTAGAGCCGATCGCGGCAACGGAAGCCCGGTCCTCGACGAGAAAGAGAAGCCATCTGCAAAGTTGCGCTCGAGATCGGTCCTGGCAATCTCAAACAGTGTTGGAGGGCACCTTGGCCATAGTCGCGGTACCGTGAGTTGACCCTGGCTTAGGGCGGCGCATGATGAAGGCCTGCGTGGAGAGAGGGATCTGGCCCTGGTGCGAACCTGGTGCAAGGAACCGCCCACAGCCGAGGCCCTGGAGAGATCCGGGGCTTCTGGCGTCTTGGGACTGCGAGTGTCCGATTGCCGTAGCGACGGAACATCCAACGGGGCAGGCAAACGTGGCACCGATCCTCGCCGGATGCGCCTACGTTCCACACCCATCGGCCTTGATCCGTTCCGCGACCAGTGCTTGCAGCCGCCAGAGATTGCGGTCGTGGATGCCTTGCTCCTCGAGATGGGCCACCGTTCTGTGCAGGTACTCCGCACAGGAGCCCCAATGCCCGCAGGCCCGAGCCAGAACGTCCGCGATCTGCTCGGGCGGCAGCCGCCCGGTGTAAAAGCGCGACCGCCGGTTCATGACGAAGGCGAGCGGCCGCACGATTCCCTGATCGGTCTCGACATTGATCCAGCGCGGGAGGTTGTTGGGTGGCTTCACCGTGATCTCCCGCCGGAGCAGCTTGCCCAACTGGGCTGCCAGATCGCTCGGGGGCAGCCTGAACAGAACACCTTGGCACTGCCCGCCGCGGTCGAGCGACATCATCAGTCCGGGCAGCTCCCTGGTGCCGCGGAAGCGCTCGATCCGGAAGCAGAATGAGCGGTGCCAGCCACGGGCCGTTCCCCGCCGCGTCTCGACATGTTCAATCTCCGGCTTCCAGATCAGGGATCCGTAGGCGAACAGCCAGGTGTCGGGTCCATCCGGACGGCAGGCAATCAGGTCCCGCGCCAGGGCGTCATAGTCCGTGTCCCCATGGTAGGTCCATGTCGGATCCGGGCCTGGATCGTCCAGCACACGATGGACTTGCGCCACATGTTCCGGTGTCAGCGTCATTCGGCGCGTCCGCATCAGGACGCTCCCTTCCGGTTGAACGGAGTGACCGCCACCGACCATGAGCGCTTGAGCAGGAACTGGTTCTGGTCAGCCATCAAAAGCCCGAATGCATGGTCATGTCGTCCGGCTTGGCTGCAAGGCCAACACCGGGCGCCCGAGGTCCGGCAATCTTCGCGCAGATCTCCTCAGACGCGGACATCGTAGCAGGCGCGGAAGTCTGAATAAATGCGGGGCTGCACAAGCCTTCATGGCAACGTTGTTTCAGCGGAGTTCGATGGACGTTTCAACCACGTGCTTTAACGCTGGATCATCGTCCGAGGTCAGGGTCATGCGAAGCCGCAGGTTGGTGCTTTTCATGTCTCGCTCACGCACAAGCCGCTCGATCTCTCGCTGCGACGTCACTCCTACTTCCTTCAGGAACTTGCGGACGGCCATGTTGAAGTGGTCTTCATCCATCGTGATCTCCTCGTTCGAGGCCATCGGATCTCACAATATCGCGGGAACCCGTAGAGACGCTACCGACGATCGATGAATTGGAGATCGGGCAGCAGCAGGTACCGAATTCCCGTTGATGGATCCTCCTGTATAGCTTAGCAATTTGTGGCAAATCAGTCCCGTCTGGCAACGGAAGGCAGCCGCCGGCACAGGAAATAAAGATCATCTGAAGTATTAATGTCTAGCTGATCTGATACAATAAGTGATTGGATTACTCCCACTCATCTCGAATATGGTATAGTTCGCATTTTCAGCGCTCCATGCTGCGCGCCAACAAGTCGGTTCCAGTTCGTCAACTCGCCGCGCGGCAACTTGCGAAGCTAGGCATTGAAGGCGTCATGAGGTGATCATGGCCCGCTGGTGGCGACATATCCTCGTTGCGGTAGCAAGCACTGCGGCTGCTCTTCCCTTGCGGGTTCAACTCGATCTCGGCCATGGCGCCAGCTTGCCCATCCTGGACGGTGCAGCCATCGCGAAGGGCGGTGACGGCTCCGGCGGCGGTGGAGGCCGCGGTGGCGGCGGAGGCCGTGGGGACGGAGGTGGTGGCCGCGGCGACGGCAATGGCGGCGGCGACGGCAATGGTGGCGGGAAAGGCGGCCAGGGCGGAAGAGGTGGTGGCGATGGTGGCCGCGGCAGCGACGGCAATGGCGGCGGCAAAGGCGGCGAGAGTGGCAAGGGTGGCGGCGATGGCAATCGCGGCGGAAAAGGCAGCGATGGCAGGTCTGGCGACTCCGGAGGCGCTGCCGGGGGACAGGGGAATCCTGGAGGCGGCAAGGATGGCTCGCCTGGTGGCAATCCAGGTGGAGGTAACGCAGGCGCAGGTGGCCAAGGTGCGGGCAACCAGGGTGGAAAGCGCGGCAACGGACAAGGTGGGGGCAAGGGCGCCCCTGGGCAGAGCGACCAAGGCGGCCCGGCCGGCGGACAACCAGGCAGCGCCGGAGGAGGCATCAACTCAGGAGCGGGTGCCGGTAACAGCGGAGCTGGCGGAAGCTCCCAAGGCCAAGGCAACGGAAGCAATGCCGATGGCAATTCCTCCTCGGGCTCCGGTAACGGAAGGTCAGGCAACGAGGGAAGCGGTAAAGGGCAAGGTGGCAAGGGGGCGGGCAAGGCCGAAAATTCACGGGGCGGGAACAAGAGTGCCCGCGGCAGCAGGGGAACCGACTCGGCCGACGCAAGATCCGGCCAGGCAGATGGCAAGAGCAACGGCGGAGGCAAAGAGGCCACGAAAGGCAGCCCTGGCGGTGGCGCAGGTCAGGATAGCGGCGCGGCTGACGGCAAAGGCGGAGGCAAGCGCGGTGGCGCTAGCGGGAACAGGGACACGAGGTCGAGCGCAGACAGCGGCGTAGCCGGCAGCACCACCGACCCAGGATCCAACAAAGGCAAGGCCGGAGCGCAGAGAGCAAGCGGCACCTCGACGGTTGATGACACGGCTGCTTCCGCGAGCGGCACGGCAGGCTCCACCAAGGCAGATAGCAGCGAAAGCCAGCGCGGCAGCGCAAAGGCGCAGGGCAAGGCCGCCGCATCGGACAAGCAAACGGCCGACCGGAGCAAAGCTGCCTCTCAGACAACAACGGCAACGAAGGATTCAACGAAGGCAAAGACTGAAGCAGGTGCCCCTATTGGACCGACACCGACGAGCCGGGGGTCCACCACGATATCCGACCAGCAAACGGCGGCCCCGGCCAACGCGACAACTCAAAAAGCCGCTCCGACGCCTGCGACCTCACAGGCGACAAGCCAGGCGCAGGCTGCACAACCAGGCGCCGCCGACAGTTCCGCTCCAACAAGCAAGAGCTCAGCTCCCGCATCAACGCAGCAGACGGCGGATCAGAAAACTACGACCTCTTCGACGTCGGTGAACGCCAGTTCGACATCGGTGAGCGCCAGCCCGACCACGACGAGCGTGACGCAGACCGTACAGGCAGACGCCCCCATCAACACGCCTTCGACAAACCAGAGCTCAGCTCCTGCCCCATCGGCTTCTCCGACATCGGTCAGCACCAGCCCGACGCCGACGAACGCGACCCAAGCGCCCACCGCGGCGCCGGAAACATCACAGCCATCAAGCACGACACAGACTGTAAAGGCAGATACCCCCACTAGCGCGTCTACGACAAACCAGAGTTCAGCTCCTGCATCCGAGCAGCAGACAGCGGATCAGACCACATCGGCTTCTCCGGCACCGGTGAGCGCCAGCCCGACCACGACGAGCGTGACCCAGGCCCCGCCCCAGACTTCGGAAACATCACAGCCGCCGAGCGGAACGCAGACCGTACAGGCAGACGCTCCCACCAGCACGCCTTCGACAAGCCAGAGTTCGCCCCCCACATCCGGACAGGAAACAGTGGGACAGGCACCAGCGGCCACTCCGCCAGCGCAGAGCGTCAGTACGAGCCCGCCGAGCCAGGCGCAAACGCCGACCCAGGCTCCGGAAACCTCGCAGCCGCCGAGCGGAACGCAGACCGCACAGGCAGATGCCCCCACCGCCTCCTCTCCGACGAGCCAGAACGCCGTTCCTGGGGCCGTGTCGCCGACAGGGACTCAGTCATCCGTAACCTCCCCTGCCCCGGCGAGCACCAGCCAAACCCCGCCGAGCCAAACCCCGTCTAACCAGGACATAGCTGCTGCTCCTGCCGGGCAAGCAGTGAGTCCGACCCCGGCATCAACGCCTGCACCGGCGAATTCATCGCAGCCGGCCTCGACGGATGTTGCACAAGCTGGCTCTTCCACCGGTTCCACGCCCGCAAGCCAGGCGTCGACCTCCACACCTGATCAAACAGCATCGACTCCAGCTCCGGCGGACACCCCGGCCTCCACGAGCGACGTCGCGGCCACGGCACCCGAGCAGTCGACAAGCGACCAGTCGCAAGCTGCCCCTCAGGAAACGGTCGCGTCGCAGGCTTCCGACAAGCCGGGGTCTGGGCAATCAGAAGGTTCGACGAGCCAGGCCTCAACGAGTGTGAGCTCACCTCCAGCGTCCGAGCAGCAGGCATCGAACCCGACCCAGGAACCTTCGACGGCACCGGCGACATCAGAGGTTTCACCCAAGACGGAGACTGCGCAGACAGATATCTCCACCAAGACGGTGCCGACGACGCAGAGCACAACCCCTGTATCCGTCGCGCCGATCGGGAGCCCGACGCCGACACCGACGCCGGCCAGTACCAATCCAACGCCGGCTCCCTCGCCAGTCCCTGCCGGAACCAGTCCAACGCAGACGGGCCAAGGCGTCGCGGCCGCCGCGGCCCAGGCTTCGAGCCCGGCCCAAGCGACCTCCAAAGCAACCCCCTCGGCGCAGGCGCCCTCGCAGGCGTCGAGCCAGGCAGAGGCCGTGCAAAGCAACAATGCCAACGCCAGTGTGGAGAATGCCGTCGATCCACGTCCCAAGCCGCGGCAATCGACGAGCTTCATCCTGGCGTCGGGCCTGTCCCGAGACGATCTGACCAAGCTGACCGCGCAGGGCTTTCACGTTGAGACCCAGACGCAAGGCCGGGTCGCGCCGCAGGTGATCAGGCTGCGCGTACCCCAAGGCGCGTCCCTGACACAGGCCCGGCAAACGATCCGTATGGTCGATGCCCGGGCTTCGGCGGATTTCGATCACTACTACTATCTCGATGGGGGTGCAGAGACATGCACTGGCCCCGAGTGTAAGGCGACTTCTCTCGTGAGCTGGTCGGTGTCCGATGCGGCTCGCTGCGGTCCGACGCCTCTCATCGGCCTGATCGACACAGGCATCAACCTCGAGCACGATGCGTTGAGGGACCAGGCGATCGAGGTCTTGCCGCCACCTGCAAAGCACTCCGACGCCTCCTTGCAGGATCATGGCACCGCGATTGCCGCTCTCCTTGCCGGACGGCGGGGGAGCCAGACGCCTGGTCTGCTGCCGGATGCGAAGATTGTGGCGGTGGATGCCTTCTACCGCGACGGCGGCACCGCTGATCGGACGGACGTGATGTCCCTCGTGGCCGCCGTCGAGGCATTGGCCGAGCGTGGCGTGCAGGTCATGAACCTGAGCCTGTCAGGTCCACCGAATGAGGTCCTCCAGAAAGCCATCGAGGCCGCCCAGGCCAAGGGGATCATGGTCGTCGCGGCCGCGGGCAACAACGGTCCCGGCGCCGAACCGTCATATCCGGCCGCCTATCCTGGGGTCATCGCGGTCACGGCAGTGGATCAGGATCTGAAGGTATACAAGCGCGCCACGCAAGGCGGATATATCGACGTGGCTGCACCCGGCGTGAATATCTGGACAGCGTCGTTGAAGGGCAGCGGCGCCCTGAAGACAGGCACATCCTATGCCGTCCCCTTCGTGTCGGCCGCCGCAAGCCTGTTGTTTGCGTCCAATCCCACGTTGGATTCCAAATTGGTTGAGTCCCGCTTGGAAGCGCGCACCCGCGACCTCGGGAAGCCGGGATGGGATCCGACGTACGGGTTCGGCCTGATCCAGGTGGCGGGCCTGTGCGCACAACCCACGGGGTCCGCCCCGGTGACGGCAGCCAATGAGCAGCCGGTTGCCTTGCCTTTTGCGGCACAGACTTCAGACACGCCTTGAAGGCACAATTCCCAATGACGGCGCCCTTTCACCTAAAGGATGACGTCTCCAGAACTGAGTGAGCCGAAAACTCTGATCTCGAAATCGGCGACCTTGTCACCATCGACATCGCCGCGAAGAATGCCGTTGGAAAAGCGGAGTTGACCATCCTTGCCAGTGAAGGCGGCGTCCAAGTCATTCTTGTCGACCCACCTGAACCGCTGATTGCCAGGGGTATCCCCATCCGCGTCGATCGTCCGGAGATCGATGAGATCCTTCGCTGACAGGTAGACCACATCGCGCTGAGATCCGACACGCGATTCCAGCACTGAGTTGAAGTCATACCGATCCGCGCCGGCATTGCCGTTCATCACATCCCGGCCCAAGCCACCGACCAGCAGATCGCTGTCGCCTCCACCGAACAATCGGTCGTCCCCGTCTTGACCAAGCAGCTTGTCACGACCGCTTTGACCATACAGCACATCGTCACCGTCGCGACCTCGGAGGATGTCTCTCCCACCGCCGCCGAGGAACCGGTTGGCGTTGGCGTCACCAAAGGCTTTGTCGTTGCCGTTCGAGAATTGGAAGCTCTCGATCGAGCTGAAGGTATCGCCAGCGGCTTGACCGGAGCTACGCTCACTATCCTCTAAATCAAGCGTGACGGTGCGGGTGTAACGCACGGTGTCTTGACCGGAGCCGCCGATCATCTGATCGGCCCCGGCACTGCCGAGGAGCGTATCGTTGCCCTGTTTGCCATCGATGACGTCGGCACTTCCGGTACCGGGGAGGTTATCAGGACCGGGACCACCGTCGATGACAGAAAGCGTGAGAGTATTGATTGCCACCGTGTCAGTGTTGGAAGCATTGTTTTGGTTTCCTGCCAGATCTGTAAACCTGGAGGCCGCCACCGAGACCGAACCCGTGGCATTGACGCTATCGGTCGCGGTGAACGTCGCCGTCGCCGACAGACCGTTGGCCGCGACAACGAGGTTGGACAAAGCGCCGTTTGCGACAGTGACGTCACTGATTGTAAAGCTTCCCGTCGCGATCGCCTCCGAGAAAGTGAAGGTCACCTGAGATGTCTTGTCAGCATCGTTGAGCACGGTGTCTACGAGATTCACCGTCACGTTCGGCTTCGTGGTTTCGAGCAACTGCGCTCTTGTGTAGGTATCGTCCTTGAACCTGAAGGACTCGAAGTTCGACAACGTATCCGAGCCGTTCGATACTTGATATGTTGCATGGACGCTGTCTGCCTCGATTTCTCCTTGCGTGCGGTTGTCCACGATCCGCAGTGAACCATCCGGCAGCTCAGTGACCTGGTATTTCTCGCGACGGCCGGTAAATACTGCGGTGTCACTACCACCACCGCCGTCCAAGGTGTCGTTCCCGCCCAGTCCATCGATCTCGTTTGCGCCGCTGTTGCCCGTGATCGTATCGGCCTGGTGAGATCCAAAAACGTTCTCGATGCTTGTCAGCGTATCCGTCGCATAGGATCCTGCGTTTGCTGTCCCGGCCGCTAAATCGACTGCGACGGCTTGGTTCGATCCAACGTAGTTGACGTCGTCGGATCCTGGGCCACCATCGACACTATTGGTTCCTGAGCCGGGATCGAAGTAATCATCGCCATCTTGCCCGTGCATCTCGTCGTTGCCGTCACCGCCATAAAGGAAATCCCCTCCGTCAGGGGTGTCGCCGGCATGTGCGGCGCCACCGGGCCTGACATGGCCCCAAAGAACGTCATCGCCCTCTTGCCCAAAAAGCGAGTCGGACCCCCCATACCCTTGAAGGATATCCGCGTCCCCGAATCCAAAGAGGGTATCGTCCCCTCTCGGGTCCTGCTTGCCTGCGACGGGGTTCCCATTCAGAAGTCTGAGGCCTTGAGATTGCGTGCTATCGTTGATGCTGCTGTCGGGACCGGCAGTGCCATTAAAAACGGCCATTCATTCCTCCCGCGATTGGGGGAAAATAACAATTGGAGGTTAAATCTGCGCCCACATCCCAGAACAACTTTCCGGGGTACTCTTCGAAGCGAAGCCAATACGCACTCGAATAAGTCGGATGTCTGAAGTTTACACTACGATTGGCGTGGGCGTCCAACGATAACGAAGGGCTGTCTAATCGCTGGGCGACCTCGGCTTGAAGCCTGCTGCCTGCTTCTCACAGCTTGACTTTATGCGAATTAAGTCTGGTGACAGGAGTGGTGTATTCAATTGGTGAGCGCGCCATGAGATTGAGCCTTAACAGGATCATGAACAACGCCGCCGGCGATTGCCCGTCGGCCCTAAGGCCAATCTTGTTGAGGCGCCGGATCTCTCGTTGGACTATACTTGCGTGCGTCGATCCAGGCGAACCATGGCACGTCGAGACAAGGGGCGGCCGCTTCTGATATCTACCCGCAGCTTGGCAGTTAACCCGACCAGTTCACGTAAGAGCCGCACGTGGGTGACCCATGCACATTTCCAACCTTTTGGACCATGTCCCTGACGACCTTCAGCCCAAGTCAGCTCTCCGATCCGGAGATCTTGTCATTTCCTATCAGACGCTTCACCGCGACGTCGAAGCCGTCGCCGGGCGACTGGCCGCAGCAGGGGTAAACCCGGGTCAGGTTGTTGGCGTCTATGTCGGACAATCTGCTGCGCATTGGTGTGTTCTTCTGGCTCTCATGCGGCTTGGCGCGGTTTCCGTATCACTGACCAGTCGTTTCCAGGCGGAGATCGATGCCGTGCCTGATCTCTCGGCCGTCATCCATGCGGGAGGAGATCCACCCGCCAGCGACCGGGACATTCGAATGATTGCGATCGGGGAGGATTGGCTGGAATCAACCTGCTCCATCCCGTTGCCGGCGCCTGATGAAGCCGAACGTCATTTTGGCAGAATCTGCTTCACTTCCGGCACAGCCGGAAAGCCGAAGGCTATCCGTCTCGACTCCGGAACACTGAAGCGCCGCCTCTCCGGAACAGCGGGCCGCAGCCGCCTCCATACACAATCTGTACTTTGGTGTGGCTTGGGCCCCGATTCCGCCTATGGTTTTACGGCCACGCTTGCAACGTGGATGATCGGTGGATCGATGTGTTTTCTGCGAACGGCCGAACATGCCTACGAAGATCTCGTTCGGTGCGAAGTCGACGTCATCATTGCCTCGCCCGCCGCGCTGAACACAGTTCTTCAGAGCCGTCCTGAAAATTCCCGGGAGCGTATCAACGGACCGGTCATCATTGCAGGAGGGCGTCTCTCGACGAGACTTCGCGATCTTCTGCTGGCAAACCTGTGCTCGGAGGTTCTGATCGCTTACGGCGCATCGGAGACCGGCGGGGTCACGCTTGGCGATGCGCGGGTGCTTGACAGGCATCCCGGAGCGGTCGGCCCGATCTTCCCTGACGTTCAGGTCGAGGTCGTCGGTGAAAATGGCCAAATCCTACCCATTGGCATGCCAGGCCGCATCCGGATCAAGACGACCGGTTCGGTTTCCACCTATCTGAACGACCCGATCGCGAGCGCGCGGCATTTCTCGGCTGACTGGTTCTATCCAGGCGACATCGCCCAAATCTCAGGCGAAGGGTTGCTGACCTTGATGGGGAGGGACGCCGAAATTTTGAATGTCGGCGGTGTAAAGCTCTCGGCCGACGACATCGATGAGGCTGCCCGTTCCGCGGCGGGGGTCGAGGATGCTTGCGCTTTCGTGCTGCCGGATAGGCAAGAGGGTGCTCGTCTGGCAATCGCCGTCGCCGGCCAATTGGACGCCGTCGGGAGACTTCCGTCACACCTCCGCTCGATGATGCCGAGCTTGCCGCCCTTTAGCGTGGTGCCGGTCTCGGCGATACCTCGCAACTCCATGGGCAAGGTAAACCGGGAGGAGTTTGCGCAGAGGGTCGATCAATTGCTCCGGAACCCGGGCGCTGCCGCCGCAGAGGGATTCGCGATCATCCCGTCAACCCCGGCTCCACCCTGATGAGCACCGAGAACGCGGACAGTCGAGATCAGCGCCAGTGCAACAGGATACGTTCGAGAAAGGAGAGGATTCCCGATACAGACACTCCCAGTATCGAGAGTATGAGAATGCCTACGAACAGCTGGTCGGTTCGCATTAAATTTCCCGATGCCAGAACCAAGGCGCCCAAGCCATGCTGTGCCCCGATCATCTCCGCCGCCGTGAGCAGAATGAGGGCGATCGAACAGGAAATCCGGCAACCGTTGAGAAGAGCCGGGATCGTTCCAGGCAGGATCACCTTCCAGATGATCATGCTGCTTGGAATTCCAAAGGTTTGCGCCATCCGAACGACGTTGCGGTCGACACCGGAGGCGCCCGAGTAAGCCGCAAACACCATCGGCGAGAACACACCCGCCGCGATCGTCGCCACTTTGGCGCCTTCTCCGATTCCGAACCAAAGGATGAAGAGTGGAAGCAGGGCGACCTTTGGAACAGGGAAGAGCGCGGAGACCAGCGGCAACGCTATTGCACGTCCCCATGAGCTTAGTCCGATCGCAAGGCCGACGCCGACCCCGCAGACAGCCCCCAGCACCCATCCGAGGAACAATCGCTGCAGGGAGGCACCGAGATGTTTCAGCAACTCGCCATTGCGTGCAAGGGCGCCGAATGCCGTCATGACTTCGTAGGGCGCCGGCACGCCGATCGCGCTGGTACCGACCGACGTTGTCGCCCACCATAGGGCAAGGACGACGGCAAGGGTCAGGAGGGAAAGGTGTGGGACAGGCCGGGAATTGAACTCGCCGCGATAACGGACCTGCTCCGCGTCCGGTCGGGTTTCCCGCTGATCGACCGAACCTGTCTTGGTCCTAGGATGCACCTTCGAGCTCCCGGCCACCTGCCTCAATCTCCTCGCGGATAATCTCCCGTATCGCCTGCTGCAATGCAACCAGCGTCGGATGATCCTCCCTGCGATCGATAAAAGGCACGGCGACCTCGAAGATCGTCCGGACGCGAGCTGGTCTCCGAGATAGGATCACGATCCTGTGCGCGATCTGGGTCGCTTCCAAGACATCATGTGTCACGCACACTCCGGTAAAACGGGCGTCCTCCCACAGCCGGAGGAAGTCCCGCTGGAGCAACTCTCGCGTTCCGACGTCGATCGCCGAGAAAGGCTCGTCCAGCAACAGGATGGCCGGGTCGACCACAAGCGCGCGGGCAAGGCCCGTGCGCTGACGCATTCCCCCTGACAACCGATTTGGGTAGGCGTGCGCAAACTCGGTCAGCTTGACCTGCTGGAGCGCCGACCAAATCCGTCGCTGCCGTTCCTGCGCCGACAGGGCATGATGCTCGAGCGGAAGTTCAACGTTTTTCGCAACGGACCGCCAAGGTACCAAGGCGAAGTCCTGGAAGACGATGGCGATCGGATGCAACGTTCGGGGAGACGGATTCCCTCGCGTCAGGATTCGGCCTGAATCGGGAACTTCAAGCCCGGCGATGAGGCGCAGGAGCGTCGACTTTCCACATCCGGACGGCCCAAGGATACAGACGATTTCGCCGCTAGGGATGTCGAGCGACAGGCTGTTCAGCACGATCAGGCGATCATAGGCATGCCGCACGTCGTCGATCAGAATATCCATTGCCTTGAACCGCCCGTGTTGTGACCCGCAGTTCCTGCTCTTGGCGCGGGTAGTCCTGGCGCCGATTTTGGATGCTTTGCCACGATCTGTCTGCAATCGAGCGGACCGATAGTACCTTGAGCATTGCCCCAAGGCCGAAGGAGTTCACCGGTGAATTTCCGGGGAGGCGGATGCGATCAGTTGAGAAACTCCAATCGGATGATCGCATCTGGATCGAGTTCCTGCGTTATGAATCCATTCTCGAAGTACCACTTGATCTGCCGGGCGAGATCGCGGGCGTCGATGTGCCCGGTGGGATCGACATAGAGCGCCGACCCCTGGACTTTCTTTCTCGCGGTCTCGGGGCTTTCATTCGGATTGATATATTTTGCGATGATGGCGGCTGTATCGTCAGCTTGGGCACGCCGATCGGCAATGGAGTCATCTCTACCGTTGAGAATGGCGTAGTCCTGCAGGCCTCGCTTATAGGCCCGCAGGAACTGGCGAACTGTGTCGCCGCGATGCTCGAGGGTGTTCGTCGCCGCAAAGACGCCCCCGAATTGGAAACCTCCATAATCCGCATAATTCGCGATGCGGACGACAGCACCGGCATCGATGAGTTCGGTTGCGACGGGCGGTGCGATAATTGCCCAGGAGACCCTGTTTGCCTTGAGCGCCGCGATAAGGTTCGGCAAGGTTTGAAAGGGTTGAACCGCGATCGAGCGAAGGGGCACACCATGCAGGTCGGCGAGTTGCCCCAGCTGATAATGAGACGGCGACCCGATCTGGGTGAGCCCGAAAGGCTTCGTGAACAGCTGATCGAGCCGGGTGACACCACCCTCGAACTCCGCTTTTGTGACAAGGATCATGTTGCCGGGGAAGCCTTTCTCTTCCCGCGCCTGACCGGCAACCAGCTTGATCTGCCCGCGCGCGGCGAGATTGAAAAGAGCTCCGCTGAGCGCTGCGACGCCAAAGGTGAGATCTCCGGAGACGACAGCCGTCGCGATACTTGGTGCGGCCTCGAAGAACACGATTTCGACATCGAGATTCTCGTCGGTGAAATATCCGCGCTCCTTGGCGAGGAACAGCGGACCTGAGGAGCTGAAGCGAAGGGCTCCGACAGTGACTTTCTCTCGAGATTGAGCCTCGGCGAACGTGAATAGGCTCAATACGATCACGAGGCCGGCGAGAGCATTTTTCGCCGAAGTGGATCCGGTTCGCCGCCCAAAAATGCGGCAAGCCGAAGACGAGAGATGATTCCACGCAAGTGGAAACAGCTCTAGTACCTTGTGGACGATCGAGTGACGTGGCTTCTGGTGCATAACGACCTGCCGTGGATCATCAGCGGTGCGTGGGTCCCGCTACAGGGACGACTCGTATCGGAGACGCTACAGCCGCATTCACTAGCTACTTGTACCAAGAATCGGACTGAGTCTTAACCTGAGAACGGCGCAGCGCATTGGCTTGGCGCTGCCTTGAACTTTATGGGGATCTTTCCTAAGTTTATCAAAATCTCATAAACTGGGTTAAACTCGCAATAAATGGACCCTCGACTGAACCCTTACGCGCCGGGAGCCGGCAACCCTCCCCCTGAGCTTGCCGGCCGCGACAGCATTCTCGAACGCGCCCAGATCGCGCTCGACCGCATCAAGATGGGACGCGCCAGCCGCAGCTTCATCCTCTATGGCCTTCGCGGGGTCGGCAAGACCGTCCTGCTCAATCGCATCCGCCTGGAAGCCGAAGCCAAACAATATGTGAGCGTGTGGATCGAGGCGCCCGAGGAGCGGTCGCTGCCGGCCCTCCTGGCCCCGGCCCTGAGAGCGACGTTGCTCAAGCTGAGCCGTGGCGAAGCGCTGAAGGACAGCGCCAAGAGGGCCATGAGGGCCCTTGCGGGCTTCGCCAAGGCCCTGAAGGTGACGTACTCGGACATCGAGGTGGGGGTCGATCTCGACCCCGAGCCCGGCGTCGCCGACAGCGGTGATCTCGAGAGCGACCTGTCCGACCTCCTCGGCGTGATCGGCGAGGCGGCAGCCGAGCGCGACACCATCGTCGTGATCTACATCGACGAGCTCCAATACGTGCCCGAGGCCCAGCTGGCCGCCCTCATCACCGCGCTGCATCGGGCCTCGCAGAAGCAGCTTCCGATCACCCTGGTGGCCGCAGGCCTGCCGCAGCTCCTCGGTCAGATGGGGCGCGCCAAGTCCTATGCGGAGCGGCTATTCGAGTACATCCCGATCGACAAGCTTGATCCGGAAGCGGCGACCAAGGCCCTTTGCATCCCCGCGGAGAAGGAAGGCGTGACATTCGAGGATGGAGCCATCGCCGAGATCATCGATCAGACGCAAGGGTATCCATACTTCATCCAGGAATGGGGGAAACACAGTTGGGATCTCGCCGAGGCATCCCTCATCGATGTGAATGACGCCACCCGAGCGACCGTCTCGGCTTTGGCCGAACTCGACGCGAGCTTCTTCCGGGTCCGGTTCGATAGGCTGACCCCATCCGAGAAGCGCTACCTGCGTGCGATGGCGGAACTCGGCGAGGGGCCGCATCGCTCCGGCGACATCGCCGACCAACTCGGCATGAAGGTCACCTCCGTCGCCCCCATCCGCAACTCGCTGATCTGGAAAGGCATGATCTACAGTCCCTCCCATGGCGACACGGCGTTCACGGTGCCTCTTTTCGATGGTTTCGTGAAAAGGACCATGCAGGACGCCTAAAGCATCGGACCCAAAAGTGGTTTTGCACTTTTGTGATGCTTCCGATGCTTTCTTCTTGAATGAGAGCATCGGTCAAGACTTGCTCCCCACTTGATCGCAGCAAGTCAATGTGAAGCATTTCACTTACTCGGAATGCATCTCTCTGCATTTTGCTGGCCGGGCTGGCTGAAGCAGAGGATCGAACCAGATGACCATCCAGAGAATGTCGCGTGTCATTGCGTTTGTGCTTGGTACAGCGTCGCTAGGTCTCGCCATTCCGGCGCAGGCCGAGTGGGGCGGTGGATATGGGGGCACGCCGATGCCGAGTGGCGGGGTGTCGGACTGCGTTCCCGGCGCCACCAACTGCAAATCCAGCACACGGCCGATGCCAAGGCCCATGCCAAGGCCGAGGCCAAGCAACCCGGCACCGGGCGGCTGGAACCAAGGCGATGGCAATCCTCGTCCCGGCAGCTGGGATGAAGGTGGCGGCTATGGCGGCGGGACGACCGGACGCCCCTCCGGCGGCTGGGAGCAGGGCGAATACGGCGGCAGGCCGCGCCCGTGCCGGCGGGGCTATTGCGAGGAAAGGCCCAGCCAGTGGGGTGGCAACCTCCCGAGCAGCTATCCTGGTTACGTCGAGTACCGTCCTCCGAGCTATGGGTATCCCCGGCCCAAGGTTTGCTACAACTTCGTAGGACGTCCGTATCTCTACCACGGTCGCGGACGCTGCCCGATCAGCTAACCAAACTTCGAAGATCGCCAACTCTCCCTTCAAGTTGGCGATCTTCTCCTCATGAGGCGATCTCTCGAAAGGATTCCTGCGCGGGGATGACAATGTCGAGGACCAAGCGCCTCGTTCTGCAAGCGATCCCGGATCCCGCGCTTGCATCGGCGGCTAAGCCCCTCGCGCCAAACTCGTGCGCCAGCGCACAGGCGAAGGCCTTCACCGTCGCGGCCCGTCTGGAATCGCATGGTTCCCGGAATCGCCCGAGCGTATACTCGCGGGATCTCTCGTTGTGCTGAGCCGGCCCGCGCCGGCGGACCATTTCGTCATGGTCCGCGCGCCCGTCCGCTCGTCGCGTTGCCGCTCGTATCGAAACGTCGCATCGATGAAGGAGTGCAGTCATGGCCGATCGCAATGTTTGGGATCCACCGACACCGCCGGGACATATCGAGGACATCACGCGCGGCAAGGTGGTCGAGCTGCACATCTACAGCTTCCCGCAATCGACTAAGACCCGGGACGCGATCCGCACCGATGTGAAGAGGGCTGCGGGGATCTGGTGCCAGGCGAAGATCAACGTCCAGGCCGTGCGACTGGAGAAGCTTGCCGGCCCCCTGCCCTCGGAGCCGCTCGACATGAACCTGTCCGATCTCGCCCGGCATTTCGCCTGCGGAAATTTCGCCGATCAGTTCTTCGGCATCCCGCGTCCGGGCAACCCCGACATCACGCGATCGATCGCGGTCTTCTACATTCCCGGCGATGCATTCATCAACGGCTCGGGCAATGGATGTCACCAGTACCGATATCAGGGAATGGACGGCCAGCCCGAGCACATCATCATCATGACGGATGGATCCGACGGCCGGACCCTTGCGCATGAAATCGGTCACGCTCTTCTGACCCGCAGCATCGGATCCGGGCAATGGACCAACGAGGATCCGGATCCGCAGCAGGATCCGGCAAGCCCGCTGCACAATCTGAACCCGCAAAACCTGATGCATCCCGTCGTCGGCCAGAATCCCGTCGTCTCGGCGCCGCAGGCGAGCCAGGCCCGGCAATGCCTGCTGGTGCACGAGAACGGGTTGGTCTCCGGCTTCAGGGAGAACAAGCCGTTCAAGCTCGGGGTGAAGTTCAAATCGATCAACGTCAAGAAAACCGACGACGAGGCCTTCTCCGACGATGCCCTCGAAAGCTCATGGGTGTTCAAGGCCAGCGTGCTCGATGCCAACGATGCTGAACTGTCCAACAAGAGCCACAGCTGGAGCAAGGATCCGTTGCACTGGTTCAACTATGCGCTCGACATGGACTACCTGTCCGTGGACCTCCCGACGACGAGCCACAAGCTGCGGGTTTCGGTCAATGGAACGGATTGGGATTTCTGGAGTCCGAACGACGACCTCGCGCCCATCGATCAGACCCGGCCGCAAGGAACCGACAAATGGGGCTCCGGAAGCATGGATCCCGGCATACCGGACGGCCAGATGGGCGATCACATCGGATCGGCCAGCGACGATGAGATCGACTATTCGGTAACGTTCAACATCCGCCTCGAACAGGAGCCGCAGCAAACCACCTTCCGGTCCGTCTGCGCCTGATCGATCCGTCACGGTCTCCGCTGAGCGTCCTGGCGAGCCATCTGCGCCGTACTCCACAGTGAGTTCAGACGTGGATGGCCGACATTCAGGCGACATGACCAATTGAGAGAGCGCAGGTCACGCCTGTCCGACACACAACCAAAAGATATATTATTGCTTTCAACTATTTTTGGTTGTATCTCTCCCTCAGTGCAAAGCCATATGGGGGGCTCACCAATGAAAGCGCTGCTCGCCGTCATTCTGACGATGGTACTCACCGGTTCCGCATTCGCCCATGGAGGCGGACTCGATAGGAATGGCTGCCACACCGACCGCAAAACCGGCGACCGTCATTGCCATCGATAACGGCGCCAGCTTGATTCAAGTCTGCGGTACGGCGCCTCGCCTACCCGCCCCGCGCCACTGCGATCGCCAGCGCTTCGAGCAGCTCGCGCATGCCTTCCCCAGACTTGTTCCGGGGATCAGTGCCGGTGATCGCGATGCGGTCAAGCGCGGTGCCTCTCGGATCGCGAATGACACCCGCCGCGTCATGCCCGGGCTTGTCCCGGGCACCCACGTCTTGGCAGCGCGGCGGTTCTCGAAGACGTGGGTGGCCGCACCAAGTGCGGCCATGACGCGAGGGTGTCATACCAGGCGGCCGCAGTCCGGGAATGACGCGACCCCTCATGGCACCCTCTCCGTCAAGCGACCCT
>NZ_JAERQD010000055.1 GCF_016735695.1 Microvirga zambiensis WSM3693 | reverse complement strand
GACGGCACCGAGGTCATTCCGATGCCGACAAACAGCGCCGCCTGATCGGCCCCATCACCTAAATTCCGTCATAGCTCACGGCAGGCCGAGGACCGTCTCGCTCGAGGCCCAGATCAGGTTGCGGATTGCAAACTTCCGCGCTGCCTCAAAGACATTGTACGTACTGAGAATGTTGTTCCTGAAGGTCACGGCGTTGGTATGTCGCCCTGGTGCCGGAATGGCCGCCAGATGCACAACAGCATCCACACCCTTATGTCGGGAGTCGACTTCCGATAGAGCCTCCAAGGCTTCGCCGAAGTCAGTCAGGTCGGCCTCAACGAAGGGGCAGAGCGCCTCACTTGGACGCATCGCATCCACGTTGATGACCTCGTAGCCATGCTCAAGCAGATCGCGGACGCACGCCCGGCCAACCTTTCCGCTTCCTCCTGTCACAAGAACCCGTTTCATCACTAATCCTCCTCATGGTCTGGACACCACACGATCGGACGACGGTCAGCTCAACGGTTACGTCGATACCATGCCGATGACCTCAGCGTAGCTGTTCGGATTGGGCCCGCAGAAGCGGTGTCCCGTCTCCATCCGTTGGCTGTTCACGTCCTATCCTAGTCAATCCTGCCGACATTTCGGTATCGGCTCCCCTCACCGCAGTGATGAACAGCCCTCATCGATATCTATGCGGCCGTCACGCCTTGAGGTGATCGAGGAAGGCACGCAGGCCCGAGGATACCTGACGGGTGGCACATCAGACGCGTGGAAGCCGGGGCCGGGCGCAATTCTCCCGTCGAGGACGGTCTCGAGGGCTCTCTCGCTCAGTTCCCGCTCCACCCGGTCGCGCAGCCAACAGAAGAGGCCCACTCCGGCCTCGGCCATTCGGATGGATAACTCCGTGTCATGGAGCGTGAGGGTTGGGGGAACGTCGAGCGAGATGGCTTCTTCCTCCTTCGGATCAGACAGTGAAGCCCATTCACTTCTCGGAAGGTCTGGTTACTCGAGGATTGCTGCCCTTGAAACCATGCCTCAGGAGTGCCAATCCCTGACCTTTAGTCAGAATAGCTGTCCCACCGATGGCCAAAGCTCGAAGGATCTACCCGATCATGAGATCAGGGTCAGCGTCGTCCTCCGGAACAACGCACGAACAGGGTGCGGCGGGACAGGTGCAATCGGGATCCAGGCAGATGCCTCAATCGCCATACTCAGGCACGAGACGCTCCTTGAGGAGCGGAATATCTATGTGACACGATAGCCCTTCCCGACCATAGGCAATGTTAATCGCCGCGCGGCATTGATGGGTCAGTACCCGATGCAGCAAGGTGGAGCCAAAGCCCTTCCGCCGCGGCGGATCTACCGGCGGACCGCCCCGCTCGACCCAGTCGATGGTAAGCCGGCGCCCTGCGTCCAGATCCTGGACCGTCCAAGCCACGGATATCTGCCCACCTGGAACCGAAAGTGCCCCGTGCTTGGCTGCATTCGTGGTGAGCTCATGCACGGCCATGCCAATCGGCACGGCCAGATCGGCTGAGAGTTCCACCGACGGCCCGTCAAGGGTGATCCGCCCTGCCCCGCCATCGTCGTAATGGGCAAGCTCGTTCCGGAGCATCGCGACCAGCGGCGCCGTCTGCCAGTAGTCCTCGGTGAGGAGATTGTGGGTGTTGGCCAGCGAGACGATCCGGTCTGCGAACGAGCGGTAGAATTCGTCCACGGAGTGCGTGGAGCGGGCCGTGGCCCCGAGCAGGCCCTGAACCGTCGCAAGGGTATTCTTGACCCGGTGATGCAGTTCGCGGATCAAAAGGGCTTGGCGCTCGTGCGTCCGTTGCCGCTCCTTGAGATGCGCCTCGACTTCCCTTTGCCGCTGCCGCGCCCGAAACGCGGACCTGACGGCGTTCACCAACACGGCCGGGTGGAACGGTCGCTCCAGCACGGTGACGTTCCCGAGTAGGTCGGTGAGGTGCCCCACCGGCTCGCCGCCGCGATGGGTGAGCAGGATAAACGGCAAGTCAGACCAGGGCGGCTGCCGTTCGACCCACTCCGCAAGCTCACGGCGGTCGGCACTGAGGAGCGCCTCTTCCGTGACCACCGCGCAGGCCGCCTCTTCCAGTCCCGCGACGAGCGCCGCGAGGCTGGGGCAGGCCGTGGCGATGATCCCGACCTCGTCGAGGATCGCCGATGCGACCGCGCCATCTCGCCCGTGCGGGGCAAGGATCAGCACGGACACGTCATCGGCCTCCATCATTGTCGGTCTCACGCTCCTCAAGAAGCGAGGCGCGTTGGCCCTCGAATGTCGGTACGCCCGTCAACACACCCCGGAACTGCTCCAGCGGCGGACCAACGCGCAAACCCTGCCCGTCGATCCGGAACTCCCTGATCGTGTCCTCATGCGAGCCGGTGCGTCGCTTCACCACCGACAAAGCTCGCCGGATGCGGCCGTTGGCCTCGAAGAAACGCAGAAGGACGACGGTGTCACTGAGATAGGTCAGGTCGATCGGTGACACCATCTGGCCGACCATGCCGTGCTGGGCCAGGATCAGGATCGTCACCACGCCCTGCTGGTTCAGATAGGTGAGCAACTCGTGCATCTGAAGCACGATGAACGGCTGCTCGGGCATGGCGTTCAGATAGCCGGTCAGGCTGTCGATCACGACAACCTTCGCGCCTCCCTGCTCCACGGCTTCCCGCACGCGGCCGGAGAATTCGCCGGGCGAGACGTTGGCCGGATCGATCTGCTCGATGCGAAGCCGCCCCGCTTCGACGTGAGGCATCAGGTCGAAGCCGACACCCTTGGCCCGTTGCAGGAGAATACCGATGGTCTCGTCGAAACTGATCATGAGGGCGGGTTCACCCCGCTCCAGGGCAGCATAGAGATAGCCCAGCGCCAGAGTGGACTTGCCTGCCCCCGACGGGCCAACCACAAGGGTGCTGGTGCCGCGGCTCAGGCCGCCACCAAGGATGGTGTCGAGTTCCGCGATGCCGCTGGGGATCGCCTCGAAGGCAAAATCCCTGTGATGATCAGCAGCCGTGAGGCGCGGAAAGACCCGCAGGCCGCCGCGCTCGATGATGAGATCGTGATAGCCGCCCCGGAAGGCTGTGCCCCGCATCTTCGTCACCGTGATCCGGCGCCGTTCCGACCCGTAAGCCGGCACGATCTGGTCGAGGCGGATCACCGCATGGCTAATGGAGTGCAGGTTGAGGTCGTCCTGCTCGGACGTGAGATCGTCGAGCATGAGGACGGTCGCGTTGTTGAGCAGGAAGTAGCTCTTCAGCGCCAGGACCTGCCGCCGGTAGCGCAGGGAGCCCTGGGACAGCAACCGGATCTCGGACAGCGAGTCGAACACCACCCGGCTCGGCTTGACCCGCTCGATCTCCGCCAGTGCCATACGCACGGTCTCGCCGAGTTCCAGATCGGAGGAATAGACCAGGCTCTGCTGCTGCTTCGAATCGAGGCTCAGCTCCGGCGGGACGAGTTCGAAGATCTCGATGCCCTCAAGCGACCAGCCGTGGCGGGAGGCCACGGACAGGAGCTCGCGCTTGCTCTCCGACAAGGTGATGTAGAGGCAGCTCTCGCCCTGTTTGGCACAGGCCAGCAGGAATTGCATGCCAAGCGTGGTCTTGCCCGAACCCGGCCGCCCTTCGATGAGATGAGCGCGGTTGGCGGCATAGCCGCCTGCCACGATGTCATCCAGGCCCGGGACCCCTGTTGGGATCGGGGCAGCGTCGGAATGTGATGAAGCCGTCATGGGAAGTCCCGATCCATTTATGAAGTGGTTTTGACCCGGCCATCGTCGGCACTTCGACCCCGGCGCCTGAGCTATCGGGACCGACATCTGGCTGATGTCCCTGGCGTGCCCCGATGTGAGGGGACGCCGGAGTGCTTGTAGACAGGAGGGGCAAGTCTGTCTGTCCACATGTGCACACATGGTCGCCGTTATGTGCACAGTTGAACGTAAGTTGCCGTGGCGCGTTGGACCGCCGTAGCCGGTGGAGGGAAAGACGCCTGATGCAGCCTGCCATGATCTCGTCGCGCCTCAGGGAGAGGATCGCCAGCAACAACCTCTTGAGTGCTCTCAAACCTGAAGACCTGGCCATCGTGGCGCCTTCGCTCCAGGAATGGGAGGGTGAGGCCGGAGGCAAGCTCTACCAACCCGGGGACGAGGTCAGGTTCGTCTACTTCCCGTGCGGACCCAGCCTGGTTTCCTTCGTGGTTGAGCTCGAGGATGGTCTCACGGTCGAAACGGCCCTGATCGGCCGGGAGGGGGCGCTCGGTGGGATCGTCAGCCAAGGGCGCCTCCCGGCGTTTGCCCGCTCCGAGATCCAGTTTCCGGGTCCGTTCCTGCGCCTCTCCACGGCCGATCTCGAGGAGTTCGAAACCCGATCGCCGAGCCTGCGACACCTGTTCGCCCGCTATGCGGACTGCATGCTGGCTCAGGTGTTCCAATCAGTGGCGTGCAACGCGGTCCATACGATCGAACAGCGCACGGTGAAATGGCTGCTGGCTGCGATTGATCGAACGGGCGATCATGACGTTCCGCTGACCCAGGAGCAGTTGGCCAGCATGATGGGCGTCGGCCGAAGCTACGTCAGCCGGGTCATCCAATCCCTGAAACGGCGGCATCTGCTGGAGACCCGCAGAGGCGGCGTGCGCGTGCGTGATCTCGAACGGTTGGATTCCCTGTCGTGCGGCTGCAACAACGCGCTGCGCCGCCACTTCGATCAGGTGCTGGCGGGCGTCTATCCGACCGTCGAGGAGAGCTCGGCCCAAAAGAAGGAAGCAGGCGGCAAACGTCCTGGATCCAGGATGAAGGCCTAAGAACCCGGGCGGAACGACGCAGACCTGCTGGCCGCGACGCATCGACCCCTACGACGAGGCTTGAACACTCATCCTCTGCCGGAAGGCGCAATCGAAAGGACCGCTGTTGCCCCCCGTTCCACCGCCTTCACGCGATCCTGCTTTTCTGACGGGCGGCGGCATGATGGGTGCAACGATGCGTGTGCACGACTGGTCGGCCTCGCCGCTTGGGGCACCCGAGACCTGGCCGCAATCGCTGCGCTCCGTGGTCGGGCTTCTGCTCGGCTCCAAGTTCCCGATGTTCGTCGCATGGGGCGAGGATCTCGGTTTTCTTTACAACGATGCCTACGCCGAGATCCTCGGAGCGAAGCACCCGGCCGCGCTCGGCAGCCGCTTTTACGACATCTGGGCCGAGATCTGGCCTGACATCTCGCCGCTGATCGATGCCGCCATGGCCGGCGAGGCGACCTATCGCGAGAACCTCCCGCTCGTGATGAACCGGAAAGGATTCGATGAGCAGACCTGGTTCACCTTCTCCTATTCACCGGTGCGTGACGAGAGCGGTCGGGTGGCCGGCATGTTCTGCGCCTGCACGGAGACCACAGGGACCGTGCAGGCGGATCGGCGGGCCAGATTCCACGTCGAACTGAGTGAGCGTCTGGCAACCCTTTCCGAGCCACGTGCCATGACGCGTGTCGCGGCGAGCGCCCTCGGCACTCACATCGGCGTCGTTCGCGCCGGCTACGGTGAGATCGACCAATCGGAACAGGTCGTGACGGTCGAGCAGGACTGGACGCGAGACGGTATCGTGGCGAGCCTCGCGGGCGAAGCCCGCATCCTCGACGCCTTCGGTCCGGCGGTGATCGCGGAGTTGCGCGCCGGGCGCACGCTCATCGTCGAGGACTGCCTCGATGACCCGCGCGTCGGCGAGGATCACGCAACCTCGTGGGCGGGGATCGGGTGCCGAGCCCTGATCGTCACGCCGCTGGTCAAGGAGGGACGGTTCAGGGCCCTGCTCTACGTGCATGAGGCGACACCGCGTCACTGGACTGCCACTGAGGTGATGCTCGTCGAGCGGGTCGCCCATCGCACCTGGGATGCGGTCGAGCGGGCCCGCATCGAGAGGGACCTGCGCGACAGGGAAGCGGCCCTGCGGGAGAACGAACAGCGACTGCGCGCGACTTACGAGCATGTTTTCGCGGGGATCAGCGAGGTCGATCGGAGCGGGGGCTTCCTGCGGGTCAACGAGCGACTGTGCACCATCACCGGCTACAGCCGAGAGGAACTGCTCGGGCGCAGCTTCTGGGACCTGACGCACTTGGATGACCGTGAGGCGGACCTGGAGCGGTTCTCGCGTCTGATGCTGGGAAAGACGGACACCTACACGGTCGAGAAGCGCTACATCCACAAGGACGGCCACGAGGTCTGGGTGGAGGTGGCGGCCTCCCGGGTCGATGATTCATCCGGACACCCGCTGTACGGCATCAGCGTGATCCAGGATATCGGCGAACGCAAGAAAGCCGAGGAGTACCAGCGGCTTCTCATTCACGAGCTGAACCACCGGGTGAAGAACACCCTGGCGACCGTGCAGTCGATCGCGACGCAGACGCTGCGCGGATCCGAGACGCCCGTCGAGACCCGTGAGGCGTTGGAAAGCCGTTTGTTTGCGCTCTCCCGCGCCCACAACGTGCTCACCCGGGAGAACTGGGAGGGCGCCCTGCTCCACGAGATCATCGGTGACGTCATCGAGCCCTACAGCAGCGGCGGGAAGGATCGGATCCGGTGCCACGGCGGTCGCGTCCACCTCGTGCCGCGCATGGCGCTCGCACTGGCAATGGCGGTACATGAACTGGCCACGAACGCCGCCAAGTACGGGGCACTCTCCAATTGGACCGGGGAGGTTCACCTGACCTGGATGATGGACCATACACCAGTGCCGCCTCTCCTGCTCATGCGGTGGGAGGAGAAGGGCGGTCCGGTAGTTGAGCCCCCGTCACGGAAAGGTTTTGGGTCGCGCCTGATCGAGCGCAGCCTCGCACACGACCTCAGCGGCGAGGTCCGGATCGAGTATGCTCCCACGGGTCTGGTCTGCTACGTCGAGGCCCCGCTGCCATCATAGGCGCCGACAAGCGCATTGGCCCTCCCGCAGCAGGCTCCCGTCCTTGGGCGACCAGCTCCGAGCGCATGCTTGTTGCGATGGGCGCCGGCTGAGGAATGCCTCTTGACGGTCAAGACTTCTATTTTCCGGCCGCTCGATTATGACGGCTCCCGAGCGACGAAGCCGACAATGCACCAGCCTGTCCCAATGTCTCGTTTTCAGGAAAGACAGGAGATTGGGCGTCTGGCGAGCTTTGCCAACCTCCTAGAGCATTTTTCGGCGAAGTGGATCCGGTTCGCCGTCAAAAAATGCGGCGAACCAAAGAAGAGAGGCGATTCCACGCAAGTGAAAACAGCTCTGGATCCCGACCTGCGGTCCGCGGGAGCGCCTTCGCCTAGCGATGGATGTTGGCCGTGCGTTGAGAGTCATCGGTTTCGCCAGACAACAGACGCATGAGCATAACGACCTGGAATATCCCCGCCGCGCCCACGAGCACATAGACTAACCGTGCGAGAGCAGTCTGCTGTCCTCCGAACAGGGCCGCCACGAGATCAAATTGGAAGAGGCCGACGAGCCCCCAATTTACGGCTCCGACGATGACGAGAACAAGCGTAACGATATTGAAAGCCTTCATTGGTTTCTCCTGGCTACGGACTACAGACAGCGCTGCGCTGCCCTCCTCACGACGCGAAGACACTAGGATTTCGGCATGATCACGCGGTCGATCACGTGGATGACGCCGTTTGATGCGTTGACGTCGGCCTGTGTGACAGCCGCGTCATCGACCTTGACGGTGTTGCCGCTCGCATCGATCCGCACGGCGCTGCCCTCGACGGTCTTGGCATTAGTCGTCTTACCCTTGAGGTCGCCGGACAGAACGTTCCCCGACACGACGTGATAGGTCAGGACCTTCGTGAGCTGCGCCTTGTTCTCAGGCTTCAAGAGGGTCTCGACCGTACCGGCCGGAAGCTTCCTGAACGCCTCGTCGGTGGGCGCAAAGACCGTGTAGGGACCCTTGCCCTTGAGGGTTTCGACAAGTCCAGCGGCCTGAAGGGCGGCCGTCAGCGTCTTGAAGTTGCCATTGCTGACGGCGGTTTCAACGATATCCGCCGCTGCGGCCGGACCCGCCGCGACGAACATGGCAACAACGGCGAAAGCACTATACTTCGCGTTCATTGGTCTATCCTTTAATCGCGGCGCCCTGTCGGTTTACCGGCGCCGGCTTCGATGGATATGTTCGGAGCCGCACACGTCTTGCATCAGGAGTTTCCTGAGTGGAGCGGGAAAATCACCTTAGAGGCCCGCTTTCACTCCTGTTGCCATGGGAAGGCATCGCGCTTCCGCCATATGTTCTCAGCGGCAATGGCGCGCAGCCGAGTTAGAGGCCAGAATGGACCATCTCAGCCCCAACGATGCTTCCTCCGTCGAGGAGCCCGGATCCCGCAAACGGCGTCGCGCCGCCACGAGGCCGCCGCAGGCTCACAGCCTGCCGACCCTGATCGCGCCAGACGTAGAGGCGGAGGCCTTGCTGCGCTCCACCCTGGATGCCCTGTCGGCCCATATCGCGGTGCTTGACGAAGTCGGAACGATCATCGCGGTCAACCAGGCTTGGCGCGCTTTCGCCCACGCCTCCGGCTATGCCGACACGAAGCACGGAGTCGGGATGAACTATCTGGCTGTCTGCGAAGCGGCAGCCGCCGTGTCGCAGGATGCCTCGCGAACCGCGGGGGCATTGCGGGACATCATGGCAGGCGACCGCTCCGAGTTCCGGATGGAGTATCCCTGCCGCAGCCCGCAGGGGCCGCGCTGGTTCCAGCTCCGGGTGACCCGCCCGGACCAAACGCAGACGCGCCGGATCGTCATCGCACACGAAGATATTACCGACGTCAAACGGACGCAGGAGGAATTGACCCGGCTGAGCGGGCGCCTCATGCATCTGCAAGACGAGGAGCGGCGCGCCATTGCACGGGAGCTTCATGACACCACGGCCCAGAACCTCCTGGCGATCACGTTGAACGCGACGCGCCTGCACGAGGGGCTGCGCGACCCGGGAGAAGCCGCCCGCCGCACACTGGTGGAAACCCTCGAGCTGGCAGAGCAGAGCCTTCAGGAGGTCCGCACGCTCTCGTATTTGCTCCACCCTCCACTCCTTGATGATGTCGGGCTCACGGCGGCCCTGAGCTGGCTCGCAAGAGGGTTTTCGGAGCGTAGCGGCATTCAGGTCGACATCAGCATCGAGAACAGCGGTGAGCCATTGCCTCGGCCTACGGCAACTGCCCTCTACCGGGTCGCCCAGGAGGCGCTGTCAAATGTCCATCGCCACTCGGGCAGCAAGCGGGCACGGCTTGCTCTGTACCGGACCAAGGATATGGTGCAGCTCGACGTCGTGGATGGTGGGACAGGGCTCGGGAGCGTCGGCACGGCAGGCACCGAGGAGAGCCAACAGATCGGCGTCGGCATCTCAGGCATGAGACTGCGCCTTGAGCAACTCGGCGGCCGGCTCGAAATCCGCTCGGGCGCTTCGGGGACCCACGTGAGCGCCAGGGTGCCGATCTCGCTCATGGGTTCAGATCAACCGCCTTGAGCAGCCCCAATTTGGTGTCATCAACCGGCTAGGATCCATCATGCTCCGCATTCTTCTCGCCGATGATCACGATATTGTCCGGCGTGGCCTCAGGGATCTCCTGGAACAACATGTGGGCTGGCAGGTCTGCGCGGAAGCCTCCAACGGCAGGGAAGCCGCGGAGCTCGCCCTCCGGCATCGGCCCCAAGTGGCCGTCATCGACCTGTCGATGCCCGAACTCAACGGCCTCGAGGCGACGCGCCGGATCCGGCAGAGCCTGCCGGATACCGAGGTCCTGATCTTCACGATGCACGAGAGCGAGGAGCTGATCAGGGAGGTGCTGGGTGCTGGCGCCCGCGGCTATCTGCTCAAGTCCGACGCGGTGCGTCAGCTCATCCCGGCCGTCGAAAGCCTGTCGCAGAAAAAGCCCTACTTCGCCGGCCGCGTGTCGGAAGTCGTCCTGGACGGCTTTCTCAAAGGGGGGCTGGTGACTCCGGAGAGCCCAACTGCCGAGCGCCTGACGTCGCGCGAACGGGAGGTTGTGCAACTTTTGGCCGAGGGCAAAAGCAACAAGCAGATCGCGCGCCTGCTGGACCTCAGTGTCAAGACGGTGGAGACGCATCGCACCGCCGCGATGCGGAAGCTGAAACTCAACTCCCTGCCCGACCTGGTTCGCTACGCCGTCAGAATGCAGATCATCCAAGTCTGAGCTCACGCCGCAAAGGACCGGTGATTGCGATGCCTCGACCCTCCTCGACCTCGTTCCTCTTGAACAGTCTCGAACGCCCGGCCCGAGCCGTTGTCATCGGGGCATCCGGCGGCATTGGATCCGCCGTCACAGACCTTCTTGCATCCGAAGGGTTTGAAACCGTTCATGCGCTTTCACGCTCGGGATCCGATCAGGGCTGGCCTGGAGTGCGGGTGGGGCGGATCGACATTGAGAACGAGGCGAGCATTGTCGCCGCAGCCGCGCAGCTTGGTGAGGGCGCTCCTCTGCGCTTCATCCTGGTGGCGACAGGATTGCTCCACGATGCAACTCTCCAGCCCGAGAAGACCTATCGCACGCTTGATCCGGAGCATCTCGCCCGGAGTTTCCGCATCAATGCGATTGGTCCAGCCCTTGTGGCCAAGCATGTGCTACCCCTTGTGCCGAAGGCAGGGAAAAGCGTTTTTACTGTCCTCTCTGCGCGCGTTGGCAGCATCGAAGACAACCGACTTGGGGGCTGGTACGGCTACCGGGCGTCGAAGGCAGCCCTGAACCAGTTTGTGCGAACCTTTGCGATTGAGCTCGGCCGCCAGAGGCCCGAAGCCGTGTGTGTCGCCCTTCACCCTGGAACGGTCGATACCGCTTTGAGCCATCCCTTTCAGGCC
Organism: Microvirga zambiensis WSM3693; assembly: GCF_016735695.1. Taxonomy (GTDB): domain Bacteria; phylum Pseudomonadota; class Alphaproteobacteria; order Rhizobiales; family Beijerinckiaceae; genus Microvirga; species Microvirga zambiensis. The sequence goes on along the minus strand of NZ_JAERQD010000055.1, from coordinate 24,807 downwards.
AGCACCAGGGAGATGTTCTCGCCAGCCTACTCGGCTGAGCGGCTGCTCGCTGTTACGGATGCCTTGACGGCGGCGCACACTGGTCAATTCTTCGCCTGGGATGGGTGCGCAATCCCTTTTTGATTGAGAACTTGAGGCCCTTCTTGCACGCCTTCCAAAGCCTTGCCTTCCAAGGGTCAATCTCGGTAGCCCGTAGGCCCGAACGATGGTCCACTCATCCCAGCAGTGCGGAATCAGGCTAAGGTCAGCCGCGTGCCAGAAGCGGTCCTTCTGTCATGATGACCTGTCACGCGATCAGATGGCCAAGGCGGTGCGTCGTTCAATTGGAAGTCAGGAAGGAGCGAACCATTGCGCTCGTTGCCGTTGGGTTCTCCTCCATGATCCAATGGCCTGAATCCGGAATGATCCCTTCGGTCACGTCACTGGCGGCAAACCGCATCACGGTCGCCATCATCGGGCCAAACGATTTCTCGCCCCCGATCGCCAGCACCGGCATCCCGAGCTTGCCCTTGGAAGCAAGGAACGCCTTGTTATCGATGGCATCCTGATCAAACGCGGCAAAGTGGGCAAATCCCGAGTGCATGGCGCCCGGCAACGCGTACAGCTCGGCATAGTGCTCCCGCGCTGCCTCTGAGAAGCGACTGGGCGTAGCTGAGAACTCATTCCAGAAGCGATCGAGATAGATGCGCTCGCGGCCAGCAACGAGGCGCTCCATGTCGGGGCCTCCAAATCGGAAGTGCCACAACAGCGGGTTCTTCAGGATCTCTTCCCATGGACCGATGCCCGGCAAGGGAGCATCGATCAGAACAAAGCGCCTCACGCGTTCCGGGTGCTGGACGGCGAAGGCGTAGCCGACCATGTTGCCGATGTCGTGCGTGACCAGATCGGCGCGATCGATCTTGAGTGCGTCGAGAACGCCTGCCACGTCACCGGCTTGCGTCTTCTTGTCAAACCCAGCCTCCGGCTTGGAGGAAAGCCCCAAGCCGCGAAGGTCCGGAACCAGGATCATATGATCCCGGACAAGATCCTCGGCCAGGGGCGCCCACATGTCGCCGGTCTCACCATAGCCGTGCAACAGAACCACAGCCGGGCCTGTACCGCCGACGCGGACATGGATCGTGGCGCCGTTGGCGGTGATCTCCTGCGTCCGGACTGCGGCTGGGAACTGGACCTGCGCAGCGGCCGGCAGCGCGAGGGCCGCAGCTCCGAGAGCACTGAGTACGAACCTGAGCATCTGTCATCTCCGATCAACGGCAGAACTTTCGCCCTGATTGCTTCCGGCGCTTCTCCGTTCAAGGCAGAGATAGCGTTTGGGCATCTTCCGGATTAGGCTGCAAAAGGCGAAACTGGCCTCCGGAAAGTCCGAACGATGATGAAACTCGATGGAATCGCGACGTTCGTCGCCGTTGCGGAAGCCGGTTCGATCAGCGAGGCCGCGCGCCGCCTAAGACTGTCGAAGTCCGTGGTCAGCGACCGCTTGGTCGAACTCGAGCGCAGCCTTGGCGCGAGGCTCGTGCATCGGAGCACGCGCAGGCTGAGCCTGACGGAGGACGGCATCACCTTCCGCGAGAGAGCCTCCCGCATCGCCCACGAGGTCGAGGAAGCGATCGCCGAAATGGCCCAGCGCAGCGGCGCTCTCGTCGGCCCGTTGCGCATCTCCGCGCCTGTTACCTTCGGCCGAATGCATCTCGGGCCGGCGGTTTATCCCTTTCTCGCCAAGCATCCCGGCATCGAGTTGACACTCGATCTCGACGATCGGCGAGTGGATGTGTCGGCGGAGGGCTATGATGCCGTGGTGCGGCACGGTCCGCTCATGGATTCACGGCTGGTCGCGTGGCGGCTGGCGCCAAGTCGGCGGGTTCTCGTCGCTTCGCCGGATTACCTGGCACGGCATGGCACACCGGTCGCGGCAGGTGACCTCGAGAGCCATCGCGGAATCTTCTATACCAACCGGGGCGTCGATGATTGGCGGTTCCCGGGCCCAACCGGGGCAACGGTCGTCCGCGGTCGGGCGGCCCTGCGTGTGAACAACGGCGACATCATGCGGGACGCCGCGCTGTCAGGGATCGGCATTGCGCTCCTGCCGACCTTCATCGTCGGTCCCGACATCGCGAGGGGCCGCCTTCAGGTCATCGAGATTGGGCTGAGGTCCGCTCCGGAATTTATCTATGTCGCCCATCTGGAAGGACGGCGGCCTTCAGCCAAGTTGCGAGCCTTTGCCGACTGCTTGCGAGAGGCGTTCGGAGAGCCGCCATATTGGGAACATTGAGGGCGCGCCCGTGAGAAGCCCAATGCTGCCATCGCGCAGAACAGATGCCTGTCGTTGTACAGCGTCAACGACCAGAAGCCATTGACCGGCGGTTCCTGTCCCGCCGCGAAAGTGATCTCGTAGCTTCCGTTGCCGTTCAGTTCCCCGCCCGCGCTGTCGTAGTCGGTGTAGAAGTACTGCGTCTCGTTCGGCCGGTTGTCGAACATGTTCGATTTGGCCGTCCCGGTCCGGTTGAAATAGTCGATCCCCCACTGCATCGCGCTTTTATCCTCGGGCGTATCGTCCTGGAACACGCGCGGGATCGCGTTGGCCAGCGAGGTCGGGCAGCGCAGGACGTTCGTGATCCCGGCGGGCTTGAGGCCCTGCCATTTCGGACCGACCAGCAGATAGAAGCCGGGCTTGGTCCCATAAGGCTTGCCGAGGCGTCCGAACTGGTCCGTGCGCGCATCGTACAGGGCATAGACCCAGAAGCGGTCCCCGAAGTCCGGCACCTGGATGACGACCGGCTCCTCGTCGAGCGAGAAGAAGCCGAGACCGTAGACGACGTCCTGGTTGGGGCAGGTCACGAAGGTTTGGGACGGCTCGATGTAGTCGTCGAGCATGGCGATCCGCCCGCGCGGCGCGGCCGGCAGCACGCCGTTGAGGTGGCCCGGCTGCGGCGCCTGCGTGATCGCGGCCCTGCGGTTGATCATGTTCACCATCGGCCACCCCAGACATAGGCCATCTGCGCGATGGTCCGGGCGTAGTCCGGATGCATCAGGACGCCCGTAGCGGGCTGTGTGAGGCTCCAGGGCGATGCCGCGGCCTGCTGCGCCTGAGCGGCATCGGTCATGACGGTGACCGAGGCCGTGGCCGCGGCAGTGGGAAGGACCGCTCGCGTGCCGGTCGCGGCAAGGGACGCCAGTCCAATGCCGCCCTTCATCGCGGCGCGGCGGGTCGTGCCTTGAGGGGTGGTCGATGTCGACTTCATGGTGCAGTCCTCTCGCATCTTGGAAAGGCCCCTCGATCCCGTGGCGTTCTAGTTCACCTTCACGACGTCATCCGGCTTCCAGGTCTGGTCGAAGAACTCGACGCCGGTGCCGTAGAGGCGCAGCGCCACCAGGAAGTTGCGGCCACCGACGGTCTGGATGAAGTTCGAGTCCGGGGCATCGGCCGGCTTCGACGGTCCGAACCACAGGTCGACGGAACCATCGCTGTTGGTCGCGACCTTGTTGAAGCCGTTGATCGACGGCATGAGTTGCGGCGTCTCGACCATCGTCCCATCGGTAACGTTGTAGGCCGTGACGGCCCAGAACAGAGCGGCCGGCGGGTTCGGCGGCAAGTGCAGCCGGTAGCTGTTCGAGCCGTTCAGGAACTCGCCCTGTGCATCCTTGAAGGTGAATGGGTATTTCGAGCCCGCACCCAGGGTGCGCATGACCATGGCCGGGGCGGAGGAATAGGCGATCTGGAAGTAGGAGGCGCGCTGGTTCACGTCGAGATAGCTGTCCTGCATCCATTCGGCAGTGCCTCCGGCCCAGGTGTTGAGATACTGCCGGTCCTTGTAATAGCGGTCGCGCTCGTCCGGCCGGCCGAGCTGGCGCAAGGCCAGGATCATCCTGGGCGCCATCTCGACCGCCTTTTTCAGCAGTTCCTGCTGCTTGGGTGACGGATTGAACGGCTGCCCCTTGACGATGCCGATGGAGGCCAGCACGCCGCGCAGTTCGGAATCGATGGCCGCGACCGGCTCGTCATCGACGAACGCCTTCAGCTTGGTCCAGAACACGGCGTCGACCGGGTACATCATGTTGATGCGCCGGCCGCTGGCATTGGGAAACTGCATCGGCTTGACGTCCTTCTCCATCGCCCACAACGGATAGACCCGCGTCTGTTCGGCTAGCGCCACGGCGGGCCGCGGGTCGGGTCCATTGTCGCCCTTCGCCATGATCGTGCGGAAGAACAGAAGGACGTTGTAGGTCTTCGACTTGAAGGCGAAGTAGCCCTGCGGGATCTCGCCGTCGTAGTCCGGTGGCAGCAGCAGGTAGAGCCCGCCACGGGCCCGGTCCGGCCCGATCAGGCCGACATCCGTGATCGTGCGTTGGAAGAAGTCTGTGAACATGCCGATGACGTCGCGGGGTGCTGCGACGACAAGCGGGCCGGTTTCCTTCAGGTCGAGATAGCTCATGGAATAGACGACGTCGGCATTCGGTGTCGGCACCCAGGTGCGCGAGTCCATGCGGTCCTTCCAGATCGGCAGGACGTTGTAGCCCTTGCCGAAGGTCGATTCCGAGCCATCGCGCATGCCGATGGTGTTCAGCGCGGGCAGCATGGTCATGTAGGCGTGGACGGCCCGCTGGTAGTAGAGCTCGTCGCGCAGGGACTCGGCCTCGGCCTGAGGCAGCCAGTTGCCCTTGTTGAGCTGTTCGACCAGCGGCGGGGCGGCGGACTGCTGCGCCGGGGCGGGTGAGACCTGGCATAAAGCCATGGCCAGCGAGGCGAAGGTCAGTGTCGAGCGTCGCGTCATCTCATGCTCCTCGTTGACTTCAGACCTGCGGCGCCGGCTCGGCCGGAAACGGCTGGCTCATGCGGATGTCGGCGCGGCTCCGTGCCGCGAAGTCCCAAACTATCAATCGCCTCCGTGCGGTGGGCTATTGGGGCAAACCCTGAGCCCTGCTCGGGAGAACCCTTGCTTTCACGTCCGGACCGGAGGAGGCGAAGCAATCCAGATCGGCATTGCCTCATCGGACCTGATCAGTCGCAGAGACCATCGTATCCCTCATCCAGTCGCCACGTTCCGGTCTCGACGCCATCGGCGACCCGCTTCAGCATCTGCGTAACGTTGTGCGCGAAGATGGCCCTTTCGGGCTGGTCATGGAGAAACCAGATGATCGGTCCTGACGTGCCCGACGGGCGGATGCGGATGTCGACGCAGTAGTGATCCCCGCGCGCACTGCCGAAGACTGGAAGCCAACCCGTCGACCAGACCGCCAGAGCGTTCGTGACGCCGGAAGTCCACTGTTCGGGCGGTTCGCAGGCGTCACGGTGGCGGCGGCAGAGATCCTCCCAGGCCACAGCCATGACATCCAGCGGAAGCCAGCGCTGATTGAGGTACAGGTTCGGAGCCCCCTCCGGCTGACCGTCATGAGCGGTGTAGAGCGTCCGGATGTCGAGCGGCAGCGTCGTTCCGAGCCGGGCCTCGATCCGTCGGAGCGTGCCGGAGGTTGCCCCGGGACGGAAAAGCGGCGGGCTGTCCGAGTGCTCGCGGGCCAGCCAGGCTTCAATGCGCCTAAGGGGTCTGACGGGACCGGCATCTGTCGGCATGCGCTCTCCTCGCCGAGGAGTGACGGCGTTCGGACTCGTCACGAGAGCAACTTGGGGGCGAGTGTAAGCCTGCCGCGACTAGCCTCTGAGGGCTGCGGGACGGCGTTCTTCGTAGCAAAATCAGCAAAACGCGCATGCGCCCTTTGCGGCGTGCATCGAGGGCTATTGTTCGGCACCTCTTGTCAATGGCTGTAGGCCATGGGCCATCGAGGAGATGCAATGAACGACAAACAATCTGAGAGGCTGCTGACCGAAAAGGAAGCTGCCGCACGCCTCAAGGTGAGCCGAAGCTTTCTGGCGTGGCTCCAGAGGCCGTCGCGCGGTTTATTGCGCTAGTCGAACCACATTGGGGTAGCGTCACCCGATCTCAGTCCGTGTTCAAGCTGAGGCGGATGACCGAGATCCTGGCGCCCGAGAGAGACCTGGTCTGGCTGCGTGCGATCGAGGCGGACCTGCGGGCCCAAGCACGCCCGAAGCGCCGTCGCGAGCACGTAAAAACCAGTGAGTTGCTACGTGCCGGGGAAGCTCTGTTCAAGGAGGCTGAGAGCGCCACCCACCTCAGCCCGAAGAAACGCGCTTGCCTGGCCCGCAATGGGCTGATGGTAGCCCTGCTCGCGGTCCACCCCTTCCGCCACAAGAACTTGGGCGAGCTGATGCTGGGAAGCAGCTTCCGCCGTCTTGACGGTAGCTGGTGGATCATCCTCGAGGCCGAGGACACGAAGGGCGGCCGAGTGGACGAGAGGCAGGTGGCGGACTATCTCAACCCACTGGTGGATCGATATCTCGCCACCTACCGGTCTATTCTGCTGGCCCGACAGGTTGCCACCGCTGACTGTGAAAGGGCCAAAGCCAAAGCCACGCGATTGCTTCCGGACTGCTCATTAGAGGACATGTCCGGCCCGTTGTGGATCGCTGTCACGGGAGAGCCCCTCACCTACTCGCTGTCGGCGCTGCAATCACCGACGCCGTCGAACCCACAATCGGGGTCCGGCTGAGCCCGCATGCGTTCCGCCGCGCTGTAAGAACAACTGTGACGTATTCTGGCGGGGAGCATCGCGGTCTCACGCAAGGGGTACTGCAACACAACAGCACGCGTGTCGGGGATGAGCATTACGACAGCGACTCAACCCGGCGAGCAGGCCTTGAGCTGGCTGCTGGTCTACTTGGCAAGTGGATCGACATCACCGCAGGCCCTTGGGGAAAGGAGGAGCAAGGGAAATTCCCTGCCCTTTCGGATGTCCGCTTTATGCCTCTAACCCGACCAAGGCCTCAGGTCTCAGATGTGCTGCCAATATCGTTCCCAAATCTGAAAGGTGCTCGATATCTGTCCGGTGCCAGCAGTAGCGGCAAGCAAAAACTGTGCAACGGCGTGTCACTTGGCCCCGCATTCGGCATGGACGGATGACCCCTCGTCTGACCGATCAAGCTGGTGTGTTTACATTTCTTTTCAGTCCTCGATCCAGGAATATGCTTGCAAGCCTATAGCGAGTCACGCACTGCGCCAGTTCACCGCCGACATGGCCAAAGCCAACGCGCGCATCTTCAGCTACTCGTCAGGTGGCAACCCCTGGATTTGCGGATCGCGTTCTAAGATCGGCTTTCGTGATGGCGTGTGCCGCACCATCCCCAACTTCAGCTCGGGGCCATCCAAGGAAATTGGAAACGTCTCAGGAATGTCTATGGTCCCCTTTCTAGGGGGCATTCGGCATACTTTAGGGACATGCCAGGAGACGACGTTCATGCAACGCCACGATGGATTGCGTCGAAGCCAAGGTCGGTCAATTCGACTGTCCCAGCATCCGGGACGGTCACGTATCCAAGCTGCTTCAACTCGGAAATGGCCACGGCAACAGCGGGATCTGTCCCGAAATGCGCATCCAGTGTTGCCATTGTCATGCGGGCGCCGGGTTTTCGGTGGGTTTCACGAAAGTACCCAAGGATCTCGCAGGCTGTCTCGCTGAGCAGCATTCTCGCCTCCATCGGATCAGCTCCCGCTATTCGGCCACGTGGAGGCGGAACCCGGGATCGTTCGGGCGATCCTTCAATTCCAAACCGCTCATTGCGACATCGATCTCCTCCATGCTGTAAGCCATGGAGGGGGCCAGGTTCGTGATGTGATGATCCCATTGCATCCGGCAGGAGATGTAGGCCTCGGCACCGGCCTGCCCGTCAGCCGTGATCTGGATCCCTGCCTGCTGAAGCCCAAGCAGGGCAGCACGGTAGCGTGCTCGCCAGCGGTCTCGGGTCTGTCGGTCCGGTTGAGCCTCCCGGTCCGGTGCCCCATGCGCAAGGAAATTGTCTTCCAAGGTGGTGACCAGCATCATCGACGCTTCCCATAGTTGCGCGACGGCTCCTGCTTCCTTCAGCCAGCGGTCCTTCTGATCATCCAGGGCGCTCTTGATCAGGCTCACCGTGTCCAAGGCGACCAGCGTGGAACGGGACACCGAGTGGTATGGGTCACTGAAGCGGAAATAGAACAGCACCGGGTAGAAGTGATGTGCCTCCTTGGCGTGGGTCATCTCAACGGCGAGTTCCGACAGGTTCGTGTAGCCTCCACTGAACTGCCCCTGAGGTCCGAGACGTGCCAGCAATTCGGCGGCATCGCCTGTGCATCCTGAGAGGAAATGGATGTTCATGGCCAGCACGTTACGCCGCTGGAGCGCCGTATAGACCTGCATCAGATAGGTCAGCGTCAGCGACATCACCGACACGCCGATCAGCGAGTTGAACAGGAAGAGCAGCCGCGTCGGGCTCGTGTGTGGGGTGAAGTCGCTCGCACCGACGATGGCCATGCTGGTACCACCGGCATACATCGCGGTGACGAAGTCAGTGGGCGTCTCGCCGTTCGTGGCGCGGATGGACGTGCCGAGTTCCGGGTGCATGATCAACGCCGCCCCAAGCGTCAGCCCGAGAGCCCAGACCACAACCAGCAGCACGAGGATGACCGGACCGCAAAAGGACAGAGCGGCTTCTTGTCTGGAGCCGAAAACCTTTGAGCCTGTGACGAAGGAGGCCCAGACCAGTCGCCCGACCCTGGAGCCGATGATGCTGGTGCCGATCCGGGCGTAGAGCACGGTCAGAAAGATATCGAGCAAGATGATCAGGATCAGCAGTATCCCAAGGCCCTGCTCCAGTCGCCCCATCATGGCTGCCTCCTGTCATCCCCGCTACCTCATCAAGGTCGTTGGGGCTGCCCGGTCGAGCCGGTGGCCTCCCCGTTCTGTCCGGACTCGATGCGCCACAGCTGCGTCTCAAGGCGCGGGCCGGTCTCGGGTTTGAACCAGCTCATGTCCTGGATGCGGGAGCTGGTGACGTAGATCGTTCCGTCGGGTCCCTCAGAGAATGTATCGGGCCAGCGCAGCCGCTTGTCCTGGACAAGGGTGGTGATGCGATCCCCATCGCGGACCTTCACGGCATCCTGCTCGATCGCGCTCAGATAAAGCCGCCCGCGCCCGTCGATCCAAAGACCGTCCGTCGGCTCGGTTCCGGCGACACGCTCCACACGAGCTTCGAGGTCCTTCTCGGACAGACGTGAGTTCTCCAAGGCATCCGTTTGGATGCGATAGAGCGTCCGGCCGGTCAGGGCCTTCCAATAGAGCGTGCGCCCATCAGGAGAGAGCGCGATGCTGTCGGCGGCAAATTCGACCCCTCGCCCGTCGGGCCGGCGCAACTCCTGCCCATCGGTCTTCACCACCACATCCTTTTCCGGCTGCGTGCTCGGGTGGCCGTCAAGGACGCGTCGAGCCTTGCCGTTCTGCAGATCTACAACAACGAGAGCGCCCTTGGCCCCAGCATCGGTCAGGTAGGCATGCCGCCCATCCGGCGAAAACCGCACATCGTTCAGGTAGCTGCCCTGAGGGGCGACCGTCTCGTCGAAGTGGATCACCTGCGCAACTTTGTTCGTCTTCAGGTCGATTCTGACGAGCTTGGGCCCACCCTGCACAACAGGTGCTGTGGCTGGCGCGGCCGGATCGACGACCCAGAGATTGCCGTGCGCATCGGCCACGACGCTCTGGACGCACACGAAGTGATCCCCGGCTGACATCTGGTTCTTCTTGGCATTGCGCCAGGAATTCCACTCGTCATCCGGGTAGGGTTTGATCTGGCCGTCGCGCGTCACCTCGGCTACCGAGATCGGTGCATCCTCCGTCCATCGCGGGAAGTTGACGAAGATGCGCCCATCTTTCGAAACGCTCACTCCGGTCACCTGGTGTTCAAAGCTGGCGACCTGCTGCAGTTGCGCCGGCCCCTGAGATGGCGCTGCACTCTGCTGTGCCATGGATGTGGTGGCCAGAAGCGTTCCGAAGAGGAGAGTTACTGGTGTCAGCCTGAGCATGGTCGCCTCCATCGCGTGGCAATCGATCGTTTGGGATACGGCTGGCCCTCGCAGCGTGAACGCCGCTCGAGCGCAGCCATATCGGCGCTCGGTCAGTGAGGACGTGCCCTCTCTTGCGGGGCACGATCGGACACCGCTGCGAGGGGTGGAGCGGCCCGCATGTCCGGAGGAACCTGGAAGTCCTTGGCGGCGCCTCGCGCTGCCTGGACACCTTGCGGGAAGCCTGTCCGATCTCGGTAGGAGCGTGGCCGGCCACGGGGGCGGCTGTGGCGGGCCGTGACCCCCTGCGCGCCAATGATGTCAAGCAGCGTCACCCCGAGCACAGCCGCAAGAGCAATCCCGACATTGTCGCGCTTCGGATTGTCGTGCCGCATGGCCATCATCAGGGTGGCGATGTCGAGCCCGTCTCCGGCGACGCGACTCCACAATCCGAGATGCTTGTCGGGGGAGAGCGAGACGATGCCGTGCCCGAGTTCGCGGACGCCATACGCCCGCACAAGGCCTTCCTTACCTTCCATTCCAAGAGCCCGGGTGAAGCGCTCAGGCGCGACCAGCTCCGCTATACCCAGGCCGATGCTGAACCAGCCCAGCGCTTTGGCCATGCGATCAGCGGCCCCCAGCGAGCTGGGGCCGGAGTGGAGGACCTTCGGGTCGCCCTTGGACCGGGCGATGTTCGAGATGTAATAAGCCATGGCTTCTCTCCCGGTTCTTCAGGGCTTCAAAACGACCTTGATGCAGCTGTCCTGCTTGTCGCGGAACACCTTGTACATCTCGGGACCCTCATCGAGGCTGACCGTGTGGGTGATGACGAACGATGGATCGATCTGCCCCTCCTCGATGCGGCGCAGAAGATCATCGGTCCAACGGTTGACGTGCGTTTGCCCGGTGCGAAGCGTCAGCCCCTTGTTCATCAGCTGGCCCATCGGGATCTTGTCGACCAACCCGCCATAGACACCCGGGATCGAAATCACCCCGGCCGGGCGGCAGACGTAGATCATCTCACGAAGGACGTGCGGCCGGTCGCTTTCGGCTCCCAGCATCTGCTTGGCACGGTCGTAGACCGTATCCGGCATGGACGGCGAGACATGGGCTTCCATCCCGATGGCGTCGATGCACTTCTCCGGACCCTCGCCACCGGTGAGTTCGTTCAGACGCTCGATCACGCTCTCTTCATCGAAGTTGATGGTGATGGCGCCGCCGGCCTCCGCCATTTCCAGGCGTTCCGGCAAATGATCGATGGCGATCACCTGCTTGGCGCCGAGGAGGACGGCGCTGCGGATCGCCATCTGGCCGACGGGACCGCAGCCCCAGATCGCCACCGTGTCCGTTGGCTGGATGTCGCACTGGACGGCCGCCTGCCAGCCGGTCGGGAAGATGTCACCGAGGAAGAGAACCTTCTCGTCCGGGATCCCATCCGGCACCTTGATGTGCGTCGCATCGGCAAAGGGAACGCGCAGATACTCGGCCTGCCCGCCAGGATAGCCGCCGGTCAGATGCGTGTAGCCGAACAGGCCTGCGGTCGCGTGACCGAAGACCTTGTCAGCGAGATCCTTCTTGCGGTTGCTCCGCTGACAGACGGAGAAGTTGCCGCGCTTGCACTGATCGCACTCGCCGCAGATGATCGTGAACGGGACAACGACGCGATCCCCCTTCTTGAGCTTACCCCTCGCTTCGGGCCCGACCTCGACGACCTCTCCCATCATCTCGTGCCCCATGATGTCGCCAGGCAGCATGGCAGGAATGAAATTGTGGAACAGATGCAGGTCCGAGCCGCAGATGGCGCAGCTTGTCACCTTGACGATGGCGTCGCGCGGCTGCTCGATCTCAGGGTCTGTGACGGTGTCGCAGCGGATGTCTTCCTTGCCGTGCCAAACGAGAGCTCGCATGCCTTTCTTCTCCTCTTGTCCAACAAAGATGCAGAGGCTCCTGCGTCCGGAACTCGTTACGGCACGGGGCAGATCTCTGCGGGGATGGTCGTCAGGGCTCGTGGCCATGAACGTCTGCGCTGAGGGGAAGTGCTGCGGATGATCCCTGAGGGATATCCCGCTCTGCTTTGATGCAGCGCGGTTCTCCCGCTTTGCCCACCTCTGGCGAGGACAGCATTTTGAGCGGAACATTTCTGACAGATGATCAGGTTACGCTGCAGCCCTCACTGCCCGCTAGACCGGATTGGCCCGTACGCAGTGAAAACCCGTCCCCCAGCGGACAGGGCGCCCGGCAGCGGCAATCGGCGCACGCAACAGCCACAGCCGGCTGGATGCGCCGCCGAAGAGGGCCGCGGGTAAGTCGCGCTCTGCCGGGTTGCTTCGTGGGCGATGCGACCACCCGGGTTGATGCGGGCGATGGCTGGTGCGCTGAGAAATGCTCGTGACGCTTCAGCCCCGCAGTTCGGGCATGCGCATGGGTCCTGGAATTGCGCCATAGACTGCATTGCAGTGAAGGGCCCGCACCCTTGGCACTCGTAGTCGTAGATCGGCATGGCATCCTCACGTTCGAGCTCGTCGGGCGCGATGGGACGCAGGCCGAGCGCGTGACTGCCCGCCCAGCCCGGGCCAGTCACGCGGCGGGCTTGAGAACCACCTTGGTCCAGCCCTCGTCGCGCGCGTCGAAGTGCTGGTAGGCGTTCGGTGCTTTACCCAGTGGCAGCTCATGCGAGATGATGAAGGATGGCTTCGCGCGGCCAGTCGAGATCAGGTCTCGCAGCTGCCGGTTATACGCCTTCACGTTGCACTGGCCTGTGCCGATCGTCTGCCCCTTGAACCAGAAGAGACCATAATCGAAAACGATCTCTCCCTGCTTGTAGAGCGGGTCCTGGGGAGCCGGATCCTGGGGCACATAGACGCCGACCACGCCGATGCCGCCGGTGAATTTCACCGACCTTACCAAGTCGTTCATGATCATGTTGGGGTGCTCGTGACCCTCCGGGTCGTGGGCCTGGTAGCCGACGCACTCGCAGCCGCGGTCGGCGCCGATGCCATTCGTTAAAGCAAGGACTTGGTCCACTGGGGAGCCCTTGGAATCGTCAATGGGCAAGGCCCCAATCGACTCTGCGAGGCGCAGACGGTCGGGATGGCGGTCGACGACCATGACCATGCAGGCGCCCTTGATCATCGCGGCGTGAGCAGCCATGAGGCCGACCGGCCCGGCCCCGTAGATGACGACCGACTCGCCAGGACGCAGTCCTGCAAGCTCGGTGACGTGCCAGCCGGTTGGGAAGATGTCAGCCAGCATCACATAGTCGTTTTGTCGTTCCTCCGCGTCCGGTGGCAGCTTCAGGCAATTGTAGTCGCCATAAGGGACGCGAAGAAGGTCGGCTTGGCCGCCCCGATACGGTCCCATATCGGCGAAACCGTACGCGGCGCCGGCCATGTTCGGCACGACGCTTCGATCCGCCGTGGTCAGGCAGAACGCGCTCAAGCCCCGCTCGCAGTTCTTGCAGAACCCGCAGCCGATGTTGAAGGGGATGGCGACCCAGTCCCCAACCTTCACCCGATCGACCGCGTTGCCCACTTCGGCCACCTGACCGAGGTTCTCGTGCCCGAACACGCCGCCGCGCGGGAAGTCGGTCCGGCCCTCATACATGTGCAGGTCGGAGCCACAGATGTTGGTGCTGGTGATCCGTACCAGAACGTCGGTCGGCCTCTCGATCCGCGCGTCGGGCACGTCCTGTACCGCAACATCGCGCGGCCCGTTATAGACAACTGCTCTCATCGTGTTCTCCCAATCTGAAGCCGCATGCCCGGCAGGCGCGACTCGGCACCTTGGCGATGGCGTCGCGGGATGGTCGTCTGGGGTCGTGGCTCATGAACCACTGTGCTGAGGGGAAGTGCTGCGGATGATCCCTGAGGGACATTCCGCTTTGCTTTGCTGCAGCGTAATTCTCCCATTCTGCCGACACAGCGAGAAGAGCAACTTGAGCGGGACACTCCTGCCAGGCGGTCAGGTTTCGGGCGTGTCTGATCCCTGAGGCACCTTCGGCCCTGTGCTGGGCGGCTCGAACCCCGCAGAGGTTGCGACCAGCACGGCTTGCGACAGGGTCTGCACGCCAAGCCGCTGCATAACGTGGGCCCGATGGGTCTCTATCGTCCGAGGGCTGAGGCCGATGTCCCGTCCAATTTCCTTGTTGGTCTTGCCGGCCAACAAGCCTGCCAAGACCTCGCGTTCGCGGGCCGGCATCTCGGCGATGCGCCCTCGAGCCCGGTTGGCTTCCTGGTCCTGCTCGTCGACCTGGGAAATGTCAGCGGCTGCCGACGCAAGGGCAGTCAGCAACTCATCCGGAGTATAGGGTACCGGCAGGAAGTCCACGGCTCCAGCTTTCATCACCTGCACCCCATAGGTCACGTCGCCTTTGGCGTCGCCCAGAACGATCACCGGCAGGCCGATGCGCCGGGCCTTGAGCTCCCGCGGGATGGACAGACCGCCCGCCTCAGGCTGGCGAATATCGAGCACCACGCAGCCTAATACCAGGGCTGGGGCCGCCTCCAGGAAGGCCTTGCCGGACGGGAAGGCTCTCACATCATAGCCGGCGTTGCGCAGCCCTCGCGCCAAATCCTGACGCGAGGGCTCATCGGCATCGACCACATAGATGAAGCGCCCGTTATGGCGGGTGATGTCCTGGGCAATGCCGCCGGCGCAGCGGATCTGGCCCCGGGCGTCGCGAATGGGGAAGATGGTATCCCGGAGCCAACGCACCGCCCCATCAGAGCGGACGATGCGGAACTCTTCTGTGATGGCCTCTCCCAGCCTGACCAGGTCAAGCGCATCGAACACCCGCTGCCGGTCATCCGGATGGAGGAGGCGACCCCAGCGACCGTGATCGCCGAGCGTGCTTTTGATTGTTTCGCCCCAGATGGCCTCAAAGGCGGGGCTCAGGTATTCGAGCCGCATCGTCGCAAGGTCGAGGATCCACAGCACGTTGCTGGAGTTCGCGGCAAACTGCTGGAAGCGCTCTTCGCTCTCACGCAGGGCCACGTCGGCCCGCTTGCGTGCCGTGATGTCCAAGGCGGCTCCTATGAACGCAACGGGACGGCCATGCTCGAACGTGGTCCGGCCGTGGGTGGAAACCCAGCGCTCGACCCCATCCCCGATCCCGATGACGCGGTATTCGATGGCATAGATTCCAAGACCGGCAGGATCACTGCACTGGGCGATAGCGGCCTCGACGCGCGGGCGATCCTCGGGATGCATGCCGGACAGAAACACCTCCTCGTCGACATTAGCATCAGGCGGCAGCCCCCACATCGCCCTGAGCCGGGCATCCCAGTCCAGTGCTCCCGTGACAGGGTTCCAGGTGTATGGCGACAGACCGACGAGGTCGATGGCAGCCTGGAGGCGCGCCTGGCTTTCGCGCAACGCCTGCTCCGTCCGCTTCTCCTGCTCGACGACCTGCACCACGAAGACTGCACCCAGACCCTCCTGAGCGGTCTTGCGGAAGGGCGCGGCGCTCACCCGCGTCGTCCAGATCTCCCGCCCATCGGGGAGTGTGACGAGGAAGTCGACACCTGGAACAACCGTTTCCCCCCGCAGCGCCCGCGCGCTCGGATAGTCGGAGGGGCTGAGACGCTGGCCCTCAGGGGTGTAGCCCCGCCAGCGCTCGCCTTGGGTGGGATCTCTGGAGGGGATTTTATCAAGGGCGTATTGCTGAAGGATCTGGTTGCTCCGGACGACGTTCCCTCCGGGTCGACGAGGCCCACACCAACCGGCAATTGCTCCAGAATGGCTGCAAGCTTGATTTCGCTTTCGCGCAGGGCTGCCTCAGCCTGGACGCGCTCGGTGGTCTCGTGGATCGTGCACAGCACCCCGCCGACTCCCCCGGTTTCGTCACGGACGGGACTGTAAGAAAAGGAGAACCAGGTCTGCTCGGGGTAGCCTCTGCGCATGAGCGTGAGCGGCAGATCCTCAAAGTAGCTGGCTTCCCCTCGCATGGCCCGCGCGGCGATGGGGCCGACGATGTCCCAGGCCTCGGGCCAGACCTCCGGAAAGGACCGTCCGAGCGCATCCGGTTTTTCGCCCAGCATAGGGATGTAGGCATCGTTGTAGAAGCTCGTCAGTTCCGGTCCCCAGGCCAAGTAGGTGGGGAAGGCGGAGCTCAGCATGATGCTCAACGCAGTACGGAGCGACTGCGGCCAAGTCTCTGCCGGCCCGAGTGGCGTGGCAGCCCAATCGTGGGTCCGCACGCGTTCACCCATGATGCCGTCGTGGGGAAGGACTTCAGCAGCATTCATTTCGCTCCCCTTGGAAACACATCATGAGGGGTCTGTCGACAGGTCTCTACGATTGTGAGGCGGCTTGCCAACCGGACATGAGCTGCGCGTCTTCCCGGCCGATCCGTCCCACACCATTACATCACAGGAACCCAAAGCCCGTTCGACGGATCCATTCGACGACGGCGATTATGCCTGCGAGGTACCAGGCGTGCGGACCACTGGCGGCAGCAATCCGCCTTCATCACGTTCGAGGCGTCAGACCCCGCCGCGGCTGAGATTGAGCTCAGTTTCGGCAACATGCTACGCTCGCCCCTTGAATGCTACGCTTCAGCGCAGATGCTAAGCCCTGACCTGAAATGGAAAGGCTGAGGGGGTAGAAGCCAATCAGCAGATAATTGCGACCTGATAAGCGGATGCGTGTTGTTCTGGACTAGAAAGAGGTGGCTCCGAAGCCGCTTCGGCGCGACACCTCCAGTTGCCCCCAAGCTAGATGATCTGGAATGGGTGCCGGGCAAGCCGCCGGACTGCCGAGACCGCGACAGCAACACCGTCACCGGACGGCCTGTCAGACTCTTCGATGGTGGATCAGCAACTCGTTAACAAATCAATTTTGCTTCGAGAGCCTGCGGAGTTCACTTGGAAGAACGCCGTAAGCCGTTTTGAACCGGCGGCCGAAGTGGGTCATGTCCGTAAAACCCCAAGCGGACGCAATTTCACTGACGTTACGATGAGCTTGGAGCGGATCCCGCAGAGCCCTGTGGCAGCACGCCAGCCGCCGGGATTGGATGAGACGGACGATCGACGTGCCTTCTTGAGCAAGCAGCGCGTTCGCGTAACGCACACTCACCCCGGCCGCGGCGGCAATAGTCTCAGCGTCAAGCCCGGGATCAGTGAGACGTGCCTCGATTGCAGCGCGCACATTCAAAAGAGCGGACGCCTTGGCCGACGAAAGATACGGCCTCGGCCTCTCCTGCGTCTTGGCCAGCGAGACGGCTATGAGATCAAGCGTCTGATTTTTGACCGTCTCTACTGCGACCGTGCCCAACTGACCGGCGTAATCGGGCAGCATGGCCAGAAAAGCGGACGCCAAGCCGTGCTCCGCCTCCGCTGGCTTCATGGTCCGGGTGACCATGTCGGTTATTCTGCCGACACGGGCCTCCATAGAACGTCGGGGTGCCTTGAGAACCAGCAACTTCACACCCGCCGAGAACTTCCCTTCATACGGCAACAGGGGGTCGAGCAGCGTCATGTCGCCAGCCTTCATGTCAGCCTCGCGGCCAGCCTGCTCCAACACGAGTTGGCCCGAGATCAAGCGACAGACAAAAACCTCATCGCTCTGCATCCGAGCACAGTGGTCTCGTGTATGCGAGACCCTCATCGGCGCGGTCTCGAAGAGGACCAGGCCCAGGTCGGCCAAGGCACCGGCATGGAGTTCAGCCTCGAAGGTAGGGCGGCATTCAGGCGTGGCGTCATGAGAGATGAGATTCTTGCACGCGACACTGTGCCAGTAGTCAAACCGGTCGCGCGGATGGACCTGCGCCGTCGAGAAAAGCCTCTCCATCGTCTCCGCCCCTTCTCCGTGTTGAAATAGCCGAGCACTCGTACCATCCCAGCCGATCCGGGCGAGGCTTTTGTGCTTATAAAGCCGATAATTAGACGGTCCGCAACGACGCTATATCAGTCGAGCAGAGGTGGCTGCAACTGTATCCATGTCCAAGACTTTCGCCTGACTAGCACGGTAACACCGAACTGAGGGCTTCGATCCTTCCATGTCGTCCCGTTACTACTTCAACCTTACCAATGGGAGCCACTTCATTCACGACAGTGAAGGTTGCCAGTTGGAAGACATCAATTCCGCTCTCGCCTTTGCCAACAAGGCGATCAGGGAGCTCCGTGCTGAGGCTTCGTTGCCGTCTGAAGTTTGGCAAAGCTGGGAAATGGAAATCTGTAACAGCGCCGGCGAGGTAGTTTGGGTGGTCCCCCTGGAGCCTTTGCACGTGAAGAAGTGCTCTTTGCACTAAGAGAGCTATCTTTATCCCGGATCATTCAGCGCGACTGGTGTGGCTATGGAAGGTGATGACGATCCCATTGAGGCTCAGGAGATTGATCCGAGGAACGATGGCCTTGCCCATGTCCTCAGATGGATAGGATTGATTTTTGCGGTTGGCTGTCTCGCAGCGGCGGCTTTCGCGGTGCGCTAAACGCTCCGTTGAACTGCGGACAAAGCGAGACAAGCTGTGACTAAGCGAAGTGAGCAACGCAGGCACTATAGGCGGTCGTCAAACTTCAGCGCACGGGCTGTGTTCGGCAACCAATCTCCAGCTCTCGAATGCACTGTGCAGGACGTCTCCGCCAGCGCAGCTAAGATTGCATTTGCAGCAGCTGACGAGCTGCCCCCGGAAATTGTGCTGGCGGTCCCAGCGTTAGACCTGAGAGTCAAGGCTCGCTTGGTATTGAGCCAAGGCAAGTGTCATGGGGTCGAGTTCCTTTGGCCGCAGGGCGGTTGTGAGGACGCAGATGCACGGTTCGGTTTCATCAAGGCCATTTGGTCTAATCGACTCTCCGGCGGCAAACGTAGTCTTGTCCGCCAAACAATCGGGGGAATTTGTGCTCAAACCAGACCGCCTGCATGAACTCATTGCCATCAGAACAGCTCTCGGGCTCTCACAACCCGCGATGGCTCACCTTCTTGAATTGACCACCCGGGACTATCAGGCGTTCGAGTGGGGCGAGTGTGAAATCCCAAATCTCTACATCCTGGCCGCCGAGAGGATCGCAATGGCCCACGCCGTCCTGTATGGCGCTCCTATGAAGGCGCCTCCTGAGCTACGGGAAGAGGCTCTCGCCCTCACAAGGCTGATGGAATCCCAATTGCCTGCCGAGCCATCTGCCTCGTCGGCGGGTGGCTGCCTTATCGAACCGGTACAGTAACCCCATCAAATTGAGAACGCTTAAGTGCCGCCCTGCAGGAGCGCGCCACAGAGCATCAGCCCCGTCAGCCGGATGAGGATGTACAGGACAAGACTTTCGTTGGGAATCGGAGCTTCCGGGATATGGTAGACTTCATGAGCATATCGGAGCGTTATACCCAGTAATGCTCCAAGACCTGTTCCCATAGAACCAAGGCTTTAGGCGCATGTAACCGCTGCATTAAAGGCATGACGATAGTCTGATTTGATCTCTCCTTTGGCGCAGTAGACCTTTTTATTAGCTTTTAGCGGGGACCGTTAAGGGAGTAGGCTATCATCCCTGCTGCAGGTCTTCTGACTTTCTTCCAGTAACGCAATGACCCTTGATCCCCTCACGTTAGCCGCTGCCTTTGTGCTGCTCTCAGCCACGCTCGGCTTGCTCTTACTCTTCGCCTGGACGCACAACCGAAGAGTCCAGGCCCTGGGCTGGTGGGGAGCTACCTTCTGCCTGATCCCTATCGGAATCGGAATGGCAAACTTCGGACAGAGCTTGCCGAGCCATCTCAATCTGCTCATGGCGAATGCCTTTGTGATCTTCGGCTTCGGCGCCCTGTACGCTGGCTGCAGGGCCTTCAACGGCCGCACAGGCTGGTTGCCCGCCATCGGTCTCGGACCCGCTGTCTTGATTGGGGCTTTCCCATTCATTCACGAGTCCTTCAGCGCTCGGCTTGTTCTCCTGTCGTTGATTACCGGAACATCCGCAGCGCTGTCCGCCTGGGAGCTTTGGAAGCACGCTCCTCGTGGCTTGGCATCCCAGCAAGCGGCGGTCTTCCTTCTGCTGATCCTGGCTGCCTTCAACTTCTTTCGAGGACTGCTTGGGCTGTCGCCGGGCTCGACCGTCTGGCTCGATGCCTTTGCCGCCCGGTGGTCCCCGCAAATGGCGCTCTTTCTCGTGGTCTATGCTCCTGCGCTCGCCTTCCTCTTCCTGTCCATGGCCAAGGAGCACCTCGAAGAAGCCTTGCGCGAGAGTGAGGAGCACCACCGCTCGTCTGTCGAGCTCAATCCGCAGATCCCGTGGACAGCCGATCCGCACGGCAATGTGCTCGACATGTCTCCGCGTTGGGGCGAGTTGACGGGAATGCCTCCTGAGGAGGCGCTTGGGCAGGGCTGGACCACGGCCCTGCACCCGGACGATGTCCCCATTGCAGCACAACACTGGTCGGATGCTGTAGTCAGCCGCAGTCCTGTCGATGTCGCCTACCGTCTGTGCTTTGCCGACGGGAGCTATCGCTGGTTCCGCGCCCGGGCCACGCCCCGGCTTGGAGAGGACGGCGCCCTGATCCGCTGGTACGGCACGGTCGAGGACATCCACGATAAAAAGATTGCCGAGGAGCGTCTCCGCTGGGCCGCCTATCATGACGATCTGACGGGCTTACCCAACCGCAGGCTCTTCTTTGAGTGCCTGCGCGAGGCGCTTGACAGCAGTTCGGGACGACAGCGCAGGATCGGTCTGCTGGTCCTGGATCTGGATCATCTCAAGCAGACCAATGACCGGTTCGGTCACGATGCTGGTGACGCTCTTTTGAAGGAATTTGGCCAGCGACTGCGATGCATTGTACGCACCACCGACACCGTTGCGCGTCTGAGCGGTGACGAGTTCGCCGTCGTCCTGTCGGATGTTGTTGGAGTGGATGGAGTTGCGGCGGTGGCTCAAGCCATTCTGGTCCGAATGCAGGAGCCCCTGAGGCACAAGGGCAAGACGCTGGACTGCCGCACCAGCATTGGAGGCGCCATCTCCGGCGAGCACAGTCTGATCGCAGAGGAACTTCTGAAGCAGGCGGACCTCGCGCTGTACAGCTGCAAGGCAGCGGGCCGCAGCACGTTCGAGATGTTCAAGCCCATTATGCGCGATGAGGCGCAGAAAACAGCCTCGGCTCTGGAAATCGCGCGCCGAGCGTTAGAGCACGATTGGATCGAGCCCTTCTACCAGCCGAAAGTGGACCTAAGCTCAGGGAAGCTCGCCGGCTTTGAGGCGCTCCTGCGCTGGCGCCACCCCCGCACGGGAGCGCAATCACCTGATATTCTTGCTCCCGCCTTTGATGATCCGGAACTCGGCATTGCCATCGCTCATCGCATGCTCTCCTGCGTGGTCCATGACATGCGCCGTTGGCTCGATGCAGGACTCGACATCGGCCGGGTCTCAATCAATGCCTCTTCCGCCGACTTTCGCCGCGATGATTATGCCACGCAGGTGCTCGACCACCTGCGGGAGGCCGGCATTCCACCGAGCCGTTTTGGAGTAGAGGTGACCGAGACCGTGTTCCTCGACCGCCATATCGAGCATGCTCAGAAAACACTGCGGGCATTGAATGAAGGAGGAGTTTCGATTGCGCTGGATGATTTCGGCACGGGCTACGCTTCGCTGTCGCACCTGAAGCAGTTCCCGGTCCATGTTCTCAAGATTGACCGCTCGTTCGTGAGCAACCTGGAGACTGATGTAGGGGATGCTGCCATTGTCAAAGCCGTCTTGAGCCTTGGTCAGAGCCTCGGCATCAGGGTGGTTGCGGAGGGTGTTGAAACCGCTGCGCAGGCGTCGTTTCTCCGGGAGCACGGCTGTGACATGGGACAGGGCTACCACTTCGGGCGCCCCATGCCGGCCAGCGAGGCGGAGCATTTCCTGACATCATTGAAGCCTGACCCTCTAATCCCGAGGCCATGCGAACTTTGAGACCGTCTCTCTCCGGGAAACCATCAGCCTGTAGCACCCGCTGCGCTGTCTGGATGGCCGCCAAGCGAAATGCCTGAGACCTCCAAACGGCAACTCCGGGTCAAGCGAGAGCATACGCCAGGTACGGCGCCGTGCGGCTGCCCGATTCTTTTGCCACTACGCCCGGCGGCCCCGATGCAACCACCTGCCCGCCCTCATCGCCGGCCCCCGGACCGAGATCCATGACCCAGTCGCTTCTTGCGGCAACGCTCATGTGATGCTCCACCACGATAACGGTGTTGCCAGCATCGACCAGCCCATCGAGCTGGGCCACGAGCCTTTCCACGTCGGCTGGATGCAATCCGGTTGTCGGCTCGTCGAGGACATAGAGGGTATCGCCGCGCTGGATCCGTTGCAGCTCGGTCGCAAGCTTGATCCGCTGCGCCTCGCCTCCGGACAATTCGGTCGCGGGTTGGCCCAGCCGCAGATAGCCCAGCCCCACCTCGCGCACGATGCTGAGCGACCGATGCAGGTGGGATTCGTCGGCGAAAAACTCCCATGCCGTATCGACCGTCATGCCAAGCACATCGGCGATGGACTTGTCACGGTATTTGATCTTGAGCGTGTCGGCATTGTAGCGGGCGCCGTGACAGGTCGGGCACGGCGCGTAGACGCTCGGCAGGAACAGCAGCTCGACCATCACGAAGCCTTCACCCTCGCAATGCGGACAACGGCCCTTGGCGACGTTGAAGGAGAAGCGTCCGGCATCGTAGCGCCGGGCACGCGCCTGCTTGGTTGCGGCGAAGATCCGGCGGACATGATCGAAAAGGCCCGTATAGGTCGCCAAGTTCGAGCGCGGCGTGCGCCCGATCGGCTTCTGGTCGACGCGCACGAGCCGCTTGATCCCCTCCATTCCCCCAGCAATGCGGCCGCCGACGGCCGCGACCGCCGCCCGCTCGAGCGCCTCGCCTTCCTCTTCTGCAGGAATGTCGTGACCGAGATGCTCCGCCACCAGCTCGACCAGCGCTTGGCTGACCAGGCTCGACTTGCCGGAACCCGACACTCCGGTCACCGTCGTGAAAACACCGAGAGGAAACTCGACATTGAGGTCGTGCAGGTTGTTGCGCGTGACGCCGGCAAGACGCAGCGAGCCCATCGGCTTGCGCGGCGTGCGAGGTTGAACGCCGCTTTCACCGAACAGAAAGCGCCGGGTCTGCGATGCCTCGATCTGCCTGAGCCCTTCGGGCGGACCGCTATAGAGCACATGGCCGCCCTGCTCTCCGGCACCGGGCCCCACATCGACGATCCAATCCGCGTGACGGATGACATCGAGATTGTGCTCGACCACGAATTGCGAGTTTCCAGATGCCTTCAATTGTCCCAGCGCATTCAGGAGCGCCTCCGTATCCGCCGGATGGAGCCCCGCCGACGGCTCGTCGAGCACATAGACCACGCCGAAGAGATTGGAGCGCACCTGCGTGGCAAGCCGCAGCCGCTGGAGCTCGCCAGGCGAAAGCGTCGGGGTGCTGCGCTCAATGGCAAGATAACCGAGCCCGAGATCGAGCATGACATTCAGTCGGGCAACGAGGTCCTGCGCGATGCGCTGCGCGACCACCGCCTTTTCCGGGTGGTCCGCGTCCATCTTCCTCATGCGAGATGCCGTTCCATCCGCGTAAGGGCGGAAGATGTCGGCGAGACGGGCGAGCGGGAGGCTCGACATGTCTGCAATGTCAAGCCCCGCGAACTTGATGGACAGGGATTCCAGGCGCAGGCGCTTGCCGTGGCAGAGCGGGCATTCGGTGCTCACCATGTATTGCGCCACCCGCCGCTTCATCAGCGGGCTCTGCGTGGTGGCGAAAGTGTGCAGCACATGGCGCTTGGCGCTCGTGAACGTACCTTGATAAGCAGGCTCCTCCTTGCGCTTGAGTGCGCGCCGAACCTCCGCTTGAGTGTATCCCGGATAGACGGGAACAGACGGCTGCTCATCGGTGAAAAGAAGCCAGTTGCGATCCTTCTTGGGCAGGTCCCGCCAAGGTTGGTCCACATCGAAGCCGAGCGTGGTTGCGATGTCGCGCAGGTTCTGACCATGCCAAGCGGTCGGCCAGGCGGCAATCGCCCGCTCGCGAATGGTAAGCGTGTCGTCCGGCACCATCGATTGCTCAGTGACCTCATAGACCCGGCCGAGGCCATGGCACCGGGGACAGGCTCCCTCGGGCGTATTGGGCGAGAACGACTCGGCATAGAGGATCGATTGGCCACGCGGATAGTCGCCGGCCCGGGAGTAAAGCATGCGCAGCAGGTTGGACAAAGTCGTGACGCTGCCGACCGAGGAGCGCGTGGTCGGCGATCCGCGCTGCTGCTGAAGCGCGACGGCGGGCGGCAGACCTTCGACGTCGTCGACATCGGGGACCGGCATCTGATGGAACAGACGCCTGGCATAGGGCGAGACCGATTCGAGATATCGCCGCTGCGCTTCCGCATAGAGGGTGCCGAAAGCCAGCGACGACTTTCCGGAACCGGACACGCCGGTGAAAACAACGAGGGCATCGCGCGGGATCTCAAGATCGATGTTCTTGAGATTGTGCTCGCGGGCCCCGCGAACGCGGACGAACCCAGTTCCTTCCCGCACGGCCGTCGGAGATCGGAACTTGCTTTTCTCTGGCATTGCGTGGCTCTGCGAGATATCGGATCCGCAACGATTTCGGGGATCAAACGTTCCCGCCAGAGGAATAGCTTCCAACCCCGCGTGGCAGAATCGTTAAGAGAATGCTTGCCGGAAACAGGCCCTGTCGGTCAGCGCGAGGACTGTCATGAGACCATGTTGCGCACAAGGCGTATGGGTCACGAACCGGCTAACGTCAACTTCGGGTCAGGAACCCGGATTCCCTGCGCATATGTAACGTCCGATTGAACGAGGATTGCGGCCTTTTAGCCTAGGTATCAGGGTGCCAGGAGGGTCGTTTGCCTTAGCTCACGAGTGGAGCGTCGACCGAGCACACGACGCCTGTCTCAGAAAACTCGATCCGCACCTCGCCCGCGAGTTCTTGAGCCAGGCTGCGCTCAATGAGCCGCGTGCCGAAGCC
>NZ_JAERQD010000054.1 GCF_016735695.1 Microvirga zambiensis WSM3693 | reverse complement strand
TTGCGTGCGTGCGCGAGGCGCAGTCCCTCCTCGCTGCGGCGGCGCTCCAGGGCAACCCCGAGCAGGTTGGCGAACCCTTGCATGAAGGCGAGGTCGGCCTCGGTGAACCGCCCCTCGATCGGGCTGTCGGCCTCCAGGAGGCCGTAGCGGCCCATGTCAGTGGCGATGGGCACGTTGATGGCGCGCCGGATGCCGTGCTCCGCCAGGATCCGTGGAGTGCGGAAACGGTCCTCGTCCCCGAGGTGGCTCGAGATCACGGGCTCTCCCGTGCGGAAGGCGTAGCCGGTGGGGCTTTCCGGGTCGGCACCCGTCGTGGACCCGATCGTGCCGGGCCTCCAGCCCACCCCGGCACGGACGATGAGCCGATCCTCGTCGGGCAGGTACTCCATGGCCTTGCAGTACCGGACATGCAGTCCCTGCGCACAGAGCCGAGTCGCCTCCTGGAGCAGGTCCATGAAATCCGGCGTCCGCAACGCGAGGACGCCGAAGCCTGCCAGCAGCTCCTGCTGGTGCAAGCGGTAGGCCAGTTCGTCGGCCGAGGTTCCCCCCTGCTCGGGGGAACGTCCCGGTGCGGCCTCCCGCTGCTCGTGGTTCATCGTGTCATCCGTATGCAATCGCAACCTGTTGTAACGCTCGAGGACGTTTCGGGTCCCATTGACGGCAATCCGCCCCCGGGGTGGCCGGCGCCCGCCCCGCCTTCAGGAGGATCTCAGGCTCTTCGCCCGAGCGCCTGCCCGATCGCTTGTTCCAGCGCCTCCGTGTTGAACGGCTGTTGCAGGGTCAGACGGGCGGCATAGCCCTCCTTGAGCCCGCCGCTGCCGTAGCCGGTCGCGAAGATGAACGGGATGCCCCGCTCCGCGAGCACGTCGGCTGCCGGGTAGGTCAGGACGCCGCCCAGGTTGAGGTCGAGGATCGCCAAGTCGATGGCCTCGTTCCCGGCGGCGGCAACCGCGTCCTCGAGGCGGGTGGCGACCCTGACCAGCTCATGTCCGAGATCCTCGAGCATGTCCTCGACCAGCATCGCGATCAT
This sequence comes from Microvirga zambiensis WSM3693, assembly GCF_016735695.1. Taxonomy (GTDB): domain Bacteria; phylum Pseudomonadota; class Alphaproteobacteria; order Rhizobiales; family Beijerinckiaceae; genus Microvirga; species Microvirga zambiensis. The sequence goes on along the minus strand of NZ_JAERQD010000054.1, from coordinate 35,796 downwards.
CGTTTCGTCCTCGACAAGGAGGATGCGGCGGCCCGGGGTGTCGTCACTCATCGTCAGCCTTCCTTCGTACGGGTCGTGTCGGTTCCGGCCTGGCGGGACGAAACGGGTTCGCGTGTCACGCGCCGCAGCACCCGTGAGACGTCCTCGACGGCATAAGGCTTGTGCAGCAATTCGAATCCATGCCGCCCCTCCTCGGCCAGCACGTGGCTGTAGCCGGACGTAAGGACCACGGGTAAGGCGGGGAAGCGCTTCTGGACCTCCCGGCCCAACTCGACGCCGCTCATGCCGGGCATGACCACGTCCGAGAACACTACGTCGAAGCGCGCATGGTCGTCCGCCAGCAGCTTGAGGGCCTCGGCTGCGTTTGCGGCCCAGGTGGTCTCGTACCCGAGATCCTGGAGAAGCTGCGTCGAGAACCGACCAACCTCGATGTTGTCCTCGACCACCAGCACGCGGCACCCGCGGCCATTCTCGTAGGGGCCATCGCCATCGACGCGATCCGCTGCTCCGTCCAGTTCGACGCCTCGCTCGACCTTGGGCAGGTAGAGGGTGAAGGTCGTGCCCCTTCCAAGTTCGCTCTCGACGGCAACGTCGCCGCCGGACTGCTTGGCGAACCCATAGACTTGGCTCAGGCCCAGGCCCGTGCCCTTGCCGACCTCCTTGGTGGTGAAGAACGGCTCGAAGATTTGCCCGAGCTGATAGGCCGGAATGCCCGAGCCCGTATCGCCGATCGACACCGCCACGAACTTGCCGGGACTGCCCCCATGGCCGCGGATCGACGGCATCTCGGCCAGGGCGTCGACGCGCACCGTCAGGGTACCTTCCCCGTTCATGGCATCGCGGGCGTTCACTGCCATGTTCACGAGCGCCGTCTCGAACTGGACCACGTCCGCCTCCACGAGGCAGGGTTCGCAGGCAATGTCGGCCTCGATCCGAATACGGCTGCCCACGATGGTGCGCAGCATGTCGGTGACCGCCTGGATGCGGTTGGGCACATCAAAGACTTCCGGCTTAAGGGCCTGCCGGCGCGCGAAGGCCAGCAACTGCCCCGTGAGCTTGGCGGCACGATCCACCGTGTCGGTGATCGCATCGATGTAGCGGCGGCGGCGCTCCTCCGGCAGGTTGGGCCGGCGCAGGAACTCTACCGACGAGCGGATGATGGTGAGCAGGTTGTTGAAGTCGTGCGCCACGCCGCCCGTGAGCTGACCGACCGCCTCCAGCTTCTGCGACTGGCGCAGGGCTGCTTCCGTCTTTTCCCGTTCGGCGACGGCCTCCATGACCCGGGTTTCCAGTTCCTCGTTGAGGCGGCGCAAGGCAGCCTCAGCCTTCCGGCGGTCCGTGACGTCGAGCACGAACTCGACGACCTCATCGCCGACCTTGCGCGGAGCGAACAGGCCCCACCAGCGGGAGCCGTCCTTGCGGAAGTACTGCTTCTCGTACGGGGTAGCCTCGCCCAGGGTGGTGACCTGCTCCACCGCCCGCCAGGACTCCGGATGGAACTCCTCGGGGGTGAGCTCCTGCCACGTCAGGCCGATGGCCTCCTCACGGCTGAATCCCGTCATGCGCAGGAAGGCATCGTTCGCCTCCGTCAGCGCGAAGCCCTTGCCCCAGAACAGCACCCCGACCGTGCTGATGCCCAAGGCCGTCCGCAGGCGCTCCTCGCTCCGGCGCCGCGCCTCCTCGGCACGAATCCGTTCGCTGATGTCGCGATAGAAGGCGGCCACCCCGCCCGGCACCGGGTAGATCCGCAAGGCCAGCCAGACGTCGTGGTCGTCAGCCGGATTGACGTAACGGTGCTCGAGTTCCACCGGCACGCGTTCGGTCATGGCCCGTCGGTAGGCGGCCTCGACCGGGGTGCCGACCGAGCCGGGGAACGCTTCCCAGTGCATCTTGCCGAGAAGTTCGCTCGCGGGCCGGCCGTCGAGCCGCAGTCCCTCGGCGTTGATCTCGGTGACGTGGTAATCCTCGTTGAGGACGACGAATCCCTCGCTCATGGCGGCCAGCACGCTGGTATAGCGCGCGTTGCTGGCGTCAATGGCAGATCGGGCGAGGTGCGCCTCGGTGACGTCGTGGCCCTCGCAGAAGATGCCGGTGACCTGGCCGTCCTCGTCCCTCACGGGCTCATAGATGAAGTCGAGGAAGCGCTCCTCGGCCGCCGCCCCGGGCGAGCGCCGGAGACGGATCGGCAGGTGATGGGCGACGAAGCGCTCGCCCGACGTGTAGACTTGGTCGAGCCGCTCGAAGAAGCCTTGGCCCCCGAGTTCGGGGAATGCCTCCCGGACGGTCTTGCCGATGAAGTCACGGTCGCCGAACAGGCGTCTGTAGGCCTGGTTGACGAACTCGAAGCGGTGCCCTGGACTGGTCAGGACCGCCACGAAGCCGGGTGCCTGCTCGAACAGCCGCCGCTGGCGCCCGGTCTCGGCCGCCAGGCGCCGCTCGGCCATGACCTGGCCCGTGATCTCGGTGCAGGGGCAGAAGAAGCCGGCGATGGCCCCACCCTCATCCCGCACGGGTGTGTAGGAGAAGGAGAAGTGCGTCTCCTCCGGGTAGCCGCGCCGCTCCATCATGAGGGTGATGTCGTCCATGTGCACGGGTTTGCCCGCGTAGGCCTGCCCGACGATCGGCAGGAGGTCGGCGCGGATCTCGTGCCAGACCTCGATGAAGTCGCGCCCCAGGGCGGCCGGATGCTTGCGCACCAGGACCTCGGCATAGGCATCGTTGTAGAGCAATGTGCGGTCCGCGCCCCAGGCGATGAACATCGGCTGGTTGGATCCCAGCATGACCCCGACCAAGGACTTGAGACCGTACGGCCAGTCCTCCGGCGAGCCGAGCGGCGTCGCCGCCCAGTCATGGGCACGGATGAGTGCACCCATCTCGCCTCCGCCCGAGAGAAAATCCAGTCTGCTGTTGAGTCCAAGGCTGCCGTGCATCGCGTTCGGTCTCGTTGGTGCGCCTCATGACAACGGGTCATGGCCTGCCCCTCGCAAGGCCAGTCATGGCGTTTGGGATGACTTCGTAGGAAGGAACCGGGAGATAGGGACACTGCGGCCTGCCGTAAAGGCGGCAAGACGGTCCAGGCCCGCGATGGAAGCCACGTCACCGAGCCATCTCGCGGATTGCCAGGCGACTCGGGCGAAACCGCCGGCGGGCATTGGTGCGGTTCAGCCTACAGTCCGGACTTCGGCAGCCCCGGCACGCTGTACCTGACGAAATGCGCAATCCTGCCACCGCAGGCGGCGTCGGTTCAGGGCAAGCCGTGATCGCGAGAGGACGCCTTGCGGAGCTGGATGAGGTTGCAGTTCAAAATGGCCGGAAACTGATCCTCAGGGTCTCCGAACCGACTCGTGACCATTCAGTCTGACGCGACTGCCGGTTTCATCGACATATTCAGGAATACTTCTGTCCCAATGTCTAAAGCATGGTCGCGAGCATGGCGGCCGCGGCGAGCGCCATCACTGCGGTCGCGAGCCATCCCAGGCCCTTGAGCCAGCCGCTGACCGTGAATTGGCCCATCACCTGCTCCTTGGCTGACAGCAGCATCATGATCGCCATCACCGGCACGGCCACGACGCCATTGATCACCGCGCTCCAGAAGAGCGCCTTGATCGGGTCGAGCGGCGTGAAGTCGAGGGCCATGCCCAGCAGCGTCGCGATCACCACGGTGGCGTAGAACGCCTTGGCCTCCGAGGGCTGGCGAGCCAGCCCGACCGGCCATTTGCGTGCCTCGCCGATGGCATAGGCGGACGACCCGGCCAGCACCGGCACTGCCATGATCCCGGTCCCGACGATGCCGAACGCGAAGACGATCTCCGCGAGTGGTCCGGCTATGGGGCGCAAGGCTTCCGCGGCCTCGGCCGAGGTCGCAATGTCCGTGACGCCCTTGACGTTCAGGGTGGCTGCCGTGGTGATCATGATCGCCAGTGCGATCAGGTTTGAGATCCCCATTCCTGCCAGCGTATCCAGCTCGATCCGTTTAAGGGCAAACGGACCTTGGTCCGGGGCCCGAGTCAGGGGCCTGCGGCGGGGGATCTCGCGCACGTCCTCCGCCTCCTGGCTTGCCTGCCAGAAGAACAGGTAGGGACTGATCGTCGTGCCGAAGACCGCCACGATAGTGGTCAGATAATCCTTGTTCCAGGTGATGGCCGGCACCACGAGACGGGTCAGCGCCGCACCCCAGGACACCTTGACCATGAACAGAGTGGCCACATAGGCGAGCAGGACCAGGGCCAGCCACTTCAAGACCGCGACATAGCGTGTGTATTGGAGCAGGACCTGCATAGCGATGGCGATAGCCGCAAACAGCAGCACGTAGGCGAACTGCGGCCCTCCGATGACGAGCTGGGTCGCATCGGCCATCGCGCCGAGATCGGCCCCGATGTTGATGATGTTGGCGATCAGGAGCAGCAGGACGATGCTCTGAAGCAGCCAATCCGGATAGTGCTGGCGCAGGTTGCCGGCGAGGCCGCGCCCGGTCGTGCGGCCGACCCGCGCACTGATCATCTGGACCGCAGCCATCAACGGATAAGTGAGCAGGAGCGTCCAGGTCAGGGCATAGCCGAACTGGGCGCCTGCCTGGCTGTAGGTCGCGATCCCGCTCGGGTCGTCGTCGGAGGCGCCAGTGATCAGTCCCGGCCCCAGCACTTGCAGGAGGCGCGGCTTGCTCGGACCGACGACCGGACTCGGAGCGAACCGCTCGGGATCGTCGTCCACATACTGCGCCATTGGATGACCTACGCTCACACTAGCGGCTATCAACGCCCAATGGGTTTAATTGTTGCCCTGCCAAACCTGTGACACGGGATCTCGGCGGTAGTCGCATTACGCTCCTCTCCGTCCAAGCATCGAGATAGTGACCTGGAGGTCAGGGACGGTCTTTGAGGTTCACCGTATGAAGGTCCGCTCACCGCGCGAGTGCGGATATTCGATCTGCTTCCGCGTGGTGCCATGAACAGACCTTCCGGGATTTTGGGTTCATGGTCAATTTCGCGGAAGCCCATTCATGGAACGTGTTTTGAAACGTCCACGGCGTATTCGTGGCCGATCTAGCATTCTGTCACGCCTATTCAGTAAAAACGCCTCCCGCCAGTGCCGCGCGAGGCGAAATAGATTTCCTTCCAGTCCCAACAGGGGTGATGAGGTCACTCGGAAAAGAAGATGGTTTGCTCGCGCGTGTGAACTATTCGGGATAAACCTCGGCACTCCCCGGCGTCGCCTTGTTGAAAAGGATGAATACCAAGGGGTTGCCAGGCTCTGACATTGCATCGCTGCGCTGCCCTGTTATCTCTCCGGCCACGCCGCTTGTATACTCCGCAACCACTTCGCCGAAGCTATTGCGCTGGATGGCCACCTTCTGTCCGGCCACGACCTTGTCGTTGAGCTTGACCAGATGCTCGACGACCCCGCCCGCGGTGGCGAGGATCGGGAACGCACTGTTGCCGACAAAAACATTCACGTCCTTGCCCGTACGCCCCATTGGCCCGGCAAGGATGCCAAGATGCTTAAGGACGTTCATCGTGCCTTCCACGAACAGGGAACTCATCGTGAGATCAAGGACGCGCGCGGCTCCGATCTCTGGTGTAAAGGACGGGATGCCCACGTCCATAAACGCGTTATGCAGAACACCGGGATACACATGATTGTCGAAGATTTGGCCAACGGGGTAAAGCTCCACCATGGCCTTGACCTCGGGCACATCCATGCCGGCGATATTGAATGCCGTGACTTCGAATCCAGTTGTCCCGGTATGAAAGTCAATTGCAACGTCGGCGTTCGGCCGGAAGAGTCGGTTGAACAGGAGCCCGGCGTGTCGGCTGGGCGCGGTAGCGCCGTTCTCGTTCCCGGGCCACTCCCGATTCATATCGATCAGATCCATGCCCCTGCCCGCATTGGGCCATCTGCGCTGCATGCTTTCCATGGCTGGGCGGGACACGTCCGTCACCGCCATCACCGTGCCCGACATCGTCGCCGGTTCGAGCTGGTTCATCACAGTCTGGACCGTATGCACAGAACTCATTTCGTCGCCATGCACACCGCTGACCAGGACGGCGCGCTTGCCCGGCTTTGCTCCCTTTGCGACCGTCACAGACACATACCAATGCTGTCCGGTCGGCATCTCAACACCCTGGAAATACAAGAGGTGCTTCTGCCCGGGTTCCAGGTCGTTAACGTCGAGCGCGCTGACGACTTTCTTCCCGTCGATCACGTCGCCGGTGTAGGCCGTTCCCTGGGGCATTGCCGGAAGCGTGCTTGCAGACGAGGGCATCGTGCCCTGAGCGTTGGCAGCACTCGCCTTGGTGGCGAGGGCGGCCGAGGCGATGGCTGAGATCATGAAGTCCCGTCGATCAACGCCGTTACCTGGGTCTTCAGACATGGTGAGGGTCCTTCCAGGATGCCGAGGCAGCAAAGTCGAAACAGACACACACCCGTTTTATCACGACCACGAGTTTTGCGGGTTTATTATCCGTTGGCCCCGGCTACATCTCCTGCTTGGCAATGTAACTTGTTCCGCTGAGCGGGGTTATGGAATGTAGGACCGAATCGGAGAACAGATCCAGGAATGTCCAAGATGGACCCAGCCTGTGTGAAAACGCGAACCAGACCGATCAGGGCAAAATATTTGTACAAGTTCTGGCGTCTGCACCGAGGATTCCCCGGCCTAGCAAACCTTACGAGACATAAAGTTTCTTCATGGAGTGGCTCATCAGCGTTTTCACACAGCCTCGGTCGAGCCTGTGTGAAAACGCTGACGGGTCTCACTTAGCGCACTTTATGTCTCGCGACCCTCGTTAGACCGCAAAAATCACGTTGAAGCGGGATAAAATAGTACGAATAGTTCGCCGCGGTAAACCCGATTTGGGTTTTCACATAGGCTCGGTCACGAGCAGGAGGTTGATGCAAAGAATGGGACGTCGGGCTTACCTTGGGAAGCTGACGAAGACTTTAGGAGAAATGATCAGTCTGGGTTTTGTCGGCGGAACGGCCGAGGTTCATTGCGGGGGCTTCGCTTCAGGAGCACTGCAATGCAAGACAGGATCGCCGACCATCCCTGCCTAACTACTACACAATGGAACCAGGGCAAGCTGATCGGACCCAAACCGCCTCTGAAGGCCAAAGAAATCTGGTCCATTCGGGTCAGGCTCCAGGTTGCTCATCGCATTCGCGATCTGGCTCTGTTCAATCTGGCGCTCGACAGCAAGCTGCGCGCCTGCGATCTGGTCGCGCTCCGGGTCGACGATGTGGCACTCTCTGGGCGGATACGATCCCGGGCGACCGTGATGCAGCGGAAGACTGGTCGCCCTGTCCAGTTCGAGATTACTGAGCAGACCCGAGAGGCGGTAGGGCGCTGGCTAGAGAAGAAGGATCTGCACAAGGGTGAGCCGCTGTTTCCAAGCCGGATCAATCGAGCGAGGCCCATGACGACGCGCCAGTACGCCCGCCTGCTGGGATCGTGGCTTCGCGCGATCGGGCTCGACCCCCTCGCCTACGGCACCCATTCCCTGCGGCGCACCAAAGCGTCGATGATCTATCGCAGGACCGGCAATCGCCGAGCCGTTCAGCTTCTGCTGGGTCACACCAAGATCGAGAGTACCGTGCGCTATCTGGGCATTGACGTCGACGATGCACTTCTGATCGCGGAGCAGGTTGAGATTTGACCGCCTGAGGCGGCTCCCAGACGAGCCGCCTCAGAGCCTACTGCCCGATAGAGAGCAAGTTCCGGACCTGAGGCTTAAGCCGCCACAAGGCAAACGACCGGCGCGTGCCAAAACCGGTCGTTGAATTGACAGAGACAGCGGGTCACAAAGGATGGTCGCCAATGAGGTTCGACACTGTCGCTGACCGATGTGACTATCCTGCCGCCTACGGCGGACGCTCACAGCAGTTGACGCAGACCGATGTCGCTCGGTTTCCCGCGGCCTTGGAGGTGTTCTTGCCAACCCTGCTGGCGCCTCAATGACGGTCGATCAAACTATGGAGAATCTCGGGCATCCTTGAACCTTATCGAAGGGGCGGAACAGCGAGGATGTCGAGGTCGAGGGACCGCAAGACCTCCTCTGCCACGCTGCCCAGGAGCGCCTTGGCGATGCCCGAGCGGCCGTGCGTCCCCAGGATCAGGACATCGGGCTTCAGTTGCTCCACGGCCGTGGAAATCACCGCGCCCGGGGCACCCTCCTCGATGCGCATCGACCGTTCGTATTCGTCGAGCTCATTCGCGTCCAGGAACGCAGTCAGTTCGGTGGTAGCCCGTACACGCTCGTCGGTCACGTACCCGTCAATGGTGTCCTGGCTGAGGCCGGCATAGACCAACTTCCCTTTTGCTAGCGGCTCAAAAGCATGAACGATCGTAAGCCCGGCACCTGCGGGCAATCCCAAAGCCATGCCGGTTCTGACGGCATTCGCGGATGGTTCGGACATGTCAACGGCAGCTACGGCTGTCTGGTAGGGCTGATCCACCTCCCTGTTCACCATCAGGACCGGGAACGGACCCATGCGGATCACGCGCTCAATGGTCGTCCCTACAAAGATATCGCGCAGGAACTGCTTGCGGTGGCTTCCCATGACGACGAGGTCTGCCCCTGTCGACGCAGCGGCACGCAGGATCCCGTCGAACGGATCGCCCTCAACAACGAGGGCGCGCGACGGGAGCCCGCGCAATTCGGCCATCGCGCCGATCTGCTCGCCCAGAATCCGCTCGGCCTCGCGCCGTTCGAACGCGACTAGGTCCGGCGGCCGGTCATCGTCCACGACGTGCATGAGGGTGAGTTCGGCGCTACTGTCCCGCGCCAGCAGGCCGGCGCGCCGCAAGGCGCGTTGCGAGCGGGTCGAGAAGTCCGTTGCCGCGAGTATATGCATGGGTTCACCTCCTGTGAGTTCGGATGGCCTGGACCTTTCGTGCATGTCCATGACAAGGACGCCAAACGTGGTGTCCCGACGGTTTTCAGTGCCTCCACTCGGACCGTATTCCCCTCCAGAGGCTGAACGGCCGGAAGGCCACTATCACGAGGATGGGGGCGTCGGCCCTAGACCGCCTCCCTGAGGCCGCAGGCCAGAAGCGAGATAGAAGTATGCGGATCGCCGTCCGGATCAGGCCTGTCCAAATCGAGATCAGCGTCTACACAAGCGCGAAGGATGCTTTGATCGCGAGCACGACTATCAGGACGGCTACAATGAGAAGGATCCCGCGTAGGCCGAACAACAGATGCGCAGAGACGGTCCATCTGGTGCGCATGCGAGCCTCCATCATCGTTCAGGGTCGGGGATTTCTCCCGGCCTGTAGTTCCGCACCCCGCCAGAGGGCAGGATCATGAGCAGCGCCAGCCCCTGGAAATGAAGGAGGTACCGGGTTCAGCAGTTCCATGCCTCATCTCCCTGTTGCGATCATGAGACGGTGCCGGCGGCGTCCAACCGCTTATCGCCGGCCTCTGCGGCGAACCCAATGGCCAGACTCCCAGACCCAGCGCCCGCGGCGCCTGCTCCAGATCCAGCGGCCTGGCACCCAGACGAAACCGGGACGGGATCGTGGCCGCCGCTCCCGCCGTCGAGGCGGGGGTGGTCCTCCCGGACGGCTGGGCGGCGGCGGACGACGTTCGGGACGGGGCTGGGCGTCTGCTTCAGTCGATGCGACTGTGCCCATCGGGATGGCCACCGCCGCACCGACCAGCCAGTTGAGGAGGATCCGTCGTGTGATCATGTTGATCTCCTTTGCCGAATGGCGCGGGTCATCATGTCGGCCGGGCAGCCATCTCGCCCGCGGCTTCCATGCCCTCGACTGGGCTCGGCGGGTGAGCCTGCGACAGGGCAGCCTGGAGCTTCGCCTCCTGCTCCGGGGACAGCGAGGAACGGATCACGTGCCCCTTGAACCCCTTGAGCTCGGCGAGAACCTTTTCGGGCTGCGACTTGCGGACGAGCAGGAACAGGGCCGATGTGTCGGGCTTGAGCGTATCGCCGATTGACTTGATGAAGTCGTCGTTGATGCCATAGTCGATCATGTTCCCGGTCAGGGCACCCGAGCCTGCCCCCACGGCACCGCCGATGGCAAAGCCAGCGAGCGGGTTGAGGAACAGCAGACCGATGAGACTGCCCCATAGGGCGCCACGCAGGCCGCCCGTGGTGGCACCGAGGCTCACGAGGTTGACGCTCTGCTTGATGCGAACCGTGCCATCCTGGCTGCGGATGGCAACGACGGCATCCTCGAGATCGATCAGGTATTCCTTTTGCAGGCGCGTCAGTTCTGTCAGGACGCGGTCTGCCTCGGTCGGGTTGTCGAACCCGACGACCACCATTTCAGCCATGGACCGTACTCCTCAGGAAGCAGCGAGGTCCGTTTCCGGTACGCCACATGGATGTCGGCCGCAGGCTGCGGGGCGCTTGGGAAAACCTGGAGATTACAAGGGGAAACTCCTGAAGCCGCATCCGCAAATGACGGACGTTGCCTTACCCAGGCTCTGCACGCGAGGTGAGTGGCTCTCATTTGCCGCAGGGCAGGGAGAGCGGGGCCATTTCCGACCATGCCTCCACCATATATTCCGAGGTTATCATTCTTTACCTACTACGCTATCATGGCGAAAATTCGGACGGATCGCCTCGTTACGGAGCCATATTCGGTATCGGAACGATGGTTCGCAGATGCCGGAATGGTCAGCCGCTCGCTTGTGCGGCTCCGAAGCGGCTGCGGGACTTGGGTTACGCACGCGATTCCTGCCGTTGTCTTGCTTGGACGTCCTCCAGGGGAGCTGCCGGATCGGTTAAGCGGGAGTACAATGGCCCGATTGGAGAGGGGGGCTCTCCTATGCGCAAGCGCCACGATGTTGCCCACCCCATCAGGAATGAGGGGAGTCCCTAGGCCGCCGCCCGAGACACACATCCGTCTCATCAGGAGGGACCCATGATTGTTGAAGCTGTCATGACCACACCGGTGATCAGCGTCGAGCCATCCGCCACCGTCGCGGAAGCCGCAAAGCTCATGCTGGCTGATCGGATCAGCGGCCTTCCGGTCACGACGCGGGACGGCACGCTGGTCGGGATGATCAGCGAAGGCGACCTCCTGCGTAGAGGGGAGCTGGGCACCGAACGCAAGCGGTCCTCATGGCTGGAATTCCTCGTCGGTCCCGGCACACTGGCCGATGAATACGTCCGGACCCACGGCCGTAAGGTCGAGCAGGTAATGTCAGCGGATCCCGTGACGACGCGCCGGGATGCGCCGCTCGAGGAGGTCGTCACGGCGATGAGCCGTCACCGGATCAAGCGGCTGCCGGTGCTCGAGAGTGGCAAGGTGGTTGGGATCGTGGCACGCTCCGATGTCTTGCGAGCCCTGGCGCGAACCCTGGCGACAGACCTCCCCAATGCCGTCGCCGATGATCAGATCCAGGAGGCCGTGCTGGCGGAGTTGGACAAGCAGAAGTGGGGCAGCAAGTTCATCCGTGTGCATGTCGAGAACGGGGTGGTGACCTTGACCGGCGCGATCTTCGATGACCGCGAGGGGGAGGCTGCCAAGGTGGTGGCCGAGAATGTACCTGGGGTGAAGGCGGTGATTGATCAGATAGCGTGGATCGAGCCGTTCTCGGGAATGGTGGTCCTTCCCGAGGAGGTCGGGACGCACCAACAAGGGTCGGAAGACGACTGATCGGATTGGCGTAGACCTGGCGAAGAATGTCGTCCAGGTTTACGGATCTGATGCATCCGGAGCAATCCTGTTCCGTGAGAAGCTGCGGCGGAACAGGTTCTCGCCTTCTTAGCAGCTCTGCACGGTGCCCATGGCGGCCTGACTGAACCAGATCGCGCCACCTTTACGCCCCGGCGCACTATATCAGCGGATGGATTGAGGCGGCGGATGTCCGCGACAGGTCGCCGGAAGAGATCACGCGTCCGAAGCACCACATCTCCAAGCCGGAGTTCATGATCACTGTTGCAACACCCGTCACGACGGAGACGAGTCTGCGAGGGCATTCCAGCAACTATAGATGTGCTCTCCATTTCCCGGAAACAAATTCACGTCGTGATCGCTCAATCCGCTCAGAGGTGGTCACCTGGACATCAGGAAGTTGCGCTTATAGTCTCGGTAATATGGCGATCTGCGGTGGACGTACAGGAACCACGCATGAACCACACGGTCACGCCTGCCGAGAGATGGGCTTTTCTGGGCTGTTCCGGGGTCGTTGCCGTTACCGGGCTCCTCCATTCAGTCGCAGCCAATCCGGTCCTGGTCTTCATCATGGCTGCGATTGCACTCGCGGGAATTGCATTTGTCATGGGCGAGGCGACCAGCCAACTCGGAAATCATCTTAGCGCATCGGCCGCCGGTATGATCCAATCGGCGCTCGGCAATCTACCCGAGCTCTTCGTCTGCATCTTCGCTCTCCGTGCAGGCTCAGTAGAGGTGGTGCAGGCCGCGCTGATCGGTTCAATTCTTGCCACCGCACTCCTGATCCTTGGCATTGCGTTGACGGTTGGCAGCGCACGGCACGGCTTGCTGAAATTCGAAAGTCGGATGCCGCGGATGATCGCCGTTTTGCTGCTGCTGGCGGTCTCGGCGCTGGTGCTGCCGACGCTCACGCACGAGCTGTACCTGCCGGCAGCTCAGCACGAGCTGGAACTCGCCGTCGTTTGCGCTGTCGCGTTACTTCTGGTCTTTGCCGTTTCAACGCATGTGATGTTGCGCAGCGGCGAACGCAGGATTCCACCAGACGCCCGCGCACGCTCACGCATCTGGCCACCGTGGTTGGCAGTGGCGTTGTTGTTTGCCTGTGGTCTGGCAGTTATCCTGGTGTCGGATTGGTTTATCGGGGCACTCCTGCCAGCAACCGAACGGCTCGGCATATCGGAGGCTTTCGCGGGTTTTGTGGTCGTGGCCATTGCCAGCAACACCGCCGGCGTGGCCGAGATCCGGCTTGCCTTCCAGGGCAAGGCGGACCTGGCTGTCAGTGTCGCGCTCAACGGGGCCCTGCAAGTGGCGATCGCGTTGATCCCGACCCTGGTCCTCATCAGCTTCTTCTTTTTTCCCGAGACACCTTTCACGCTGACCATTCAACCGATCATGGCGATCGCTCTGATGCTTTCGGTGCTGGTGGTGACGCTCGTCTGCGTGGACGGGCGGGCCGACATGGCCGACGGTGCGGCGCTGGTTGGGCTGTATGTTCTGATCACAGCGATTTTCTGGTGGGACTAACGGAGTCGTATCCTGCCCGAGAAATGCCTCCTCGTCGTGCTTGACGCCAGGCTACGTCTCGTCCTGCCGATGAGGTTCAGGAGGACGAGACACGTCGATATGCACTCCAGGTGAGACGGGAAGCCTCAGTCTCACCCGACGGACGCAAAATGGTGTCAAAACCGCGCAGTCCCGCTATCAAATTCAAATCGAAGATTGGGCTGACCTCCCAATGACCGTGATAACCCAGCCGTCAAAACGATCCGAAAACTGAACCCAGTATCAGGACGGCGACAAGGGCGATAACGCAACTGACGATCACGGTCATGACCATGTCCAGATAGCTTTCACCGTGGGTCAGGCCGCTGATTTGCAGCAATAGCAACACGGTGCCGTTGTGGGGAAGAGCGTCCAGCGTCCCGGCGCTCATCGTCGTGATCCGGTGCATCAACTCGGGATCGATGTCGTGCTCGGCGGCAAGGCGCATGAAGTCGCCGCCGAAAGCATTGAGGACGATTGCCATCCCGCCGGACGCGGTACCGGTCAGCCCGGCCAACACGTTCATCGCGACGGACAGCGAGACCAGCGGCCCTCCCTGAATCGCGAAGACCGCATCGCGAACCGTCTCGAACGCCGGCAGTGCGGCAACGACCGCGCCGAAGCCGACGAGACTGGCGATCATCAGCATCGGCAAGGCCGCGGAATTCGCACCGGCGTCCAGGCTTTCGCGGGGGGATGGCAGGCGTCGGAAGTTGACGAGAAGGACGGTCAGGTTTGCCGCCGCCAAGGCGACGATGACCGACCAGACGCCGCTCACGGCTCCGAACGTCGTACCGCCCCACTGGGGCTCGGACAGGAACGAGAAGTCGAGCCGCGGGAACACGACAAGCGACATCAGGAAGTTCACGACGATGACGACGACGAGCGGCAGCACGGCCAGGACGAAGGGAGGCCCGTCCTCGGCCCGCTTGCCGTGTGGCAACTCGGCCGGGTCGAAGTCGCCCGCTGGTGCCGCCTGCTCGCGAACCATCTCGTCGATGACGAGAGCGGTTCCCGCCTCGCTCGCGTAGCCTTCGCCAGCTTTGCGCGCGGCCGCCTCGGCGCGGCCGAGCCACCACATGCCAAAGGCGACGATGATGGCCGACGCGATGATGCTCAGCCCGGGGGCCGCGAAGGTCGTCGTGCCGAAGTAAGGCATCGGAATGGCGTTGTTGACCGAGGGGGTTCCCGGCATCACCGACATGGTGAACGTGAACGCACCGAGACCGATGGCCGCCGGCATCAACCGGGCTGGGAGGTCCGCGGCCTTGAACATCTCCCGCGCCATTGGCACGAGGACGAAGAATGCAACGAAGACGCTGACGCCTCCATAGGTGACGACGGCCGAGGCGAGCACGACCGCGAGCATCGTTTGACGCACTCCCAACTGCTTGGTCAGGAAGCGCGCGATCGAGGTGATCGAACCGCTGTCATCCATGAGCTTGCCGAACAACCCGCCGAGCAGGAACATCGGAAACCATTGCGCGACAAACCGTGCAGCCCCGCCCATGAAAGTCTGCGTCCAGTGGGCAAGCAGCGGCTCACCGGAGATCAGGGCAGCCAGAAGCGCCGCCGCCGGGGCGACCATAAGGACGCTCCATCCCCGGTAGGCCAGCCACATAAGCAGCGCGAGCGCGAACAGTATCCCGACGAGTCCCATGATCCACCATCCCCCTGAAGGCGCGTTAAGGCGCTTGAGCGGCCCCGCCGTGACTGCTGTCTCGGGTCGGTTGGACGGTCACTGCACCGCCAGCGACCACGCTATTGCCCGGACTAGGTGGCCGGACCCACGAGAGCGCGGATTGGAGCCTGCCATTCCGGCAACACGATCCGCATCGTTTGGAATCCCAGAGCCGATAGCCACTGTTTCCGCCATGGAAGTTCCTCGCCGCGTGGTGTTCCCGGCGCATCACACGGAATCACCCCGTACGGCTCAGAGGATTGTCGACAGAACCGCCAAGCCATAGAGTCCGATTGCGCCGCCCCCGATTTGAACGGTGCGATACCCGATCCGACCTCCCATGAGACCAACCAACAGTGCACTGCCGGCACCGAGGCCGACCAGAAGGGTCGTCGCGATGAGGAACCCTGCGGCATACGTCAGGGCGGGCACACCGACAGGCATTTCGGCTCCATGGGCATAGCCGTGGAAGATGGCAAACAAGGCAATGAGGCCTGCACCCGTTAGGGTTGACAGATGGGATGGGTAGGCGACGGCCAGCCCAAATGCGACCAGGGAGCCGGCGATCCAAACGTCAAAGGATGGAAGGTCGAACCCGATCATTCCGAGAACGGCTGCTCCTGCCATGACGGAAATGAATGTCGACGGCAGCAGCCACAGGGCTCTCCCGCCAATCCTCGCGGCCAATATGCCGACCGCAACCATGGCCAGGACATGATCGATCCCACTTATCGGATGAGCGATGCCATGTATGAACCCCGCTGCATCACCGTGCCCGGTATGAGCAAGCGTAGCGGTAGGAGCCAACATGACTGCCGAGGCGAGTATTGTTATGGTTGCACGTCTCATGATCCTCTCCTTGTTTTACCGAAGAAGATGCCCAAAGCCTGCGCGGGACTACGAGACAAGCTGAGACGCCTGCTCACCGAACAGGAACAACACTAAGGCGGCTCGCAAAAGACAGTGTATGGGCAAAGTCATGGCGAGACAATCATCCCCTCTCGCGATGCCGTTGACTATAAGGTAATCCCATAAATTCTACGGCAGGCCTACGGACGCGGGCGGGCGCAAGCAGCCTTCTTTATTGAACCGTGATTGCTGATATGCCGTTTCCCTTGGGCAGGGCCGACTTGGAATCCTGGCGATGGGGTTGCTTTTTGAGCTCGACTCAGGGTTTCCCCGAGATGACTCCAGGGTTAGTCCCGACAGACGCATGGCTCGCGATTGTTGCTCTCTTGTGCTATTATCATGGAAGGCAACGCCCTGCATCGTCGTCGCGAGGAGGATCTCCTATGCCTCAATTGATGCCCATCGAATTCCGCTACACTGCCGAGCTCAACCGTATCTTGACGCAACTGACCCCGTTTAGGGGCCGTTGACAGGCCCCGTCGGCCTGCAAGACGCAGTCGCCGCGAACTGATTGTTGTGTTGAATCCAGGAACTGGAGGCAGCGATGCAACTCACCCCGCGCGAGTTCGACAAACTCCTCATCTATATGATGGCTGATGTTGCGTTGAAGCGGAAAGCCAAGGGCCTGAAGCTCAATTATCCGGAAGCCGTCGCTGTCATATCCGCCGTTGCGCTCGACGGGGCCCGAGCCGGCAAGACGATCGAGGACGTGACCAAGGACGCCAGCGGGGCATTGACCGCGGCCGATGTCATGGACGGTGTCCCCGATCTCATTCCCATGGTGCAGGTCGAGGCCATCTTCACCGACGGGAGCCGCCTCGTCACCGTGCACAGGCCGATTCAATAACCGGGATGTTTCGTGCGATGGGGAGGAGGCGGCAGGATGGGTGGACCGAAGACAGGACCGGCCGTTGACCCTGATACGGACCCGGCAACATTCGACGTACCGGTTGGCGGCTACGTTTGCAGCCCGGCGCCGATCACCTTTGATGACGACAGGGCGGTGACCACGCTCAAGGTGCGGAATACCGGCGACCGTCCTATCCAGGTCGGGTCGCATTTCCACTTTTTCGAGGTCAATCCTGCGCTGGAGTTCGACCGCCCCGCGGCGTTCGGTCTCCACCTCAACATTCCATCGTCCACCGCGACCCGCTTCGAGCCCGGCGACGAGCGCGAGGTGCAGCTCGTCGCCTATGGCGGCAAGCGTGCCGTCTTCGGGTTCAACAATCTCGTCGATGGTCCGACGGCCGGGAAGGATTCCGCCAAACGCAAGGCCGCCGCCGTGGCACTGGCTGGCCAGCGGGGCTACCGCTCCTCCCCGTCGACATCCTGAACTGGACCTTCGTTCGGAAGATCGCATCGATTTACTTGTCTGGAGGCACCCATGCCCACCATCTCGCGACAGGAGTACGTCGGCCTTTTCGGGCCGACGACCGGCGACCGCATCCGCCTGGGTGACACTGGCTTGTTCATCGAGATCGAACGCGATCTCCGTGGCGGTTACGGCGACGAGATCGTCTTCGGCGGCGGCAAGAGCATGCGCGAAGGCATGGGCATGGACAACCAGGTGACGCGGGGAAACGGCGCCCCCGACCTGGTGATTACCAACGTGACCATCGTCGACGCCGTCCTCGGTGTGGTGAAGGCCGATATAGGGATCAAGGACGGCCGCATCTCTGCCATTGGCAAGGCCGGCAACCGCCAGACGATGGACCGGATCACGCCCGGCCTCGAGATCGGTCTCGCCACCGATGCGATCTCGGGATCGCATCTGATCCTGACGCCCGGCGGCATCGACACGCACATTCACTTCATCAGCCCCCAACAGGCCCAGGCGGCGCTTTCGAACGGTACCACCACGCTGATCGGCGGAGGCACCGGTCCCTCGGACGGCTCCAATGCCACGTCGGTTACGTCCGGTCCTGGGAACATAACGATGATGTTGCGGGCGTTCGAAGGCTGGCCGATCAATGTCGGCATCCTTGGCAAGGGCCACGGGCACGGCAAGGCCGCGCTGGTCGAACAGATCGAGGCCGGCGCCGTCGGCTTCAAGTGCCACGAGGACTGGGGCACCAGCCCCGCAGCTCTGCGGTCGGCCCTCACCGTCGCCGACGAAATGGACGTCCAGGTCTGCATCCACACCGACACGCTCAATGAATCCGGGTTCGTCGATGACTCGATTGCAGCATTTGAGGGACGCGCCGTGCACTCCTTCCATACCGAGGGATCGGGGGGCGGCCATGCCCCGGACATCATCAAGATCGCCGGCCTCGCCAACGTCCTGCCATCCTCGACCAACCCGACGCTCCCCTACGGCATCAACTCGCAGGCCGAGCTCTACGACATGATCATGGTGTGCCACCACCTCAGCCCCGACATCCCGTCGGACGTGGCGTTCACTGAAAGCCGCATCCGCGCCGAGACCATCGCGGCCGAGAATGTTCTCCAGGACATGGGCGTGATCTCGATGTTCTCGAGCGACTCGCAAGCGATGGGGCGGATCGGCGAGTGCTGGCTTCGGTGCATCCAGACGGCGGATGCGATGAAGACCCAGCGCGGCAAACTCCCCGAGGATGCCTCGGGCAACGACAATTTTCGGGTCCTGCGTTATGTCGCCAAGATCACCATCAACCCGGCCATCACCCACGGCATCGCCGACATGCTCGGTTCCGTCGAGGTCGGCAAGATCGCCGACCTCGTGCTGTGGGAACCGGCCTTCTTCGGGGCGAAGCCGAGGATGGTCATCAAGGGCGGGTTCATCAGTTGGGCAGGCATGGGCGACCCCAATGCATCCCTGCCGACGCCGCAGCCCGTCTACTACCGACCGATGTTCGGCGCCTACGGCAATGCCCTGGCGGAGACCTGCATCACCTTCGTGTCCGGTGCGGCACACGCCGCCGGGGTCAAGGAGCGACTGGGACTCAGGCGGCAGGTTCATCCGGTCGGGAACGTGCGCAAGATCGGCAAACGCGACATGGTCCGCAATACCGGCACCCCCACCATCGAAGTGAACCCGGAGACATTCGCCGTCACCGTCGACGGCACGCACGCGACGGTGCCGCCATTGAAGTCAGTCTCCCTGAACCAGAAGTATTTCTTTAGCTGACAGGATCGTCGCATGGTCATCATCGAAACGGTTTTGGGCAACATCGGCGATCCGGAATGGGCTGCCCGTCTCAAGGATGCCGAGATCGACGTGCTGCAACTCGATCAATGGGAGGCGCAGAAGAGCCGCTTCCGAAAGGCCAGCAGGAAGGGTTCGGTGCTGGCGGTCTCCCTCAGCCGGGACACTCATATCCGCGACGGCGACGTGATGCTGTGGGATCCGCAGGTCCGCTTGGCCGTCATTGCCAGGATCGAGCTGCGCGATGTCATGATCGTGCATTTGGATGCGCTTGTGCACGTGGCCCCCGAGGTGGCGATGCGGACCTGCATCGAACTCGGTCACGCCATGGGCAACCAGCATTGGCCCGCCCTGGTCAAGGGCCATGTCGTCTACGTGCCGCTGACGATTGATCGCAAGGTGATGGACTCGGTCATGCGAACGCACGCCTTCGAGCACGTCCGGTGGGAATTCGCGCCCGGCACCGAGGTCATCTCATATCTCACTCCCCATGAATCCCGCCGGCTCTTCGGCGGAGCCGAAGGCCCGGTGCACTCGCATGTCCATGAACATGGAGGGTCGGCACAGTCCCACCGCGAGCATCGCCATGGCTGATGCCGCCACGACGGTCCAGGTGTCGGCGCTCGCACACATGCTGCAATTCGGCGACTCGATGTTCCCGATCGGCGGGTTCGCCTTCTCGTCCGGACTGGAATCGGCCGTCCAGAAAGGCGCGGTCACCGATGCATCGACCCTGCTGGCGTTCACCCGAACGGCAGTGGAACAAGCGGCTCGCGGCGACGGGATCGCCCTGGTCGCCGCCCATCGCGCCGCGATGGCAGGCGACGTCACCGAACTCATTCGCATTGATGAGGCGGTCTACGCCCGCAAGCTCTCGGACGAGGCGCGGACCATGTCGGTCCGCATGGGCAGGAAGTTCACAGAAATGGGCGTGCATGTCCTGGGCGCTCCGCTGCTCCACGCGTGGCACGACTGTATCCGGAAGGGACAGGGGCACGGATGTTACCCGGTTGCGCTGGCGATCAACTTTGCCGTTCAGGCCCTGTCCGAGCGTCACGCCTTTGCCGTACACCAATACGGGATCGCGGCATCCATTCTCGGCGCGGCGCTGCGGCTGATGAAGGTGAGCCATCTCGATACGCAGAAGGTCCTCTACGAACTGAGCGGCGACATCGAGACGGCCTACGAGCGAGCCGCCAAGGCGCGGCTGACGGACATGTCCGGCTACGCGCCTCTCATGGAGATCCTGGCCGCGGTTCACATCAAGGCGCACGTGCGCCTGTTCATGAATTGATGGGAGAGGGGAATGACCAAGAAAATCACGCGGATCGGCATCGGCGGCCCCGTCGGATCGGGGAAGACCGCGATCGTGGAGGCGATCACCCCACGGTTGCTCGAGCGCGGCATCAAGGTCCTGATCATCACCAACGACGTGGTCACGACCGAGGATGCCAAGCACGTGCAGCGCTCCCTCAAGGGCGTCCTGTTGCAGGAACGCATCCTTGGAGTGGAGACCGGCGCGTGTCCCCATACGGCTGTCCGTGAGGATCCGAGCATGAACCTCGCGGCCGTCGAGGACATGGAGGAGCGCTTTCCGGACAGCGACGTGATGCTGATCGAAAGCGGGGGCGATAACCTGACCCTCACGTTTTCGCCCGCGCTCGTCGACTACTTCATCTACGTCATCGACGTTGCGGCGGGGGACAAGATCCCGCGGAAGAACGGGCCCGGCATCACGCATTCCGACATCCTGGTCATCAACAAGATCGATCTCGCCCCTTACGTCGAGGCGAGCCTTGAGGTCATGCGGAACGACTCGCTCCTGATGCGAGGCGGCAAGCCGTTCCTGTTCACCAACTGCAAGACCGAGGAGGGTATTCCGGAGTTGGTCGAGATGATCGAGCGGGAGTTCCTGTTCGACATCAATGTGTCTGAGAGGGCATCGGCATGATGGTGGCGGGCTCGTTGCCGTGGGCCGCGGCCGAAGCTCTGGGTACATCTGTTCCGGAACTGGCGGCATATCAGGATGAGCCGCCTCAGATGAAGAGCGGCACCATCGGCAAGACAGGCTACCTGCGGCTTGGGTTCGAGACCCGCGGCAGCCGGACCATCCTGGCGACCCTCGAGCGTCGTGTTCCGTATCTGGCCCAGCGTGCGCTGTATTGCGACCAGGAAATGCCGGACCTTGCCACCGTGTTTCTCATCACGACCACGGGTTGTCTTCTCCAGGGAGACCGGATGGCTCTCGACCTCCAACTCGGTCATGGGGCGCAGGCGCACGTTACGTCACAATCGGCAACCAAGATCCATGGGATGGACGCCAATTACGCGGTCCAAACCCAGACTGTTACGCTGGCCAAGGACGCCTATCTCGAGTTTGTCCCCGAGCCCATCATCCCTCATCGGCGTGCCCGCTTTGTCAGCAACACGCAGGTCTGCGTTGCACCGTCGGCCACGTTGCTCCTGTCGGAGATCCTCCAGCCCGGCCGGAAGCATCATCATCCTGACGAGTGTTTTGGCGCAACCGTGGTCTCGCTATCGGTCGCGGCGGTGCGCCCTGACGGCCGTACGTTGTTCACGGAGAAGCTCATGATCGAGCCCGAGCGATTTGCAATGCGGCAGGTCGGCGTGATGAATGCCTTTGACGTGTTCGGCAACGTGATCCTTTGCACGCCCAAGGACAAGGCGGAGCGCATCCTCGAGCGGGTGGAGGCCGACGTTCGAATGGCCGACGGCATCGCGTTCGGGGCTTGCCGGCTGCCAAATGACGCTGGCCTGATCTACAAGGTGCTGGGCCACAATACGGCCCAGGTGAAGGCAAAAGTGCGAGAGTTTTGGGGGATTGTGCGTAAGGAAGTCACCGGTGCGGACCTCCCGCCTCCGTTCCTATGGCGATGAGGCGACTGACCTTGCCGCTGATCTTCCTTTACGAGGACCAGAAGTTTCGTGGAGGTGGCGATGCAGAAGCTTCTGAAGTACTGGGAAAGCCTGTGCACATCGTCGGTTGTCTTGCGGTTCGTGGACGCCAACCTGCGTGGCATCGGGCAGGTGATGTTCCAGGACAACCCGCTGACCGGTCTTCTCTTCCTCATCGCCATCGCCTGGGGTTCATACGCGGCTGGTGTGCCGCACGTGGCGATTGCTGGTGTCGTGGCCGTTGTCGTTGCAACCCTGACGGCGTACTGGCTTCGGCTCGACCCAGCGTCCATCGCAGCCGGCCTCTATGGCTATAACGGAGTTCTTGTCGGGCTCGCCCTGGCGACGTTTCTCGCGCCCGGGGCACTGCTCTGGGGCTACATGGTGCTGGGAGCCGCGGTCTCGGTCGTCGCCACGTGCGGGATCGCCAACGCGTTGAAGCCCTGGGGCGCCTCCGCCCTGACCTTTCCATTCGTCGTCGTCACATGGCTGCTTCTGCTGGCGTCCTACGGCTTCTCCGGGCTGACGGGCACGGCGCTCCCAACCGGCAGTGTTGTCGTTCCCTTCCAGGCCTACGAGGCGAGTCCGCTCCAGGTGGTCGATCTTGTCGGGGGAACCCTCCTGAGCATCTCGCAGGTCTTCCTGAAGGCCAGCGGGGTCGCGGCATTGATTTTCCTCGTCGGCCTCGCGGTGAATTCCCTCGCCGCGGCTGCATTCGCACTCGCTGGCGCAATCCTGGCGGTTCTGACCGCCCATCTCCTGGGCGCCGAGAGCAACCTGATCACCGGGGGCCTTCTTGGCTTCAGTCCCGTCCTGACGGCGATCGCGCTCGGGACAGTCCTCTATCGGCCGAGTGGTCGCGCCGCCGTGTATGCTGCGGTGGGGACTGTGTTCACGGTTATCGCACAGTCGGCCCTGAACGTCGCCTTGATGCCGTTGGCGATCCCGGCACTGACAGCCCCCTTCGTGCTCGTGACATGGCTGTTCTTCCTTCCCCGGAGCTGGGTTGAGTCAGGTTCAGCAACGATCTCTGGTGCCATCGATGCCAGCCCGCCGTGACGCGTACTGTGAATTTTCTGTGGAGATGGTCGTTGCCCTTCTGCCGCTGATCGTGGTGTTACCGGCTGGCCGTTCCGCTGGTCGGGAGCCCTCGACTGGCCATGACACCCGCCCAAGCCCAGCGACAGGCAGACCGGTCAGGGGCAGGCACTGAAATTCCTCCCCCTCCCGGAAGATCCGGTTAGGACTGGTTTGCTGGTCCACCCCGACACGAAGGAATTCGCGCAAGCCCACGTGAAGGCAGACCCCGTTCTTCAAACTGGGGCTGCGCCAATTGATTGACATTTTCCACTGGGGAAGGGGTTCTGGTCGGGGTCATTTGCCCAGTGCATGAGCGCGATCGAGGGCAAAACAGCTATCTGAGTGGTGCAGCAGTCAATGTCGGTTCAGGGTCCAGCCTGTGTGAAAACGCGAACCAGACCGATCAGGGCAAAATATTTGTACAAGTTCTGGCGTCTGCACCGAGGATTCCCCGGCCTAGCAAACCTTACGAGACATAAAGTTTCTTCATGGAGTGGCTCATCAGCGTTTTCACACAGCCTCGGTCACGAGCAGGAGATCGGCGCAAAGTAAGAGACGTCTGGCTTACCCTGGTAAGCTGACGAAAACCTTAGGACGAATGCGCAGCCGGGTTTTGCTATCGGTAGAGACGGCCAAGGTTCATTGCGGGGGGCTTCGCTTCAGGAGCACTGCAATGCAAGACAGTACCTCTGACCATACTTGCCGAACCACCAAACCCTGGAATTGGGGCAAGCTGATTGGCCCCAAGCCGCCTCTCAAGGCGAAGGAGATCTGGTCCATTCGGGTCAGGCTCCAGGTTGCCCATCGCATCCGGGATTTGGCTCTGTTCAACTTGGCTCTCGACAGCAAGTTACGAGCTTGTGACCTCATTGCGCTTCGGGTCGACGATGTGGCCCTCAATGGGCGGGTGCGATCCCGCGCGACCATTATGCAGCGGAAGACGGGCCGGCCTGTTCAGTTCGAGATCACGGAGCAAACCCGGGAGACTGTGGCGCGCTGGCTGGAGAAGAAGGACCTGCATAAGGGCGAGCCGCTGTTTCCGAGCAGAATCAACCGAACGAGACCCATGACCACGCGCCAGTACGCTCGCCTGCTGGCATCCTGGCTTCGCTCGATTGGGCTTGATCCTTCCGCCTACGGCACCCACTCACTCCGGCGCACCAAGGCCTCGATGATCTACCGAAGGACAGGCAATCTCCGAGCCGTTCAGCTTCTGCTGGGTCACACCAAGATTGAGAGCACTGTTCGGTATCTTGGGATCGACGTCGACGACGCCCTTCTGATTGCAGAACAGGTTGAAATCTAAACGCAGAGGCGGCTCGTCGATGAGCCGCCTCAGAAGTCACCAAGCATACCGGAGCAACGTCCGGACTTGAGGCTTAAGCAGCCGCCAAACAAACGACCGAGGCGTGCCATGAGCGGTCCTTCCCTAAACCCGCAATCTCAATCCGTTGGTGGCAGTCTCCGTTTCAGCCGCGGTACCGAAGCGCCTCGACGAGGAGCCTGAAGGCCCGCGAAGACTGACGGCGCTGCGGATAATAAAGGTGGTACTCGCGGTGCTGTTCTGCTCAGGAAAACGCTTTCCCGCCGGAGGTCGAGCGTCAATCGGCCTGCCGCATCGCATTCGACGTTGTCAATGCTACGCCTCTTTTCCGGACGCATCCTGGTAGCCTGGCGGCGCGTCAGGAAACCTGTCGAGACGACCCCCAAGACGAGCAATCTCGCTCTCCAGGTGCCGCACCCGTGCTTCCAGATTATGTAAGTGTTCGCCTGTCGGATCATCTATGCCGGAAAGCGCCACGGAATACAGACGCATCTTCTCCAGAAACCAGTTCATCTTTCTTCCTCGTCTTTCGGATACTCTCAGATCTGCGCTATTCAGCGGCTGCAGCAACGACAGCAAGTCTCTGCGGCTCAGTGTCTTGCAGGGCCTCATGTTCCTCATCGACGACCTCAGGCTTGATCCGGAACCACGCCGCATAGAGGGCCGGCAAGAAGACCAGGATCAAAACTGTTCCAGCCGCCGTACCGCCGATCAGCGTATAGGCCATCGATCCCCAGAAGACGGAGTGCGTGAGGGGGATGAAGGCCAGCACAGCGGCAAGCGCGGTCAGGATCACAGGACGGGTCCGCTGCACCGTGGCCTCGATGACGGCGTGATAGTCGTCAAGGCCGGCAGCGCGGTTCTCCTTGATCTGTTCAGTCAGGATCAGCGTATTGCGCATCAGGATGCCGGCCAGTCCGATCAGGCCCAGAATGGCGTTGAATCCGAAGGGCTGGTTGAAGGTGAGCAACATCGGCACGACGCCGACGAGGCCAAGCGGTGCCGTCAGCAGCACCATGGCCATGGTCGCGAAGGATCGCACCTGCAGCATGATGACGATCAGCGTGACGGCGATCATGGCCGGGAAGACTTTACCCAACGCGGCGTTGGCCTTGGCCGCCTCCTCAATCGATCCACCCAATTCGATGCGATAGCCGACCGGAAGGGATGCGATCAGCGGCTGAAGGGCCGTCATGATCTGCTTGGAAACCTCTGGAGGCTGGGTCGCCTCATTGATGTCCGAGCGGATCGTGATGACGGGCGTGCGATCGCGGCGCTTCAGGATCGGCTCTTCCAGACGGACCTCCGAATGGCCGATCTGGTCGAGCGGAATCTGGCGGCCGTCCCGGCTCATCAGTGAGAAATCCGCCAGACGCGTCGGATCCAGCCGCTCGCCGCCGGCGCTGCGGGCCACGAGGGAGACATTGCGGATGTCCTCGCGGACCTGCGTCACGGCGGTGCCGGTGAGGAGGAACTGGAGCTGCCGGCCCACCTCCGCCGGCGAGAGGCCGATGAGGTTCAGTCGATCCTGATCCGGGATGAAGCGCAGCACGGGTGTGCGGTTGCCCCAATCGCGGTTGGCCTGCCGCACGTCCGGGACGCCGCGCATCGTATCAAGGGCTTTTTCAGAAATCGCGTACAGTTGCGCGGGATCAGGTCCCATGACCCGGAACTCGACCGGGAACGGTGTGTAGGGTCCGAACACAAGCTGCGTGACGCGCACATAGGCCCCGGGTGCGAGCCCCTGTGACACCGCCTCTCGGAGCCGGTGTTTCAAAGCCTCGCGCGCCTCGGCGTCAGGTGTCAGCACAACGATCTTGGCGAAGGCAGGATCAGGCAGTTCCGGCGCCATCGCGAAGAAGAAGCGGGGAGCGCCCTGACCGACATAGCTCGTGACGATCTTGGCCTCGGGCTGGTCGTCCAGCCAGTGTTCGAGCTTCTCGACTGTGGCGGTCGTCGTCTCGATGCTGGTGCCTTCCGGCAGGCGGACCTCCACCAGCACTTCGGGGCGGTCGGATGTCGGGAAGAACTGCTGTTTGACGGTGCCCATGCCGACGCCGGAAAGCGCGAAGGCGATGCCAACGATGCCGCAGGTGACGAACTTGTGGCGCACGGCAAAGGTGATCAGCCGGCGCAGGCGCCGATAGTTCGGTGTGTCGTAGATCGCGTGGTGACCGCCTTCGATCGGTTTGATCGCGGGCAGCATCTTGACGCCGAGATAGGGCGTAAAGACCACCGCGACGATCCAGGAGACAACGAGAGCGAATCCCACGACCCAGAAGATGTTGCCGGCGTATTCGCCGGCCGTCGAGCGCGCAAAGCCCACCGGCAGGAACCCGGCGATCGTCACGAGTGTTCCGGACAGCATCGGCGCCGCCGTGTGGCTCCACGCATAGGCCGCCGCCTTGATGCGGTCCATGCCCTCTTCCATTTTCACCACCATCACCTCGATGGCGATGATGGCGTCGTCCACGAGAAGACCAAGCGCTAGGATGAGGGCGCCGAGCGTGATGCGGTCGAAGAACCGACCGGTTTCGAGCATGATGAGGAATACAACCGCCAGCGTCAGCGGGACGGCGGCTGCCACGACGATGCCGACGCGCCAGCCCAGGCTGAGCAGGCTCACCAGCAGCACCACGCCGAGTGCCATCGCGAACTTCAGCATGAATTCGTCAACCGCCGAGGTGATGTTGACGGCCTGGTCGGTCACCTTGTCGAGCGTCATCCCGAGCGGCAGTGTTTGTGCGAGGGCCGCCGTCCTGTCCTCCAGCGCCTTGCCGAGCGCGAGGCCATCCCAGCCCTCCTGCATCACCGCCGCGAGCATGATGGTGGGCTCACCCTGACGTCGGATGAGGTAGGTGGGAGGATCCTCATAGCCGCGGCGGACCTCGGCGATGTCGGAGAGCTTCAGCGTCCGCCCCGCAGCGGCGATCGGCGTGTCGGCGATCGCCTGGACACTGTCATAAGCGCCGTCGACCCGGATGAAGACGCGCGGCCCCCGGGTGTCGATCGAGCCTGCCGGTGTGACGGTGTTCTGCCGCTGCAAGGCGGCGACGATGTCCTCTGCCGATACGCCGAGGGTTGCCAGTTTGGCATAGGAGAATTCGACAAATATCTGTTCGGGTCGTTCACCGAGAATGTTGATCTTCTTGACACCGGGCACATGCAGAAGGTCCTGGCGGATCACCTCGGCCTGCCGAACCAGCTCGCGCATCGGCATGCCCTTCGCCTTGAGGGCGTAAAGGCCGAAGCTCACATCCGAATATTCGTCATTGACGAAGGGGCCGAAGACGCCGGACGGCAGGTTGCGCGCCTCGTCCCCGAGCTTCTTACGGGCCTGGTAGAACTCCTCCTGTACGACAGATGGCGGTGTGCTGTCCTTCAGCGTCACCGTCATATACGCATAACCTGGCCGGGTGGTCGTCTCCACCCGGTCGTACCAGGTCAGCTCCTGTAGCCGCTTCTCCAACGGTTCGGCGACGAGGTCCTGCATCTCGCGCGCCGTCGCGCCCGGCCATGCCGTCGTGACCGTCAGGGTCTTGATAGTGAAGTTGGGGTCCTCCGCCCGTCCGAGCATGACGAAGGCATAGGCGCCGGCAGCCACCAGCAGGAGGATGAAGAACAAGGTGACGGCCCGTTCGCGAACGGCGAGAGCGGAAAGATTGAGGCTCATCAGTTGCTCCTGCTTTCCAACGCAGTCCTGACGCGAGCGCCCTCCTGCAGGCGATGAGCGCCGAGCGAAACAATCGGATCACCAGAGCTCAGTCCGGAGATCACGGCGGTTTCGCCGCTCACCCGAACAAGCTTGACGGGCTGAAAGCGTACGGTCGAGGTGGCGCTGTCCAACACCCAGACGCCGGTTCTCTGGCCATTGTCCAGCACAGCTCCGAGTGGCACTTCCACCTCCGGCTGGCTGGCCTGGTTCACCAACAGAATGGTCACCGTCGCGCCAAGCGGTGCGGCCGCGGCCTCGCCGTCGAGCACATAGCGGGCCTCATAGGTCCGGGTCTGGGCATCGGCGGCGTCTGACAGCTGCCGGAGTTGTGCCGTATGGCGATGTCCGTCGCTTCCATACACACGGGCCTCGGCCCTCGAGCCGATCGCCGGCCGGATCGTTTCGGGAAGCGCGACCACTGCTTCACGGGGGCCGGCCTGGGCAAGCCGAACCACGGTCTGGCCGGCGGAGACGACCTGTCCCGGCTCGCCAAGCGTTTCGATGACCGTTCCATCCGCGTCCGCCACCAGGACCGAGTAGGTCGCCTCGTTCTCGGCGACCCGTGCTTCTGCTTCAGCGGCGGCGAGTTGCGCCTCGGCTGTATCCGACGCGGCCTTGGCCTGCTCATAGCGCTGTCGGGAAGCCCATCCATTGTTGAGCAAACTGGCGTATCGCCGCTCATCTGCGTCCGTCTGAACGACGGATGCGCGCGCTGCGGCAACGGCGTTGCGCTTCGCCGTGAGCGCCAGGCGAAGGTCGGTTTCGTCGATCCGCATCAGCGGCTGACCGGCTTTGACCGACTGACCGACATTCACAAGCCGTTCCACGATCTTGCCGGCGACGCGAAAACCGAGATTGCTCTGCACCCTTGCTCCGACGATGCCCGTGAAACTGCGTTCGGATCCGGTCACCCACGCTGCCGTCACCAGTCTGACGATCGGCGGATCCTGCCGCGGGTCGCTCACGGCAGAGGCTTCCTGCGTAGGTACAGCAAGTGTGACGACTGCGGCTGTCCCTGACACTGCGATCAGGATGCCTCCCAGTACAACAGCGGGTCTCTTCTTCATGCCCGTCGCCTCGATAAAATTAGATTGCGTTCACACTCTATATCGGATATAGATTACGAATGCAATCTAAAAAAGAGGAGATCGGTGATGCGCGTGAGCCGCGTTCAGGCTGAGGAAAACCGGCAGACGGTCATCAACGTCGCGAGCCGCCTTTTCCGGGAGCATGGCTTTGACGGCATCGGCCTGAAGGACCTGATGGAAGGTGCCGGGCTGACCCAAGGCGCCTTTTACAAGCAGTTTGAATCCAAAGACGATCTGGCGGCGCAGGCTTCCAGACGTGCGCTGGAGAATGCCCTTGGCCGGTGGTCCGCCGCTGCGCAGGCCAATCCGCAGGACCCGCTTGGAGCGGTCGTCGCGTTCTATCTCAGCATGGGGCACCGTGCAGAAAGGATGGACGGCTGCCCAGTGATCGCGCTCGGCTCGGACGCTGCCCGGCAGGGCGCCGACGTAAAGGCGTCATTTGAAGCCGGCATCAGGGATTACCTCGAGATGCTCGGCGGCTGGATTGGCGAGGCCGGCGGCGAGAAGGTCGGCGGGCAGCCCGGCGGCAAGGCGATGGCCATTCTGTCGACGATGGTCGGTGCGGTGGTCCTCTCGCGCGCTGTCAACGACGAGCAGATGTCGAAGCGGTTCCTGCAAGCGGCCGCCGAGAGCGTGCTGACGGGATTGTCTGCCGGCGAGGCCCAAGAAGGACCGCGCCAATGACGATGGATTCTCCGGCCGAAGCGCGCAGCGCAACTGTTTCAACCGCCGACATGGTGGGCTGGTCCGGGCTTGAGCTCATTGCGAGGCTGGCAGAAGCAAGCGGTGATCGCGAGCGCGTGTCCGTACAGGATTGAGCCACGGCTGGACAGCGCTGCCCACGTACCCAGATCGAGAGGAAGATCCATGCGACGGATTGTTGTAACAGGTATGGGCGCGGTCACGCCCCTTGCCGCAGATGTCGAAACGTCCTGGTCGCGTCTCCTGGCCGGTTGCTCGGGCATCCGGAGGCTTCCGGACGATGTGGTGGGAGACCTGCCGGCGAAGGTCGGCGGGGTGGTGCCCTCCCTGCAAGAAGATCCGGACGCTGGTTTCGATCCGGATGCCGTGCTGGCGCCGAAGGATCAGCGCAAGGTAGACCGGTTCATCCTCTTCGGGCTCGCCGCTGCACAAGAGGCACTCGCTCAAGCGAAGTGGACACCCGTCTCGGAAGCGGATCGCCTGCGCACAGCCACGATCATCGCATCAGGCATCGGCGGGTTCCCGGCCATCACCGAGGCGGTGCGTACGGTGGACACGCGCGGTGTCCGCCGCCTGTCGCCGTTCACAGTGCCGTCCTTCCTCGTGAACCTCGCAGCAGGTCATGTCTCGATCCGCCATGGCTTCAAAGGCCCACTGGGCGCGCCGGTGACGGCATGCGCGGCCGGCATCCAGGCGATTGGCGATGCGGCGCGTCTGATCCGCGCAAACGAAGCCGATATCGCCGTGTGCGGAGGAACGGAAGCATGTATGAACATCGTCAGCCTCGGTGGTTTCGCCGCAGCACGCTCTCTTTCCACCGGCTTCAATGAGACGCCGGCACAAGCCTCGCGCCCCTTCGACATGGAGCGCGACGGCTTCGTCATGGGCGAAGGAGCCGGCATCCTTGTCATTGAGGAATTGAGCCACGCGCTGGCGCGCGGTGCGAAACCGCTCGCCGAACTTGTGGGCTACGGCACGACCGCCGATGCGCACCACGTCACGTCCGGCCCCGAGGACGGCAACGGGGCGCGCCGGGCCATGGAGATTGCGATTGCCCAGGCAGAGATTTCGCCGCGCGAGGTTCGTCATCTCAATGCGCATGCGACCTCCACACCGGTCGGCGACCTGGGTGAGATCGAAGCGATCAAGAGCCTGTTCGGGCGTGATTTCGCGATAGCCGTCAGCGCGACGAAATCGGCGACCGGACACCTGCTCGGCGCCGCCGGCGGGCTTGGAGCCATCTTCGCAATCCTCGCGATCAGGGATCAGGTGGCACCGCCGACGCTCAATCTGAGCGCGCCCGATCCGGCCGGCGACGGGATCGACTTCGTCGCAAACGAGGCCCGGCCAATGGAGATGGAGTACGCGATCTCCAATGGCTTCGGCTTTGGCGGAGTGAATGCCAGCGCCTTGTTCAGGCGCTGGACCGCCCGGTGGGCCGACGCGAACGCCGGAGGCGCTCATGGTTGAAGCCCTTCGCTCCGACCTTTCGTCCTTCTCCCACTTTGATCCAACACGAAGAAAGAAATGATTTCCATGAACAAGACCACTCCTAGCGTCGCCCTCGTGACAGGGGCATCCTCCGGCATCGGGCGCGCGACTGCCAAAGCGTTGCAGAGCGCAGGTTTTCGCGTATTCGGAACCAGCCGTCGTGCAACCGCCGAAAGCTCCGACGGCATTACCATGCTGGCCTGCGACGTGACCGATGACGCGTCCGTGGCGAAACTGGTCGATGAGGTGCTGGCCAAGGCCGGGCGCATCGACCTGCTTGTCAATAATGCCGGAATTGGCCTGCTCGGCGGCGCGGAGGAGTCCTCGATTGTCCAAGCTCAATCGCTGTTCGACGTGAACGTCTTCGGCGTTCTTCGCGTGACGAACGCGGTGTTACCGACAATGCGACGTCAAGGGATGGGCAGAATCGTTAACTTGAGTTCGGTGCTGGGTTTAATCCCAGCTCCCTATTCCGCACTCTATTCGTCGACCAAACATGCCATTGAAGGCTATTCCGAATCGCTTGACCATGAACTGCGTCCGTTCGGAATTCGCGTTGTGTTGATTGAGCCTGCATATACCCGTACGTCATTTGAAGAAAATCTCGCCAAGCCGGATCAGTTGCTTGATATCTATGATGCCGCGCGCGCCGGCATGAATGCGATCCTGTGGAAAGCGATAGCAGCAGGCGATGCGCCTGAAGTTGTAGCCAGGGCGGTCTTGAAAGCAGCCACCGAATCCGCTCCGAGGAGGCGCTATACGGCCGGGAAAATGGCGCGCCAGGTCAGTTTCCTGCGCCGTTTCGTCCCTGCATCCGCCTTCGACAAAAGCCTGCGAAAGCAGAACGGGCTGCCGGTCTGACGTCGATATCAACGACATCCTGTTTCGCTCGATGGGGCAGGAGTTGTGAGCGCATTTCAGGAGGTGACACTTTTGGCATTGCGTGAGGAGGGCGCGCATCTCCCAAGCGCCCGCATCCGCGACTGAGGCGGACGCTCTTCCGCCTTCACGAAAGGACATCCCATGAGGATCGGAATCATCGGCGCTGGAAACATCGGCGCCACGTTGGCGCGGAAGCTGGCCGCCAGCGGCCATGAGGTCAAACTCGCGAACTAGCAAGGGCTGGACTCCCTTCGCGACCTCGCCCGTGACCTTGGCGTCATTGCCGTCAGCAAGGAGCAGGCGGTCAGGGACGTCGATGTCGTCGTTCTGTCGATTCCGTTCGCGCGGTACCCTGATCTGGCCGGTCTGTTCAGCGATGTCCCGGCCGAGGTCGTGGTGATTGACACCTCGAACTACTATCCCTTCCGCGACGGCGCGATCACCGAGGTCGATGACGGCAAGCCCGAAAGCGTCTGGGTCAGCGAACAGATCGGCCGCCCGGTCATCAAGGCATGGAACGCGGTGCTGGCCAACCCCCTGTCCGACAGGGGAAAGCCGGCAGGCACGCCGGGACGCATCGCCATTCCGGTCGCCGGCGATGACGCAACCGCGAAGGCCACGGCGTTCCAGCTGGCGGACGCCACGGGGTTCGACGCGCTGGATGCGGGCACACTCGCCGAGTCCTGGCGGCAGCAGCCCGGCACCCCGGGCTACTGCACAGAACTGACGCTGAACAAATTGAAAGCCGCTCTGGCGGCCGCCGACAGACGGCGCGCTCCCGAGAACCGCGAGGCGCTGATCAAGGAATTCACGGCAGCGGGCGCCAAGCTCACGCATGACGAGATCGTCGCCCGCAATCGCGCCGTCACTGCGTGATGGCCAAGTTGCTCACTTCCGGAAGGACGAAAACACGAGGACTAGCACTGTCGGCTCGGGCTCAGTAGCCCGACGCTGGCGCGCAAGTTCAGCGTTGGTGGATACAGCGTTCTCGTGGCGAATTCACGCGGCCTGGAAACGATCGCGACCGGGAAGCGGGAGCATGCGGTGGGTATGTCCGCACTGGGTCCAGGCTGTGTGGAAACGCGCTGATCTGCTAAGCTGATGTTGATCAGCGGACGGCAGCATGAAGCGTTTCGTTGAAGGGGAAGATCGCCGGCAGGCCACCCTGCTTCCTGAATGCCTGGACGACTATGTGGCGCCCGACAATCCTGTGCGCATCGTCGAAGCGTTTGTGGACGAGCTGGATCTGGCGGCCCTCGGCTTCGCCGGCGTGGTGCCTGGGGTGACAGGCCGCCCGGCTTACCATCCCGCGACCCTGCTCAAGATCTACATCTACGGCTATCTCAATCGCGTCCCGTCAAGCCGCCGCCTCGAACGGGAGACCCAGCGCAATCTCGAACTGATGTGGCTGACCGGCAGGCTAATGCCAGACTTCAAGACCATTGCGGACTTCCGCCGCGACAACGGACCGGCCATCCGTGCGGCGTGCGCGCAGCTCGTCGTGCTGTGCCGCAAGCTCAACCTGTTCACCCGCGCGGTCGTTGCCCTCGACGGCTCCAAGTTCAAGGCCGTCAACAATCGCGACAAAAACTTCACCGTCGCCAAGGTGGCCAAGCGCATCGAGCAGGTCGAGGCCGGCATCGCACGTTATCTCGCCGCGCTGGATCGCGCCGATCGGCAGCCTGGCGCGGAGACCGAGGCCAGGACAACCCGCCTCAAGGAGAAGATCGCGGGCCTGCGCCGGGCGATGCAATCTCTGAAGGAGATGGAGCAGCAGGTGGAGGCTGCGCCCGACCAGCAGACCTCTCTGACGGATCCGGGTGCCCGCTCGATGGCCACCAGCGGCAAGGGCACTGGGGTCGTCGGCTACAACGTGCAGATGGCGGTGGAGGCGGAGCATCATCTCATCGTCGCGCACGAGGTGACCAATGTCGGCAACGACCGCACGCAACTGCTGGCGATGGGACAACAAGCCCGGGACGTGATGGCGTGTGAGGAACTCACCGTGCTGGCCGACCGAGGTTACTACAACGGTGACGAGGTGCTGGCCTGCGAGGGCACTGGTGTCCTGCCCTATGTTCCCAAGACCCAAACCTCCGGCAACACCAAACGTGGCCTGTTTCCCGGACAGGACTTCATCTACGACGCCGAACATGACCGCTACATCTGCCCGGCCGGCCAGCATCTGACGAAGGGTAAGGTGCGCTCGGATCGTCGGGACACCATCGACCACTACCGCAATCTGACGGCCTGCTCGACCTGCGCCCTCAAGCCCCAATGCACGCCGGACAAGCACAGGCGGGTGAAGCGCTGGCAGCATGAAGATGTGCTCGACCGGATGCAGGCCCGATTGGAACGCATGCCAGAGGCGATGCTCATTCGCCGGCAAACGGTGGAGCATCCGTTTGGGACCATCAAGGCTTGGATGGGCAGCACTCACTTCCTGATGAAGAGCCTGGAGAAGGTCAAAACCGAGATGAGCCTGCACGTGCTCGCCTACAACCTGAAGCGGATGATCAACATCCTGGGTGTCAGACCCCTGCTCAAAGCGCTGGCAGCCTGACCTCCCATGCCGGCCAACTCTTGCCGGAGCTGTACATGCAAACAGCGGCCATCGCACGTCGCTCGAAATCGCGTTTCCACACAACCTCGGTCACATTGGGAAGTTCAGACATGCCCGCTGAAGGTCTGCTCACTACGGGAGAACAGACATTCCGGCCTGATCACAGACTATGCTGTGACACCATTGCGGCTGCGCTGGGAGCTATAGGAAGGGGTAGGTGTCGAACGACTCACTTAGTCGTTCGCGCTCTTCGGCTTGGCTTGGGTCGGATCCGGGTCAGCCTCTGCGTCCAGACGTCTGGCTACCTATTGGCTACCTGGGAGAAAACGCATCAAAGGGCAGATGCCGGTAACCCTTTGACATTGTTGGTGATCGCGCTGGGACTCGAACCCAGGACCCTCTGATTAAAAGTCAGTTGGTCTATCGGCTGAGCTACACGCTCGTAGGGGGCAGGATCAGCGAAATACGAAAGGAAAGCCCACCTTGGCTCCTGCAAAGCTTTTGCCCAGGGTTAAGTCAAGATGTGTACCAGCGTCGCGATTGGACCTGTGCTCGGCAGGGAACCTCCTGTGCGGCTCGGGTTTGATGTCTTTGCAAAGAGGAGCGATCCTGATGAAACCTTATGTTCTCCTTTCGGCAATCGGTCTTGCTGTTCTTGCCTTGCCTGCTGCCGGGCAGGCACAGGGGATTGTCCGTGGAGCCGAGCAGGGGGCAGCCGTAGGCAACCGTGCAGCGGGTCCGGTGGGCGGCGCTGTTGGCGGGGCCGTTGGGGGCGTGGCTGGCGGCGTGGCTGGCGGTGTGAAGGGAGTGCTTGGAATCCCCCAGAACACCGGCAGTGTCCATCGGCACCGCACGTCTCACAAGAAGCGCACGGCTCACCATTAACGCTGGCTCGGCGCCAGGCGACCCGAAGCCTTCTTAGCGTCCCCTCGAGGTCGCTGCATTGCATGGAATGAGGCGACAGGGCCGGCAGCGGGTCCGGGCCGGTCCACGTCCCTCAAGCCAAGCTGCCACGGCGGCAGGTTAAAGGACTCTTAGGGAGAGAAGCAGTACAAGCCTGTACGACTAGGGCGTGAACTCATAAAAGATCTTTCATTTGCAGCGAGTTGATGATTCACCTCCCGGTCACGGGAGGATGTGA
>NZ_JAERQD010000053.1 GCF_016735695.1 Microvirga zambiensis WSM3693 | reverse complement strand
TTCCCCCGTCATGGTTGGATTATGCTTTGAAGTTCGAATTCTATTAATGGATTGATCAGCCTAGAAAGGCTCACGGCTTTTCATTGGACGTGTTGATTTGTGGTCAGCAAGGGCTGGCAGATAGTTGAAATCCAATCTGCAGCGAACAAGGCAATTGAGGCCTTGGGAAACCTGGCTTCACCACCAACAGCATCGCAACTGCTAAGTGCTCAACACCTGAATCTCGAGCCATTCCTTAATTGATGCTCAGTGATCGCATCCATCGGGTAGGCGATCATCCTTTCACAGATTGAATGCCGTGCCCTGGCCAAGAGGCATCTCAGCTGGGGCGCCTGCGATACCGGTTTCAAACCGGCATTCTGACGGACCATGGCGCTGTTGGCGCCAGTGAGGAAGGGGAGGAAGAAGACCCCAGAAGATACGATCCCAAGGACGAAGAATGGGACGAGCATCAGACGGGCGTAGGACAAGACGAGACAAATCCCAAAAAGGATACCTCACGCTTCGCGCAAAGCCGAACCAGAGCGCTTCGGCCTGGCCGAGCCTGACATCGTCACCTTCTGCAACAGGCTGGCCCTCACGTCAGCAGCGCCAGTCCCACTCCCATCAACCCTTCCCCAAGAGACACACTTCATGTCGACACGTTCCCTCACCGTTGACGAGGCCATGCGCGAACTCATCACCCAATCCCGAAAGCTCCTGATCGGCCAGGATGCCGCTGTCGCGGCCTTTGCGGCAGAAATCTGCCGACACATCGCCTTCAGCCCGCTGCAACGCAGACCCGGCATCTTCCTCGTCGCTGGCCCGAATTTCGACGACGACCATCTCGGGCTGCCGTTTGGCCTTGCCGCCACCTTCAGTAAGACCGGCGGACGGTATGAACTGGCCTCCAGTCACGGCGAAGACCTGGGCCATGTTTTTACACCTCAATCCAGTAGAACCGAGGTCCGCTCTCTGCTGCACTCAGCGAGGGATAATCCGGCCGCCATGTTCGTTCTGCAGGATATCGACAAGGCCCATCCCAAGCTTCTCAAGACCCTCATGACCGCCTGGAGCCAAGGCTTCATTGACGATGAAGGTGGCGAGAAGATTCCTTTGGCCGAGGCAATCTTTGTCCTGACCACCGAGGTCGCACGGGATGCGATCGGACAGATCGCCCGCAGCGAGCCGGATCCGGACAGACTGCATGTGGAATGCCTGAAGCTCCTCGTCGACGCAGGCTTCCCGGCCTCACTCCTCAAGAGCATTGATACCGCGTTTGCCCTGAGAACTCTTAGCGCGGGCGAGGCCGTTCTGGAGCACTACCGCAGCATTGCCGAGCAAGTGGCCGCGCATGACCTTATTCTGGAAGAAGGTGGGATCGATGGTCGGATCCTGGCTCATTCCATGGACTCATCGAACGAGCCCACTCCCGAGGATGCCTTGTTGCCGCGCGATGAGCTCGATGCGCGGTTGGCGCAGGCGAAGGCCGCGGGCGTTCACACGGTGCGGCTGGTGCTGGGCGAGGGGATCATCACCGTCGTTCCGGTTGGCGAGCCATTGGCACAGGACGCAACGAACCCACTTGCCGATGCTCAGCCGGCATCCACTCCTGACGGCGAGACGGCAGGTCAGTGACAGAATCGGCGTCCGCGATCCCACCGTGATAATCCCGGATGCGTCATGTCGTGTCTGGCAAACCTTCCTGACTTCGATACCCGTAAACGCACGAGCCCTGGAGATCCAAATCCCGAAGATGTCGCGGAATTTGCGGAACGCCAATTGCATCGACGCTCCTGAACCCAGCCAACAGTCTGTTAAGGACCATGTGAAGGCGGTGCTGAGGAGGCTTCCGCGCAAACCTCCGCGAACTGAGCAGGCTCATCAACGCTTTGCCTGAGGATGGGCCTGTTCCGACGGTGGTTTCAAGCAGCGGTGGCAACGCCGTCGGATATGGCGGCATTGAGGGTAGCCCGCTTGCAGTCAGGTGCCTTACACTGTGTGAAGGCGGCCGACTTCCACGCCATTTCTGAATCGGTAATGCGGGGTTTTACCGTGCTGAGAGGAGCCGTCTTGGAGAAGCTTCTAGTGTCATCACAAGGCTCTCCATTCTCATAACATGACCACTCGCGTAAGGATGCTGCCCTAACAGGACTGGCAATCGGCAGGTCCAGTTAGCTTGAACTAGCCCTGTCCTTGACGATCCTTCCTGCGGCCAAGTGAATTCTGGCCTCCCTTGCGGCCAGCTTGGGAGGCAGATGCAGTGTTCTGGGAGAAATGGCGCTTTTCAGCCGGGACGCTTTTGCCGCCTTTGCTGGCGATCTCGCGACGCCTCTCCTCGCTCATTGAGGCAAAGCCGCGCTTTGGTGAGTTGTCATCAGCGCCCATGACCGTTCTCCGAGACACCTTGGCCTTAAGCCGAGAACGGCCAGCTCAACGAGAAGTTCGGGCACTCAGAGAACTTTTCTGGATGCCGACCGGCCGCCGCGCGGGATCTTGATACGCTGTAGAGGGTACACACGAGCGGGATCCCCTGGCAGGACATGGTCCTCTTCAGCGGCTGCGCTCTCACCAAGAGACATCAAGCATTTGGCCGAAATGATTCCGACGATGTCCACTATCCCTGTGGCGACCGGCCAAGGAATTACTTGCGGGCGGCCATGAGATCGTGGGTGAGGACGGTGAGCTTGCCGATCAGCGAGGCCATATCACCCGGATCGCACGACCACTGGGTGCCAATGGCCGATCCGTCAGCGGAAACGGACACCACGGCAAGCGAGCGCAGCTTGCCTTCACGAGCGAGCCGCAGATGTTCCTGCAGCAGGTCGATCATCGAGGCGGTGTTTTCATCGAT
Organism: Microvirga zambiensis WSM3693; assembly: GCF_016735695.1. GTDB lineage: Bacteria > Pseudomonadota > Alphaproteobacteria > Rhizobiales > Beijerinckiaceae > Microvirga > Microvirga zambiensis. The sequence continues at coordinate 36,752 of NZ_JAERQD010000053.1, read as the reverse complement.
CGGAGGGGTGCTGACGGGATGGAGCTTCGCCACCGATCCGCATTGATTTGCCTGCTTGTCGCTCATGGTACACCCCGCAATAATTCCCAGGCTCTTACGGCCTTCTGAATGAGAGTTCGCACTAGACATGAACCATGCGTCAACACTAGGCCGGTGCAGCAGAAATATTGACTGTGTCGTATTTCGACAACAGGACGAGGTAAGCTTGGCCAATACCATTGGCAGCGGCGCCAATGCGGATCCTTTGAGGGCGCGCTGGAGCAACCGACACCAGCACAGGGGCGATACGGACGAATGATAGCTCAGGCGATGAGGGTGCAAGTAGCCGGCCAGGGTTCGAAATCGTGAGGAACCAGATTCTGCGGGACCTCGGTCTGCCGGTCGACCGAATGCCGGAGGCTGAGGTGGCCCTGCGGTTGGCCGAGTTCATCCTATCACTCCCCACCTCCGGAGCCATGGCCGGCGTCGCGATCGATGGGGCCGGCATCAAGGTCGGCGACGGTGGCGTCTTCGACATCGGTGGCTTTATGGCCTCGACCGGATGGGAGCAATCCAAGGAGCCGCAAACCGCCCGCAACGTCTGGACTGGCGCTTACCGGCGCGGCGACAAGACGATACGGGTCCATTCGCGCCTTGGCGAGGGCGACGTGGTCGCCGCAGTTGACGGCCGCCGCATCATCGCACAATGCAGCAAGGGATCATTGGCCCGGAAGCCAGGGCGCGCCGAGCATTCGCTGCTGACGACAGCGCTCGGAGAAGCGCTGCTGTTCGATATCGGCGGCGATGACATCGTCGTCGCAGCCGTGCCCGATACACCTGTCTTCCGCATGCTTGCGGAGACTTGGCGGCGCAGGCCGCTGGTCAGGCGGGCCGGCATTCGGATCGCCCTCGTGGGGCGCGATGGCACAGTATCGGGATTGGCTCTCTAGCCGGTCCCTATTTGCAGAGGAGCATGACGCTCATCGCTTTCGCGTGATCCGCGAGGTCGGCTGTTGCGAGAGCCGTATTGATGCCTTTCGTCCCCACGCGAGGAAACGTGTGGGGAGTGTTTCTTCGCGCGCCCAGAGCTGGGGATGCAGCCGAGCTACTGACGCGGCTGGGGTCCATCGCAACCCTGAGAGCCTGCGGCGCGGCATTCGTCCAGCACATCGCGAGGATCTAAATGGGCAAGGCACTGTCGCATGTCCCTGACGATCATACGGCCGGCTGCTTGCCTTCGACAGGGTCGGTATGTGCCGAACACGTCATGAGGAGAGGTGAAGCAATCCCAGGAGAGAACGACGGGAAGATTATCGGACGGGTGAAGGAAAGACGAGACAAATCCCAAAAAGGGACACCTACGCCTCGCTCAAGGCTGGCCCGAAGCGGCGCAGCACCTGGGACGAGAGTGAGATCGTCGATCCTTCGACGGGCGGCCCACACAACGCGGGCCAGCCCACACTCACCATCAACCCTCATTGAGACGTATTCCATGTCCACACCTCAAGACGATCCCGCACAAGTCATACGTAGCCTCGCCGAACTCACCAGGAAACGCATCATCGGCCAGGATGAAGCTGTCGCGGTCTTCGCCCTGATAACCTACAGCCACATCGCGCTCGGCCCCCTACAGCGCAGGCCTGGCGTCTTCCTCATTACCGGTCCGAATGCCGGAGAAAGCCATCTCGATATAGTCGGTGGCCTCATTCAATCCCTGAGGAGCATGGGAGGCCTGTACAAGCTGGCCGGCAATCCAGGGGAGGATATCGACCAGATCTTCTCGTCGTCCCCCGTTGCGACGGAAGTGGTCTCGTTGCAGCAGGCCCTGAAGGACAATCCTCACGACGTGTTCGTGCTTCAGGACATCGATCAAGCCCACCCGAACCTGCGCACGCGCCTCGAGCGGATCGGGAGCCATGGTTGCGTTATCGATGACGCCGGCAAGCTGCGTTCACTGGCTGATGCTATGTTCATCCTCACCACCGAGCTGGCTCAGGAGGAGATCGGTGAGATCGCCCGCACCGACCCGGATCCGGCCCGCTTGCATGTCGAGCGCCTCAAGGCTCTCGTCGATGCCGGCTTTTCCGCCTCGCTCCTCAGACACGTCGACTTCGCCTTCGGCCTGAAGCGTCTCACGACGAGCGAACGGAACCATGCCTACTACGCGCGCCTTGCCGCTCTGGTGGCTTCACATGGGCTGGTCCTGGAGGAAAGCGGGCTCGACGCGCGCATCCTTCTCCATGCCATGGACCCGACGGCTGAGCCCACCGTTCCGGCTCTCCTGTTGCCGTGGGATAACCTCTCCCATCGTTTGGCGCAGATCAAAGCCTCCGGCGCTGGTACGGTCAGGTTCATCCTGGACGATGATGTCATCCGCATCCTGCGGGTCGAAAGTGCGACGCCGCAATGGGTGATAGACGCGTTCGCCGCCAATCGGGGTCTCTCCGCTGACGGGGAGGCCACCGATGAGTAAGGGCGTGAGCGCTCAAGACCTTCCGATGGAGGCTCGGCTTGAGGCGCATGCAATCCTCGATCGCTTGACGATGGATGGGCCGACCTTTTCCCGTGAGGATGCAAAGCGGTTGATCGCGTTGATCCCTGTCACGCCGAGGCGGCGCTTCTCGTTCACCGGCCTGTTTCAGGACCGTGGGCCCGGCTTTCGCGGGCGGGCTGCCGGTGTCGGCGATGTCGAACTCGATGGAGAGGGCAAAGAAAAGTGGGTATCCTGGAATGCTCCTGCTATTCACAGAATTGGCGGCTATACGGTGTCTCACACGCCAGGCCAAGTCGTCATCGAGCTGCTGTGGATCGCGACGCGCGAGGACCTGTCGGGCCAATCCTGCCAGTTGCTCTATGATATCGCGACCGGAGAGCCAAAAGCGATGGAGATCTCGGTCCAGCGGACACTTACGCTGCTGTTCGTGCGCTTGGCCTACATCTCCTATGCGCCCTGGAAGACACCTGAGGGGTGACAAGCGGGGCAGCGTTGACCGCTCCGTCGACGGCGGACCAGTGTCCTGACAAAAGGTGGCTGAGCCCGCTGCTCTGACGATCAGCCACTCTTCTTAATCCTGGCTTTGTCAAAACGTGGTCTATGAAGGATTGTTCAGCCTTGTTTGGGGTGTCCAATGCGGCCAGTATGCGAAGGGTACACTCAAAGTGAAGCGTCATGCGCTTTTGGCAATGGCAACGGAGCAGAACACCGCGCCGTAGTGACAAGCCGTCGCGACCAACACAAAGGCGTGCCAGATCGCGTTTTGAAATCTCAGGCTGTCCCACACGTGAAAGATCACGCCGGCGGTATATAGCACAGCGCCGGCGCCGAGCAGCCAAAGGGTTGCGGTTGGCAGTGCTAGGACATGATCCCACAGGACAACCCCACTCCAGCCGATCAGGAGGTAGAGGCCGATCGACAAGCGATCGAAGCGTCCGGGCAGCGCTATCTTGAGAACGATCCCGACGGTGGAAGCCGCCCAGACGATAACCATCAGGATCTGCGGCGCGAGCGCGCTGCCCATGCGTACGAGGAGCGGCGTGTAAGTGCCCGCAATCAGGACGAAGATTGCCGCGTGGTCGAAGCGGCGCAGCCACCATTTCACAGGTGTGATCGGCCACAGGTTGTAGGCGGCTGAGATCACCAGCACTGCCATCACCGCGACACTGTAGATCAGGCTCGGGATCAGGTCTGATGCCGATGGGTCGGGTGGGATCGCAGCCACGAGCACCGCAACGGCAGCAAGCCCGAGAGCGATGCCAAGGCCATGGACAACTCCATCAGCCCAGAGTTCAGCTCGATCATACTCGAAGCGTCCAGTCGCCGGCCGGTGCAAGATTCATCCCCTACGGCAGTTTGCTGCCGAGGGGTACCTGTCAAATGAGGAAAGACGCGGGCAGGCTCTGGCACAGTAGTGTCCGCCCCCGCACACTCGGATCAGCGAACCCGGGGCCGTCGCCCCGTAGTGGTAGAAATCCCCACCGGGGCCGAACTTTCGACCCTCACACCTTACTGGTCATTCGCGGCTTCAAAACCACGACGAGCCACCACGTCCGGATCGGGCGTCCTCTCAAGCCGCGCCGCATAGGCCTCGTCGTCTTCATCAGTGCCCTGCGGGTACTTTCCGACCTTCAGCAGGAACTTCAGCGCGACCTCATCGGAGCACCCGTACTGACGGGCGAACTCCCGCACCAAACCCATCGTCTGATCGTCGATCCGTTTGAACGTCTCGATCATCACACTGCCGCTCCCACGCGAGTTGCCGGACAAGACGAAGTATGCGGGCAGCCGCGGTCAGTGGGAAGGTCACCACGTCCTCAGAGATGTGCGAAATAGCCACATGTCTCCCCTCGCTTCGAGCGAGGCTGGGCTGGAGAGGATTCCTATGGCTAGAGGGAATCTGGATCAGCCAGTCCTTCCAAGGAGCTTTCCTCTTCCGTGAGCACGAGGGAACTGTCGCCTAAGTGAACGCTTCCTCTGAGACAGCTTTTATGGAGTGCAAAATGGTTGGCAGCCCAGATCCACGGGATCCGAAGCCGGACGATCCCATATTGCCGGAGCCGGCTCGCTTACCCGAGCTTCCGGAGCTTGATCCCGTTCCCGAAGACGGCACCCTATCTGATCACGGGGATCCTGAGCCTGACGACGTGCCCTATGTTCCGCCTCCAGGAACCCAGTAAGGGGGGTAGCTGCCATGTCAGTGGAAGGGCATTCGAGGGACGAAGGCAGATCCCGCCGAAGGGGAACACATGCTGTTTTCGTTTCTGGCTACGGAACCGATAGTGTCATCTAGCCCATCCATCCTAAGGCAATGTCTGTGATCTTGACGACACCGAAAGAGTTTGAAACCAGGCTTACTGCATCAGTCGAAGAGGCGTTGAAGCCGAAATGTCCCTTGCCGCATGCTGCACTCCAGATTGTGGCGGAAGGTCATAAGGCAGTTCAGCCCACGCAGCGTGAGCGGAGCAGACGATTCAATGCACTGCCGGATCGTGAGAAGATCCCTCTTCGCCACCCCTCGCCGGACGATCACCGGCACCCGTCACTAGTGGCCTAGCAGCGGGTGGTAATCCCGGGCCTAGTGCGGGTACTTGGACCGCTTATCCTTTAGGTCGACACGGTCAGCCACGTCGATTCGAGAACCATCGAATAATTAGGTTCGCAGCGCTCGATGGATCCGATGCTGCCTTTGCCTCCGGCAGGTGAATTAACGCCCAATTAACTATGTCTAGCCGAAGATGGGTAGAGCCGAGAGGTAGGTGGGAAGCGCGCGGATGTACCGCCTTCCCGCCTTTTGGCTTTTGGTCACGACTTCACCCAAAGGAGCCAACCGTGAACGCGATCTTGAACGAGCGCATCGGAGAAAGGGTGAGTGCGCTCAAGATCTCGTGGCGCCGTGCCTCCCTGGAAGCGGGCTTCGAAGCCGGATTCATTCAGGACATCATCACGGGCCGCACCCAACAGCCAGATGAGGATGCCCTCGCGAGCCTCGCAGCCGTACTCAAGTGCAATCCGGCCTATCTTCTGGGCCAAAGCGACGATCTTGCTGGTGCGGCAGGGTCAAGTGTGTCCGCCGTTCCAACAAATGCAGAACGGAGGCCCGACGCCGTCATGGCTCTCAGGATCGTCGATGAACTGCTGGCTGCAGGACACATTGAAGCTGCCAAGGTAGCTGTCAGACGGGCGCTCAAAGCGATTGCAGTTGAGTAGAAATCTCAAGGTAAAATAGGGCCGAGCATGCACCTGCCTGGCCCCGCCGCGGTTAAAGATTGAGGTAGCTCTCCGTTCACATCGGCTTCGATATACGATGTCTCAGAGATACGTTCGTATCCTCGTTTACGGCGCCGTGAATGGCGACGGAAAAGCGGATCTCGCCATCATGGTGAAGGCCGTCTCAACACTCGTGAAGGTGACTTCTTCCTCTAGCTCGCTGGAGAGTATTGCAAATACCCGCGAGCTCTACGCCGCCTCCGGCTGGTCTGATCGCTGGCCTTCGGCGACGATCTCGAGCATGTCGTCAGGAAGGGGGCGCTGCAGCTTCAATGCTTTCTCCGTCGGCCCGGTCAGCCAGGTCTCGTATTCCTCGGGCGTCGTCAGGATCACTGGCATCGCTTTGGGATGGATCGGCCCGACGATTCCGTTCGGCTCCGAGGTCAGGAAGGAATAGAGCAGGTGCTCACCTTCGGTCGAGTCGGCCTTGGTGCCGCGCACGCCGGTCCAGGGCCGCCAGATGCCGGCGAAGGCCGCCGGAGGCCGTTCCTTCGACAGGGCGAGCCAGATTGGCGTCTTGCGCGGCTTCGTGTCCCCGTACTCGCTGAAGGATGTCAGGGGCACCAGGCAGCGGTATTGCGGCTTGAGCCAGGCCCGCCAGAACGGCGAGGCGACGTTGCGGACGTTGGTGACCGGCTGGTTGCCGACCTTCGGCGGTGGCGGGAAGCCCCACCGCATCTGCAGCAGCTCGCGCTCGCCATGATGGATCCGCACCACCGGTGCCATCTGGTCAGGGAAGATCCCGGGCAGAGGCGGAAGATTGCCGGCGTTGTCCCGGTCGACGTTGAAGGTCTGCCGGATCATCGCCTGGGGGTGTGGACGCTGTAGAGATTGCAGACGCGAGGGGCTCCGTCCTGATTCCAGGGCTCGGATCTTAGCGGCGGCGGCCGCGGGCGTCCTCGGGCTTCTGGCCGCTCCGATCATCTCGACAACTCGGAAGCCACAACGCGGGACATCTTGTGAGCTGGCAGGCGCCTACCCCCAAAGGATAGTAGCCATCCGACAGGATTAAAGTACTAGAACTATCAGTGGTTAACCTTTCGGTAACCATACTTCTCCGGACATTGGGGGCTGAGGTGAACGGCGCGGGCAGCACTACGGGAAACGGCCATGGGCATGGGCAAGGCGAGAGCCTGGCAATCAAGACGGTCCTCGCAACGAGGACCGTCATCCTGCGGGTCGGCCTTGAGGGCCTGCTCTCGGACCAGGGTTTCCTCATCTCCGATGTCGCATCTGAAAGTCACCCCGCTCTCGGCATCGTCGAAGCTTCCCCCGCAATCAGCGAAACCCTGGATTCCATTACCCGCTTCAGGGAGCAGTTCCCAAAGGCCCGGGTTGCCGTGCTTGCTGAGGCCTTCGACATCAGCACCGTAATGGCGGCACGGGAGGCAGGAGCCGACGGATTCTGCTCGACGGCTTCGGCACCGGACGTGCTGGTCAGGTTGCTCAAGCTGGTGGCATTGGGCGAAGCCGTTATCCCGTCGACTATGCTCGCTTCTTTGCTCGGGGCGGCATCGGCGCACCAGGAACAGCAGCGTCAGGCGGCTGATCCGGGTCCGAAGGTGGTGGATGCTCGGGTCAGCAAGCTCTCCCCCCGTGAGGCCGACGTCCTTCGCGGCATCATGAATGGGGAGCCGAACAAAGTCATCGCCCGTCAATTCGATGTCACCGAGTCGACGATCAAGGTTCACGTGAAGGCGATCCTGCGCAAGATCGGGGCAGCCAACCGGACCCAGGCCGCGATGTGGGCGTCCGATCGTATGACGCCTGCCCCTCGTACGTATGCAGATTCTTGAGAGCGCTCTGACTGCCAAGACGCTGTTCACGCACATCTCCAGCCAGAGTGCCGTGGCATTAATAGATGACGCCCTGAGCCACGTGCGCAAAAATAAACCTGATGGGTTGAGCCACAATGTCCAGGAAGGATGGGTTTGTTTGCTTTGAGGCTCGCCCTGAACGAAACGCCCCGGTCGAGCATTGCCTCAGTCTCGACCAGGGCGTCCAGCGGAGAGTAAGGGCTCCGCGTCGGTTCGGGCTGATACGCAACGCGCCCGGCCGAATGATGGTGAATGGGCTGCGTAAACATTCCGTTGCTGAAGGTGTATGCGTCCGGCCCTGGCGCCTGCCAAATCGAACCAGTCGCCCCATCGTCGCCGTCAGATCGGCTCCCCATTCTCAAGCGCAACCGCGTTCTAAGGATCGAGCCGGACGTTCAGGCTGTCACTTAGGCCAGATGGTCTGAGCCGCGGAGCGGATACAACGGCCTTGGTTCGCTCATTTCGCTCTTCCAACGGCATGAGAGGATGAATGGGGCGGACAGAGCGCTTAGGGGCGTAATGCGTCAATCTCGCCGCTGACCCGAGCTCGAAGATACTCGAGATGTTTCAGTTCCTCGGTCGTGGAAGCGACCCGCCTTTCCACATGCCTCAGATCCTGATGTGCCTCTTTGAATTGATCTAACTCTGCAGCAAGCGCATCGCGGTCCGCCTCGGCCGTTCGAACGGCTTGGGTCAAGCGAGCGACCTCAGCCCGCGCCCCGGATCCCGAGCGGCTTTCCAGAAAGAAGAACCCGCAGAGCCCCCATCCTGCAACTGCCAAAATTATCAGTAGACGGTTCATCACTGCCAATCCCACTCATATCCCATGCCTGACTATCGCCGATAGGGGCTGCTGCGGGAGTGACATGAAGAGGTAGGAACGCCTTGCCCCCAATTGCTGGAGGTTGGGTGTGGATGCGTCCCACAGGGATAACCGGGAGGCGCGAGAGGGGAACGACAGCCGCCATGACGCCGCGCTCGTCCGTCTCATGGAAGACATGGACCGGACGTCCGATTACGCCGATCGGGGCGGCATGACGCCGTCAGGAACATTCGTACTGTCCGGCCCGTTGCGGCCGGTCCCTACGAATATCTTCTGTTTCGCGGCGGTGTGACACCTGGCAGGGAGAACAACTGGTATTTGCGTAATACCGCCGGTCCGGTGCCTCCCGAGCCGCCGATCCCCGATCCGCAGCCTGAACCACAGCCGCCCATACCGGGACCGACACCGCCGTCTCCCGGTCCGGGACCCGTGCCGTTCTTCCGGCCCGAGGCGGTCGTCTATGCCGGACTGCCGGAACTGGCCCGCTTCATCGGCCTGGAAATCCTCGGCACCTTCCATGAGCGTCAGGGCGAGCAGAGCCTTCTGACCAAGAACGGCGGTTTCCCGATCGCCCGGGGCCGGTCTTCAGCTCGAAGTCCGAATTCCACCGCGGCGGGCCTCAGGCGCCGGAATTCGACGGCCATCTCTTCGGCTTCCAGGCTGGCATGGATGTCGGCGCTGCCGAGACCTGGGCAGGGCATCGCGACCATTTCGCCCTGTTCGTCGGTCATGCTGAGGCCGATGGCGACGTGCGCGGCTTCGCGCTGGGCCAGCGCCGCTTCGCCAGCGGCTCGGTGCCGATGGATGCGACGAGCCTGGGACTGTACTGGACCCATGTCGGACCGCAGGGCTGGTATCTCGACGGCGTGCTGATGCATTCCTGGCTCGATGGCGAGCCGCGCTCCAACCGAGGCGTCGGGATTGATTTCGAAGGCCACTCCACCATCGCCTCGCTCGAGGGCGGCTATCGGTTCTGGCTCACCGACAAGATCTCGCTCGAGCCGCAGGCGCAGATCATCTGGCAGCATGTGGGGTTCGAACCGGACGGATCGGTGCACGGCTGCAGGGCACGTTCCAGGACGGTTCGACCACGTGGCGGCCCTATCTGAAGGTCAACCTCTGGCACGGCTTCGATGCCACCGACCGGACGCGGTTCAGCAGCGTGGGGCTGCCGGCGTCGTTCGGGGCGACCGCGCTCGAGGTCGGAGCCGGCGTCGTGGCGACATTGACGCAGAATGTGAGCCTGTTCGCGGTGGCCGATTACACGACCAATCTCAACGGTCCGGATCGCGACACGATCGTGGGCAATCTCGGCATGCGGAACACATGGTGATGGCATGATCAGAATGCTGGGACTGCACCGATCGTCGGCCATTGTGCAGCCTTCAATCCCCGAAGTCTTGTTCATGAGGTGGCCATTCCCGAGGCAGCAAGGAGCTTGAGACACCCGTCAAAACGACCACCATCGCCTTGTCACTCTCTAGAGCGGGGGCGCCATCGCGCCCCCGCTCTTTTCTCATGAGCGCCACTCAAATCCTGGGCCCCACCCATGCGGTTAGTCTATCCTCTCGTTTGCGGCAACCGCATCCAGAAGCGAGGGCACGCCGTAGGTCGCGGCCGCGATCCTATAGCTATCGGCGGCAAGGGATGGCGTAAGGGCCACTGTCAGGAGGGCTGCGGCCTCGTTGACCGCATCGTGAATTTCATAGGTCCGTTGAGCGTTACGCGGACCTACAGGCTCCCCCGCACGACCGACATAGATCTCAGCGGCGATCTTTGCGGTCAGATGCAACAATTCTGACGAAGTGAGCTTAGGATTGACCGTATCGGCAAATCCGGCATCTATTACACCATCATCGTCAGCACTCACAACATCGCTCCTCATCCGAAGATCTTCGACAGCAGCCACGCGATGAAGATCCCGACAAACACCCACCCGAATGGCTTCATGATTATGTGGCTGGCCAGGGCCTCGCGCTTACGCGCGGCCATCTCCCGCTGCTCGGCTTTAATCTCTGCCGCGCGCACTCCCTCGTTCATTTTCACCCGCTCCTTGGCCATGGTTTCCACCATCATCGCCGCTCTTTTGTCGAGTTCCACCGACCGGACCCGCTGCCCCTCGAGGAGTTGCTTGATCTCGTTCTGCTTGAAGGCGTTGTAAGGCTCGTAGATCTTGTCCAGAGCATTCTGCTCAGCGGCCTTCATCCGATCTAGGAATTGGAACGCTTGAGCGTCGAACTCACGCAGGATATCCCTATTCTGCTGCACGGTGTTTTCACACCGTGCAGCAACCGCATTCATCTCCCCTAAGATACTCGCCATTTTGGTGCCGTGAAGCGTCATCTCCGCCAGCACTCCAATGACAGGATGATCCCGATCGACGTCCGAGTGCAGCCCATGACGCAAGGCTGCCTCCGACAGCATTGCATGATACCGGGCCGCCTCGGACGGTTGCAGACCTTCCAGCACGCGCGCCACATAATCGATCCGCGTCACCGGTGTCCGATCATCTCCTAACCTGCTCACGGCTTCACCCCCTGAAAGGGACCGAAGCTATCGAGCTGATCATAGATCTTCTTAGCCCAGGTTGCCATCATCGAGCCCGCGGAGAAGCTGGGGTTATTGGCAACGAACTCGTCAATCAGCTGACCAGACTCTGCCCATCGCTTGAAGATCGATGGGTTCGGAAATGCCTCCACGTCGATCTCGTGAGCGCCAGTGCTCAGCAGATGGGGGCGCACGAACGAGCTGTTATTGTAGGAGTTGAGGGGACCGTCCTTGGCATTGCGAACGACGAGCCAATGCTCATCCTGTCGACCGTCTAGATTGGTCATATTGTTCGCAAGCGTCGTCAAAGACTGATTGGATTCAACGATTGAGTACGCATAAACCCCCGTAATTCCGCGGCCAATCCAGCTGTCCAGGCCGATGTCCCTCAGTGCCCTGTCGACCAGTCCGAGTTGCGCCGCTCCGAGATCGACAAGAATCACGTCGACTTCACCAGATTGCATCGCCTCGCCAACGAGATTGCCGAATTTCTCGACCTCTGCGTCAATCCAATGACCGCTTGCCTGGAGGTTAAACCCCGTCACTCGCTCTTCACCGAGTGTCCCGAACTGCTGGTTAACCGGGTCGGTGTCAATGCCTTTCCATCGCCACTCCTTCATGCCGAAGTATGACGCGAGGATCTGCGCGAAAATGCTCTTGCCGCAGCCGCCCTTCTCACCTGTGGACTTAACTAAGAGCATCAGAATGACCTCTGGATCTTGCCGGGCTGCGGACGGGCTGCAGGCAGCAGACGCTGAACAGGAGGGGTGCCGACGGCTGGCGTTTCCTCAGCGTCTGTGTGCGGTCTCTTATCTACTTTGGGTGCTGCGTCCGCATTATCCTTGCGCTTCCTTTTGCTCTTTTCGTCGCCTTTGGGTGCGGATGTCTCCTCCGTGACTTTAGCGTCTGCGGCCTTTTTCCTTTTCGCGCGCTCCTCTCTTACGTACTGACGGAGGGTCGACGGAGCTATGACAAATTCTAGCTGCTCGAAGAAACTGCAGATGCTTTCATACTTGTTTCCGTTCGCCAGCGCGCCCTCGATTTTCTCGTAATTTGCCTCGAATGCCAATCGCGTTGGGCTCTTCTGGATCGGCATGGCGCCGATTAACTCGCCGAGCCGCAGGATGCGTTCATCAATGTTCATAGTCTCTCCTATCAAGTCAGGTGGACCTCAACCTTGGTTCAGGAAGGGGTGCCGTAGCGGCAGATGGACCGCACGATTTCGCCTATGGAGAAGTGCTTCTTCGTTGTCAAATTTGGCGATTCGGCATCGCGGAATTTGCCGATTCGCATGGAAATTTTGCCGATTCGCTCTGGCATGGACCCGATTCGCGCGGCTATCCAGCGGCAATCAGCTTGATCACAAAGCGGGCGGCGATCCCAAAAGCTTATGAAATGGGCCAGCGGTGAGTTGTGACTACAAAAAACCAAGTGCGGGTATCGACGTCAGCTGCTATCAGCCCTTGATCCGGCATCTCCTTTTGAAAGGTCACCATTGTATGAATCGCGCCAATGCCACCTATGCGGAGGTGAAATGCGGCTGCACGAGCCCTGCCATTGTAGTCATCTTGACACCTGATGGTGTGTCCGGATCATCATCGCATCGGCAGGTCTGAGATGCCTCGTCCGCAGAAAGGTGAACGCGATCGGCGAGATGAGATTCTACGGGTGCGATTAACCACGGTGGAGATGGCGATGCTGGCGCAGCAGGCCGATGCGGCAGGAATGACTTTATCCGACTATTGCCGATCGCGGCTCATGACGGACGATGGGCACTCGCTGAATCAGGTCGGCCGTCAGCGTCGGCTCGCGCCCGAGATGGGCGAGGCTGTCCGCACCTTATCCGCTCTCGGTCTCGATCTGCTGGCCTTGCGACAGCAAGCCGACGACGGCGGACAGGTTGTCCTTGCACAAGAGGCTCAGGAGGCCGTGGGTACCATTGTCGCCATTCTAAAGAGGCTCCGGGATTAAAATGCCTATCTGCAAGGCGATCCCGCCCCCGCTGGGGGTCAAAGGTCGGGTCGGCTCTTTTGCTGCCTGTCAGGCTTATATCGAGGGCGAGGAGCGTGATCGCCCGAGCCATTCTTTCTTGCGTGGCGTGTTATCCGTGGAAACCGCCGCCCTGGAGATGGATGCTCAGGCTGACCTGAGCCGAGCTGTCGATCCGGTCGTTCATTGGATTATTTCGTATGCTCGGGATGAGCCGGCGACAAACGAGATGATCGAAGCTGATATTCGAAAGATGCTCGCCTCGATCCAGCTTGGTGGGCACCAGTACATGGCCATGGTTCATGACGATACTGACAATCGCCATGTTCACGTTGTGGCAAATCGGGTCGGTCCTGATGGACGGGCGGCGCTGATGTCGTGGTACAAGGTCCACTCGGAACGATGTATGGCTGAGATCGCTCAGCGGCGAGGCGTTGCCATCGTGCCGGGAAAGCATAACCGGGCAATGGTTGAAGCACAGCGTGAGCGGCAAGGGGAGGGGCACCGCTCTGGCGATGCTTGTTCGCCAGCCATCCGCTCGCGGCTCAACGAGCGGGATCGAGTGCGGCTTGAGATCAGCGGCGGATTGCCGTGGTATGAAGTAGTCAGGCCTGCGATCGTCAAAGCGGCCAAAGAGGCAGAAAGTTGGCAGGAATTCGCCGCCGACCTTGCCCAGCATAGCATCGTCATCAAGCATACGGTGCGAATATCGACGAAGAACGGGCGAGCGTTTCATGGGCTCGCTTTCGCTGAAGGTCACGACGACGATGCACCGGGATGCAAGGCCTCTGCGGTCGGTTCCGATTTCCGCTACAGTGCGCTGGCGTCGCGATGGGGGGATTATCCCGACCATGCTGAGGGCAGGGCGCGGGCTGCTCTGACGGCCAAGGCGGGAATACCGGGGCGTGGAGCGGTTGTGCGGACACCAAGTCAGGGTCGGGAGGCGGCCCGCCAACGAAGGGCAAAGGCGCTGGGCTCGACCCTCGCGCTTGAGGCTAGCGCGCCGAAGCCCGGGCCAAGAGAGGTGATGGGCAACAGGCCGGAGTGGTGGAAGCTTGAGGCTGATCCAGCGGCGGTTGTGCAAACCCGTGCTGAACCGGCTACGGCCATTTTGCGGGCAGATGCGGGTCAAAGGATCATCAGCCTGCGATCCGCTTGGCAAGCGACAGAGCACATTCTGGCAGCGCTGCGCGCTAGGACCGCGCGATCAAAGCGAGGAAAGCGTCAGGCGAGTCTCCAGCGTTGGGATCATGCCGGGTCGATCGCGGCGAAACCGAATGCCCGCCCTAAGGGGGGGCAGAGAAGCGGCCTTACGCGCGCCCAGGCCGAGACCGAAGCAGCGTGGAAGCGGTTTCCGGATCAAGACATCAACGATCATAGCACGCTGAGGAGAGCATACGGCGTCTACCGAGCGGAGCAGCGTCGCGCGAGTAGGGCGACCGAGGACGAGGCGTGGCAAAGGATCTGGAGCCAAGAGCAGGCGATCCGCCAACATGAAAACGGCAGGCTGCAGCGGAGCGAGCAGGTGAAGAGAGCGCTGATTATCAACTACCTGCAGCCCGGTCGCCTGCGCCGGCTCTGGTTGAAGGGGCTGAAACTGCGGTTTCGGATCAGGCGGGACCGGCTGAAGGTGCGTCAGGCGGAACGCTGGGCCATGACCCGTTCCGAATGGAAAAAGGATCGCCCGCGAACGGAACCGCTCCCCTACAAGGCATGGCTGCTCGAACGGGCTGTAACCGATGTCGCCGCGGCCCGGCAGTATTCCTGGATAGACAGTATGGACACCAGACGTGACGCTGCGGGAGCAAGTGTTCCGCGGCCAGAAGAATTGGCTAGCGAAGGCCTGACCGGCTCTGTTCCAGGTGACACGCCAGCAAGCACACCAGGGGCGGCTGAACAATCCACCTTATCGGAGCCGGCGCGATCCGGACCTGAAAACATGAGTGATCGAAGAAGGAAGGGCTCAAGCAAACAAAAGCATTCCGGCACGACAGAGCGGGAGGGCAAAGACTAGGAGTGCTGATCATGCCGGCGCGCGAGGTTTGAAGGGCGGCTTGCAGGATGCCTGCAGGTTCAAGCGGGAGTTGGCTCTTGTGCAAGGATAGCGAGCCACTGTGCGCGACGGTCGAAGATGGCCAGTTGTCGGGCTGAGGTCCGCAGGAGTCATCGTGCCGATCACGCCGGTGGCGTTCCGGTCCGGATTGAGGGACAGGATCGTACAGAGGCTCCGGCGGTCTAACAGTGACCTCAGATTGGGCGAACCGAAGTCCTATTGGAATGCCCTCCGATCAGCCTCACCATGGCCCAAGCTTGCTCTCGCATCGATCTCCGGCAGACGCAGCGGGATCGATTTTTCGGCCGGGATGCTGAAACCAAGTGACTTGCGAGCACACCGGGTCCGTCGCTGGCACCTCGGCCTGCGGGCTGTAGTCGAGCGTGTGAATTGTCTCACGTGTGACCCGGTCTGGGCACTCAACTGGCGGTCCTTAGCGGCCCCGGCACCGATGCGATTATAGCGGCATTCACACCTGCTCCCCCTAAGCCACCGTGTTACCGATGGCAGCTTTGGTATGTTCCATGAAGGCCGGCAACTCGACATGGCGATTGCCGAAACGAAACCCCCACCGGGAGGCATTTCTGCGCGCAATCTAGCGAGCCAGGAGTGAACTCGCTATGTGAGTGTATGCCGTTGATCTTGATGCGGTGCTGCACGATGACCGATAACATTCACGCTGTTGATGGAGATTTGCTGACCAGCCGGTGGCCGGATGAGGCAGTCGTTTGGAGGATCGGCTATGGGGGAGTTGCCCCACTTGACCCCAGCTGCGGGAACTCCGATGACCGGCGACAAGTTACCATTGGCCGAGTTGATGGCGAAGGCCGACGACGGCGACATTCTGCATAGCGTCGCGGAAAACGTGCTGCAGATTCCAACCCGGGTCTGGAGTGCGTCACCCAATAGGAACCAAACCCCCGTCTGAGTGAACAGCTCATCGGAGGGACGGCGCAAGACCTGCCGTCACGGGAGTGGAGGTACCTGTTTGAATGGATCAAGACATGCAACGCCAAGCGGCTCGAAGTGCCTGAGGTTACGGGTCAGGACCGTGAGCCCATGGGCCTTTGCCGCGCCGGCAATGGCAACATCGGCCCATCCGGGTGACTGGCCAATGCTGCGAGCCTTGTCGAGAAGCCGTCCGGCGGCCCGGGCAGCCGCGCCATCAAAAGGAAGGATGCGAGGTCCGTAAAGATGTTCGACAGCGGCCCACCATGCTTCCAGACCGCTGGCCTTTGACGTGGCTCCTTCACGCAGAGCCTTTGCAATGCTTGCTAGCAAAGACCGTTGGCTCTACACCCTCGACCTCTAAGCGGTGAGTTTGCGCACATCAATTCGATGCCCGACAGCCGGAACGCGTATCTCGAAATGATCAGCCTGCGTGACATCAAGAACATTCGTGGGCCGATGCGCAACGACGTTGGTTCCTCCACGGCGCCGCAAACTGTCGTAGATAATGCCGGCGTCACCTGCACGACGGATCGCCTCGCCGAATTGCTGCGAGGCCTCGTAGCGATCAGGTGCATAAACATTGGGGCGCTCGGCCTGTTGGCCGCGAATGTCCAGGTAGGCACCGGTGAGGCGCGCTGAATAGCTGCGGTAGACCCGCGTCAATTCCGGAAGGCTTCGTGCCACCGCCTCGCGTCGGAGATGATGTCCGACCTCGGCTGCCGCCGTTTCGATTTCGCTGGCAGCATACCAGGCCCCGAGGTCGGGCGAATTGAATCGCATTCCGGCGGGGCTGACGTGCAGGAAAGCTGCCATCACGATGCTGGCATTCGGCCGGCCATAAACCCATTCCTGTTGGGGAAGGCGGGCAATGCGGCTGGCCACCAACCGGTCATTGGTCCACCCGACCAAGTCCATGACCGCCGACAGATCGGCAGGCGTTGCCACCATGTCGAACAGGCCAATGGGCGGAAACCGGGATGGGATCAGGCGATAAGTCGGGTAAGGCGCTTCAGCGACGTTGGTCACGAGAAGTGGATATCCGTATCTTTATAAGGGACAAAGTTTCGGTCGACCTCATTGGGCTCCATGTAGAAGCCGCCACGGGCCGCATCCAGAAAGCGCCGGACGGTCAGGAGGCTGTCCTGGGTGCCATCAGTCATCAGTTCGATCGGCGGATGACCGCCGAACATCGTGGCCTGGTGCGGCCCGCGAAGCCATGACAAGCCCTCCTGTTCGGTTTCGAACAGGATTCGCAACGCCTGGTAGATTCCGAGGACTGCCGAGATCCGGGTCAGAACATCGGCGTCCAGGGTAAACTCGGCATGCTCACGGGCCTGTTTGGCCCACTTGTGGTAGGTCGAACGGGCCGGGTACCCGAGGATCCGGAGGCGCTCCTGCTCGGTCAAAGCCCATAGGTCGGCTATGGCCAGGAAAGTGCGCATGCCGGGGGCGCTCAGGCGCCTGCGACTGGCAGGCTCGAAGCGCGATTGCTCCAGGTGAGGGAGAGCCTGTGATTCAGCATCTGTTCGGTTCTTGAGCGGCTGTGCCATGGCAGTACCATTGTGTCTCGATATGGACTATATCTCTTTCAGGACATAATGCAACGCTGACATGGAAGTTCATCTCCTCGATGATCAACCCTCACGTTTGCCTCTGGTTTCTCATCAAGCGCAGGGGGCCGTTCGTGCCGGTGACGCTGAATTGGTTGAGGCTGCCTAGCCTCCACGGCGGACGAACCACGGCATCGATTTTGGCTTCACGCCGCCCCCGGCTGCCCGCTCGACAGTAAGTACTGCGCTGTCCCAATCGAGCAACAGGCGGTCGTCGGATCCAAATTCCGCCTGATCCCGAAGCTGCCGGGGCGCATCGCCCTCGAACAGGATCTCTATATACAACCGTGTCCTTGCAGCCAGCATGATTGGGGTGACTTTGCTGTTCGGATCACAAAAAGAACAAATATAGAACATAAACAGCCATTGCGACTCGACAGAGCTCCTTAGCTAAACTCGAACCACTGCAGAGCTAGCCGTAAGATTACGGCTCATTCTGTATTGTGAAAGTCTGCTGTGGAGACCGACGTCGTCACCAATGCTATCCAAGTTAGAGTCGAAGAGGCCGGGCATTCTTCCAGCCAGACAGCATGAACCAGATGTTCCGACCGCTACAGACTGATCAGCGACCCATCTTGGAGACCCTCGCGGGCTCGGTCGAGCGCGTCACCTTCCACAATGCCGAGAATGGCTTCGCGGTTTTGAAGGTGCATGCGCGTGGCAAGCGGGATCTGGTAACGGTTGTCGGCCATACGCCCGCTGTTGGCGCAGGCGAGTGGATCACCGCGAGCGGCATCTGGAGCAGCGACCGCACGCACGGGCTGCAGTTCAAGGCTGAGATGCTCAAGACCACGCCACCGACGGGGGCCGAGGGCATCGAGAAGTATCTGGCCTCGGGGCAGATGCGCGGCATCGGACCGGCCATGGCCAAGCGGATCGTCGCCGCCTTTGGCGAGAACACCTTCGACATCATTGAGGCCCAACCAGAGCGCCTGACTGAGGTTCAGGGCATCGGCCCTTGGCGGGCATCGAAGATCGTGTCGGGTTGGTCGGAGCAGAAGGCGGTGCGGGAGATCATGATCTTCCTGCATGCCCATGGCGTTGGCACGGCCCGTGCCGTACGCATCTTCAAGACCTATGGCTATGGGGCCATTCAGGTCATGACCGAGGACCCCTACCGGCTCGCGAAGGATGTCCGCGGCATCGGCTTCCGGACCGCCGATGCCATCGCGGCCAAGCTCGGCATGGAGAAGACGGCGCCGCAGCGGATCCGGGCCGGCATCTCGTTCGCGTTGCAGACCGCTACTGACGAGGGACACTGCGCCTTGCCGGTCGAGGCGCTGACCCGCCTGGCCGAGCAACTGCTCGAGGTCGGCCAAGAGCTGATCCGCACCGCCGTGGTTGAGGAACTGTCCAAAGGCGAGATCATCTCGGACACGATCGGCGACGAGACCTGCCTGTTTCTCAAAGGGCTGTATCTGTCCGAGCAGGCCATCGCCTCCCGGCTGCTCGAGCGGGCATCTGGTCCCCTGCCATGGCCCGAGATCGACCTCGATAAGGCCATTCCCTGGGTGGAAGGCCGCTCAGGCAAGATCTTGGCGGCCTCGCAACGCGAAGCACTGAAGCTGGTGCTCGCCTCCAAGGTGGCGGTGGTGACCGGCGGACCGGGCGTGGGCAAGACGACCCTGCTCGACACGATCCTGCGCCTGCTCGTCGCCAAGGGAGTCAGGGTAGCGCTGGCTGCCCCCACGGGACGCGCGGCCAAACGCATGACCGAGCAGACAGGGCTGGAGGCCAAGACCATCCACCGCCTGCTGGAGATCGACCCGAAGCACGGCGGCTTCTCGCGCAATGAGGACAACCCACTCGACTGCGACCTGCTGGTGGTGGACGAGACCTCGATGGTGGACGTGCCGCTGATGAATGCCCTGACCAAAGCGATTCCCTCACATGCGGGTCTGCTACTGGTGGGCGACGTCGATCAATTGCCCTCAGTTGGGTCTGGGCAGGTTCTGGCTGACATCATCGCCTCGGGGCGCATTCCCATCGCGAGGCTGACGGAGGTGTTCCGTCAGGCGGCTGAGAGCCGGATCGTTGTCAACGCCCACAGGATCAATAAGGGCCAGATGCCCGAGCCGCCAAACGCTGGCGAGGAGACCGATTTCTATTTCGTCGAGATCAACGATCCCGAGGAGGGTGTGCCGAAGATCATCCAGATGATCCGGAAACGCATGCCGCGCCGGTTCGGGCTCGATCCGATGACAGACATCCAGGTGCTTTGCCCCATGAACAGGGGAGTGCTCGGTGCCCGCAATCTGAACATTCAACTGCAGGAGGTGCTCAACCCCAACCCTCCTGCCAGAGTGGAGCGGTTCGGCTGGCGCTTCTCGCCCGGTGACCGGGTGATGGAGACGCAGAACGATTACGACCGGGAGGTTTTCAACGGCGACCTCGGAACAGTCGACCGTATCGACGACGAGGAGGGAGCGCTGATCGCTTCGTTCGACGGGCGAGAGGTGTCCTATCCCTTCGGCGAACTCGACACCTTAGTTCCTGCGTATGCCACCACGATCCATAAATCACAGGGCTCAGAGTATCCTGCCGTCATCATTCCAGTGGTGACACAGCATTATACAATGCTGGCCCGCAACCTGCTCTACACGGGTGTCACCCGGGGCAAGCGTCTGGTCGTCCTGGTCGGTCAAAAGAAAGCTGTCGCCATGGCGGTAAGGGGAGGGCAGATGAAGAAGCGCTGGACGAAACTGCGGGAATGGCTCTCGCGTGAACTCGCACTCTCATAATGGCCAAGTGATGAGGATCAATGAGCGCCATCCGCATCGCGTTCCAGATCAGCTCCGATGCAGCCACAATGTCGGCCGCTGGATTGGCTGCCAACGGATGCTCGACCTTATGATCCTCCCGATCCGAGGGAGCCTAGTGCCGTAGTGGGGGTAGGGCCATTTGAGAATCCTTCTATTCTCTCCCAAGTTCACGTTCACAGATGTAATTGCCTTGTTTCCGCCGCATCCGCAGGTAGCCTGAGAAGACAAGTTTAGAGGCCGACATATCCCCAATGAACAAACTCACCCTTGTCGTTGATGAACGAGAGTTGAGTACCATCCGAGCCGCTCTTCTTCTCCTCCAAGAGCAGGTCGATGCCCTCCCGGAGGATCTGGCAGAAATGACCGCGCTGAACGGAGCGCCCGTGACGGCATACGCGATCGAGCAACTCAGTCTTCGCCTTGACGAAACCGCAAGGCCGACACGAGACTATCCTGCACGGGAGCTGCCAGAAGCGACGAGACTCGTTGAGGTCGAGCGGTTTCCCCGAAGCACAATCCCTCGAAGCCGCATGTGAGCCGTGTCGTAGGATAGGGGCGTTCGTGAATATGCAAAGGCCTCCGCTGATTCAAGACACGGTCCTCGATCATCTTTGCGAGAACCGGATTGAGGTCATGATGTTCCTCGTGAACGGAATCAGGCTGCTGGGCCAGATCGAGCAGTTTGACAAGTTTACGGTCGTGCTTGTGCGAGGTAACAGCTCCCAGCTCATCTACAAGCATGCGATTTCGGCGATCAACCCCGCGATGTCGCTCGATTTGGCGGACCCAACTTGATCCGATAAATCTCGACTTCTCTGACCCTCCGAGGTGGAATTCGCATGAAAAAGGTGCGTAAGCTCTACGAAAGCTCAAGCGGCGATCGCTGGTACCTCATTGCAGATCCTTCAGGTGCGGTGTTCATTCGCCACGAAGCCAATGCGGCGTCTGGAGGGCAGGTGGAGCATGAGGAGATCGCGACTTTCCTGAATCGCGGCGCCGGTCCGGAACAGCAAGAATTACTACGGCTGATTGGAACTCTCATCGGGGAGCATCCTGCCGACGCGTGATACATTCTCTGAGAGGAAATGGCTTGATGCTCGTGACATTGATCCCATGAGACAAAGGTGCGCAGACCGCATGCCGAAAGCACATGCGGCTGCGTAGCGTGCTGTAATTTCTCGCGGCTTCGTTGAAGCGAGAGCAAAGCTATGGTTCTGCGTCAGGCATAGTCCCAATACGGCTGCTTCAGTGACTGATTTCGCCCCTTCATATGACCAGGTTCCAGAACGAGCTTTTGCGGCCATGTTCGGCTTTGAGGCGGCTCATGTAGGCATTGTGCGTCTCGAAGGTGCCGAAATCCTCGATCCGGTCAGCCAAGTTCTCGCACTCCTCAAGGTGGCGAGCGGCGTGCTGGTACCGCTTGGTCCGGTTCTGCTCCAGGGCAAAGTCGATCAGGGCCCGGCGAAGAACGGTGGCCGCCAGGGGATGCTTGTCCTCCAGAGCAGCCGCGGCCGGGGCCAGGATCTCGTAGAAGTCACCATTGAGTTCGCCGGCACGGGCGAGCACCAAGTGTGCGGCTTGGTCCAGCGCCGGCCAGGTCACCAGAAACCCCAAGGCAACGTGCACGCTCGGATGACTCCGCGCATGGGCGATGGCCCGCTCCTCGGCTTCAAGGTCCTCGAAGTCGGGCAGGCGCTTGAGATAGGAGCGTAGATGCTCCGGGTTGAGTGAGCGCTCGAAGCTGGCCCAGCGAAACGCCTGCGCCTCATCGGCGCGTCCGAGGGTCTCGAGAACCTCAAGTCGGGCCTGCTCCCACTCGACGGGAACCCAGCCGGGTCGATCCTGATCGACGGCATTGATCGCAGTCCAGGCCTCCTCGGCGCGACCGGCAGCCAGGAGCCGTTGGGCGATCTCGACGGCAACACTCGGAACGCGCCGTGCCTTCTCACCTTGCTGTGCGATAAAGGCGTTCACATCTCCTTGCGCATCAGCGATTGCCTCGAGCGCCAGTCGCACAACGCTCTTGCGATGGCTCTCGGCCAGATCGTCGGCGTAAATGGCGCCGCGCGAACTCCAACCAATGACTTTCCGGTCTTCATCTCGTGGTTTCGGCAGGGGTTCGTGCGACAGCTTGAGGATGAGTTGCTTGAGGTGGTCGAGGCCCGTCGGGCCGAGGGCTGGAGCCAGAACTGCGATCAAGCGGTCATACTGACCAAACTCGTTCTCGGTCAAAGCGCGGTAAGTCTGCTCGGCGAGCACGTTGGGAGCGACATTCGCTGATTTGGCAATGTCACCAAGATCATTACATGCGGCCTGAAAGACGGCCAACACGCTTCCGCTGCTGTCATCACATCGATTGAAGATCGAATTGGCCAGTGCCATGAAGCGCCAAAGGAGATCTAGTGCTTCAGCGGCATCGACTTTGGCTACCTGGGCAATCGCCTGTTTCTGGGTCTCAAGATCTGCAGCAAGGGCCTTGCGCTGGTGCCAATCGACGAAGGAGCGGGATCTGGAAATAGCTGTCAGGCGCTTACGGATCTCCTGCGCCATATCGGCAGGGCTGGCGGCGGCGGCCAGTTCCAGCCGCAGGCGGCGTTGGGCCGCCGCATTGCCGCGGCTGATCTCGATCAGCAACTCAGCCAGTCGCTCAGCGCCGAGCCCCGCAAGATTCTTCGCATTCAGAGTTTTGCGTGAAGCCATGTCGCATCCCGAGCGCGTGCTTGCACCCATTTATGTGGTCCAACGGACGACGATCAATTCTACTGAGTTACGAGTGGGGGAGGCCCCCGACATATCCGCCCCAATCAGGCGCTGCTGAATGGGGATGAGCATCGGATTGGCCCAAAAGCAGGTCCACTTTCGAGTCCGATGCTCTAGCGACACTCAGCCTTGTGAAAGTTGTCCTCGATGACTTGACCCAAGTTGATGGATGGAGAACAATAAGGGAACATTGATTTGCGTGGAAAAGCCAGAGAGGAGGGTGGCGAATGCTCGGTGAAGTGAATTTTCATACCCAGGCGCAGTGGCGCACCTGGGCTGACTATGGCGTCGTTGCCATCTCCCTCATAACAGCGTTTGCCGTTCTGGCTGGTACTTAAAGCTCAGGTAAACTTGCCCAGTGTGACCCTGGCCGAGTCAGATTCCTAACCTCGCGTTGAGCACCCTCTATGCGAACCAAAGCAGCTTCAATCTTCGTAGGCAGGGGCTGGCGAATGATGTCGGTATATAAACTTCGGAGATCCTCGCTGATGGCACGCAAAAGTTCTTCGTCCGACATCATGGAAACTCGTCTCCCGCCTTCGACGCTGCTTCCCATGGCCGCCTCCAAATCACTGCTTCAGTAGCAATAGAGATGGGACGAGAGTGCGTTAACTATCTTTTTATAAGACTGTGGATAGCGGGCAGAAAGTCGTAATTTTCGACATTGGGACCTTGCCCTGAATTTTTCCATCTCCTTCCGGTTCCGATTCTCCCAACGCCGCGAGCGCGTTTGACAGCGGGTCGTTCCATATTGACCTCGTCAGGTTGCCGGCGAGCTTCGTCGTATCAAAGCCTGTCAAGAATGCACCATCCTTATCACGAAACGTGTCGGGCGACTCCCGGCTGCCAGAATAGCTCCGGTCAGAACAAAGAGACTGCAAATGTATTCGGCTGTGTAGCGCAGTAGGATGAAACGGCCTCATCCATCGCACGGCACATCGGGAATTTGATCGATGGCTTTTGCGTCACCTTGAATCCGGCTGCAGAAGAAGCCGAAGGGGGCATATGGCCCCTTCGTCACGATCCATCATCCTACCGAGTGTATTTGAACTCGGGAGCCGCCTTCAACTGATCCTTGGTCATGCTTGTCGTTAGCACCGCATGATCCGGTGTCGCGCGAGCAGCCGCATCGCCAGGCCGATCCATGGCCACCGTGCCGGTGGTCGATGGCGCGGCCGGGCTGGCCGGTCCCGGAGCCGTGGCCGTCGCCCTCGGCGGTATCGAAGCATTCGGATCGGTGCCTGTGGTTGCGACAGCACGCGGCTCGTTCACGAGCCTGATCTGCTCGAATGGGATTGCCACATCGCGTTCACCGATGCCCAGGAACCCTCCGACACCGACGATTACGGCCTGTATCTTGCCGCTGCTGTCCACCAGGAGTTCGCTAATGTCCCCGATCTTCTCGTTGTTGTCGTTGTAGACATCCAAGCCCTCGAGCCTGGAGGCTCGCCACTGCCCCGATTGCTCCTGGGTCATCCAGTTCCCGGTGTCCATGCGCACCGGTTCTTTCGCGCCGAAACTACTGTCACCCGCCGAAGGTGCTGGCATTGTACCTGCGGGCTGGTTGGTTTGCGCCAGGGCAGGAGCCGCCGCCAAGACCGTGCCGAGAAAAGCTAATGCGAGATGCTTACTAAGCATGTCTTCCTCCATCGTCTTGTTCGGGCCATGTGGCTCATACAAGACTAACGGCAGGCGAAGCCGTCCGTTCGGGCCCGCCTTCTGACGTCTAAGGCAGGTATCGGTGCGCGTCGGATTAGCATTGCCCCACAGCATGAGCTTTCCTAACAAACAGACCCGGTCCAGCATCTTCAGCAGGTCGTCACGCCACGGTTTTGATCCTCTTCCCTCTCTCCCGTATCAGGCATCTGGAAGAACAATGCCCCAGGAAGGAGGGAAGAAGGACCAAGATCAGCATATAAAGCGTGTTCGGCGCCAAATGGTGGAACAACGTGTAAGTATTAGCGTTACAGAATGATTTTCAAGGGATCGAATATATGAGAAAATTTGCTTCTCTGGCGACGATTATAGTTGGCTCTGGTCTCGTTATGGCAACGCCTTCTTTTGCTCAGCCAACGCTTCAATTCGGCATTGGCCCAGATGGTCGCCCTCAGGTGGGTGTTCGTGATCCTCAGCAGGAGGAGCGTGAGCGCCGTGAGCGTTGGCGTCAGCGCCAAGAGGCCGAACGGGCCTATGAGCAGGGCAGGCGAGATGCTCGACGTGAAGATCGACGTTACGGCCGTTACGAAGAGCGCTGCCGGGATGTCACGATTGAAGAAACGGATCGTTGGGGCCGCGTTGAAGTTCGACGGGTTCGTCGCTGCGATTGATCTGAGAGGAAACCCTCGCGTGTGAGCCAACTGCTTCAGACGCGAGGATTCACACCAGGATAACGACCCTAGGAGCGCGGACAGCAGGACATGCGATTGATCGCGGTGTGGCTAAGCCGACGGTGATGGGCGAAGCCTTTGGGGAACTTCCTATGCCTTCTAACGGGGCATTAGATGACCGCCCTTTTCCTTATGCCTAGGCCGCATCTAGTGGAAGAGCGCGAGTAAAAACGCTGTTGAGAAAGATCAACGGTACCGCCTCGGCGTCCTACGTGCGTAAATCCCTCTGAATTTCAGGTCTGAAACAGGGTGGATGTAGTCACTTATGCCGAGATAGGCTACGAGGGAAACAAGGACCGACGCAAAGGCAACAATCAATAATGACAATGTATCCATGGCACGCCCCTAAATACCTATGCCGCCTAAGGTCATTGAGATTGTTGTCCTTAAAGCGGATCACATCAACACACCTGAGGAGTTACCCCACCCGATATGATCAGGATTGCGGCTGGTATGCCGACAGCTAATTAATGCATTGATGATATAAAACTACTTACTTGTGCAATGCGGGGACCTTTGCCCTAAACCTTGGCAATAAAATGGCAAACGCCGACGGGAGGGCAGGTTTGGAACCCATACCGACTTCGAGCTCACGGACGGCGAAGGCTACTTGAGCAATTGATGCTCAAGTCTCTGAGCGGTCATCTCGCGGAGGAAGGTGTCGGGGTGGTATTAGGTCGTAGAAATAGTTGGGACCTCGCCTGAGACCTTGGACAATTCGATTGAGCGTATCAGGCTTCGATAGCAGCTCTTGATGTTCGCCTAATTTCCGCGTGGCCCTACGGACCATTTCTTGAATGTGCTTCGCAATCTGATCGTCCAAATGCGTCATGAGAATCTCCAAGGTTCTCTCATGCTCCTAAGCAATCTGGGCTGGAATGTGCCTCGCTTGGGGTCTTTTGCGGCAGCCAAGTCCACGCTTCTGACCTGTGCTGAACTACCGTGGGCCAAAGGCAAATCGAGATTACTCTTCCGAAAGCTCCTACGGGAAACCCGAGTTAGTCGCTTGGATTTCCTTCGAAAGGCTCAGGTCGATGAAGCCATGTAATCGATCGACTGCTGATCCCAGCAACATTTGTTCTTGCACAGCGATACTCGTTCAAGATCCGATGTCTCGGGTTAGCGGCGGCTTAAGTTGGTTGCTTCAGATGCAAGCCCTGAGTCGGTTACGGTCCGTGGCACTCCAAAGGCTCTGCGGTTTTCGCAAGTGCACCCAATCGAGGTGTGGCGCACCAGTTGCTCTGGCTAGGTAATCGCTCGTTAACCATAATCGCACATTCTCCTCTCGTGCTCCGAGGCGGCCCTAGAGTTATTTCCCATAAGGCGAGAGGAAGATGTTCAAGATTCTCACGGACGCAGTTGATGAGAAGCTTGCGTCGATTGCACCCGTCTTAAGGGAGATCGAGCAGGGTGGCTGTGGTACCGACTTGCGTGATCTCGGCTTACATTTGGTTCGAGCTCTGCGCCTGTTTGAGCGGAACCCTGGGATTGCGGCTGCCGCCGATGACCTGTACGCCGCGGCGGTAGCACTGGTTGGGGAGAACACCAGGCTCTCGCAGCCCAGCGCAAGAGGCCGGCGCCTTCTCAAGGATGCGCATCTGCGCTTTTGCAGCCGGCTCGAAGCGGCCGCAGATCGCGTCGGACCGTACGAGTTCCTGCTAGCTCCAGATTACCCGATTAGCAAAGCGGCCTAACCAGGCAAATGCGACCGCAGTTCCAGAAATTTCGCCAATCCTCCTTACATCAACCTAGCAACACTGCCGAGCATATGACTGTTCTCAGTACTGTCTTTACCTGAGTCTGCTAGCTACCGGCGGTCAAACCTACTGAAGCGCGGTATGACGAGGCTGAGGCGAAAGATTGATGATCCAGGAGAGCAAGCCTGCCGAAGACGGGACTGTTGATCGTGTGTTCGTCGCATTCGAAGGGGGAGGCGCAAAAGGACTTGTCCACATCGGCGCCCTGAAGGCGCTCGAGGAGTATGGAGCGAATATCACTGGTCTCGCCGGCACGTCAGCAGGTGCTATCGTTGCAGCCCTGCGAGCGACCGGGATGCATGCCGATGACATGGCAGATCCCATCCGTGGCACAACACTGCTTCCATTGCTTGGTCCGAAGTTCCGAGCGGCAACCGACATTTTCGGCCGGGGAGGGTGGGCACGGATTGCTGCTTTACGTTCTGCAGCGGTAGCCTTCTCCGGCTGGCGCCGGATTGCATCAGTCAGCTTGCTGCTTCTCGCCCTGTTTGGCTCTGTGGTCGTCGCCCACGATTACGGCAAATGGGCTGTAGCGCTCGCAGTAGCCGTTTGGATCATCGTCGGTGTGATTGGAGGCCTCTGGCTGCTCAGCGGACTGTCGAGTGTACATATCTTTCGGGACGCCTTGCGGAAGCTGTTGCAGGAGCGAGTTTTTCCCACTGAATCGGGGCGTGATGTTCGGTTCTCCGATTTCGGCGTTGATGGCCGGCCAACCTTGAAGATAGTTGCCACCGACCTGAATGCACGTCAGCTCAGGCTGTTCTCACCCGAGCAAACACCGGACATCTTGGTTGCCGATGCTGTGGCGGCCTCAATTTGCCTTCCCGTGATATTCCGCCCCTTCAAGTTTGGATCGTCCGTGTTTCTGGATGGTGGCCTCGTGTCGAATTTGCCGGCGTGGCCCTTCGACGAGGAGCGTGCTCTCGATCCCGACGCCCTGACGATTGCCGTCGAGATCATCGACACAACCTCGAACGCTCCGGTTTCTCCGACGGGATGGCTCGGAGCTGCCGTGAAAACGGCGATCTTCGGCTCCTCTGTTTTGAACAAACGTGCTGTCGGCCGGCTCGAAGTGGTTCCGATGGAAACCCAGCTGAAGGTGTTGGATTTCGATATCGGCGCGGATGCCGCTTTGAAGGCGGTCGCGGAAGCAACGGACTATGCTCGAGCCCGCATTGTGCAGCGGCTTCTGGAGGGACCAGGTGTTCTTCGAGAGGCCACCAGGGATGCGTATGTGCTCACCCGTGCCGTGCTGGAGGAGCAGGAAAGGATTTTCGCCTCGGGGGCTTTGGCCGGCCGTATACGGGTTGCCCTCGCTATCAAAGAAGCCGGGTTGTACCGCTCGCTCAGGCTCCGGCATGGGATCGGCTACGAGGAGCATACCGATGAGGCGATGCTGTTGCCGATGGAAGGTTCGCTTGCCGGCCGAACCTGGTTGGGCCGAGAGCCCACCTTTACAGAAATCGCCCAGGTGGCCGGATTGCTTTACGATGCGGAAGGTACCGAGATCCTTCCAGGTCCAGCGAACCGGCAGCGCCGACGCCTGATATGGCCGGAACTCGCATGGTCGCTGTGCGTTCCGGTGTTCACAGCCGAGCAGGATGAGCCTGCCTTTGTCATTGTCGTGGAGGGCGACGAGCAGGTGGCCGCAGAGGCCCCAGACCTCGAGAGCGTCATCAACTTGCTCTCTGAGGGAATCAACACCATATTTGAGGAACCGCTTAAGCGTTAGCAAGGCTTGGTTATTCATGGGCGTGAAAATCCTTCGTGGCGCAGCCGCCGCCAGATCCTCAGGCTCGACTGGCCAACGCAACACGCTCGACCCGAGCTTCGTTGAACGGGTGCGGGCGAAAGCGGCTGAAAGCAGCCGGACGCTCACGGCCAAGGCGCAGCGGATTGTCGAGGAGCATGACCGCAATCTGGCCCGGATTACGGATCCGAAGCTGAAGGCGAGTGCTCTGAAGCGGTAAGGGCGTCCCTCAAAATATCGTTATAATATAACATTTCGCATAATGAGCATTATGGAACGCTGATACGTCAATCGAAGCTATAAAGTTCATTACATCAGTTGATGCTATTCTGTATTGCAACGCTTTCGGGGCGATCATCAAGACAAGATCGGTGACAGGAACGTGGGTAACTCCGGGGGCACGATATGTTCAGCCACGTCAAGCCAATGGGAGGCGCGTGCTTCAGATCTCTGTAGGTGATAGATGAGTGCTTCAGCTGCCGCATCGTGGGCACCGCCTGCAAGGGCGTTGAAGACGAGACGATGCTCGCGAATGTAGTCCGTTCTATGCGCTCCGTCGATGGATGAGTTGGGGAACTTCATGGCTGCGATCTGCAACGCCTGCGAGTGCTCGATAACCGTGAGGAGAGGCTTGTTTAGGCAATTTGTCAGGCAGGTCACATGGAGGTCATGTTCCAGCCTTTGCAACTCATCTGGATGTAAGTTGCCACCTGCGCGCTCTGCTTCTTCCAAGCGCTGAAGAGCGGTTTCGATGAATTCCGGTGTCAGGGCCGGTGCCGACTCAAGAAGCGCTACGGGCTCCAATAGCCGCCGCAGCTGATAGATGTCCATCAGTTGCCGCTGCGTGAGTTGATCGACACGCCAGCGCCCTTTTGGCCCGCGCGTGATAAAGCCGCGTGCCTCCAGCAATAGCAGGACCTGGTTGCTCACTGTCCGGCTGACGCCATAGAACTCCGCCAGATTGGATTCGATTAGCTTGTATGAACCAAAGGGCAAAACGCCGACGATAGCTCGCTCCACATCCATATAGAGCTTTTGCCAGGAGGAGCGCTCCTGTGCTTCGCGCAAAAGTTGATCAGGAACATCTCCGAGGATTGCGTCGATCGAGAGGACTGCGGGAGCGCTGCTGATTTTGCGAAGGGCCGGGCGAACATATTTTCCACTGGCGCCGATCTGGAGCTCGCCTTCCCCGACCAGCCGATTGAGCGAGCGCTGTACCGGAGGTCGGCTGATCTCGAAGTGATTGGCTACGGCAGCGACAGAGATGCTAATATCCGCTTCAGGAGCTTTCGAGCGCAGGATGTCCTTGATCGCTTCGTAGACAACGAGGTTAGGACGGCGTAGCTGGGCTGACGCTTTGGTCGACACGTGGCGCTCCTTTGCTAACGCTCTCTTCAGGCTCACCCTCATCCTAGCAGGCGTCAGCCCGAGGTCCAGGGAGCCCAAGGGCCTCCTCCGTATGGCTGCCTCAGGCGCAGCGCTCTCGGATGTCGGAGATCAGATCGGTCAAACGCTGCGGGTCCATCATCTCCAAGACCAGGTGAGGGTGCTCACGGGACGCCAGAACTGTCTCGACCTCGTCCCGCAAGGCAGTCAGCGCAGGCAGCGTGTCGAGCGCCTGTGATGCTGCGGTCGCATCGAGGCCATGCCGAGCGCGGTACACGAGGAAAACCGCTTCGGCGATGGTTTTGAAGGTTCGGATATATAGCTCGAACAGGGCGAGCATATCCTGCAGATCCTGCGCCATGTCCTCAGGCAAGCCCATGGTGGGGATGTCGAGAGTCGACTCCAAGGCCCTGACCAGCGCGACGGCATCATCCTTCTCACCGAGAAGCAGTGGCAGGTTCTCGTCGGTTGGGATAACGAGAGCAGAGGCCCCGGGCTCCCAATCATCGCGGCCATGGAAATCGACCATGTAGAAATAGGGTTTCTCCGCCGTGTCGGGAAACATGGAGTTCTCATGAAACACATGTCCGCGCGCGTAGATACCCTTCTCGATCACCTTCCATGCCTGTGAGAAATAGGCTGCCCAACGTATGTGCGCATCTGGAGCTGTCGGCCGGACCGGCTGCTGCAGGTAGGACCCTGACAGATACGGAGTCATAACCCCGATGCCGAGCCAGATGCGATAGATGGTTTCCAATGGTGTGCCGATGTCCTCCGCCAGCATAGCGCCGGCGACCAGATTCACCAGATTGCAGCTGTTGAAGACACTTTGGTCGAGGATGATCTCCCAATCCGTGCGGAAGATGACACCAGATACGCCCTTGTCCTTAGCATGGGTGAGGCGCGCCTTGATGTCCTCGGCAACGCTGACCGGAAAGATGCCAAGGCCATAGAACTGGCCCCAGGTATCGTATTCGAGCCATTGCGGATGGCCGTTGCAGTGTCCGATGCGGGGATTGTGCGGGAAGGTCGGATAGAAGTCATGTGGTGTGTTCTTGAGCTGGATGGTGATGTCGCGCGACACCAGGGAAGCGCCATCGACGATCTGGCTCTGCTGCTCCAGAGTCCAGGAAAAATCGCGGACGGCCAGGGTCTTGCCGCCTTCGGCTAGGGGCGCATGCATCGTGGCGAGCAGATCCCGATACCATGTGGTTGGGTCGGTTCGCCGGCAGCGTTCGCAGGTGCAGGCGTTGGCCGAGATCGACACCCGGCTTTCGCGCGTGCCGGGGCTTACGATGACGCCAGCAAAGCCGGGAACGTGGGCGATGACGTCACGCATCTTATCGGAGACGAACTGCCACCAGAAGGGGTTCGTCGGGCAGATCGATCCGTCCGGGTTGCGCAGTTCTGGGTGGGTCTCGAGCAGGGGCTCGGGATACCATATTTCTTTGGTCTGAAAGAAGATGCGGATGCCGCGCTCACCGGCCTTTCGAACCACTTGGTTCATATAGATGCGATTGTCCCACAGGCGGGCGAAACGGATGGGCCAGCGGGCGAGCATCTGCGCCTCGTCGAAGTACTGTGAGGGCAACACCAACTCATCGATGATGTCGTTCTGGTGGAAGATGAGGGCGTTGAGGCCCGTCCTTGTCATGAAGTCCAAGGTCCGGTCGATTTGAGCCATCTGCCAGAGGCGTGAGCTATGGATCTCAAGGCCCCGTAAGGCGAAGTCCGACATGTATTTTTCCGACAAAGTTCAGAATGTTGATATGGTCAAGGTCTAAGCTCCAGGTCTCGCAGTCTGAAGCCCCCCTCATGCGGCAGTCCTATCTGAGATGAAGGCTTAGGCTCATGTCAAGAGCGACTACTGCAGCTCGCTCCGATCTTGAGCTTGCCCTTAAAGCCCCTTGAAGCGCTTGACGGCACTAAACTTAAGGTATTTAACTTTGCACGCATAATCAATTTTGTGCCGGTGGCGGCTTTGGGAGGAGTTATGCCTAATATTTCGCGACGTCATCTGCTGGCCGGGACAGCCGGTCTCGTACTGGGATCGAGCGCACAGTGGCTGCCGGCAGCGGCTCAGGACAAGGCTATGCGGCTCTTCTGGTGGGGCAGCCAGGATCGGGCGGATCGGACCAACAAGGTCGCGAAGCTGTTCGAGGCCGCCCGGCCAGGCGTCTCGATCAGCGGTGAGTTCCTCGGATTCGACAGCTATCAGGCGAAGTTGGCCACACAGGTGGCGGGCCGCAACGCTCCGGATGTCATTCAGACCGAATACCGCTTCCTGCACGATTTCGCCCGACGCGGCGCCTTGCGTCCGCTCGACGACATGATTGGCTCCACGCTCAACGTGTCCGACTTTGCGCCAGCCGCTCTCGATACAGGGCGGGTTGACGGGAAGCTCTATGCCGTACCTCTGGGTCTGAGTGCCCTTGCCCTGATCTACGATGAAACAGCGTTCCAGAAATTCGGAATCGCGCCGCCGACACCCGCGACCACGTGGGAGCAACAGAGTGAGATTGGCCTTGCCATCACCAAGGCCGCCAATGCTGCGGGAATGCAGGGCTATTACGGACTGCCCGATGAGGGTGGCGGCGACTACGTGCTCGAGGTCTGGGTTACCCAGCGCGGCGGCTTGCTTTACACCCCTGACGGACAACTCGGATTCCAGGAGCCCGACCTGGCCGATTGGTTCGCCTATTGGGATGGCTTGCGGAAAAGCGGGGCGTGCGTGACCCCGGATATCCAGGCCTTAAACAAGCAGACGATCGAGTCCATGGCGCTGACCTTGGGCAAGGCGGCAGTCGCCTATGCCGTGGCGAACCAGTTGGTTGGCTTTCAGGCGGTGAATAAAGGGAAGCTGGGCATCACCACCGCGCCCAGTGGTGGCCCGCAGGCCAAGCCTGGCCAAGCACTCCGACCCTCACAATTCTTCTCTATCTATGCCGGATCAAAGAACCCCACATTGGCGGGAGATTTCATCAACTTCTTCACCCATGATCCCGACGCGGCGGCCGCGCTCGGCGTCGAGCGAGGACCACCCGGGTCTGCCGCCGTGCGCCAGGCGCTGCTCGAGCGGCTGGATGAGACGAGCCGCTCCATGGTCGACTACATCTCGCTGGTATCCCAGCGTGCTGCGCCGACACCGCCGCCGCCGCCGAATGGCTCAGGGGAAGTCTCGTTGCTGCTTCGCCGAACGAATGAGCAGGTCGGCTTTGGTCGGCTCAGCCCGACTGAAGCGGCGAAGTCGTTCATGCGCGAGGCCACCTCAGTGCTTAGCCGCCGCTGAGCAGCGTATGCCGATCACCTCCCGAAAAACGGCACATTGAAGGGGGACTGGCCCACACTTGGGCGGTTCCTCCATTCCGGAGCCAGCATGTCCGATTCAGTGATGCCTGGTGCGTCTCAGCTTCTGTCGAAATACGTTGACGAGAGCCAGGCGGCGAGTCTTAGAGCTGAGCATCTCACCTGCGAGATGCTCGTGAACCCTTTAGGTATGGACGAGCCCCATCCTGGGTTCAGCTGGCAAGTCGTAGGAACTGGATATAACCGTTTACAGTCTGCCTACCGGATCATCGTTTCCGACGACCGGCAAACGGTCGCGGAGGGTCTCGGAACCCATTGGGATACGGGGCGCATCGAGAGCGACGAAAGTCTCCACATCGTTTATAGGGGTAGGCCCCTTTCCCCCTTCACCCGGTACTACTGGACGGTTGAGCTTTGGGATGAAAACGGCTCACATTCCGCTGCGGCACAGATCGCGTGGTTCGAGACAGGCCTTAGGGGCGGATCGTGGCCAGCCACTTGGATCAGGGTGCCGGATGTAGGTCCGGAAGGGAAGCTTCCACCAGCGGGCACTACCTACGATAATGAGTTCAGCCTCGATCCGTGTCTTTATCTGAGGTGCTCCTTTACGATCCGCCGGCCGGTTGCGTCCGCGCGTCTTTATGCGACGGCCCTCGGCGTGTACAAAGCCAGCCTCAATGGCGGCACGGTTGGCGATCATGAATTCGCACCAGGATGGACTGACTACGCCAAGCGTCTCTCCTATCAGACCTTCGACATCACAAGCAACCTCGTGCTCGGCGACAATGTTCTCGCTGCTCTCATAAGCGATGGCTGGTACAGCGGCTATGTCGGCTACAACAGGCGCAAACCTGCGGCTCATTATGGCAGCAAGCCCGAGTTTCTCGCATTCCTTCGGATTGTCTACGAAGATGGTGAGGTAGAAGCAATCGGGACTGGCCCGCACTGGCAGGCTGGCCGCGGAGCGCTGGTCTACTCCGACTTCCTTAAAGGTGAGAAGTGCGACGCGACCCTTGCGGCACCAGGTTGGGACCGGCCTGGGTTCCTAGCGAGCGGCTGGCGTCCTTGCGGTGCCGGCCGGGGAACACCCGCCAAGCTGGAGGCGCAACGAGAAGAGCCTATCCGTGTCCAGATGGAAATTCCGGCTGTTGCAGTTCGGGCGGCGCCCGACGGAAGTTGGGTGTTCGACTTTGGCCAGAACATCGTTGGTCGAGTGCGCCTGCGCGTTGCAGCGCCACGCGGGACAACGGTTTCCATCAGGCATGCCGAGGCGTTGAACCCGGATGGCTCACTCTACACCGCGAATTTGCGAAGCGCGCCTGCTCACGACATTTATGTGGCGTCCGGTGAGAGTGAGGAACTGTACGAGCCGCAGTTTACCTTCCATGGCTTTCGCTATGCCGCTGTCAGCGGCTTGCCATCCCAACCGAGTCTTCATGCGGCGGTTGCACGCGTCCTCGGCAACGACCTGAGGCGTACCATTTCGTTTGAAACCTCAAGCGAGATTATCAACCGGCTTCATGCCAACATTGCATGGTCACAGCGTGGTAACTTTCTTGCCGTTCCTACCGACTGCCCGCAACGGGACGAGCGTCTGGGGTGGACCGCCGATGCTCAGGTCTTCTTCCACACAGCAGCCTATCTGGCCGATGTCTCGGCCTTTTATCGGAAATGGCTCATTGACGTTCAGGACGCCCAGAGCAAGGAGGGGGCTTTCCCTGATGTCGCTCCCCGAATCTGCTCTGATCGAAATGGAGCGCCCGCATGGGGCGATGCCGGCGTGTTGGTGCCGTTCTGGCACTACGAACGCTACGGCGACGTCCGCATCCTTCGCGACCACTACGCCTCGATGCGTCGGTGGATGGATTATGTCGGCCGCGCCAATCCTGAGGGACTGCGTCTACATGAGCTTAACCTCAATTATGGCGATTGGCTCTCCCTCGATGGAACCGCATCGAAGCCTGTCCTCGCCACAGCCTATTATGCACTAACCGCGCAGGTGATGGCGAAGACGGCCGAGATCTTGGGGCGCGCCGAAGATTTCGCGGAATACACACGTTTGCATGAGAAGATCCGCTCGTCCTTTCAGCGAGCCTTCATTGATGCCGCCGGACGCGTTCAGGGCGGAACACAAACTGCGTATCTCCTTGGCCTCTACACAGGGATGTTTCCCACCGAGCTTGAGGAGGCGGCATTCAGCCACTTAGTTGCTGATTTGGAAGCCCATGATTGGCATCTCACAACGGGCTTCATCGGCGTGCGGCATCTCTGCCCAATCCTGACCGCGTATGGACGTCCGGATCTGGCCTATCATCTCGTGCTCGATACGACCTACCCGTCCTGGGGCTATTCGATCGTGAATGGAGCGACCACAGTTTGGGAGCGGTGGGATGGCTGGACAAAAGACCGTGGCTTTCAGACGCCAAGCATGAATTCCTTCAACCATTATGCGTTCGGCGCTGTTGGCGAGTGGCTCTATGGCAGTATGGCTGGAATCGGAACGGCAGGACAGGCCGGCGCTTTCAAAAAATTTTCGTTAAGTCCTATCCTTGGCAAAGGTATCGAATGGTGCAGTGCTGAATTTGGCTCACCTCGTGGGCCGATCCGTGCAGCTTGGCGCCGGCATCCTGAAGGGATTTCGTACGAGTTCTCCATTCCTGCGAATACAACTGCCAATATCATCCTGTTCCGGGACGTAGGCGCTCGTATTTTCCTCAACAATCGAGAGATCGCAGATGATCAAGACATTCACACGGTCACGCTATCACTTGGGTCAGGAAACTACCAAGTGAATGTATGGCACAAACATACTTCGCACACGCAAGCATGCTAACGATCTTTAACCAATGAGGCTGCTTACTGCGATCGATTAAATGCTGCATCGAAACTCATGGAAGGGCATGCGCATTGCCTGGCTGATCTCGATCAGCAACTCAACTAGGCACTCGGCTACAAGGACCTCAAGGTTCTTCGCATTGAGCGTCTTCCGTGAAGCCATGTCGTATCGTGAGCCGGCCCCGGCTCCCATTTATGCGGTCCTCAAGACCATATTCAATCCTGGCTGGCTTACTCGCGGGGGGAGCCTTCAACAGGCCATTATAATGAAATAAC
>NZ_JAERQD010000052.1 GCF_016735695.1 Microvirga zambiensis WSM3693 | reverse complement strand
AAGGCGAAGAAGGTGCCGCGGGCCGCAGCCGCCGACATCCGGTCCATCCGGAACGAGAAGAAGAAGATGAAAGCCAGCGGCGCCAAGGCCACGACCCACATCCGAGGTGTCACGTCAACCGACCCGATGGTGTGAGCATCAAATGAGGCGGTTCACGTCAGCCGGGCATGTGCAATAGTTCCTCTCCACCCACACCGCGATCCACAATCATTTCCGACTCCGCCGACACTGCCTTTCCGCCAGTGAGTACCGCATTGCCCGCGATTGCGCCTTCGCCACGTGGCGCGATGCGACAGGAGCGACCCTTTTGGGTTGACCTGACGGCCTTGCCAGCGTCAGCTTTGTCATTCGGAATCAACTTGATGGAGTGGACGCTCCCTGCTCACCGGCATCAAAGTGCCAAAGGGTGGTCGTCATGAAGAGGGCCACAAGGAGAGGGAGCGTCCGCCGGGATCAGGCAAACCCGGGCTCCTGTCAGAGCTTCGAGCTCGCCAAGTTGTAAGGGAGCTGATCTGCGGACTTACATCAGGGCCCGCGGCCACACGAGCCGCACTCACAGGCCGTAGATATGACTGCCGCGACCACTTGCACCCACGTTCAACAAAGCCCTTGCCGGCAGGGAGCGTCCAGATATGACAGTACCGTGTGGCGGATGGTCATGGATCTCAATTTGCCGGTGCAGATCATTGCTGGGCCAATCGTGCGGGCGCCCTCAAAGTCGGGCAGAGCGACATGGAACTCTCCAGGTCTGGACACAAGCCCCCCACAGCCTGAACGCTGACCCCGCCTCAACCGCTCCAACCCACTCTCCAGCAGTATCTAATCCGAAGCAAGTCCAGACGATGCACTCGGCACCGATGCGGCGTGGTCACGCGCCCCATCGCAGCGCGGCCGTGTGCACTGGCTGATCCCAAAGCCGAATCAATGTATCATCCAGCACTGTCACGGTGAGGGAACAACCGGCCATGTCGAGCGAGGTCACATAGGGGCCGACGAGCGAGCGAGCGAGGATTGCGCCGGCGTCGTCGAGGAGGCGCTTCGCGCTGTTGAACATCAGGTAAAGCTCCATCGCGGGCGTGCCGCCGAAGCCGTTCACGAAGAGGAGGATCGGGGTGCCCGGTCTGATCGTAAGATCCGCCAGGATCGGCGCCATCAAGTCCTCAGCGATCTGATCCGCCTTTTCGAGGCGAATACGGCGCCGACCCGGCTCACCGTGGATCCCGACGCCAAATTCCATCTCGTCGTCTGAAATCTCGAAAGTCGGCTTTCCGGCCGCCGGTACAGTGCAGGATGTCAGTGCAACGCCCATCGAGCGGGTTTGGCTATTGACCTGCTGTCCAAGATTCTGGAGCTCCGCGAGACCTGCCTTCGACTCGGCGGCTGCGCCGATCATTTTCTCGACGACGAGGGTGCCGGCGACGCCGCGCCGGCCAGTCGTGTAGAGGGAGTTCTCGACCGCGACGTCATCATCTGTGACGACGGTCAGAACCTCGCGGCCCGCCATCTCGACGGCCATCTCGAAGTTCATCACGTCGCCTTCGTAGTTTTTGACGATGAAGAGGCATCCAGCGCCGGCGTCGACAGCCTCGGCGGCTTCCAGCATCTGGTCCGGCGTCGGCGAGGTGAATACCTGGCCGGGGCACGCCGCGTCGAGCATACCAAGTCCGACGAAGCCAGAATGAAGCGGTTCGTGGCCCGACCCGCCGCCCGAGATCAGCGCAACCTTGCCGGGCGTGAGGGAGCGGCGCCTGACGAACTTCCGCTCAGGCCCGAGGACAACGATGTCCGCATGAGCGGCAGCGAACCCATCGAGGCTTTCGGACAGGACCGTATGGACATCGTTGACGAACTTCTTCATGACTCCCTCCGCTCTGAGGTGTGAATGATGTGGGCGATGCGCCGGGCCATCTCTTCCATCAGGTCTTCGAGGGCGCGATTGCGTTTCGCATTGCCGAGGTCCGGAACATCGATAGCGATACGCCGGGTGGCCGGCCCGTGCCCGACCGTCACCAGGCGGCGCGGATGGGCGGCGTGATAGGCGTCCAGGAAGGCCTGCCGCTCCGCGGGCGAGAAGTGGCAGACCTCGAAGATAACCGAGAGGTGCTGCACCGGCACCGGCACCGGATAGACCGGGTTCGTGATTTGCGAGACGAAGCTGCGGTTCTTATTGAGCGCGATGGCAAGGCGTTGCCGCGTCCCGGACGGTCGGCGATCGAGCAGGTCCGCCAGAATTTGCTTGTAGACGCCGACTGCATCGGTCTTCGTCGCCTTGTCGGCCGAGCGAGACGTCATCGCTCGCCTTCCCGGAGGTCGATGGCAGCGATCGCGGCCTTCGTCGTCGCCAAGAGGGTCGGCGCGACGGAGACGGTACGCAGCCCGCACCGCAGGAACAGCGGCAGCATGCGGGGATCGGCCCCGGCATCCCCGCAGAGGGACACCTTGCGGCCGCTCCTCGCCCCGTGAGCGGCGACCTCTTCAATGAGGCGCAGCACCGCCGGATGGGCGGGATCGGCGAGGGACACAACTGAGGCGAGGTCGCGGCTCGCAGCCGTGACATATTGGGTCAGATCGTTCGAGCCGATGGAAAAGAAATCGGCGTCGAAGAGATCAATCGCGATGGCGGCCGCGGGCACCTCAACCATCATGCCGAGCGGCGGCCGTCGATGGGGCAGGCCTTCTGCAGACAACGAGGCCACCGCCTCGTCGAGAAGCGCGCGGGACGCGGACAGTTCCTCCCTGACTGTCACCATCGGTACCATGATCTCGATGCCTCCATAGGCGGCCGCGCGGGCGAGCGCTCGAAGTTGTGTTCTGAACAGATCCCGGTGTTTGAGAGTGAGGCGAACGCCGCGAAGGCCGAGGAACGGGTTCGTTTCGCCGTTCTCGGTCAGACCCGGGATCGGCTTGTCGCCGCCCGCGTCCAGTGTGCGGATGATGACGGGCTTGCCGGACGCCCATTCGGCGATGCGCCGGTAGATTGCGACCTGACTTTCCTCGTCGGGCAGCCCGCGGCCGCCGAACAGGAGTTCCGTCCGCACCAGCCCGATGCCGTCGCAGGATGCGAGGTCAAGCGCGTCGAGTTCCGCCAGATCGGCGATATTGACCTGTACGGCGATCGGCGTGCCGTCTGCAGTCACGGCGGGCTTCAGACGGTACACAGCATGACGGGCCACGGTGTCGGCCGTCGCCATCTCAAGCGATCGGAACGCGTCTAGGTCTGCCGCATCGGGGCCAACCAAAACAAGCCCCGTCGCGCCGTCCACGATCGCCTCGGATGGGGTTGATCCGAGCGTATCGGCGGAGATCCTCACGCCGACCACCATCGGCACGCCGCGCCCTCGCGCCAGGGTGGCCACATGGCTCATCGGACTCCCGCCGGCGAGGACGATGGCGCCTCCAGTCCAGTCGGTGGCGAGGAAGCGGGAGGGCGTTACGTTGTCGGCGAAGACAACGGACCCGGGCGGGATCGTGCAGGCACCAGCCCCCGTCAGCGCGTCAAGGACCCGATCCCGCATATCCTCGAGATCGGTCGCCCGGGCGCGGAAATACTCGTCGTCGGCGGCCGCGTAGCCCGCGATCTCTCGGTCGAGGGCGCTGCGCCAGGCGTGATCCGCCGGGATGCCGGCCGCAATCTCCGCGAAGGCATCGGCCGAGAGAGCGTCATCCTCCAGCATGGCGATCTGGAAACCCAGGATCTCGGCGCCCGCGTCGCCGGCCTCTGCGGCGAGAAGGTTCAGCGCCTCGATCGCGGTCCGGATCGCCGTGCGCAAGGCACCGGCCTCGAATGCCGGGTCGCCGGTGACCCGAGGTTCGCCGCCGGCCCGATCAAGGAGCGCGACTGGCCCGCGCGCCAGTCCCGGCGCGGCGGGGCGACCGACGAGGCGGGTGGCAGGCATGGTCGTCACTCCTCGTCGAACTTGCGCTCGACGAGATTGACGACGGCCGCGACCGCGGCCTGCGCATCCTCGCCCTCGGCGCGTACATGGACGACCGAGCCCTTCCCGGCCTTGACCCGCATCACCTGAACAGGGCTCTTCGCATCGGACCACGGACCATCCGGAGCGAGCGCGAGCTCGACATTCGCCCGGAAGCTCTTGGCGACCTGGGTGAGCTTCACCGATGGGCGCGCATGGAGCCCGACAGCGTTCGTGAGCATCATATTGGCCGAGGCCCTGTTCATCTCGTCACTCCGACCCTCACGGGCTCAACTCCTCGGCGGTGCGCTTGACGGTCTCGAGAGATGAGCCTCCCGACGATTCCGCGGCGGCGATCACAGCCCCTTCCACGATGGGCGCGTTGCAGACCACAACTTTGCCGCGCCGATTCTCCGGCAGCATCTCGACCGCCATTTCGCTGTTCGTCTCGGCGCCACCAAGATCAACCAGAATGGCGACGCCCGCCGGCGACCAGGCGCGTTCGATTGCAGCCATAATCCCCTCGACCGAGGTGCCCAGGCCTCCATCGAGATTGCCGCCCGTATGGGCGACCGGAACGGTATCGCCCACCATCTGGCGGACCATCTCGGACGCGCCCTCCGCCACCTTCGGCGAATGGGAGACGATCACGATGCCCACATTCGCCATGCCTCACCCCTCCAGCGTGTCGCAGATCGCCGCGACGAAGAGAGCCGCCGAACGCGCGCCCGGATCCACATGGCCGATCGAGCGCTCGCCGAGGAACGAGGCGCGGCCGCGGAGCGCCTGTATCGGCCTTGTCGCTTCGGCGGCGCGCAGCGCCTCGGCTTTGATGGCGCACAGGTCCGCGCCCTCGGCGAGCTTCGCCTGAACGGGCGCGAGAACGTCAAGCATGGTCTTCTGGGCCAGATCGGACTTGCCTCGCGCCTTGACGGCCTCAATGGCGGCAGCGAACGCTGCCGCCAAGTCGCCGCGCGAGGGAGACGCAGGCATGTGCTTCCCGAGTTCGAGCGCCAGCGTGCCGTAGAGCGGGCCAGAGGCCCCGCCGACCTTCATGACCAGTTTCATGCCGATAGCCTTCAGCATCTCGCCGAGAGGCTTGCCTCGCAGTTGCGGGAGATCGGCTAGCACAGCCTCAAGGCCGCGCTTCATGTTGATCCCGTGATCGCCGTCGCCGATCGCCTGGTCGAGGGCGGTCAATTCGTCAGTATGCCCGATCACCGCCTCAGCGGCTGCGCGGACGATCCGAAGGGTGAGGTCGGACTCGGCTCGTTCGCTCGTGTGCAAGGCGGGTTCCATGGTGTGCCTCATACCGTGATTCGCTGGCCAGCATCATCGAAGAACAGAGGGCGTGCGAGTGCCACGGAGACGCGGTCCCCGACGCTCAGCCCGCTCTCCGGGTCGGCGAGGGTCACGAGCTCCATGTCCCCGACCTTCAGGTGCAGATGGTTCTGGTCGCCCAGATGCTCGATCCACGACAGCGAGCCGACAAGGTTTGATGCCTGCGCGGACCCGCCCGCCTTGCTGAGGCGCAGATGCTCGGTCCGCGCGCCGATCAGCACAGCTCGAGGCGGCGCGGGCAGGTCCGGAATGAGACCGCGCGGGATGAGGTTCACGACCGGATGACCGAGCCGTGTCGCCACATGGATCGTCGACGGGTTCTCGTAGATGTCGCGGGGCGTCCCGACCTGGACGAGCCGTCCCGCCTCCATCACGCCGATGCGGTCGGCCATGGTCATGGCCTCGATCTGATCGTGAGTGACATAGAGGATCGTCGCGCCCAGCTCCTGCTGGATCCGGACGAGTTCGAGGCGCAGATCGGCCCGGAGCTTCGCGTCAAGGGATGAGAGAGGCTCGTCCATGAGGTAGGCCGATGGCCGGCGCACGAGCGCGCGACCGATGGCGACGCGCTGCATCTGGC
Source organism: Microvirga zambiensis WSM3693 (assembly GCF_016735695.1). GTDB lineage: Bacteria > Pseudomonadota > Alphaproteobacteria > Rhizobiales > Beijerinckiaceae > Microvirga > Microvirga zambiensis. Next base: position 35,607 of record NZ_JAERQD010000052.1, on the reverse strand, counting down.
CACCCGAGAGACGTGTCGCCGGGCTCTGCAGTTTGTCATCGATATGCAGAAGGCGGGCGATCTCCGTCACGCGCGCCCGGATCGCATCCTCAGCCATGCGACATAAGGGCGAGCGCAGCGGGAAAGCGAGATTGTCGTAAACGGACAGGTGCGGATAGAGCGAGTATTGCTGGAACACGAAGGCGACATCACGCAGCGCCGGATCGGCGCTCGTTCGATCCACTCCGCCAATCCGGATCGATCCGACATCGGCCCGTTCAAGGCCGGCAGCGAGGCGCAGGGTTGTCGTTTTGCCGGCGCCGGTCGGACCGAGGAGGACGACGAACTCTCCGTCCGCAATGGTGAGCGACAGGTCGGCGACGGCCTCCACGTCCTTGAAGCGCTTCGAGATCCGGACGAATTCGACGCTAGCCATGAAGCAGCCCTCCCTCGTGCAGGGCCGTGCGGATCGCCCGGCCCGTGGCCCCGTCGAAGATCGAGAGCTTGTCGGGCTTCAGCGTGAGGCCGACCTGCCGGCCCCGCGGCACGACCGAGTCCGCGGGCAACCTGGCGCGGATCCGTCCGCGGGCCGTCCGGATGGTCACGATCTGCGTCGTGCCGAGATATTCCGACCCGTAGACCTCACCGCGCAGCCATCCTTCGTCCGAGATGCGGACATGCTCCGGCCGGACGCCGAGGACATGCTCGCCGTCGGCCCGGTCTTCCAGAAGTTTCGGCACCGGCTGGCTGCGGTCGCCGACGCGGATCTCCCGTTGGCCGCGGGCCAGCGCTCCCACGAAGTTGATGAAGTTCATCGGCGGAGAGCCGATGAAGCCAGCGACGAACAGCGTCGCCGGCCGGTCATAGATCTCCTGCGGTGATCCGAACTGCTCGATCACACCCTGGTTCATCACCACGATGCGATCCGCCATCGACATGGCCTCGAGCTGGTCGTGGGTGACATAGACCGTCGTCGCCTTGAGCCGGTCATGGAGTGTGCGAAGCTCGCCGCACATGAGATGCCGGAACTCCGCGTCGAGCGCGCCGAGCGGCTCGTCCATCATGAACGCCGCGGGCTCTCGCACAATCGCGCGGCCGAGCGCCACCCGCTGGCGGTCGCCCGAGGAAAGGCCGGATACGGAGCGATCCAGCAGGTGGCCGATGCGCAGGATCCGGGCCGCTTCGGCGACCCGCTTGGCGATGTCGGCCTTCGGCATTCCGATGTTGCGCAAGGGATACTCGATGTTCCGGCGCACGTTCATGTGCGGATAGAGCGCGAAGAGCTGGAATACGAAGGCGATGTCGCGCTCCGAGGCTCGTTTGTACGTCACATCCTCACCGGCAAGGTTGATCGAGCCCGAAGTCGGGAGTTCGAGTCCAGCGATCATCCGCAGGGTCGTCGTCTTGCCGCAACCTGACGGCCCGAGAAGGCAGACGAATTGACCATCATCCACAGTGAACGAAGAGTCTCGAACCGCGATGAACTCGCCGAAGGTCTTGTTGAGGTCCCGGACGTCGATCGTGGCCATCACCTTACTCCGGAAGCTTCGAACCGATGAGAAACATCACCGTGCCGACGAGCGTCGTTGGGAAGGACCAGCCGTATAGAGTGAGCGAGAGGGGCTGCATCAGCATGACGACCCCGAGTGCGATGACGACGGTCGCGGCAGCCTCGGCGATGCCGCGCGGGGAGAGGCGCTTGCGCCGCGAGGTCCTGGCGGGTTCCCGCATCATTTGCGCACCGCTCCGAAGGTGATGCCACGCAGGAGATGCTTGCGGAGCAGCACGGTGAAGATCACGATCGGCACGAGAAAGAGCGTGGTTCCGGCCGCCACCGCTGGCCAGTCCTGCCCGCCTTCGCCGATGATGATCGGGATGAAGGGCGGCGCGGTCTGCGCCTCGCCCGAGGTGAGCAGCACCGCGAACGCATACTCGTTCCACGCGAAGATCAGGCAAAAGATCGCGGTCGCGGCAATCCCGGTCACAGCCTGCGGCAGGACCACCTTGCGGAAGGCCTGCAGACGCGAGTAGCCGTCGATCATCGCGGCCTCCTCGTACTCGCGCGGGATCTCGTCGATGAAGCCTTTAAGCAGCCAGACGGCCAACGATACATTGACAGCCGTATAGAGCAGGATCATGCCGAGCTTCGTATCCTGCAGGCCGAGTTCCCGGTACATGAGATAGATCGGGATCGCGACCGCGATCGGCGGCATCATACGGGTCGAGAGGATGAAGAACAGCAGGTCGTCCTTGAGCGGCACCCGGAAGCGCGAGAACCCGTAGGCCGAGAGGGTGCCGAGGAACACTGCGAGGGCGGTCGACCCGAAGGCAATGACGACGGAGTTCCAGAAGCGCGGGACGAACTTTGATTCGGACACCACCACCAAATTCCGGGCGCGCGCGATCGACTCGCATGTCCCCGACGGCGGCGGGAGGCTTGCCAGATACTCGGCGGTCTGGCGCGAGCGGGTGGTGAAGAGATTGCAATAGCCCTCGAGGGTGGGATCGAACACGATCTTCGGCGGGTACGAAATCGAGTCCGGGGGCGACTTGAAGCCCGTCAGCACGATCCAGCCGAGCGGCACCATGGTGATGATCGCGTACAGGACGACCAGGATGCCCGCGATGCGCTTCGTCAGCGACGACGGCTCGACGACTGAATGGGCTGTGACGTTGTCGCTCATCTCTGCTTCAACCGGTTGAGCGCTTTCACGTAGATGTTGGCAAGGCCGAAGACCGTGACGAACAGAATGATCGCGAAGGCGGAGGAGTAGCCGGTGCGCCATTTCTCAAACGCCTCGCGCTTCAGCGTAATCGAGGCGACCTCCGTCGTCGAGCCCGGCCCGCCGCCGGTGAGAAGGTTGACCATGTCGAACATCTTGAAGTTCTCGATGGCGCGAAACAGCACCGCCAGCATGATGAAGGGCGCCGCCATCGGCAACGTGATCGTCCAGAACTGGCGCCATTTCGACGCTCGGTCGACCTCGGCGGCCTCATAGATATAATCTGGGATGGAGCGCAGCCCCGCGAGGCAGATGAGCATCACGTACGGCGTCCACATCCAGGTGTCGACGAGCACGATGGCCCACGGCGAAAGCGTCAGGTCGCCCAGCATCTGGAATGAGGAGGGCGGGATGCCGGTGAAGAACGACACGACGTAATTGAACAGGCCGATCTGCGGCTGATACAGGAAGGTCCAGAAATTCCCGACAACCGCCGGCGAAAGCATCATTGGCAGGAGGATGACCGTCGTCCATAGCCCGTGGCCGCGGAACTTCTTGTCGACGAGCCAGGCAAGGGCGAAGCCGAGTACTGTCTGAATCAGGATCGTGGCGATTACGAACCGTGCGGTGACCTGCATGGCCGCCCACACATCCGGGCTCGTCAGAATGTCGTTGTAATGCTGCAGCCCGACATCGCGCAGCGGCACGTTCATCCGGTTGGCGCGGTAGTTCGTGAATGAGAGGCGGACCGTCCAGATCAACGGGAAGACGTTGATGGCCAGAAGCAGGACGATCGTCGGCGCGATGAAGAGCCAAGCGATCGTCCGGTCCGAGAGACTGCGCACGCGCCGGGCGGGTGCCGCCGGCGTGACGGTGGCGACCTTCTCGGCAAATCGCATCGGGGACGCCTCGACGTTCATGGCAGTGCCAATCCGGTTGCGGTCGAAACTCTTGGCGACACGAGGCGGGCGGGCCCTCTCGTGTCGCCTGATCGAGTGGCGTTAGATCTTGCCTTCCTCAGTGAAGGTCTTTTGCCAGTCCTTCACGAGGAGATCGAGCGCCTCCTTCGCGGTGCCCTTGTCGGCGACCACATAGTCATGCACGCGCTTCTGCATGTCGAGGAGGAGCTGCGCGTAGGCTGGCTCCTGCCAGAAGTCTTTGACGCCGCCCATGGCCTTCAGGAAGTCGGCCGCGAAGGGGGCGGACTTGGTGAAGTTCGGATCCTCGACGACGGCCTTGTGGACCGCATAGCCGCCGAGCGACCACCACTTCTTCTGAACGTCGGGTTGCGCGAACCACTTGATGTAAGCAAGCGCCTCCGCCTGGTTCGGCGAGTAGGAGACGACGGAGATGCCCTGACCCCCGAGCGTCGAGGCCTCGACCTTCTGGGCCGGATTGACGAAGAAGCCGATCTTGTCGCCGCCCACCTTTTCGTCTTTCGAAAGCCCGGGGAAGAAGGCGAACCAGTTCATCTGCATCGCCACCTGTCCCGACTTGAAGGCGTCGAGGCCCTCCTGCATGTAGGCGTTGGTGTAGCCTGGCGGCGTGCAGCATTTGTAGAGCGACTTGTAGAACTCGAGGGCCTCGACCGCGTCCTTGGAGTTGGTGAACCCGGCCATGGCGTAGGGCTTCTTCGGATCGTCGTACTGCAGACCCCAGGCATACAGTGCCGCCGTAGCGCCCATGGTGATGCCCTCCGAGCCGCGCTCGGTGAAGATCGCGGCCCCATACACGGTCTTGCCGTCGATCTGGCGGTTCTGGAAGAACTCGGCGACTTGCTTTAGTTCAGTCCAGGTCTTCGGCGGGGCGAGGTCGCGATTGTATTTCTGCTTGAACTCGGCCTGCAGCTCGGGGCGGGAGAACCAGTCCTTCCGGTAGGTCCAGCCGAGGGCGTCGCCCATCGCGGGCAGCGCATAATAGTTCGGCGAGCCCTTCGGCCACGTCGAGTAGGCGTAGACCGTCGCCGGGAGGAAGTCATCCATCTTGATGCCTTCCTTGGCGAAGAAGTCGTTGAGCTTCACGTAGTGCTTGTTCTCGGCCGAGCCGCCGATCCACTGCGAATCGCCGATGATGAGATCACACAGCTTGCCCTTGGAGTTCAGCTCGTTGAGCATGCGGTCGGCGAAGTTCGGCCAAGGCACGAACTCGAATTTCATGTTCACGCCAGCCTTCGCCGTAAAGTCCTTCGAGAGCTCGACGAGGGCGTTCGCCGGGTCCCAGGCGGCCCAGCACAGGGTGATGGTCTTCCCCTGTGCGTGCGCAGCGCCGGCCCCGCAAACGAGCGAGGTCGCCAACGCACCCGCAGCAATGGTGAGCGTCTTCATACGTCCCTCCGTGATCGGTTCAGAGAAACCGCTCCGGCCGATGGGCCGATAACGGCATCGGGCCGCCGCAGAAAGACCGGCGGGGGGGAAGTCTCGATCGTGCGATTCCTCACCGACCCCGAGGGGCCTCGCCGGTGGACCGGCTTGTTTAGTGATTTGTTCAGTAACGCATATTTTTACTAAACTTACAAGTGGGTATCACTGCTGTCCAGTCGAGGCCGGAAGATGTTTGCGCAAGACGGCATCCGGGAGGCTCGAGCAAGATTTGCTCCCAAACATACGGTAACGCAGTACGTAGCAAGAACGTGGGTTGGTGAGCTGACCGAATGGCCTTCGCAAGTGTGGAATTTAGCTTGGATCTTGATGATCAACGACAACGACAGGGGTCGCAGACAGGCTGCCGATTAACTGCCCCACACTTCCTCCTGCTCTCCTTCCTTCGCGAGGGGTCAGTCGTCAGTGCTGCTTCACAGTCTGCCCAAATAATCTCATGCCCTCCTTCACGGCAGAGGGGCAGGGAGTGAAGTGCAGACCTTCTCACGGCCGCGCTTAAAGCCTGAGGTTGACTTGCCATATACCTTTGGGGTTGGCGCGGGCATGAACTGTGCGATCTTGCGTTGCCTGCCCATGCTGCGTCTGACTTCGGGCGGTCACGCAAAGCAGTTGTCATGGGCACTCTCTATGGCCCTTCTGAGGCCACATGACAAAGCGTCTTGGTGTTTGACGAAGTAAACTCCAAAGCGTATCACAATGCGGCTGCGATTCAGGTAAGTACATTTTCATAATTGCTCGAACTGCAGCGGACTGACGAATTGATAAAGTAGGTATTGCGGTGGCAGATAACAAAATAGACAATCCTGATAAAATCGGCATTGGAACTTGGGACAAGGACAACCTTGGGACGGCCCTGAACAACGTTGATCAACTCAGCTTCAACTGGTACTATACTTGGCGGGGTGCGCCGCTCTGGGACAATGATTCGACACCAGAAAACGCAATGTTCGTGCCGATGATCTGGGACGAGACCCACATGGCGGCCCTGAAATCCCTTCCAATCGGAGCGGGCCCTTTGCTGGGCTTCAATGAGCCGGACCATCCGGATCAGGCCAATATGACCGTCGAGCAGGCGCTTGCGCTCTGGCCGGAGCTCATCGCCACGGGCAAGCGGCTTGGATCGCCCGCGCCGACCACGACGGGCGCGCTCGGCGAGAACTCCTGGCTCGGCCGCTTCATGAGCCAGGCGGAGGCCAAGAACTACAAGGTCGACTTCATTACGATCCACTACTACTCCGACACCAAGGACGTTGGGGCCTTCCAGACCTACCTTGAGGCGGTCTACAAACAATACGGCAAGCCGATCTGGGTGACGGAATGGGCCTTGGCCGACTGGAATAACCCAGGGCGGTTCACGGCACAGGAGCAGGCCGACTTCGCCAAAGCCGCCACGCTGATGCTGGACGACCTGCCTTTTGTGGAGCGGCACTCTTGGTTCGCATCCTATGCCGGCGGCGACGGCTGGTATCTCAACAATGAAGTCTGGGGCCGGGATGGAATGCTCACCCCGGTTGGCCAGATGTTCGCGGAACTGACATCACCGGATGCACCTTCAGCCTCCGAGCCGCCCCAAACTGGCTCGGCCGGCGCTCTGACCGGGACGAGCGGGAGCGACGTCCTGACGGGAACCGCGGGCAACGACACAATCAATGGCCTGGACGGCAACGACTGGATCCATGGCAGGGCGGGAGACGATGCCATCAGCGGCGGGTCGGGGCAGGACACCCTGATCGGCGCCGAGGGCCGCGATGTGCTGACGGGCGGACTTGGAAAGGACGCCTTCTTGTTCGGATCTCCCCTTGGAGATGCGAACGTCGATCGCATAACCGACTTCAACGTGGCCGATGACACGATCCATATGGACAACATCGTTTTCACGGCTCTGAAGGACGGGCGCCTCGCCAAAGGGGTGCTCTGGATGGGATCGGTGGCTCACGATGCCGATGATCGCGTGATCTATGATCGCGCAACAGGCAATCTCTGGTACGACACGGACGGCACGGGCATGGCGGTAGCCGTCAAGTTCGCTATCCTGTCACCGGGTCTAAAGCTGACAGCCTCTGATTTCCTCGTCGTCTGATGCCAAGGCCTGGTGCGGTTCCAATCCTCTCAGGATAGCATCAGGACTGGGTCACACCGGCGAACCATCCGGAACGGAAAGCCGCTCGTCCATCGACGCATGAGGGACGAGCGGTTTCCTCCCGGATCTCGGCGCGAACAGCCTCAGCGCGGGCTTCTCGACAAGATGCCACGACACGAATCCGAGTGCGAGTGCCGCGGGGAGTGAGACGGCGAAGATCTCCCACCACTGCGCCCCCTCGCCGAGCCACGCCCGCACCAGTTGCTGGACAGGCCAGCCATACAGGTAGGTTCCATATGAGAGGTCGCCGAACCGGGCCGCGTTGCCGAGATTGATCGGCGCGGTGGTGCCGAGGTAGGCGATCAGATAGGCGGCCAGAAGCGGAAATGCGTAGTCCAGGATGCAGAGGTACGTGGCCCCGGCCAGCAGCACGAGGCAGATGAGCGCCAAACTGCCGGCCGGACGGTGGTACCGCAATACGAAGTACATTATCATGCCAGCGAAGAAGCATGGCGCCACCAGGATGAAGTTCCCCATGAACTTGTTGAAGCCCCAGAAGCCGAAGTACTGCATGCACAGGACCGCGTAGAACAGAAGGGCGGCCATGGTGAGGTTCAATCCGCCGATGCAGAACAGGAGCGCAATGAGACCGTAGGAGAGTACCTCCTGTTGGATTGTCCAGAGAGATCCATTGAGAATGGTCCCGAGATAGATCGGTGAGGGATACAGCTCGAGTCCGTTGAAGTAAGGGCCATCACTGATGAGACTGAGGGAGGCGAGCACCATCCGGCCATGCTCCGCCAGGAACTGCAGCCACGTGCCCTCGTAGAACCACTCAACGGCAACCAGAATGGTGAGCACGTTGCACACGAGAAGGCCCGGGACGATGCGGCCGAGACGCTTCAGAGAAAAGGCCGAAAGCGACCGAGCGTCCATCATGCTCTGTGTGACGAGGAGGCCACTGAGAATGAAGAAGATGAAGACGCCGTAGATGGCCAAGATGTGCCCAAAGGGTCCGGCAAAGGGTTCGTTGCGCTCATGGCCCTCGGCAATGAAGAACGAGTGGGAGAAGATGACGCTGGAGGCCGCGATCAGCCTCAGGGTGTCGAAGTTCCGGTAGCGGGTCATGAGGGATTTCCGTTCAGGTCGCGGGGGGAGATGCGCCAGTCGGGGGAGCCGAAGGGCGGAGGCCAGTGGTGTGGTTCGGGTGCGTTGAAGTAGACGACAGCATCCACGTCCGGAAACCTGGCATCCCTCCTGGTGAGGCTATCGAGCCATTGACGACGGTAGGTAGTGTTGCCGGAGACGCCAACCTCCGCCACGATGATCGGCTTGCCAAAGCGCTCAATCCGCCCATGGAGCGTCTCCAACGCTTGCTGATAAGTCTGGGCGGCACCGTATTGATGGATGTCCCACGCACGGTAGCCGTAAAGGCCAAGCCCGACGTAGTCGACAAAGGAATCTCCGGGATAGTATCGGGCGAGATGTGGCATGCCCTTCGGCGACCAGATGAAACGCGCGGTTGGTGCCGAGGCACGACATCGATCAACGAAGTAGCGATATGCTGAGATATACTCCTCGGGCCGCCGGTTGGCCCAGGGATACCGCCCGCTCTGGTCGTCCATCTCATGGCCCCAACGGACCAGCACGGGCGCCTCTGCGTCCACGAACTCCTGACAGATCGTCGTGATCTCGTGGTCGAACTTGCCGGCGATGATCTCGTAGGCAAGGGCGTTGCCACCGTCCGTCCAGTTCTCCGCCCTCGTCCACGGCTCGACCGTTACCATCAGCTGCCGGCGCTGCTCACGAGCATAGCGTGCGAGGGAGCGGAACTCGTCCGGCTTGAAGACCTGCCAGTGCACGAAGACGTGCTCGATAGAGATGTTGCCCGCGTTCGCGAACGCCCGACCCGGGTCATAAACACCGAACCGGATTGGCGCTGGTGCGTGCAGCAGCCAGGCTCCGCCGACCCCGACCAATCCCACTCCAGCAACCGCCAGTACAGGGCCGCGGATAGGACTGCGGCGGTCGCTGACCTGCCCGAGCATCCGCCAGACCCATTGCCGCACCGCATCGAAAATGCGGCGCGGCCGCCCCATGGGGGCAGGGTTGCGAATGCCGACCAGCTTGCTCATGCGACGATCGGGGACGGATAGAGTTCGCCTTGCCCACGTGGGACAGGGCTATGGAAGACTGGAAGCATCGAGGGCTCCTCCACTGCCGTAGGCAGGGCATGACCATCCAGCGTGACCTGCTCCGCTCCAAGCCCAATGCCCGTGAAGCGGAAGCCGAACCTCTCCACCGTGTCCGATCGGTAAGCGTTGCGCAGGTCGACGAAGACTGGCTGGCGGACAAGGCCGCGGACCCGCCTGAGGTCGAGCTGGCGCAGACTGTCCCACTCGGTCATCAGCACGACGGCATCGGCACTTGCCACGCAGGCGTAGGGATCGTCGAAGAACTCGACGTCATCGAGATAGCGCCGCGCCTGCTCGGTCCCTACCGGATCGTGGGCACGGACAGTCGCCCCGCCTCGCTGGAGCGCCTCGATGAGCGACAGCGATGGCGACTCGCGCATGTCATCGGTGTCGGGCTTGAACGTGAGGCCGAGCACGGCGACGGTCATGCCCTCGACTGATCCGCCCACGGCATCGATGACCTTGCGCGCCATGGCCCGCTTGCGCGCGTCGTTGACGGCGACTGTGTCCTCGACAAGACGAAGCGTGATCCCATGATCCTGCGCCGTGCGGAGCAGCGCGAGCGTGTCCTTCGGGAAGCACGAGCCCCCATATCCCGGTCCAGGCTGGAGGAATTTGCCGCCGATGCGGTTGTCGAGGCCGATGCCGTTCGCCACCTCGCGCACGTCGGCCCCGACGGCCTCGCAGAGATTCGCGATCTCGTTGATGAAGGTAATCTTTGTCGCGAGGAAGGCATTCGCCGTATACTTGATGAGCTCCGCCGTGCGCCGTCCGGCAAACAGGATCGGGGACGCATTTCCCGTCAGGGGGCGATAGAGTTCCGCCATCACGGCCCGAGCCTGTTGGCTGTTGCTGCCGACCACGACCCGGTCGGGCTTCATGAAGTCGTCGACGGCTGCCCCCTCGCGCAAGAACTCGGGGTTCGACACTACGGAGACCGTAGCCCCGGAATTCTCGCGGCGGATGATCCGCTCGATGGCATCTCCCGTTCCAACCGGCACGGTCGACTTGGTGACGATGACCGTGTAACCCTGCACCGCTCGGGCGATCTCGCCGGTAGCGGCGAACACATACGACAGGTCTGCCTGGCCGTCTGCAGCGCGGGCCGGCGTGCCGACCGCAATGAAGACGACCTCGGCGGTGGACACCGCAGCCTTGAGATCGGTGGTGAAGGAGAGGCGCCCAGCCTCGGCGTTGGTCCGAACCATTTCCTCAAGACCGGGTTCGTAGATCGGCAGCTTGCCCTTGAGCAGGCCCGCGATCTTGCCTTCATCCTTGTCGACGCAGGTAACGCTGTGGCCGATCTCGGCAAAGCACGTGCCCGAGACAAGCCCCACGTAGCCGGTTCCGATGATTGCGACTCTCATGATATCAATCTCCTGTATGGATGTCCGTTGGCTGGGATTGGTCGATGCGAGGACTAGCGATCGAAAACCGCCTTCAGCCGTTTGGCCTGTGACGTAACCATGTCGCTGGGGCTGAACTTGGCGTACTCGTTCTGGGGAAGGGGCACTTTGGCAGTCCTGAAGGTGTACCAGTCACCGTCCGGCAGAACGCGCTGGAAGATCGCCTCGCCAAGCACCTTGTGCTGGAAGCACTTGCCATCCGACTTGGTCTTCTTGCCGACGTGCCACGTGGCGTCAAAGCACATGACGCCGTTGTCGTTGACGGACCATTGCCCTTCGGCGTAGGTGGAGTTGGCGACGGACTTTGCCGGGACGAAAGCGGTGAACCGGCCGTCCCTGTGCAGGTATCCTCCGCCTTCATCCCAACGCCAAGTCTTGTCGCCGTAGAGTTCGAGCAATTCGCGCGAGTTCATCATCCGCGGCAATTCGTATGTTTGTGCCACACTAAGCGATGGGACGGCTATGGCCGCAGCCGCGAATATTGCAGCGGTGAGCACTCTGCCGATGACCGTCTGCCGTCTCGATTCCTTGTGTGTCATAGGTCTCTCCTCTGTAGGTTTGTTCAAACGTCCTTGAATGGGGTCACTGCGATGGCTCTGCCTCGGTCGGCGGCTGGGCGGGCTTATGGACTGGCAGAGCGGTCGCCTCCCGAGCGACCGCCCCTGAGGCTGGGGCCTCCGCTGTCGGATGTCCTTCCGCGGACGAATACGGCCGCGGGGGCAGTCTTCCGTCCGTCGGGGCCGACCTATCCTCGCCCGTACCTGTAGCGGGAGATCCCAAGGTCGGTGCTGCGGATGGAAGAATGGGTGGCTCCTTCGGACCCGCGGGGACTGGGCCAGTCTCCCCTGGCCCAGTCGGCGTGGCCGCCGGATCCGTGACCGTCACCGGCGCGGCATCCGAGGGCATGCTCAGGGGCTGGGACGGCGCCAGCCTTGCAAAGGCTGCCTCGAGTCTCGCAATCTTGGCGGTGACCCTGTCGCCGCGCACCAGCTTCCTGAATTCATCTTTGGCGGCGACAGGAGTATGCCTGAACTCGTACCATGGTCCGGAGGGATTCTTCCTCTGGTAGATGGTTCGCCCGAGGCTTCGGTGCATGAAACACGTGGTGGATCCCTTGGCTCCGCTAAGGACGTGCCAAGTGGCCTCGAAGCACATGCTTCCATCGCCCGTGGCATACCACCGGCCCTTCGCGTAGCTGGACTTGGCGGTGCTGGATCCGCTCCACGCGAGGAAGCTCCCATCTGCCGCGAAGTGTCCGGCGCCGTTCGTCCACAGCCATGTGCGGTCCCCGTACAGGGTCTGCACCTGCTTCGCCGACATAGCCTTCCCGGGTGGACGCGTCGGCGTGGCTGCCTCGGCGGTGGCAGCAAGGGCAAAGATCGTGCACAGGGTTGCCGTTGCCAATGGCACGATAACAGGGTTTGTCATGATCGGATCTCCTTGCGTGCCGAATGTCGGATGAGGGGAGTATCGGTTCTCAGCCAGGCCCGGCCAGGGATCTGCTCGAGCGCCTGCCCGAAGCCGAAGGCGATACCGGTCAGGCCCTGCGGGATACGACGCGGCATCGCGAGGCATGGGACCAGGATCATCGCCGCTATCACCACGGCTGGGACGCAATTGGCCCGTCCAATCGCGATGGAGTCACCCGGCCGCAGGATGCCGTTCTCGGTGCAGTGCCGGACGAGGATCGTGACCGTCAGGATCGCGTAGAGGACGCAGTTGATGATGGTAAAGACGTAGAAGCCGGCCGAGCTTTCACGATGGTCGAGCAGGAGCGCAGGCAACCCCGACGCGAGCGATAAGAACGCGTAGGGCAGGACCGCCCGGGCCGGCAGAGGAGGTGTTTCGGCCGTGCCCTTTGGGGTGACGCGAAAGTCGACGATCGTGCCGGTCCACCAGTCGCGCATAGCGGCTGCCGTGCCAAGCAGCGACCAAGGCCAGCGCGCGAACAGGAAGAGTGTGCCCTCCCAACTGATGACCTTGCCATCAACTGGGCGTCCCCATCCGCTGCGGGCAAGGCAGGCTACGATGAGCACCAGCGCGAGCGTTCCGATCCCGAAGTGAAGCATAAATTCGGGATAGGTGACTCCCACGATGTTCGCATCGAGGACCAGCGCGACGATCGGAACGACAAACATCAGCGGCATGATGAGCGAGAACAGCGGATACCAGAGCTGGCAGAACAGGAACTGGAGCTTCAGCCGCCAGGGCAGGTGGTGCAGCAGTCCGGGCGTGAATTCGAGCAGGATCATCATCAGACTACGCGACCACTGGAACTCCTGCGTCACCATGTCGGCGAAGGTCTGCGGGCCATCGCCATGGGCGATCGCGTTGACCGCGTGGACGCCACGCCAGCCGCGAGCATTCATGAACAGCGTCGTCGAGTGGTCCTCGGCAAGTTCGGGACCAAGACCGCCCATCTCCTTCAGAGCCTTGGTTCGCACCGCATAGTGTGAGCCGATGCACAATGGCGCGAGGCCGCCATTGTAGCCGGCCTGGAGCGCTCCGTGCAGCATCGCCTCCGCATACAGGCGGCCACGCGCTGACCAGCTTCCTAAGGCGTTCCGATCGCAAATGCTTGGCGCCGAGACATAGCCGATGCGTGGATCCCCGAACGGCCTGAGCATCTCCTCCAAGTAAGTCTCGTCTGGCACATGATCGGCATCGAGCTGCGCGACGAAGTCGTAGTTCTCGTAGCCAAAGTGGTCGTAGAAGTAGGCAAGGTTGCCTTCCTTGCAGCGCGTGCGGCGTGGCCAGGTCTTGCGGTGGTAATCCTCGCGCCCCTTGCGGGTCGAGATCCGGACCCCATGCGCCTCGCACCAGGCGATTGTTTCGGGCACGGGATCCTCGTCAGCGAGCCATGCGTCGTGCGGATAGGTCTGACGGAGCATGGCCTCCAAGGTCTCCCGTACGACCGGGAAGGGCTCGGACGGAGCCTTGGTCACCACCATTGCGACGCGGTAACCCCGGGGCACCGGCCGCGCTGGATTTGGCATGCGGCCGTTGAGAAAGATGAAAACGAAGTACAGAGGCAGGAGCGTCAGCCACGCGAGGATCAGGGTGGTGACGGCGTAGCGGATTGCGCCGATGTTGTGCTCAGGCCGCAGCCACCACTCCCAGAAGTAGACCAGCGTAGCGAACCAGACCGCAGCGAGCATCCAATACCCGACCATCCGGTACCCGGTGAACAGTGGCACGAGCAGGGGCTGCTCCTCGGGTGCCGCTGCGTTGATGGGCCTGACCGGAGGGAGGGAGGAAAGCCCCTCCCTCAGGGGTTCGTGTTCGAGGACCAGGGTCATGAGCGGGCCTCAAGGTTGAAGAACCGGGCTGCCGTTCGGATGATGGTATCCACATCCGAGAGGTCAGCCTTGAACCCGAGGTTTTCCCGGGCAAGTGACGGGTTCGCAAAGAGGATCGGAGGATCGCCGGCCCGGCGTGGCTCGAACCGCACGGGAACCTGCCGACCTGTGACCTGCTCGATGGCGGTCAGGATCTCTTTGATCGAGATTCCACGCCCCGTACCGAGATTGGCGGCAAGGTTCTCGCCCCCCTTGAGGAGATGGAGCACCGCGGCCACGTGCGCCTTGGCGAGGTCTGATACATGGATGTAGTCGCGGATGCAGGTTCCGTCCGGAGTCGGATAGTCATCTCCGAACACGGACAGATGGGACAACCTCCCTGCCGCTGCCATCAGGGCCCGCGGGATAAGGTGCGTCTCAGGATCATGCCGCTCCCCAATCTCGCCACCTGGGTCTGCACCGCAGGCGTTGAAATAGCGCAATGCGACGTAGCGCATCCCGTAGGCCGCTGCGTAGTCGGCGAGCATCTGCTCGCCGATGAGCTTGCTGCGCCCGTAGGGATTGATCGGATCCTGCGGTGAGTCCTCGCGGATCGGTAGGCTTTCCGGAATGCCATACGTGGCGCACGAACTGGAGAAGATGACATTCAGCAAGCCGGCGCCACGGCAGGCATCGAGGAGCGTCTGCGTACCGAGAACGTTGTTGCGATAATACTTGGCGGGCTCGGTGACCGACTCGCCGACATAGGCATGGGCCGCGAAATGGATGACGGCGGCGGGATCATACCGTCTCAAGGTTTCGACAAGAGCTTCTCGGTCGAGGATGTCACCGGCGGCCAGGGGTCCCCAACGCACCGCATCTCGGTGTCCTGCAATGAGATTGTCATAGGCGACCGGGTCAAACCCGTTCTGTGCAAGGGCCTTGCAGGTATGGCTTCCGATGTAGCCGGCCCCGCCGGTGACAAGAATACGGGTCCTGCTCATGCGACCACCTCGCGGTACTCGCGCTGGTAGGCGCCCGTGGCCGAGGATGCACGCAGCAACTCGTCGAAGTAGCTAATGGTCAGGCGCAGTCCGTCCACGAGCTTGATCCGAGGTGCCCATCCGAGTTCGCGCTTGGCTACGTCGATGTCTGGGCGTCTCTGGCGCGGGTCATCGACGGGCAGTGGCCGGTGGACAACGCGTGACCGAGAATTGACGAGGTCTATGACGATCTCGGCGAGTTCGAGCATCGTGAACTCACCGGGATTCCCGATGTTGACCGGCCCCGTCACCTCATCTGGCGCGTTCATGAGGCGTACAAATCCATCGATCAGATCATCGACGTAGCAGAAGGATCGCGTCTGGGTTCCGTCACCATAGACGGTGATGTCCTCACCCTTCAGAGCTTGGACAATGAAGTTGGAAACAACACGCCCGTCCTCTGGGTGCATGCAGGGGCCGTAGGTGTTGAAGATGCGGACCACCTTGATGCGGACGTCATGGTTGCGCGCATAATCGAAGAACAACGTCTCAGCGCAGCGCTTGCCCTCATCATAGCAGGAGCGCGGACCGATCGGATTGACGTTGCCCCAGTACGCTTCAGGCTGCGGGTGAACATCGGGATCGCCGTAAATCTCAGATGTCGAGGCTTGAAACACCTTGATGCCCCGGCTTCGAGCCAGTTCGAGGACGTTCAGCGCGCCGAGCACGCTCGTGCGCATCGTCTTGACAGGGTCTGCCTGATAGTGCGGCGGTGACGCAGGGCAAGCCAGATTATAAATCTCGTCCACGTCGGCGGCGAAGGGGGCTGCGACGTCCTGCGTAACGACGTGAAAACGACTACTGTCGCGCAGTCTCCGGATGTTGCGTTCCTGACCCGTGGAGAAGTCGTCGAGGCACGTTACCTCGTGTCCCTCATTGAGCAAGCGCTCGCACAGGTGAGAACCGAGAAATCCCGCACCTCCAGTGACAAGGATCCTCCGGTGGGAGGTGATCGAGGGAATCGCAATTCCCGGCAGGATCCTCAACACGTTCGTCGCTTCAGTTTTTGCGGTCATTGTGGTCTCCAGGTTTGTTGTAGGCATGAGTGATCGTTCCCTGCCGACGTGCTCGTCGGCGGGCATTGCAAAGTCTGCGTTCGAATGCAGTGACGTGATCGGAGGTCTTATTGCGACCGATGACCCAGGGAAGACGAGGCGGTACCTAAAACAGTAGCGAGGGCACGCTAGGTGTCATCGAAAGGATCCCATCGGACCGATTGGTGTCGGACACCCGCAGGGATCGCTCTGACGTAGCCATTGTGGACCGGCGCTGCCTGGCGGAATAACGCAACAGTGCGGACAAAAATCGGCCTTGCAACGATCGTGCAAACAAGCAGAGAAGAAAGATAATCTTCTTCGAAAAATTGAGCATGCATAACCATACCTCCTCGCTCGAGACACGAAGTTGGAAGAAGGTCCTGGCGTTGATTTTTTGGAATGTTTCCCCTGCCCGTTGTCGCGATGGCGATTTCGTGTACGGGCAATTTTTCTATGATTGATCCTGCCTCGACATCGCGCCGAAGATCAATACGAGATCCTTGAACGCGATCGATTACGGGATTCCTTCGTAGGGTGTATTGGGGCTCCCCACGCTGAAGCAAACACCAATTCCATCAGGTGGTTTTGAACGGTCCTTGTGCAGGAGGGGCATTGTGGAGGCAGGCATTGCCTCATCGGCAATCACAGGATGCTTATCTCACAGCCAACGGACAACCATATTACTAACACTTTTTTTCTCTTCGGCGTTGTAGAAAGGCGAAGGCAAAGACAAAAGCAGACGGGTTAGAGTTCGTGCATTCTCTGGCCGAGCAATGCTCGGCTCAGTCTGGGAGCAATGTGAAGGCGCTCCCGTAGCATCTCTCTGTCAGCTCGATAGCATGAACTTCCGCTCGAGTTCGGACTTAAGGCTCAGACCCATATTGGAAGGCACGCTCTATGGCTTTGCATTTAGTGAGAATTCTAATGCTTGCTTGGATCTCGGCCGCTCTCGTCGGCACATCTTTCTCAGCTGAGCGTCATCAGGAAACCAGGATTCTGGCTATGGGGGATTCGATAACCGATGGAGACGGGAAGCATGATTCCTATCGTCGACATCTCTGGCACCTGCTTAAAGACGCAGGATACAAAGTGGAATTTCTCGGCTCGCGGCACCTGAACGGCTATTATAATGCGCAGCCACCGAACCCCGACTTCGATATGGATCATGAAGGGCACAGCGGGTGGACGACCCGAAACTTCCTGTCCGAACTATCGGGTTCGAATGAAGGACGGGGCCGGCTTGGCGACTGGCTGTCCACGCACACTCCCGACATCGTGCTGCTTCACATTGGCACAAATGACATCCTTACGTGCGAGGATACCGCCGGCATTGTTGCAAGAATAAAGAAGATGGCCGATGTCACTCACACCATGATACCATCGTCAACGATTTTGATTTCAACTTTGATACCACTGGGGAATGCCCGTTCTCTTGGCTTTGATGACAAGTATTGCGGTGGCAGAGAAGGGCTCAATACAGCCGTTAATGAACTCAATGATGGGTTGGAAGCTGTCCTAGCGAAAGTTGAGCAAGTTAGAATAGTCGGAGCCAACCGCAGAATTGATCCGACAAGCGACCTGTATGATGGCATTCATCCCAATGCATCTGGCGAGCGGAAAATTGCCGAGGCATGGTTTGTTGCGCTGAACGCTCTACTGACGCACGCGTCCACTCGCTGAAGCGGTTTTAGAATAACAGCAGGGCATCGCCGGGGTGAATGATCTAACCTTAAGGAACCCTGAGGAGCATGAGTTATTGTGGGTTCCGTTGCAACTCCTAACGGCGATCAACTGAAGGTCCGACAAGGAAGCAGGTTACGCGGCTGCGCCGAACAGGGTAGCAATGAAGTCGCGCTGAGCACCCATATCATTCGCTGGGGCTCTTGCAATCTGTCCCTTGCGGATCATTGCCATTGCCTGTGCCACTGGAAGCCAAAATGGGGAAAGAGGAAGAGGCGGCCGAGTTCCTCCGTTCCGCATTGCCCCTCGTTGAAGAGGAGGCAGGCACGACAACATGGTACGCTGTGCGGTTTGATCATAATTCGTTCGCGATCTTCGATGCGTTCCCCGATGAGGCCGCTCGAGATGCTCATCTGACAGGGAAGGTCGCTGTGGCTCTGATCCAACGCGCTCCTGAGCTCTTTGTCGATCCCCCCGAGATTCAACGCCTGGAGATTCTTGCATACAAGCCCCATCGGGCAACTTAGGGATTTCGATAGGGCGCTTAGTCAGCAAAGAGGAGGGGTTGCTGCGCTCGGAGGGAACCATTTGGCGACCGCCTACAGCACCCTGGACCGGTTCACGGAGGCCGGCCTCCGTCACCGGTTCGCAGTAGATCGGGCCAAGGCCTACTTCGACATCAACCCGACCGAGCATCACCAGTTCTTCCTCGAGAAAGAGGGTGAGATCGTCGACATGCCCTCCTTGGGCCCGAGCGTCGCCGACCTGCCCGAGGTATGGAAGTGGATGGCGTCGAGGTCATCGTCCGCCTGCTCAATGCGCCGCCTGTTTGATGCTGTATCATCGAGGCGAGCTGGCTAAAAAGCCGAATTCGCGGCGCTGCTTCAAAGGCTCGGGACGCCGGCTGTTCGCGCGCAGGCGTGGGCGCAAGCTTCTGTCCGTCCTCTGCGAGCAATTGTCGGGCATCGGATATGTCGATGACACAGCGGCGACCGGCTTCCTGGTCGATGGGCATGAACTATTTGCCTCAGGCTTGCATTTCCCCCGCCGCTGATTGCGTCAGCACCTAAATTATCTAGAAGTCCAATTGCCACAAGATAGTATTGTTCGAAGTCGGTTGTGGTCGACAGACCTGTTTTCGTAATTCCCGTCCACCTTTCCTCTTCACTCTAGTTGTTGAGTTTTATTATATTGCGTATAATCTATGGGAGTTCCGCAATGGAGCAAACCTGTGGTCGATCTACGTGTCTTCGCACAAGTTGAGAATATTGCCCGTGATCGCCTCAGGCGGACAAGACCGGAGATTGAGGCTTCGCTCGCCCACATTGCCGAAGGCAACCCACTCGCTTCCGAAACTCAGATCTCCCGACGGCTCGACAGGTTGCAGACCAAAGCCTCGCTCAGCCGTGAAGAGGCTGTCATGATTTCGGCCGCGATCGACATGGCCTCGGAAAGCTCAGAATCGCGAGCAAAGGCCGCGAAAGCGTCTGGAGCTGAGGCAATCCGCGGCTCGACTCTCGACTTTGTTGGTGTGGCTTTTCTAGAACGCGGGCGTCAGGCGGCCAACGCGGTCGGACGCGTCTCATTCCTCAACGAGGGCCCGCAGGGCACCGGCTTTCTGGTTGCGCCAGGACTCTTTCTCACCAATCACCATGTCATTGAGTCCGCGACTGCGGCACGCCGCCTCCAGGTGCAATTCGATTATGAGTACGATTTACTCGACCGCGCCCGAAATCCAACGGCTTTCTTCCTAGATCCCGATCTCTGCTTCGTCACTGATGACATTGACGGGCTCGACTTCACTTTGATTGGCATTGGCGAGCGCCGATCCGGCAGTCGAGAACTCGTGGACTTCGGCTTCATTCCCCTTTCAGACGCCAGCGATAAGCACATGCTTGGCGAGATTGCCAACGTCATTCAGCATCCTGATGGCCGATTCAAGGAATTGGTGCTCCGTGAGAACCACTTGGTCGCTCGAGATGAGACTCTGCAGGTACTCCACTATGTCGCCGACACTGAGCAAGGCTCGTCGGGTTCTCCCGTGTTTAACAACGAGTGGGAGCCGATCGCACTGCACCACTGGGGCGGACCGTGGCGTGAGGTGATGAGCACTGCGGGGCGCCCACTTGCCCGCGAGATCAACGAGGGCATTCGTATCAGCGCGATCGTCGCGGAGTTGCGCAAACGGAGCCTGAGTGGAGCAAATGCGGCGGCAGTCCGCCAAGCCCTGGCGGTTTGGGACGCCACAGGCCGTCGACTCGGAAATGCAATTTCGCCTTTGGCGAGCGAAGTCAACGCTGGACTGCATGAGGCGGCAACAGAAACGGGAGGCCAGCCAGGTGCGCGGCATAATCCCGATGGCTCGGTCACATGGATCTTTCCAATCGAGATTAACGTGCGTGCACCGCTCGTTGCTGGCCCGGCGCCCGGCCAGGGTTTGCAGCGTGACGCTAAAATAGGAAAACCAGGTGACGCCAGCCGCGCCGAGGCGCCAAGTTGGCAGACCGAAAATTTCGACGACCGCGGTGGTTATGAACCGGGCTTCATCCCCGGTTTCGTGCTGCCGTTGCCTGGGGTCCCCGCTGTTCCGTGGCGCGTGGCGAAGAATCAACTGGCAGCGGCCGACGACGATCCACACGAACTCCGCTACCACCATTTCTCGATCATCATGAATGCTGACCGGCGGCTTGCTGGCTTCACCGCCGTCAACATCGACGGCGCGCGGATCAAGGCGGTCAATCGCGAAGATAAGACCGTCATCGAAAACCCAACCCTCCAGGATCTCGGGGTTGAGAGCGCGGAAGCGAGCGACGCCTTTCGGCCTGACCGCCGGATCCTTCCCGATGAGCAGATGAACAGGCCTTTCTACGACAAGCAGATGGTTCCAGGCTTTCCCGATCCCAATTCCTCGGAACGCAAGGCACGGATGTTCCAGAAGGGGCATATCATTCTGCGCGGTGATCCGGCCTGGGGCACAGAGGCGCAAGCGCTTGTGGCCGAACGCGATACTTTCTTCTACACCAACGCTGCACCGCAAGTCGGCTTTTTCAACCAGGGCAGTGAACTCCACCGGCCTGGGTCGAAGGGCAAGCTTCGTTGGCGGGCGGTTGAGACCTTTGTACTGCGCAATGCCGTAACGATGAGACGTCGCGTTAGCGTCTTCGCTGGCCCGGTTTTCGACAACGATAGCGATCCACCCTACCGTTTCGATAGCCAGGTGCCGATGCGATTCTGGAAGATCGCGACCTGGAGCGATGGAACGTCGCTGCGGGCGATCGCGCTGCTCGCCGACCAGAAACCGGTGCTTGAAGTCATGCCAGAGGCAATCGGCGCAGAAGCCTTCGGTGACGAGGAAGAGCTGGCGCGCGTTTCCGAGTTCCTGTCGACAGTGGGAGAAATCGAAGCATTGACTGGCCTAGACTTTGGCAATGCGCTGCGCAAAGCCGACATCCGTCTGGGCAAGAAGTCAGTCGCGACACCGGCGCTGATGCTTGATCCCGATGAACTAGGAGGTCCGAAATCAAAATCAGCAGGCAGGGGCCGCAAACCGGCTCGCCGTCGCGGCTCCGTCGCGCGGTAGCGCTGGAATGGGCCATAGCACGCTCCTCCTGGCAGCCCCGTATCGTGTCGACTGTTGACTGACATCCCGATGCCGTATCAAAGCGCCCTGGCCGAGGGTGCTGTCTGAAAGCCCTCGGCCAAGGCGTCAGCGGAGACGAAGCCCTCCAATCACACTGATAACATCTACCAATAGCACCAGAGTTCTTGTTCGGGCTGATACGCCACGCGCCCAGTGTACGTATCCTGTCGCGGCCATGGCAGCCAATCCGTATCTGTCTCATGGGCCGTTCTGCAAGAATACACGTAAGGTATTGAGCCGGCTGGCGATGCCTGTCACGCGATCGTTCGGGGAGTTGAAATGACAGTTGTTTCAGCAACCCTTGTCTAATGATGTAGCGCTGTGCGGAAATATACGCCAAATCGTATTGAATTCATCGGATCTGTCGTTTTCCCGACAGACACCGCACTTGTTTTCCCACATAAGTGGCTGGAGCGCTGTGTTCCCTGGGAGCAGACAGTGATTTGTCAAACTGCAGAAACGACAGTTGTCGAGGATCATCCTCTCGCGAAGTCCCTCCAATCCATCTTGAAGGAAATGGATGATCAATACGAGCGGCAACGTCAGGACCTCATCGCGACATTGCCAGATACGCACGTCAAGGATCGCGCGCTTGCAATGCTTGAATCGCGACATCACCAACGGCGGGAGACCTATAGCCGGGAGCTGACTGCGCTTCTTGAAGGTGCGTAAGGCAAAACAAGCACCAAGCCCGGATTCAGGGCGAAGGGCATGCATGTGGCAGCGGTCTGCTCCGCTGAGTGTGTCGAAATCCATAGCCGTGATGATGGCGGTAGCTCACCGGAAGTGTTCGACCTCTAACCAGATGCGGTGCGGAGCTGACCTTAGGAGACCAGAAGGCGCGATCGATCCCAAGCGGGTCTGCATCCCCAGATAGAGTGGATGAGCCAGGCATAGGATAGACATCCATAAAGAGCGCATGAGCGCATGGTGCAGTTTCAACTGGTCCTGAACCGATCCCACTTAGGCAGCGATCGCGCTCCAGCACATCTCTGCAATTGCCGCGCGCTCGGCCGGCAACAGCGTTGATCCATCGACGCGCCGCCATTTCAGCGTGTTGCGGATGCCGCCGCCAATGAAACCGCCCATGTCCGACATCGGCAGGTCGCGCAGTATTCCCGCCGCGCGAGCTTCTGTCACGAGGCGGGCGGTGAAGGCGGTGACAGGCGCGAACAGCTTGCGCAGATCCTCGGCCGGAATCAGCGGCACGTTGGAGAGGTATTCGAACAGGATGGCGCGGTCCTGGTCAGCCCAGATGAAGGTGATGTAGTCGTCGATATAGCGGCGGATGCGCGCCTCGTGCGAGACCTCCGGGCCGTGTTCGACCACGAGTGCCGCCAGCGCCTGCTCCGTCAGCCGGCTATAGACACCACGGATCAGATCCTCCTTCGACTTGAAGTAAAGATACACCGTGCCGGTCGCGACACCGGCGACCTGGGCAATCTCCACCATCGAACATTGCAGCCCGTTCTTCACGATCAGGTTGGACGCGGCTGCCAGGATGCGCTCGCGCTTGTCGACGACGTGATCCAAAAGTCTCTCCCACACGACTGAATGAACGTTCATTCAGTTGTCATGAACCTGGATTACCTCCTCCCTTGTTCTCACGCAAGTCCCGCCCCTTACGGCGGGCGCGCCTCACAGGATCCGATGCTCATGTCCGCAACCCCGCTCACTTTCGTGCACATCACCGATCTTCATATCGGCAACCCGAATGTTCAGGACGATCATCTCTATTCCGATACGGAAGCAACGCTGCGGGCGATCCTTTCCGACATCAAGTCACTGCAGCCAGCTCCGCGTTTCATCGTCGCCAGCAGCGACCTGACCAATCATGGCGAGCCGGAAGCCTATCACCGCCTGAAGAGCATCATGGACGAGGCCGGCCTCGCGATGCCGGTGCTCTATACGCTCGGCAACCACGACAAGCGCGAAGGCTTCTATCCGGTGATGCTCGGCCGAACCGAGGAGACGAGCGCGCCCTACGATCATTCTGCCGTCATCGATGGCATCCATGTCGTCATGATCGACTCGAGCAAGCCGTTTAAGATTGGGGGCCACTTCGAAGAGGGTCAGATCGACTGGCTCGCCGCCGAGCTGGACCGCCATCCGGATCTTCCAAAGCTCCTTGTCATGCACCATGCACCGGCGCTGGATGAGGACGCTGCGCTTGAATGGGAAGCGCTGTCGATTGCCGACACACAGGCTTTGCGCGACCTGCTCAAGGGGCGCGAGAACATCCTGGGCATCCTGTCCGGCCATATCCACTATGACCGGGTCAGCAACTGGTACGGCATCCCGGTGGTCGTCGGCATCGGCCAGCACGCAGCAACCGACGTGCGCTACCTGCATGAAGGTCTGCGGATGGTTTCCGGCGCGTCCTTCGCCATCGGCACCGTCCGGCCTTCGGGCTGACAATTTCCTTCGTGCCACAACCGGCCGAGCGCCGCGAGCTCAAGGTCCATACCTTCGCCGGCATGGCCGAGGTCATCCGCTTCTACGAGACGCAGGCGCAAGAAGCCGCTCTCGTCGCAGCCGAATGAATTCACGCGATCGGAGCTCACCCATGAACCGCAAGACATTCCTCACCGGCTCGCTCGCTCTGCTTGCCGCCAGCGGCGCTCTTCCCGCCTTTGCCGGGGAGTTCCCGGCCACCGTGCAACAGCCGGTGACTATCAGCTACTATAACTACAATCTCGCCTCTGCCGGCAACGGTGCGGAAGCGACCAAGCGGATGATCGCCGCGTTCGAGAAGGCCAATCCGAACATCAAGGTCGAGGGTGTCGGGGCAAGTTCGGCTGATATCACCAGCCGCATCCAGGCTGACGTCGCGGCCGGCCGCATCCCGGACGTCGTGCAGATGGTCTTTTCCGACCTGAATTTTACGGTCGACAATCTCGGCGCGGTGGCACTCGAGGGCACCGTTCCGGAAGCCGAGCTCAAGCAGCATTTCGAGGGGATCACGCCGAACGGCCTCCGGCTCGGTGTCATCAACGGCAAGACCTATGGCCTGGCCTATACCTTCTCCACGCCGGTGCTGTTCTACAATGCTAACCTGTTCAAGCAGGCCGGCCTTGACCCGGACAAGCCGCCTAAGACTTGGGCTGAGGTCAAGCAGGCTGCCCTTGCCATCGTCGACAAGACCAAAGCCGAAGGCATCGCGACCGGCATCTTCGGCCCCTCGGCCGGCGATTGGCTGTTCCAGGGCGTGCTGCGCTCCAACGGCGGCGGGTTAATGTCCGAGGATCGCAGACAGCTGGCCTTCGCCCAGCCAGCCTCGGTTGAAGCGGTGACGATGCTGCGCGATCTCTATGACAGCGGCGCCTACACCAATCTCGAATTGCAGGCGGCCATGGAAGGCATGGCATCGGGCAATGTCGGCATGTACCTTCAGACCTCCGCGATCCAGGGCTTTCTGGTGAAGGGCGCAGAAGGCAAATTCGACCTGCGCGCGACCACCATGCCGCGCTTCGGCGACAAGCCGCAGCGGCCGAACAATTCGGGCAGCGCTCTGGTGATCCTGAGCCGCGATCCGCTGAAGCAGCGCGCCGCTTGGGAGCTGATGAAGTTCATGACCTCGAAGGAGGCCTATACGGTCATCACCTCCGAGATCGGCTATCTGCCGCTGCGGACCGACATCGTCGACGATCCGAAGTATCTCGGCGACTGGGTCAAGAAGCATCCGCTGATCAAGCCGAACCTCGAGCAACTCGCGATCCTGGAGCGGTGGGAGGCCTTCCCCGGCTCGAACTACCGGCAGATCCAGAAGATCATGATGGAAGGCACCGAAATGGCCGTCTTCGGCGGCATGGATCCGGCGAAGGCCATGGGGGCGGCGCAGGACAATGCCCAGCCGCTGATGCCGAAGTAACACGACGAAGCGCCAGCATCGGGCTCCTTGCAGAGAGAGTCCGATGCCAGGCCTCGGCCTTCAGATCCGGAGAAAGTCCATGACAGACGCAGCGCTCAGCCAGCCGCTGCCGGCCCGCGCCGTCGCGGTGCCATCCCGGCGCACCAACCTGCGTCACCTCGCGCCCTGGCTCTATCTCGCGCCGGCAGCGATCACGCTGATCATCTGGATCTACTGGCCGCTGATCGACGCGTTTCGCCTGAGCTTTTACGAATGGAACATGCTGCCGACCTCCCCGATGCGGTTCGTCGGCTGGCAGAATTATGCCAATATCTTCGCCTTGCCGAAATTCTGGCAGGCGCTGTCCAATACGCTGGTCTACGTCATCGGCCTGCTGCCGTTGGCGGTTCTGATCCCGCTGGGCATCGCCATCTACACCCATGACCTGCCGGCGCGCTCGCGCAATGTCTATCGGGCGATCATCTTCATGCCGATGATCATTGCTCCCGTGGTGGCTGCCGCCATCTGGCGCTGGCTGCTGGATCCCGGTCACGGCATGGTCAACGAGGCGATCTCTCTGTTCGGCTACCGGCCGGTCCGCTTCCTGCAGGATCCCAAGGTGGCGATCTGGACGATCATCGGGCTCACCGGCTGGAAGCTGATCGGCTTCTCGACGCTGATATTCTCGGCTGCGAACGCCAACATCAACCCGTCGCTGATCGAGGCCGCCCGCATGGACGGCGCGTCACGCTGGCAGATCATCCGCGACATCCGCCTGCCGCTGTTGCGCTCGACGATTCTGTTCCTGACGCTGATGACGATCCTGCTCGGCGCGCAATGGAGCTTCTCCTACGTCCATGTGCTGACCGGCGGCGGACCGCTCGGGGCAACCACCAATATCTTCTACATCCTCTGGGATTTCGGCTTCTCGACGATGTCGGTGGGGTGGAGCTCGGCCGCCGCCGTGATCCTCTTCCTCGGCTTCGGCGCCGTCGCCTTCATTCTCTTCCGGCTGATGGACAGGTACTCGTTCCATGACAACTGACGCGCTCTACGCTCCCGCCCGATCGCACGTCGCGCCGCGCAACCGCGCAAGGGGCAAAGCCGGGATCCGCTGGAACACCGCCGCCGGCCACGTCGTGATGGTCGTTCTGTCGATCATCTGCCTGTTTCCGGTCTACTGGATGATCGTCTCGTCGTTTCGCCCGGCAAACGCGATCTTCGAGACGACGCTTTGGCCCAGCGCCGCCTCGCTGGACAACTATGTCCACGCCTTGAAGGCGATCCCGATCGGGACAATGCTCCTCAATACCTTCCTGGTGTCGGCCATCGTCACCGTCGTGCAGCTCTTCACCGGCCTGCTCGCGGCCTATGCCTTCGCACGCTGGCGTTTCCCCTTCGACAAGGCCATCTACACGCTGATCGCGCTGACCTGGCTCGTGCCATTCCAGGTGGTGATGATTCCGAACTACCGCCTGGTCGCCGACCTCGGCCTGCTCGACAGCCTTGCCGCGCTGATCCTGCCGCACTTTGCCGGCGCGCTGGCGGTGCTCATGCTGGCCCAGGCCATGCGCTCCTTCCCGACCGAAGTCATCGAGGCCGCGCGTATGGATGGCGCGAAAAGCTGGCGCATCCTGTGGGAGGTCATGGCGCCGAACCTGCGCGGTACCATCGCGTCGCTCGCGATCCTGCTCTTCATCTCGACCTGGAACGAGTATTTCTGGCCGCTGCTCCTTTCGAGGACGCCGGAAAGCAGCGTCGTCCAGATCGGCATTCAGATGTTCATCACGTCCGAGGGGACGGCATGGGGACCGCTGATGGCCGCGTCCACGCTGGCGAGCCTGCCGATCCTCCTCATTTACGTCGTCCTGCAGCGACAGGTCATCCAGTCCTTCATGAAGTCGGGAATTCGCTGATGCAGCCTCGATTCGAACGACACGTCGCCGTTGCAGGCACCTTCAATATCCGCGACCTCGGCGGCTACGCCTCGGGGGAGGGGCAGACCCGCTGGCGGCGTCTGCTCCGCGCCGACGGTCTGCATCGGCTCGACACGGCCGGCATGGCCACGCTCACCGGCGAAGGCGTGCGGACCGTCATCGACCTGCGCCGCGACCATGAATTGGAAAGCCATCCGAACCCGTTCCGGGACAATCCGGACGTCGCCTACCACAACATCTCGCTCTTCGATGCGCTGGATCCGGCGACCATGACGGGCGGCGACCTGTTGCTCGATCTTTATCTCGCTGCGCTCACAACCCGTCACGGCGCGATTGCGCAGGTCTTGACGCTGATCGCCGATGCGCCCGAGGGCATCGTGCTGTTTCATTGCACGGCGGGCAAGGACCGCACCGGCCTGATCGCGGCGCTGATGCTCGCCTTGGCTGGGGTCGAGGCGGCCGTCATCGTCGAAGACTACGCATTGACCGGTCCGATGATCGCGCCGTTGCTGGAGACCTTCGTCGCCGACGCGGCCGCGCGTGGCACGGACATCGAATCCTTCCGGCCGTTGCTGGCCTGCGAACGGCAGACCATGGTCGCCATGCTCGCTTTCCTGATCGACAATCATGGCTCCGTCGAAGCCTATTTGATCTCGATTGGACTTGAGCCCGACACCATCGACCGCCTCAGGGCGCGCCTGACGCGGGAGGCCTAAGATGGCGCGGCTGACCCTATCCGGCCTCAAGAAGGTCTATAACGGCAAGCAGGTTCTGCACGGGATCGATGCCGAAATCTCCGACGGCCAGTTCGTTGTCATCGTCGGCCCGTCCGGTTGCGGCAAGTCGACCTTGTTGCGGATGATCGCCGGGCTTGAGAACATCACCGAGGGTGAGATTGCGCTCGATGGACGCCGCCTCAATGGCCTCGACCCAGCAGATCGCGGTTGTGCCATGGTGTTTCAGAACTATGCACTCTGTCCGCATATGACGGTCCGCCAAAATATCGCCTATCCGTTGAAGATCTCCGGTGTGGCAAAGGAGGAGCAGAACCGCCGCGTCGCGGACGTGGCAGCTATCCTTGATCTGTCCCAATATCTCGATCGCCGGCCGGCCCAACTGTCGGGCGGCCAGCGCCAGCGTGTTGCCATGGGCCGCGCGATCATACGCGAGCCGGGCGTCTTCCTCTTTGACGAGCCCCTGTCCAACCTCGATGCCAAACTGCGGGTCAGCATGCGCATTGAGATCAAACGCTTGCACAAGCGCCTCGGCGCAACCTCCATCTTCGTGACGCATGACCAGGTCGAGGCGATGACGATGGCCGATGTGCTGATCGTCATGAACGGCGGCGTGGTCGAGCAGATCGGCAGCCCGGTCGAGATTTATGATGAGCCGTCCTCGACCTTCGTCGCTGGGTTTATGGGGGCACCGGCCATGAACCTGATGCCGTCGACCGTGAGGCGGGGTCGCACCGTTCTGGACGCCGCCCCGGAGGCGGCGCTCCAACTGCCCTTCGCCCAACTGGTTGATGGGCAGGCCCTGACACTTGGCATCCGGCCAGAGGACATCGTAGCCTCGCATGATCCCGGTTCGGACGGGCTTCTGGCGATCGTCGAACTGGTCGAGGAACTCGGCGGCAACCGCGTCGCCTACTGTTCCCTGGCAGAGCAGCAGCTTGCTGTGGTTCTGCCGAAGAGTTTCAACGTCGCCAATGGCGGTGTACTCTATCTGACCTTCCCGGAGAACGCCCTGCATGGCTTCGATGCCACGTCGGGCAAGCGCCTTGCCAAGGCCGCCATCGAACAGCTTAGGCTCGTTCCAGCCTGAGCCGATCTTGGGCGATCAAGTCTATTCATACAATCAGAACTCGATCGCTCGACTGGCCGTCCTCATTGAGCGGGTGGAGGTCGCGGACCATCTGGTGCAGGCGGGAGGTGTCGAGATGGGTGTAGATCTGGGTGGTTTCGATGCCGGCATGGCCAAACAGCTCCTTTAGCACGCGCAGGTCCGTGCCGCCGGAATGCATGTGGGTGGCAAAGGCATGGCGCAGCAGGTGCGGTGAGACCCGCTCGGGGCTGGCAAGGCCTGCCGCCACCTTGGCGGGCTGACCTGATCGGACGGATCATCCTCGACGGCGACTGGGTCGAACAGGATCTTATTTCTCCTTCCCCCCGCGGAAAGAGAGGTCGCTTCCCCCCATGACAACGCTTGGTAACCTTCTTCAGGTAGCCCGCAGGCGAGGGCGCCCAGAGCAAAGGACCGCTGGCAGCAAATGGCGCGTGCCCGCCAGCCGACTTTTACGTGTGGTTGAAGCTGTCGGATCAGTCTCGGAGCATAAGTCGGAGCTCCAAAAGGTTGAATAGCGCCTGAGCTCGACTGCCCTTACCCTTGCCAGGGGATTTGTTGTGGGGCGCCGGAGATGACGAAGTCTAGGGGATTTGCCGTTATCTCCATGCTTCTTGCCGTTTGGACAAGTGCAAAAGCAGCCGACATCAAGGTAACCGCAGGCAACGGGCTCACCGTTGTATCGGTTGAGGGTGAACTTACTTTCCGGGACGAGGACGTGTTCACAGACAAAGTGTTACGCCTGAAGGAGGCTGTCGTCATGTTCGACAGTATCGGCGGGAACCTCATCGCCGGGATTGAAATCGGCAAGGCCATTCGCCTCAAAGGTTTCAGCACGCTCGTCCCAGATGATACGCTCTGCGCCTCCGCTTGCGCTCTTGCCTGGCTCGGAGGGAAAACCAGATGGGCCGGACCGGATGCGCGGATTGCCTTCCATGCGGCCTGGAAGCTGGAAAATGGCCGGAAGGTTGAGACTGGACCAGGCAACGCACTGGTCGGGGCCTATCTCCAATCCCTTGGCCTGAGCGAAGACGCGATCGTTTTCATCACCAGCGCTCCGCCTGATGGCGCCGAGATGCTCAGCTTCCGAAAAGCTGAAGCACTCGGCCTGAACGTGAGGAAGTTTGAAATTCCAGCGGGCGCTCAGGCTGCCACCCGGCCTGAGCCACCGTCGTCTGCACCTCGTGATCCCGACGCAAGCTACTATGTTCCAAGCGCTCGAACACTCCAGCCCGAACCGACCGCCCCCACGCCGCCTACCGAGACCAAGACAGCAGTACTCCCTCCAGTTCAAGCGCCGGCCTATGCAACACGGCGTCCCGAGGAGCCCGTGCTCGAGCCGCAGGTCCTGGATTTGGCAATCCTTGAAACCGCGGCGCAGGTTCAGCGTCGGCTCCAGAAGCGAGGCTTCTTTCAGGGGCTGGTCGACGGGGTTTGGGGCCAAAGATCCCGAGTCGCCCTGCGGGATTTCAAGACCCGCAACGGTCTGGGATCGGATGATCGGTGGGACTTGAGAACGCAGCTTGCGGTCTTTGATGATCGGTATGCGGCTGCTCCGGCAAACTATGTGGCTTCTCTATCCGAGACGAACGTTGCCGGACTCTATGTTGCCTTTACGGCCCCTCAAGGCTCCTCATTACACCCCCTCAATCCGAGTGATGCCTTGCGGATCCAGCAGCGCTTGGCACACCTGAGCTACTATCGGAAGGTGGGCGATGGCGTCTGGGGAATGGCGTCACGATCGGCTCTCACGGATTTCAAGGTCGCCAATGGTCTGCCCGCCGACGACACCTGGGATGGTGCCGTCGAGGAGGCCATGAATCGGCCCGACGCCATCCCAGCCAGCGAGACGCCATTTGGAGAATGGATCCAACCCGGGACGAACTGCGGCGATCCGAACAACCCCAGGCGACTTCTCATCTCGTCAAAGAATGTAACGGCTGGTGTCAGCACCTGCCTGTTTGATCAGCCTCTACAACGATCGCGTGACGGATGGCGGACCATCGGAAGCTGTTCGCGGGGCAGTGCATCTGCGGCGGCGCGTGTCCATTTTCAGCTCATCAATGGCCGCCTCGTTGATCGCTCGACCGTCGGAAATGCTGTCGGCGAAAAGCCAGCGATGTTCAGCCGATGTATGTGACAAGGCCTTGTTTGCACTCGGCCGAAAAGGTGCAGCCGCCTTCGAAAGGGGTCGACCATGCCGAAGACCGTTCCGCTTACCGTCCAAGCTTCACTCGCCCCACGGAACCTCTGGCAGGACATCCTCCCTTGGACATTCAATCAGCAGGGAATGCAGTTTGGGCTTTTCAACATCAATCTTGGGCAGACGCCACGCCCAGACATCGAGCACAGGGTTCTCGACGAGGTTGGAAGTTACGGCCGGCAGCTCGGGCGGATTGGAGATGTGCTTGAGGTGCTGCTCAATCATGTAAAGCTGGAGGATCTGACCGCTCCTGAAAGGGACGCCATCGACATCTTGCGAGGCCAACTGGCACAAGTGCGGAAGATAAAGCGCAGTGCCGGAAACGGCGGCGATGATCGACAGCCAGGGCAGTAATGGCGCTGAGGGACCCGACCAGAGGCAGTAATCGCCGATATGTATCCGCAGATTATTTCCGGCGGCCATGCGCAACGCGTTCATCGCATCGCCCGCAGTTCCGAGCAAGTGATTGCGTCCCAGCCATCCGTCCACCTTCATGTGCCCGATCATCGGCTCAATCGCAGATCACTGTCTCAGCTCCCGTTTGATAGTAGACGTGGGGCGGCAATTGAACACACGCTCCTTCGTCGTGGAACGTGACGGAAGCTCGGCTTCAGGTTCCATATGGGGAGCATAAGGATCTTTGGGGCAGCGGTATCGCTCGACTGAACTGATCCAAGCGCCGAACATACTGTGCGAACACAAGGCGCTCAGAGGGCTGATCCCATCACTTCCTCGGTGGTTACGCGAAAGTCGACCTGGGGGCTAGGACCGAACGTGAGGGTCAGTGGCACGTCGGCAGCATCGCGGCCACGGGCGATCAGAATTCTGCCGATCCGCGGATCATTGTTGCGGGGGTCGAACGTGTGCCATCTGCCGCCCAGATAGACCTCAGTCCAGGCGGCAAAGTCCTGAGGTGCATGGGGCGGTGGAAGGCCGATGTCGCTGATGTACCCAGTACAATAGCGAGCGGGAATGTTGATGCACCGGCAGAACGTAAGCGCCAGATGAGCATAGTCGCGACATACGCCTTGCTTCGCTGCGGGGAAGGCCGGTGTGGCGTGCGCGAGTGCTCGTAGCCGAAGGTGATATGATCGTGCACGTAGTCGCAGATCGCTTGCACGCGGGCCCAGCCCAACGGAGCTGATCCAAAGAGGCTCCATGCGATGTCGGAGAGACGGTTCGTCTCGCAGTAGCGGCTGCCTAAAAGGTAGAGCAGAGTCTCTGAGGGGAGGTTCTGGATTTGGGTCTGCTCAGCACCCGGATCTGCTGAATCCTACCAGCCTGTGTCGCGAACTACCGTTTCCGTCTTAAGGGTGATCGTACCAGCCGGTGCAACGAGGCGGTTGCACCAGTTGCCGAAGCTGTCCCGGTATCCCTCCACGGGCACTGATGGGGTCGTGATCAGGTAGTCTGGCCGCTCCAGGTCGGACACTCGCGACGAGTGCACATTGAGGATCGCGATCATGGGCGTGATTTGCCCGAGCTCGTACGTCATCTGGCAGTCGACACGGATCCGCATGGTTTCTCATCCACGGAGCAGAGCGAGATTTGGGCTACTCCCGATCATGGTTGATCCTCGCCCGAATGGTGCCGGCAGACGCCCCGGGTATGCTTCTCGATTGCCGCCAAGGCGGCGTCAAGGGAAGTATACGGTCTATGGTCGATGCCGACCATGGTCTCCAGAGCATGGCCATCCGGGTGAATTGTGAACTGCTTGGCGGACACTTCGGTGATCCGACCCATCGGACGGCCAAGCAGGTCCGTGAGGTTCCAAACTTTGCCGTCATCGGTTGGTATCACGGTTATATCCAAACGTGCCTCCGGTTCGCGCACTGCCCAGGAAACTGGATTGGCTGTCGGTCTGACTAATAAGGCTTGCGAATACGGTGTGTTCCCATGTGCTCTCAGCTTCGCTGATATCGGGTGGATCGGCGACACCCCAGCCGCTTGCGGCTACGGAGTCGTCCTGGGCATGGAAGACGGCCTGATCAGCCGCCAGCTTTTCGCCAGTCCGGAGGTCGACGCCATGCTCGACGACGATTACTCAGGCTTTCCGTTCCACTACTTCCTGGCCTCGGCTTTCCTGGTACGCCTGGATCAGGATGAGGATTTCGCGCCGACCTGGCCGAGTGGTACGATGAAAAGCCTTATGGGGGCAGGCGGGGCAGCCGCGGGAAAATGAGGTCGTGCCTATAGCTTTCCCGGCACTCCTTTGTTTGGCCTGTCCAAAGAATAAGCCGCCCCGTCAGGAGCGGCTTGAAGAGCCAGCATTCAGCTGACGACATGACAGGCTCAATCAAGCCTTTTGCAGGTTGGTTGCAGACTCTTTGCCGGTACGGCGGTCCGCTTCCACTTCATAAGAGATCTTCTGGCCTTCCACGAGGCCGCGCATGCCAGCCCGCTCAAGCGCTGAGGCATGGACGAAAACATCCTTGCCCCCACTATCCGGCTGAATGAAGCCATAGCCCTTCGTCTCGTTATACCACTTCACAGTGCCAGTCGCCATTGAATATTCCTCAAGTCCCGTCAGGTGCGCTTCCGCCAAGCTATCCTGCCGTGTCGGGCCGAGACGTCAAGCACTTGGTTACTGTTGGATCATGCTGACACAGGCGGGGACAAGGTGACTATTGGATCACAGAAGGCCAAGCAGCAAAAAGGCAGGGCCGCTTCCAGACGATAAAATGATCCCGTGCTGCAAGACCGAGGTCTGAATCGCTTTCCAGACGGGCGATCTGTGCTTCAACCGCTCTGAGTTTCTGTTCAAGCCGCGCTACCTCACGTCGCGCAGAGGAGAGAAATTTTTGCTTGTTCGCTGGCATGTCGCACCCCCACCCGTTGTGGTAAGTGCTCGTTAACCCATTGCGTCGAAGGCTGCTGTGTCGCAAGTGCTCATCCTGTGAGATCCGAGAGTCGATCATGCGATGATGCTACCCTGAGGCTTCAATCTTCTCGGCGTGCGGAGAGAAGTCGGCCGCGAGCGTCTGCTGCAGGATCCTGTCGCGGATCACCCGCTTCATGTTTCCCACCCTGCGCGCCATGGCATAGACCCGATCCTGCAGGACCGTCACATCCGACATGACCGGAAATGGCGGCTCCGGTGGAAGCGGCAGCGCGAGGCTGCTCTCCAGCGCTTGCAGCATCGTTGCAATCGCCGTGTCGTCGTCGCGCAGCAGCTGCAGTTCTGCCTCGAGCATGTCTGATGTCTCCTGCGCCACTCCGAGGCTTCCAAATTCTGGATGAGGGTGCTCTGCTCCAGATGGCTACTGGGGCATGACCACCGAAAGGTAAGGGGCAGAGGGCTTCTCGTTCGCTCCAACCGGACCGGGCACCCGGTTCCTGACCGGCTTCAGGCCCTTGAGATAGCCGGCGAGAGCTTTGGCATCGGCATCTGTGAGCTTGCCATACGAATGATACGGCATGATCGGCACCAGCTGACGACCGTCCGGCCTGACACCGGTCCGCACCGCCTTGATGATGTCGGCCTCACTCCACCGGCCGAGGCCCGTCTCGGGATCAGGGGTCAGGTTGGGCGGATAAAAGATGCCGAGGCCGGGGATCTGAAAGCCGACCTCTGATCCAGCTAGAGGACGCTGCATGTCGGGCTTGCCGAGAAAGGTGCCGGGGGTGTGGCAGCCGGTGCAATCCATGATGGTCACGAGGTACTCGCCGCGCTGGGTCTGACTCTGCGCGAAGGACGAAGGGACTGACAGGAGGAGGCTACAAGCTGCCAAAGCGGCTGAGATGATGGATTTCATAGTGCTTCTCTGCCTGAGGGTGAACTCAACCAAAGTGCCAGATGCCAAACGGGAGTGAAGTGCCCAGAAGGCGTAGATCGGCCTGGACAGTTCCTCCAATTTCTTGTCAAAACTCTTGCCGATGAGCGACTGAGGCAGTGCTAGCCCGGAATCGCCGCTCGAGACCGTTTTGACCGCACTCGCTGGCGGCATCAGGTTCCATAATCTTTGCTCAGCCTAATTCGCTCTCACAATTCTTCATTCGCCGGCTAGGGTGTCCGTTGCGCGATGCCTGCGGACGCCGAGTTGTGCTGCCTTCCTTTGGCGCCATTGGGTTGCGACTGTTCGTGCCGCATGGCTCGGACCTTACTCTCCCCCTGCCTCTGGGCGCTCGGCATTGCGCTCCTCGGCTCCGGTCTGGATGGCGGGCCCCAGGCCGGACCCGGCAGCGGATCGCGGGCATCTCCGGAGGTTTCTGCCAATCCGTTTAACGGACCGGGCGGCGTTTACGCGAAGATCCCCGCAAGGGATGAGTTCGGGCGGGATCAACTCGCGATGTTCCGCGCGTGGAACCCGGACCCGCTCGGAAACCACGAGGCCAA
>NZ_JAERQD010000051.1 GCF_016735695.1 Microvirga zambiensis WSM3693 | reverse complement strand
GAGGTAGGCTGCGGCAACCATGGTGCGAAACAGAAAGCACGCGCCTGCACCCCCACCTCCAACTCCTCCCCACAAGGAGGAGGAGGGATAAGAGGCGTTTTGCCTCTTTTGAGATCCGAATTCTCAAAAATGCTTCTGCTCGATCTTGGGCAGGAAATACGCGAGCAGACCGATGGCCGGCAGGAACGAGCAGACCTTGTAGACGGTCGCGATGCTCGTCATGTCGGCCAATTGACCGAGCGCCGCGGCCCCCAAGCCCGCCATGCCGAAGGACAGGCCGAAGAACAGCCCCGCGATCATGCCGACGCGGCCGGGAACGAGTTCCGTCGCATAGACGAGGATGGCCGAGAAAGCGGATGCGATGACGATTCCGACGATCATGCTCAAGGCCACCGTCCAGAACAGGTTTGCGAAGGGCAGCGCGAGCGTGAACGGCAGAACACCGAGGATCGAGATCCAGATCACGTAGCGGCGTCCGATCCTGTCGCCCACAGGCCCGCCGAGAACCGTGCCGACAGCGAGCGCGCCGAGGAAGACGAAGAGATAGATCTGCGCGTCCTGCACGGAGACCTGGAACTTCGAGATCAGGTAGAAGGTGAAATAGTTGGTGAAGCTCGCGACGTAGAAGTCCTTCGAGAAGATCAAGGCCATCAGGATCGCGATCGAGACGACGACGCGCGCCTTTGGAACGGAAGACCCCTTCTCCGCGACGCGCGGCTTCGCGCGCAGGTCGGCGAGCTTCGCCCGATACCAGCGTCCTACGGCGGCGAGGATCACCATCGCAAGCAGGGCAACGACGGAGAACCACGCAATGCTCGGCTGCCCGAACGGGACGACGATGAAGGCCGCGAGCAGCGGTCCGAGCGCGCTGCCCATATTGCCGCCGACCTGGAACACCGATTGCGCGAGCCCCAGGCGTCCGCCGGAGGCGAGACGCGCGACCCGGGAGGATTCCGGGTGGAAGACAGAGGAACCCATGCCGATAAGAGCGGCTGCGAGCAGCAGCATCGGATAGGACGCGGCCTGCGACAGGGTCAGCAGGCCGACGAGGGTGAAGCCCATGCCGGCGACGAGGGAGAACGGCTGCGGCCGGCGGTCGGTGAATGTCCCGACCAGGGGCTGGAGCAACGAGGCGGTGCACTGGAAGGTCAGCGTGAGAAGGCCGATCTGGCCGAAATCCAGATGAAAGCTGCTCTTGAGGATCGGGTAGATCGCCGGCAGCAAGGATTGCATCAGGTCGTTCAGCAGGTGCGAGACGCTGATCGCCGCCAGAATCGGAACGGCGAGGCGCTCTGCCGAAGGGCGAGCCGGTGCAACGGAGATGGCGGAGGATTCGGCGGTCATCGATCGTCTTCTTGGTGCAGCCAAGCTTGCGTGTGAGCCGGGCATGAGGCGTTTCCAGATCTTCCTTTAGACCAGAATGGAGGAGCGATCTCCATCCCATCCTGCAGAGCTGGGTTACGGTGAAGGTAGGGGCAGCGCCGTCTCATGCCCGCCCATCGATGAAACAGAATATCGGGTGAGCCACACCTTTACCCTATTTCGCCTTTAGCTGGCAGGAAGTCTCGCCAATTGGCCCGCGACTGGGCAAAAACCATAAGACCGAGGGGGTATTTCATGTCGCAAGCGACGGCCTACGAGCAGTTCATGCTCGAACTGGTGAACCGCGAACGCGCCAAGACGGGCGCCCAGCCGCTCGTCTTCAACGGCGACCTCAACGATTCCGCGGACGGCCACAGCAGCTGGATGATCGCGACGGATACTTTTGCCCATATCGGTTCGGGCGGCTCGTCTCCCACCGATCGGATGAGGGCTGCCGGGTACGATTTCCTAGGCTCCTGGCTTTCCGCCGAGAACATTGCCTGGGCGAGCACGCGCGCGCCGACGGGCTATCAGGACGAGGTGCAGCTGCTGCACAGGAACCTGATGAACAGCGCCGGCCACAAGGCCAACATCCTCAACAGCGCCTTCCGCGAGATCGGAATCGGCTTCCAGGTCGGCGGCTACCAGAGCTGGGACGGAGCCTTCGTCACCCAGAACTTCGCCCGCTCCGGCACCAAAATCTTCCTCACCGGCGTGACCATGGACGACAGGGACGGCGACAACTTTTACGACGTCGGCGAAGGATTGAGCGGCCTCACCATCACCGCCGTGAGCGCGGCCGGCGCCCGCACCAGCACCAAGTCGCAGAGTGCCGGCGGCTACTCTCTCTCGCTCGATCCCGGCACCTATACGGTCACCTTCTCGGGGGGCGGCTATTCCTCCATGACCAAGTCGGTGACGATCGGCTCCAAGAGCGTGAAGCTCGATCTCATCGACCCCATGCGCGCATCGGTGCCGCCTGCAACGACGATCGACGGCACCGCCGCCGGCGAGACGCTCAACGGCACGAGCGGCGCCAATGTGATCAACGGGTTCGGCGGCAACGACAAGCTCTACGGCAAGGCCGGGAACGACCGCCTCCACGGCGGAGCGGGCAACGACAAGCTCTACGGCGATTCCGGCAATGACCGGCTCTATGGCGACGCCGGCAGGGACACGCTCGTCGGCGGCACCGGCAACGATACCCTCACCGGCGGCACGGGTGCGGACAGGTTCGTCTTCTCCGGCAAGTGGGGCAAGGACAAGATCACCGACTTCCAGAACGGCAGCGACCGCATCGACCTGCGCGGCAACGCCCTGAGCTTCGACAAGCTCGGCATCAGCCAGGTCAACGGCGACAGCGACGGCCGGATCGACGACGTGCTGATCAAGGCGAACGGCCAGTCGATCACGCTGCTCAACGTGAAGCTCGCCCTGATCGGCGCGTCCGACTTCCTATTCTGAACGACTGACTCGTAAATCTCTTCCCTCATCCTGAGGAGCAGCGAAGCTGCGTCTCGAAGGAGCGTCCAGAGAGCACTGGATCCTCCTTCGAGACGGTCACTTCGTGACCTCCTCAGGATGAGGACAGTGGGTACGATATCGTTGTCGAGCCAACATCTGACTGACGTAAATTCAAAAAGAAAGGCGGGCCATCGAGCCCGCCTTTTTGTTTGGCTGCTTGCCGCCAATCACTCGGCAGCGACGAGAACTGTTTCCCCCGCGGGAGTATGCGTTTCGACGGCCCCATCATAGACGGCCTGATCGAGAATCCGCTCCTCCTTCGCCACGATCACCGGCACGAGAATCTGGCCGGTCACGTTGGTCATGGTGCGCATCATGTCGACGACGCGGTCGATGGCGACGATGTAGCCGATGCCCTCGAGCGGCAGGCCCGCGGTGCTCAAGGTGAGCGTCAGCATGACGATGGAGGTACCCGGCACGCCGGCGGTGCCGAGCGAACCCAGAACCGCGGTCAGGCCGATCAGCACGTATTGCGTCAGCGACAGGTCGAGGCCGAAATACTGCGCGATGAAGATCGAGGCGATGGCGGGGTAGATCGCGCCGCAGCCGTCCATCTTCACGTTGGCGCCGAGCGGCACCGCGAAGCTCGCATAGCTCTGCGGCACGCCGAGCTTCTCGACCGCCACGCGCAGGGACATCGGCAGCGTGGCGAGGCTCGACGAGGTGGCGAAGGCCATCTGCATGGCAGGCGCCGCGCCGCGGAAGAAGCGGCCGACCTTCAGGCCGTGCAGCTTGAGCAGACCGCCATAGACCACGACGATGTGGAACAGGCAGGCGAGATACATGGCCGCGATGAACTTGCCGAGCGGCAGCAGCGATGTGAGGCCGTAGCGACCGACCACCCAGGCGATCAGGCCGAAGGTGCCGATCGGCGTGAGCTGCAGCACCCAGCGCGTGATGCGGAAGACAAGCGTCGCGCCCTGATCGACCAAGTTGCGGATACCAGCCGTCTTGTCGCCCAGCGAGACGAGGGCCGCGCCGACGATGCCCGCGAAGAACAGCACCTGCAGCACATTCGTATCGGCCATGGCCTTGATCGGGTTCGTCGGCACGATGCCGATCAGCACCTCGAGCGGGCTCGGGATCGTGCGCGGCTTCACCTCGCCGAGCGGCAGGTTCGACAGGCCGAGGCCGGGATCGATGAGATGACCGAAGGCGATGCCGACGAGCACGGCGATGGCTGAGGTGGCGATGAACCAGAACAGGGTGCGCAGCCCCAAGCTTGCCACGCTGCCGGCTTCCGCCAGCCTGGCCACGCTCGAGGTGATGGTGAAGAACACGAGCGGGATGACGATCATCCGCACGAGGTTCAGATAGATGTCGCCGAGGGGCTTGAACCAGATGGCTGCCTGCTCCCCTGCCAGCACGCCGGCCAGGATGCCGAGGGCAAAGCCCACCGCGACACGCTGCCAGAGCGGCCGCGTAAACCACGATTTCAACATGTTGATTGCCTTATATTCACGAATTTGTTGCGCAAATAACGCTTCCGGCGCGAAAGCTCAATTGCGGTCGGCGCAGGGCAGGGTCTGGAGGCCCGCATGGGTGCAGTCTGCTCACGATGGCGTGTGAGGATGTTGCCCGTCCGGAACGCCCATCCATCTCGGTTCTTGACCGACAGCAACTGGATATCCCAACTCCTCCATGCCTCTCCTCTCAAGCTTCGCACGACCCAAAGCCGGATTGGCGTTCGCCCTGGCGCTGACCTTCGCCGGCATCGCGTCCGCACAGCCTGCCTCCCCTCCTCCTGCGCCCGACAAGGCGCTGATCGAGGAGGTTGTGGAGCGCGCCGCGGCGCTTCCGAATCTCCGCTCGCTCATCGTGTCCCATAACGGCGCGGTGCTGGCGGAACGGGCGCTGCAGGGGGCACGGTTCGACCGGCCGACGAACATCAAGTCGGCATCCAAGACGATCATGTCGGCACTTGTCGGCGTGGCCATCGAGCGCGGCGTGCTGAAGGGCACCGACCAGCCTGTCGCATCGATCCTCGGGCAAAGTATTCCGCCCGATGCCGATGCGCGGATCCGGCAGGTCACGATCGGCCATCTTCTGTCCATGCAGGCGGGGCTGGAACGTACCTCGGGCCGCAATTACGGCGCCTGGATCGGCAGCGGCAACTGGGTGCGTTATGCGCTCTCGCGCCCCTTCGTGGACGAGCCCGGCGGGCGCATGCTCTATTCGACGGGGAGCACGCATCTGCTCTCGGCGGCGCTGACGCGCGCCGCGAAGCGCAGCACCCTGGAACTTGCCCGCGACTGGCTCGGCGAGCCGCTCGATATCACGATAGCGCCGTGGACGCGCGATCCGCAGGGCATCTTTCTCGGCGGCAACGAGATGGCGCTGTCGCCGCGCGCCCTTCATCGCTTCGGCGAGATGTACCGGCTCGGCGGCATCATCCACGGCAAGCGCGTGGTGTCGGAGAACTGGATCCGGGAATCCTGGACGCCGCGCACGTCCTCGCCGTTCACCGGCGACCGTTACGGCTATGGCTGGTTCCTACGCGAGATGCACGGTCACCAGGCTTATTACGCCTGGGGCTTCGGCGGGCAGATGCTCTACGTGATCCCAAGCCTCGGGCTGACGGTGGTCATGACCTCCAACTCAACCGAGCCTTCGCGCGAGGACAACTATGTCGGGCAGCTTCACGCGCTTGTCACGGATGGACTCGTGCCGGCCTTTCTGCCGAAACAGAACGAGACGACCGGCAGTTTGGGAGCGAGCGATCCGAAGCCATCCGAGAGACCGCTTTAGCTGTCTGATCGCTTCTCAACATTAGTAACGCGCCATACCACGTCATCACCGGCCTTGTGCCGGTGATCCCGATTGATTGAGGCCGGCGTTTCACCATATCGGGATGGCCGGGACAAGCCCGGCCATGACGTGAGGGTCTCACCGAGCCGGAGCGCCAGCCTTCCCGCGAACGGAACGAGCCGCGGCCTTCTTCGACGTGTTCAACGCGACCGCCGCGCGGATGAGCGCCATCAGCGCCTCCTCGTCGATCGTCTCGTCTTCACGGATGTCGATGGCACGCCGCGTGTTGCCTTCGAGGCTGGAGTTGAACAGGCGTGCAGGATCCTCCAGCGAGGCGCCCTTGGCGAAGGTCATCTTCACGACGCTCTTATAGGTCTCGCCGGTGCAGATGATCCCACCATGCGACCACACCGGAACGCCGCGCCACTTCACCTCCTCGATCACCTCGGGATCGGCCTGCCTGATGAGAGCGCGAATGCGAGCGAGCGTTTCACCCCGCCAGTTGCCGAGCTCCTTGATCTTCGCATCGATCAGCTGAGACGGCGTGTCTTCTCCACCGGCATCCGTCACGTCGCTTTTCTCCATGGCTGTCGCTTTCTTCATATCGCCACTCACATCCGTTCGCCGGGCAATTGGCTCGCCTGTTTCACCCAGTCAGTGAGCTGAGCGTCGTCGACCCCATCACCTTCGTAGATGTCGAGGTAGCGCACTTCCTTCTGCTTCGACGCGCCGGGAGGCAACGGCTGCAGCGAGGTGCCGCGGAAGAACGCCACCTTGATGTATTTTGCAAAGCAATGAAAGCTGAGGAACCAGCCCTGGCCCTCGACGCCGTAGAACGGCGAGTTCCATTTCACGGCTTTGTTCACCTCGGGAACCACGCGTACGATAAGCGCATCGATGCGGCGCCCGACCTCGCTCTTCCAGCCCGGCATGGCCGCGATATAGGCCTGCACGGGCGCATCGCCGTAACCCTTCGCGATCTGCGGATTGCCGCCGGAGAGCAGCTTCGGCTCCGACGCTTTCGCGATCGATGTCTTCGGCGCAGCCTTCTTTGCGACCTTTGTCGATTTCCTGGAGGACACGGTGTCGGTCATCAATCTCGCTCCGTCGACGCAGCGGCGCGCATCATAGGACTGCGATCCGCAAATGCGCAACTTGGGCTAATCCAGCAACAACTTCAGCACGAGCGGCAGAAGCAGCGCGGTGACGAGAGCGTTGAGGCCCATGGCGATGCCGGCAAAGGTGCCGGCGAGCGAATTGACCTGAAACGCGCGCGCCGTCCCGATGCCGTGCGAGGCGAGCCCCACCGCGAAGCCCCGCGCGCGCCAGTCGTTCATGCGCAAGGCATTCATCAATGGCGTCACCATGATCGATCCTGTGACGCCGGTCAGCATGACGAGAATCGCGGTGAGAGCCGGATCGCCGCCGAGCGCTTCCGTGATGCCCATGCCGACCGGCGCCGTGACGGATTTCGGCGCGAGCGAAATGAGGATGGAATTGGGCATGCCGAAGAGCTGCGCGATGCTCACGGCAGAGACGATGGCCGTGACCGAGCCGACCACGAGCGCCACCATCATCGGCACGATGGAGCGCAGCACGATGTGCCGGTTCTCGTAGAGCGGAATAGCCAGTGCCACGGTCGCGGGGCCGAGCAGGAAGTGCACGAATTTCGCGCCCTCGAAATAGACGGGATAGGATGTGCGCGTCGCCCACAGCACGAGCGCGACGGCAATGACCGACATCAGAACCGGATTGAAGATCGGATGGCGCCTGAAGGCCTGCGAGATGCGGTCCGCAATCACATAGGCCGACAGCGTCACGACGAGCCAGAGCAGCGGCGTCTGCGAGAGATAGACCCAGAGGGAGAAGGCCTGGTCAGTCACGGGTTCCGGCCTCCGCATCCATCGTCGAGCCGCTCAGGCGCGATACCACGACGAAGGTCACCACCGTTACGACCAGCGTCACGAAGGTCGATGCGACGAGCGCGATGGCGAGACCGACGCCGTAATCCGCCAGCACATCGAGGCGCTGAACCACCCCGACGCTCGCCGGGATGAAGAGAAGAGAGAGATGCGCCAGCAACCCCTTGCCCGTCGCGTCGAGAGGCTTGCCGAGTTCGGGCACCTTCTTCGCGACCCTGTCGCGCAGGCCCAAGAAAACGAGAAGAAAAAGCATCCCGAGCACGGGACCGGGCAGCGGCCAGCCGAGCCCGCGGGCGACGACCTCGCCGAGAAGCTGGCAGAGGAGGATGACGGTCAGGCCGATGATCATGGCAATGCCTCTCAATCCGGACGCG
Organism: Microvirga zambiensis WSM3693; assembly: GCF_016735695.1. Lineage (GTDB taxonomy): Bacteria > Pseudomonadota > Alphaproteobacteria > Rhizobiales > Beijerinckiaceae > Microvirga > Microvirga zambiensis. The sequence goes on along the minus strand of NZ_JAERQD010000051.1, from coordinate 34,452 downwards.
CGGCAACCCGGGCACCAAATCCCTGGTATCAAGCCCCTGGTATAATGGCGGCGGGCGGAAGCAAAGCACCCGCCCCAACGGATCGGTCTGGCCTTGCCGTCCCAAGCTTGGCCATAATATGAACCGGGGGAGCACGATCAAAGGGCGTGGAGGGCAAAAAGCCGGATGGACGACACCTCTCTCTTCTTTCGCCTGGCGGTCGCCCTCGCCATCGGCCTGCTGATCGGCCTGGAACGCGGCTGGCAGCACCGGAAGGAGGCGGAGGGGGAGCGTACGGCGGGCCTGCGCACCTACACGCTGGTTGCCCTGCTCGGTGCCCTCTCGGCGGTCCTGACGAACCATACCAGCCCGGTCTTCCTCGCCCTCTCCTTTCTCGGCTTTTCCCTCGCCTTCAGTGCATTTTCCTGGCTCGAGGCGAAGGCCGAGGGCAATTTCAGCGTCACCGGGGTCGTGGCCGGGCTGATCACCTTCGCTCTCGGCGCCTATGCCGTGCTTGGCGAGCTCCAGGTCGCGATTGCGGCAGGCGTCGCCGTCACGCTCATCCTGGCGCTGAAGCGCCCGCTCCATCAATGGCTGCGGCGGCTGACATGGCTCGAGATCCGATCCGCTCTGATCCTGCTCGCGATGACGTTCCTCGCGCTGCCGCTCCTGCCGGACCGGACGGTCGATCCTTGGGATTCGGTCAACCCGGCGGAGATCTGGCTGCTCGCCATCATCATCGCGGCGGTGTCCTTCGCCGATACATCGCCGTGAAGATCATGGGCAGTCAGGCCGGCGTCGCGCTCGCCGCCCTTGCCGGCGGCCTCGCCTCCTCCACCGCAACCACCGTTACCCTCTCCCGCATGGCGCGCGAGCATCCGGAGGCGAGCCCGCTGCTGGCCGGCGGGATCCTGTTGTCGGGCTCAGTGATGGTCGCCCGCGTGCTGGTCATCGCGAGCGCCCTGAACCGCGAACTGCTTCTGCCGCTCGCATGGCCCCTCGGCGCGGCAGGTCTCGTGATGATCGCAACCGCGGGCCTGCTCTTCTTCACCCATGGAAGAGGAAACAGCGAGCATCCGCAGCTGTCCATGAAAAGCCCCTTCGAGCTCGGCACCGCGCTGAAGCTCGCAGGCCTGATCGCCGTGATCAGCCTTCTGGCGAAAGTGATCAGCACCTCCGTGGGCGATGCCGGCATCACCGTTCTGGCGATCCTCTCCGGCATCGCCGACGTGGACGCCATCACGCTTTCGCTCGCCCGTCTGGCGAACAGCGGCATTACGATCGCCACCGCAGCGCTCGGCATCGGCATTGCCGCAGCGGTGAACACCATCGTGAAGGCCGGAATGACGGTGAGCTTAGGGGGAATGAAGGCCGGCTGGATCGTGTCGGCTGCGAGCGCCGCAGCGATCGCGGCGGGCGGTGCGGCCTTCGCCTTCTTCGGCTGACGGGAACGCCCGCCCACATGAAAAAAGGCGGGTCCGAGACCCGCCTTTTGAACTTGCTTCAGTTGTCGAGGAAGCTTCTGAGCTTCCGGCTGCGCGAGGGATGCTTCAGCTTGCGCAGGGCCTTAGCCTCGATCTGACGGATGCGCTCGCGGGTCACCGAGAACTGCTGGCCGACCTCTTCGAGGGTGTGGTCGGTGTTCATGCCGATGCCGAAGCGCATGCGCAGCACGCGCTCCTCGCGCGGCGTGAGCGAGGCGAGGACCCGCGTCGTCGTCTCACGAAGGTTGCTCTGGATCGCCGCATCGATGGGCAGGATCGCGTTCTTGTCCTCGATGAAGTCGCCGAGATGCGAATCCTCCTCATCGCCGATCGGCGTCTCAAGAGAGATCGGCTCCTTGGCGATCTTCAGCACCTTGCGCACCTTCTCCAGCGGCATGGCGAGCTTTTCGGCCAGCTCCTCCGGGGTCGGCTCGCGGCCGATCTCGTGCAGCATCTGGCGCGAGGTGCGGACGATCTTGTTGATCGTCTCGATCATGTGCACCGGAATGCGGATCGTGCGGGCCTGGTCGGCGATCGAGCGGGTGATCGCCTGCCGGATCCACCAGGTGGCGTAGGTCGAGAACTTGTAGCCGCGCCGGTACTCGAACTTGTCGACCGCCTTCATGAGGCCGATGTTGCCCTCCTGGATCAGGTCCAGGAACTGCAGGCCGCGGTTCGTGTACTTCTTGGCGATCGAGATCACGAGACGCAGGTTCGCCTCGATCATTTCCTTCTTTGCCTGACGAGCCTCGCGCTCGCCCTTCTGCACCATCATGACGATGCGGCGGAACTCCTGGATCTCCAGGCCGGTCTCGCTCGCCAGATTGTGGATGTTCTCGCGCAGGTCGTGGATGCCGTCCTTCGCCTTGGCGACGAAGTCCTTCCAGCCCCGGCCGCCGAGCTTGGAGACGCGCAGCACCCATTTGGGATCGAGTTCCCAACCCTGATAATGCTTGAGGAACTCCTCGCGGGCGACGCCGTGGCTCTCGGCCAGGCGCATCAGGCGGCCCTCATGGGAGATGAGGCGCTTGTTGATGTCGTAGAGCTGCTCGACCAGGGCCTCGATGCGGTTGTTGTTCAGCGACAGCGACTTCACGGCCGCGACGATGTCCGCCTTGAGTTCCTTGTACTTGCGCTCCTGGGCCGGGGTCAGCTGCTTGTTCTGCATGCGCTGTTCCACATGCTCGACCTGCAGGCGGCGCAGCTTCTTGTAGTTGTCGGCGATGGAGTCGAAGGTTTCGAGCACGCGCGGCTTCAGCTCGGCCTCCATGGCCGAGAGCGACACGTTGTTCTCCATGTCGTCGTCGTCGAGCTCGCCCTCGGGTGGGGTCATGCCCTCCTCGCCCTCGGTGGCTTCCTCTTCGCTCTCGCCCTCCTCGAGGCCCTCCACCTTCGGAGCGCCCTTGCCGTCGGGGCCCGCATAGGTGGCCTCGAGGTCGATGATGTCGCGCAGGAGCACCCGGCCCTCGACGAGCTCGTCGCGCCAGATGATGATGGCCTGGAAGGTCAGCGGGCTTTCGCAAAGCCCGGCGATCATGGCCTCGCGGCCGGCCTCGATGCGCTTCGCGATGGCGATTTCGCCCTCGCGGGAGAGAAGCTCCACCGAGCCCATCTCGCGCAGATACATGCGCACCGGATCATCGGTGCGGTCGGTCGGTTCCTTGGTCGTGGTCTCGCGGACGACGACGGCGCGGGTCTGCGCGGTCTCGACGAGGTCGCCGCCCTCCGCCTCTTCCTCATCCGCCTCGGCCTGCGCGTTCTCATCCGTTTCCTCGGACTCGACCACGTTGATGCCCATCTCCGAGAGCTGCCCGAGCACGTCCTCGATCTGCTCCGAGGAGAACTCCTCCGGAGGCAGGACTTCGTTCAGCTCATCGTAAGTGACGTACCCGCGCTTCTTCGCGAGCTTGATCATCCGTTTAACGGCGGCATCGCTCAGGTCGAGCAGGGGCCCGTCGCTCTGCTGCTCCGGAGCTGCCGTCTCGCCTTCGTCCCGTTCGGTTGCCTTCGTTGCCATGCTTTGCTCAACTCCAGCGCGCCGCCGATCCGCCCTACAGGACCTGCGATGCGCGAATGGGCGGCAAGCCTGAGGGCTCTGCCACCCGAAATCATCCCAACTATAAACAGCGAGTCGCTTGACTAACCGTTAACCATCCCCTGCTCAGAGGGCGGCAGCCGCCCTGCCTGCCGCACCCTGACGTGTGAGACATCAGTGACCCCCGAGAGTCCCTGCATTGTCCGTATCGGCCTCGGCACCTTCGACGGAGGACAGCTGGTTTTGGACCTCCCGCAGCCAGGCGAGATTGGCCTCATTGTCCTCTTCGGCGAGTGCGCGCTCGGCAGCTCGAAGTTCGCTATGTAACGTGCGTGCGCGGCGATGCAAGGTGATGGCTTGCCTCAATGCGTCCTCAAGCCGCAACGGATCCGCATGCGGATCGAGCATCCACCGGTCCCCGGGACGAACCAGAGCCATCAGCCTGTCGGCTGCCGGCGTCAGACCGGCGCGTTCCAGCCGAGCCTTCATGACCGCCGGATCGGCTGGTTCGCCGCTCGCCGCTCCATCGAGCAGGAGACTGCGCACCATTTGGGTGGACCGACCCTCAAGTTCAAGATCCGCAAGGGTTTCCACGTGATTTTGAACGAGTTCCGGATGAATCAGGAACGTGCCGAGAATCATCCCTTCTCGCGGACTTTCCCCGGTGTTGCCGACAAAGAGCGGGTTGCGGGCGAGCAGCGGCGACACGCTCAGGCGGGCGCTCGGCGTCATCGCCTGGGGGCGCTGGAAGTCGCGCCTTTGGCCCCCACCCTGGCGGTTGAATCGTCCCGCCCGGTTGTCGGGGCTGAGCGCCGAAAGGCGGCTTTCGACCTCCTCCCGGTAGTATCGCTTGAGAGTTTCATCGCGAATCAGTGCAAGTGATTCGCGCAGGCGCCGCTCCAAGGCCGCCCGCCGCTCGGGCGTGTCGAGCGGTCCCGCCTCGAATTCGCGCGCCCAGAGCACGTCGACGAGCGGCCGCGCCGAGGCGAGAACCCGCTCGACCGCGGCGCTGCCGCCGGCGCGGGCAAGGTCGTCGGGATCCTGCCCCTCCGGCAGCATGGCGAAGCGCAGGGATTTGCCGGCCGTCAGGTTCGGCAGGGCCACGTCGAGAGCCCGGTAGGCCGCCCGCTGCCCGGCCTTGTCGCCGTCGAAGCAGAGGATCGGCTCCTCGGCGAGGCGCCAGAGCAGCGTGAGCTGGTCCTCGGTCAGCGCCGTGCCGAGCGGCGCGACCGCATGAGGAAAGCCCGCCACGCTCAAGGAAATCACGTCCACATAGCCCTCGACCGCGATTACCGTGCCCCGGTCATGGGCGGGCTGACGGGCGAAGTGATAATTGTAGAGAAGCCGTCCCTTGTTGAAGAGCGGCGTGTCGGGGGAGTTGAGATACTTCGCCGGCACGTCGGCGCTCATCGCCCGTCCGCCGAAGGCGACGACCCGGCCGCGAAGATCGCAGATCGGGAACATGACCCGGTCGCGGAAGCGGTCGTAGGGAATCTTCACGTCCTGGCCGGTGATCACGAGGCCTGCCTCCTCCATCATCTCGATGGTCACGCCCTTGCCGGCGAGATGGTCGCGCAGGGCAAAGCGCTCGGGCGGCGCATAGCCGATGCGGAAGCGCACCTGCGTGTCGCGGGATAGGGCCCGCCCGGCCAGATAATCCCGCGCCTTGGCGCCGAAGCGGCCCTGGAGGGAGGATTCGAAGAACTCCGCCGCCATCTCCATGACGTCATGGAGGCTCTTGCGCTTGACCTCTTCTTCCCGGTCCTCGCGGGAGAGCTTGGGCAGGGGGACGCCCGCTTCGCCGGCAAGCCGCTCGACGGCCTCGGGAAAGGACAGCCCTTCCGTCTCCATGAGGAAGGTGAAGATGTCGCCGTGCTTGCCGGAAGAGAAGCAATGGTAGAACTGCTTCTGGTCGTTGACGTAGAAACTCGGCGTCTTCTCCGCATTGAACGGAGAGAGCCCCTTCCATTCCCGCCCCGCCTTCTTCAGGCGCACGCGCTTGCCGACGACTGCCGAGGTCGGCAGCCGGGCGCGGATCTCTTCGAGGATCTGGGGCGGGTAGCGCACGAGGCGTTAAATCTCCAAACCTGCTCCTTAAACTAGAGCGGCTGCCGCGAGGTTAAAAACCCAAAGCCACGCTTTTCTGTGCCCGCAATCCACAGGACCGGCCCTGATTTTGTCTTCAAGGCCGAAGCCGATGGAACCGTGAAGCGTAGCCGTCGCTTGAATCGATTAGGAGCCTTTCCCGTGAAAGGAATGTCCAAGCTCAGGGCCATCCATGCCGCACACTCAAAATCCCATCGTCGAATGGCCGGCGGAGTTCCACCATCTTCTGGCGGGCTTCGAAGTGGCGACCGGCGGAGACGGCAAGCGCTTCGGCCGCGTCGATATCGACATCGATCCCGCTACGCTGTGCCTCCTCAACGAATTCGAGGCGCATGTCCGGCATCGCCAGGTCCGGCTCAGGTCTGCAGACGGTAGTGGTTGTCTCGTGGGCGAGATGAATGCCCTGATCGGCCTCGGGGCTGCGGCCGACACGACCCGTCACACCAGCCGGATCCGGATCAGCTTTCACGACCTCCTGGATGACGACTGCGTCGATCGCCACCCCCGTGCGTGAGAGTCCATTGAGAACCCCGACACGGCGGATCCTGTATCGCTCCCGGCGCTCAGGCGCTGTGCCGGTGCGTGCCCGGCTTGGTCGCCCGCTTGGCGCGCTCGGCCTTGGTCTTCTGAAGGACGACGGCGCTGTCCTTGGCCATCTGTTCGCAGCGGTCGTGTAGCGCCTCGAGCTCCTTGTCGGTAAGCTTCTCGATTCCCATGAAGATGTCGTCCGCGCTCGATGAGCGGATGAGCTCGTCGAGCTTGGTCTGCACGGCCGCACCATCGCGGTTCTGCGTGTTCTGGATCAGGAAGACCATGAGGAACGTGATGATGGTCGTGCTGGTGTTGATCACCAGCTGCCAGTTCTCCGAGTAGTCGAAGAAGGGACCCGAGGCCCCCCAGGCCAGGACGAGGACGACGCAGGCCAGAAACACGATCGGAGTTCCCGCCACATGGGCCGCACCATTGGCGAACTTGGCGAAGAACTTGTCCATACGCGACTCCACAACATCTGTGGAATCATAACGGTCGAGCTGGCTTTTCCGTTCAATGCGCCGGGGCGCGCCTAGCGGCTCGCCGTCGTGAGCGCCGCGCCGATGCCGACGAAGGTCGCGCCGGCGGCCCGGTTGAACCAGCGGCCGTGGCGGGTCAGCCAGGGTGCGATGCGCTCGGCCATGACGGCGAGGAGAAGCTCGTAGAGCACCTCCACGACCACGAAGGTGCCGCCGAAGATCGCAAGCTGGACCGTGAAGGAGACGCCCGGCACCATGAATTGCGGCAGGAAAGCCGCGAAGAAGATCAGCGCCTTCGGGTTCGACACGGCGACGAAAAAGCCCTGGTTGAACATCCAGAACGGACGCACCGGACGCGGCCCCTCCTCCCGTTGGGCGACTTCCAGAACCGATGCCGGCGCGCGCCAGATGCGGATGCCGAGATAGACGAGATAGGCTGCGCCGATCCACTTGGCGATCGTGAAGGCCTGCTCGGACGCGGCGAGGAGCGCCCCCATGCCGGCGAGCGAGGCCGCGATGAGGATGAAGAACCCGAGCGCCCCGCCGAGCACCGTATAGATCGTCGGCCGGAAGCCGTAGCAGACCCCATGGGTCAGGGAGAGGAGTCCATTGGGTCCGGGCGTCAGGGAGAGGCCGATGGCCGCCACCAGATAGATCAGCCAGAGTTCAAGGCTCATGTGTCACCGCAGATTCGATAGGCGCATTGCCGGAAAGTAAGCCGTTCGCTTCTCTTAACACGATGCGCGCCGATGTCCCGAGCGGGAAATGGCCCTGCCCGCGTCCTTATCGTCGGTGAGAGTAAGGGTGCAGGCGTCATCTACCCTCCACGTCATCCCCGGGCTTGTCCCGGGGACCCACGTCTTTGCAACGCCGTGGTTCCGAAAACGTGGGTGGCTGCAACAAGTGCGGCCATGACGGCGGAGGGGATCAATGCGCTGATGTCGGCTTCACCCCTTCGGCAGCATCTCCTTCACTAGGCCGCTCGCCTTGGCGAAGTCCATGCGGCCGGCATATTTTGCCCGCAGGGCACCCACGACCTTGCCCATGTCCTTCATCGAGGCGGCGCCGGTCTCGGCGATGGCGGCCTGGATGGCGGCCTTGGTCTCGGCCTCGTCCATCTGCTGCGGCAGATAGGAGGTGATCACCGCGACCTCGTTCTTTTCCTGATCGGCGAGTTCGGTGCGGCCGCCCTGCTCGTACATGGTGATCGATTCCTGGCGCTGCTTCACCATTTTCTGGAGCAGAGCGAGGATCTCCTCGTCCGAAAGGGGCTCCTTGCCGTTGCCGCGGGCTTCGATGTCCTTGTCCTTGAGAGCGGCCTGGATCAGGCGGATGGCGCCGAGGCGGCCCTTGTCGCCGGCCTTCATGGCCTCCTTCATTTCGGCGGTGAAACGGTCGCGCAGCATGGAGTTCTCCTTGGTTTTAAGTCGCTTGAACGTTGACGGGACGCGCCGGGCCCCTTAAGTCACGGGGATAGTTCACGGGCGGCCCATTCATGGCCTGCTCAAGCACGGCCTCTTGGCCCCGGACTTAAAGAGATCATGACGATGCTGCAAGACAAAGACACGGCGGGTGGCTGGGCAGAGCCGCGCGCGACGGCCGTTCTCGTGCTCCAGGACGGCACGGTCCTCGAAGGCTTCGGCATCGGCGCCGTCGGCGAGGCGACCGGCGAGGTCTGCTTCAACACCGCGATGACGGGCTATCAGGAGATCCTGACCGACCCGTCCTATGCCGGCCAGATCATCACCTTCACCTTCCCGCATATCGGCAATGTGGGCACCAACGAGGAAGACATCGAGAGCGTCAACGCCGCCTCCTCCTCGGGGGTGCGCGGCGCCGTTCTGGCGGCCTCGATCACCGAGCCGTCCAACTGGCGCGCCTCCCGCGATCTCGATGCCTGGCTGAAAGCCCGCAGCATCGTCGGCCTCACCGGCATCGACACGCGGGCCCTGACGGCACTCATCCGCGACAAGGGCATGCCGAATGCGGTCATCGCCCATAGCCCCGAGGGCAATTTCGACCTCGAAGCCCTGAAGGCCAAGGCCGCCGCCCTCCCCTCCATGGACGGCCAGGATCTCGTGCCTCTCGTCACCAGCGCCCAGCGCTACGGCTGGGAGGAGACCACCTGGACACGGGGCGAGGGCTACGGCCACCAGGACGGCGCTCTCAAGCATCACGTGGTCGCCATCGATTACGGCGTGAAGCGCAACATCCTGCGGCTTCTCGCCCGGGCCGGCTGCAAGGTCACGGTGGTGCCCGCCACCGCCTCGGCGGACGATGTGCTGGCGCTCAAGCCGGATGGCGTGTTTCTCTCCAACGGCCCCGGCGACCCTGCCGCGACCGGCGAATACGCGGTGCCGGTGATCCGCAAGGTGCTCGACGAGAAGATCCCGACCTTCGGCATCTGCCTCGGCCACCAGATGCTGAGCCTCGCCGTCGGCGCGAAGACCAAGAAGATGCACCAGGGCCATCATGGCGCGAACCATCCGGTGAAGGACAAGACCACCGGCAAGGTCGAGATCACCTCCATGAACCACGGCTTCGCGGTGGATCCGCAGACCCTGCCGACGAATGCGGTCGAGACCCATGTCTCGCTCTTCGACGGCTCGAACTGCGGCATCTCGCTCACCGACCGTCCCGCCTTCTCGGTGCAGTATCACCCGGAAGCCTCGCCCGGCCCGCAGGACAGCCATTACCTGTTCGACCGCTTCGTGCAGCTGATGGACGACAAAAAGGCCAAAGTCTGAAAGAAACGGGCCCGACAGACCTAAGCCTGACGAAAATGTGTTGGGAGAGCCGGCGCCGCGACAAACCGGTCGATTGCGCCGGCCGCCCAAATCACGGTACCGATGATCAATTATAAAAATAATTGATTCCGATCCTTGGTTTGGGGGTTCTTCCAATGGATTTCGATGACGATTCCGGCGAATTCAGCCGCCTGCACAACCTGTTCACGTTCCATCTCGGCATCGCGGTCACGCTCTCCTGGCTGACCTCGCTCTATGCCGCGCTTTACGCTCCCTGGGTGCGCAACATCCGCCCCCTGATCGACCCCACCAATGTGGGCACGGTCGAGAGCACCTGGTCCTATCTTTTCATCTTCCCGGTGGTGCTCACGGCGGCCTGGCTGATCTCGGTCTTCGGGCAGAACCTGTTCGCCCGGTTCCGCATCATGAGGAGCCAGGCGGCGGAGTTCGCCATCGCAGCCCTCGTAGCGTTTGCGATGTTCTACCTGTCGATCGACCGCGCGGTCGCGGCGATGCTCATCGGCATGTAAGCGACCCTGCAACGGTCCCGCTCGATCTTTCGCCCGCACCATGCGTTCTCTCCGCGATCTGAAGGGAGAGGCACATGGCTCAGGCGAAAGGCTACAACGCCCCGCTCGGCACGGAGACTTACGTCTTCCGCAGCAGCGGCATCGTTCCGAATTCGTCCCTGCCGCTGATCGTGCGCCGCGGGGCGGTCTCGCCCTCCGAGCATGACGCCGTCAGGACCTTCAAGGCGACCTTCGCCAAGAACGGCTGGACGAATGCCTGGATCAACGGCATCCACGACTTCCATCACTACCATTCCAACACCCATGAGGTGCTCGGCATCGTCTCCGGCTCGGCCCGGGTCCGGTTCGGCGGCGAGGACGGCGATCTGGTGGGCGTGAGTGCCGGCGACGTTGTAATCATCCCGGCCGGCGTCGCCCATGCCTGCATCGAATCGAGTGACGACTTCGCCGTGGTCGGCGCCTATCCGGGTGGTGCCGATTACGACACGATCCGCGACGATCCCGGGGCGCTCGCAGCCTCGCAGCAGCGCATCGCCCAGCTGCCCCTGCCCGATGCCGACCCGGTTGACGGCGCCGACGGACCGCTCGTCAAGCTGTGGACCTGAGAGGCAGGCTCATAAATGTCGCATCTCATCCTGAGGAGCCGCGGAGCGGCGTCTCGAAGGATCGTCCAGTGGTCTCTGGAGACGCCCTCGTCCTTCGAGACGCGAGCAATGCTTGCTCCTCAGGATGAGGGCTATGGAGCAGAAGCCCTTTTCGAACCAGCCTCTGAGGGTGATGCCCCTGCCCCTCGAAAGCCGGAGTTGCGAAACGAGGCCTAACCCGCCATGACTCGTGGCCAGGGACTGGAGCGGGGCACTTTCGATGAACTGGCGCGATTACTGGAACCAGGACACGCCGATCTATACGAGTGAGCGGCACAAGCTGCTGCACTACCGGCTGATCGCCAACGACATCATCGGCCTCATCCCCTCGCCCGAGGCCATCGTGCTCGACTATGGCTGCGGCGAGGCGCTGTTCGCGGACACGATTGCCGCCAAATGCGCGTGTCTTTATCTGAGCGATGCCGCGCCGCTGGTGCGCGAGCGTCTGAACGTAAAATTTAGGGGCAACGGACGAATCGCCGTTGTCTCGACCGACGACGTGCCTCACCTGCCCGAGGAATCTCTCGACCTCATCGTCGTGAACTCACTCGTCCAGTATCTCTCCCTCGACGAGTTCCGAGCCCTGCTCTCGCTCGCGCGGAACAAGCTGAAGTGCGATGGCCGGCTGGTGCTCGGCGACATCATCCCGCCGGACATCAGCCCCGTCACCGATGCGAAAGCGCTGCTCTCCTTCGCCTGGCAGGGGGGATTCCTGCGGTCGGCCGTCACCGGCCTCGCCCGCACCGCCTTCTCGGAATACCGCAAGATCCGCGAAGAGATCGGCCTTGCCCAGTACAGCGAGGAGGAGATCGTCGACCTGCTCAGGGATGCCGGCTTCGTGCCCGAGCGCGCCGCGCGCAATCTCGGGCACAATCAGGCGCGCATGACCTTTGTGGGGCGTCCCGTTCAGGCCCGCGACAGCGAGGATTTCGCCGAACGCTGATCGCTCAGGAGCGAGAGCCCGAACACGCAAAGACCTGCAACCGCCAGAGCCGCGCCGACCCATCCGGTCGCGGCAAAGCCATAGCCCGCCGCGATCGCCAGGCCGCCGAGCCAGGCGCCGAGGGCGTTGGCGATGTTGAAGGCGGAGTGATTGAGCGCCGCTGCCAGGGTCTGCGCGTCGGCCGCCACATCCATGAGCCGGGTCTGGAGCGCCGGCCCGATGGCGACGCTGCAGCCGACGAGGAAGACGCAGAGCGCGAGCATGAACGGGTTTTCCGCGGTGAGCCACAGCACCGTCATCACCACGACGCTGCAGGCCAGCACCCCACCGATGGTCGCCATCAGGTTCCGGTCGGCAAACCAGGCGCCGACGAGGTTGCCGACGATCATGCCGGAGCCGAAGAGCGCCATCATCATCGGAACGGCGCTGTCGGGCATCCCGGCGACTTCGGTCGCGGTCGAGGCGATGTAGGAGAAGACGGAGAACAGGCCGCCGAAGCCCACCGCACCGATGCCGAGCGTGAACCAGACCTGCTTGCGCCTGAAGGCCCCGAGCTCGCGCATAGGGCTTGCCCCCTCGTGGACCTCGTCTTTCGGCAGGAACAACCAGATGAGCACCACCGTGAGCGCGGCCATGAAGCCGACGGCGCCGAAGGCGATGCGCCAGCTCAGGGCCTGCCCGAACCAGGTGGCAACGGGCGTGCCGATGAGGGTCGCGACGGTCAGGCCCATCATCACCCGGGCCACGGCCTGGGTGCGCTTGTTGGGCGGAACCAGCGAGGCCGCGACCAGGACGGCCACGCCGAAATAGGCCCCGTGCGGCAGGCCGGTGAGGAAGCGCAGGAGCACGAAGGATTCGAAGCTCGGCGCCACGGCACTGACCACGTTGCCGATTGCGAACACCGCCATCAGCAGGAGAAGCAGCGTCTGGCGCGCGAGCTTGGCTGCCAGCACCGCAATGATCGGCGCGCCGACCACGACGCCGAGCGCATAGGCGCTGATGGCATGTCCGGCCTGGGGCGTCGTGACGTTGAATTCCTGCGCCACGTTCGGCAGCAGACCCATGATCGCGAACTCGCCCGTGCCGATGCCGAAGCTGCCGACGGCGAGCGCGAGCTCGATCAGGGCAACGGCCAGTCGCGATTGCGGAACGGCGGGAGCCCTGTCCTTGACCGCAAGACAGGCTTCCTCGGCAATGGCCATGTCGGACATGGGGCCTCTACGCTTCTCAGTGAAATATGGGAAAGACGAAGCCCAATATTGCACTGCAAAAAGATTCGGAGGACCCGCCCGAACGCAGCCCTGACCTGCATGGAAGGCTTGGACCGAGGCCGATTCTCAGCCGTCGGCCGCCGGCTTAGGCAAATGTCCAAATCTTGTGCGCGATAAAGCTCCACAGCATGACGACGCCCGTGGTGACGATCTGGGCGGGCAGATAGGGCGCGCTGAGCCAGACAGTGAACGCATGCATGAGGAACCAGGTCACCAGGAAACCGACGAAGGCGACGGCGGCGAAGCGCCAGGTCGCCTCCCGGTGCGGCCGGTTGCTGGCATAGGTGTGCCTGCGGTTGAGCACATAGGAAACCGCGCCCCCCGCCACGTAGCCGGCAAGCGTCGCCGGAACCGGATGGAGCGCCCCGCCCTCCACGAGGCCGATCAGAAGCCCGTAATGAACGACGGCCGCAACCATGCCCACCCCGAAGAAGGCGGTGAACTGGCGGCTCAGGCGATGGAGAGGAGAAAGCGCGGTCACGCCTTCTCGTTAGCCTGTTCCGCGTGGCCAGTCACCTCGCCCCGCTGAAGGCGCCCGGCGATCCTGCGGGCGATTCTGCGCGGGAGGAACTTGGCCCCCAGGGTGCCGAGCCAGTTGGTGCGACCCGTGACCACGATGGCCTGGCCCGCCTCGTAGCCCTCGATGCCGAGCCGCGCCACCTCCGCAGCCGTCATGATCGTGGGCCTGAGAGTCCTGGAATATTCCACATCCGCATTTGCGGAGAACTCGCTCTCGGTCGATCCCGGGCAAAGGGCCGTCACCGTCACGCCCCGAGGCTTGGCCTCTTCATGGAGCCCCTCGGACAGGGAGAGCACGAAGGCCTTGGTGGCATAATAGACGGCCATGTGGGGACCGGCCTGGAAGGCCGCCGTGGAGGACACGTTCAGGATGCCGCCGGATCCCCGCTCCATCATGCCCGGCAGCAGCAGGCGGGACAAAGCCGTGAGCGCTCTCACATTCAAGTCGATCATCGCGAGCTGCCGCTCGAAAGCCAGGGTTGCGAAATTGCCCCTCAACCCGAATCCGGCATTGTTCACGAGGGTATGGACCTGGATGCCCCTGTCGCGAAGCATTTCGACGAGATCCTGGGGCGACTCCCTATCCTCCAGGTCGAGGGCCATGGTCTCGGCTCGGACCCCGTGCTTTCCCTGAATTTCCTGGGCCAGCGCCTCCAGCCGCTCATGCCGCCGTGCCACCAGGATCAGGTCATAGCCCCGGGCGGCGAAGGCGCGGGCCAGCTCCGCGCCGATCCCGCTCGAGGCTCCCGTGATCAACGCCCAGCGCGGTTCTTCCGTCATGGCCATGTTTTCCCAGCTCCGTTCCTGCCTTATCCCGCGCGGATCTCACCGCATGGGCATTGCCTGTCTAAATCATGGCTCAGGCCTTTGAATTTGCTCAAGGTCCGTGTAAGAGCCTCTCTCAACCTACAATCCGATCACATCCCGGCTGCGCTCGAAGCGCCGTAGCTTTACGGCCGCGCGGCTGGACACGCCTGGGTGGCCCAATGCCAAAGCGGACTGACATCTCCTCCATTCTCATCGTCGGCGCAGGGCCGATCATCATCGGCCAGGCCTGCGAGTTCGACTACTCGGGCACGCAGGCCGTAAAGGCCCTGAAGGAGGAAGGCTACCGCATCGTCCTGGTCAATTCGAACCCCGCGACGATCATGACCGATCCCGATCTCGCGGATGCAACCTACGTGGAGCCGATCACCCCCGAGATCGTCGCCAAGATCATCGAGAAGGAGCGCCAAGTTCTCCCAGGAGGATTCGCGATCCTGCCGACCATGGGCGGCCAGACGGCGCTGAACTGCGCCCTGTCACTCAAGAAGATGGGCGTGCTCGAGAAGTTCAACGTCGAGATGATCGGCGCGACCGCGGAGGCCATCGACAAGGCCGAGGACCGGCAGCTCTTCCGCGAGGCCATGACCAAGATCGGCCTCGACACGCCGAAATCCCGCCTCGCCAACGCCTCGGCCCTCAAGAAGGCCGACCGCGATGCCTATCTGGCCGAGCTGGCGCGCATGGAAGCCATGGACATGCATCCGGGCGACAAGAAGCGTCACATCGCGGCCTACAAGCTGAAATGGGATGCTGGCGAGAACGACCGCCGCAAGCGCTACCAGGAGCACGCCATGGGCGAGGCCCTCATTGCGCTCTCCGAGGTGGGCCTGCCCGCCATCATCCGCCCCTCCTTCACCATGGGCGGCACCGGCGGCGGCATCGCCTATAACCGCGAGGAGTTCCTCGACATCGTCGAGCGCGGCCTCGACGCCTCCCCCACCAACGAGGTGCTGATCGAGGAGAGCGTGCTCGGCTGGAAGGAGTACGAGATGGAGGTCGTCCGCGACAAGGCGGACAACTGCATCATCGTCTGCTCCATCGAGAACTTCGACCCGATGGGCGTGCACACGGGCGATTCCATCACCGTGGCGCCGGCCCTGACGCTCACCGACAAGGAATACCAGATCATGCGCGACGCCTCGCTGGCGGTGCTGCGCGAGATCGGCGTCGAGACCGGCGGCTCGAACGTGCAGTTCGCGATCGACCCAGCGAGCGGGCGCATGATCGTGATCGAGATGAACCCGCGCGTCTCGCGCTCGTCCGCACTGGCGTCGAAGGCCACCGGCTTCCCGATCGCCAAGGTCGCGGCCAAGCTCGCCGTCGGCTATACCCTCGACGAGATCGCCAACGACATCACCGGCGGCGCGACGCCTGCCTCCTTCGAGCCGACCATCGACTACGTGGTCACCAAGATCCCGCGCTTCGCCTTCGAGAAATTCCCCGGCGCCGAGCCGACGCTGACCACGGCCATGAAATCCGTGGGCGAGGCCATGGCCATCGGCCGCTCCTTCCCGGAATCGCTGCAGAAGGCCCTGCGCTCGCTGGAAACCGGCCTCACCGGCCTCGACGAGATCGAGATCGAGGGCCTGGGCAAGGGCGACGACCGCAACGCCATCAAGGCGGCCATCGGCACGCCCACCCCGGACCGGATCCTGAAAGTGGCCCAGGCGCTTCGCCTCGGCATAAGCCACGACGAGGTCCATGCCTCCTGCAAGATCGACCCCTGGTTCCTGGAGCAGCTCCAGGACATCGTCGACATGGAAGCCAGGGTGAAGGCCCACGGCCTGCCGCAGACGCCCGGCGCCTTCCGCCAGATCAAGGCGCTCGGCTTCTCCGATGCCCGCCTCGCCGTGCTCACGCACAAGACCGAGGCCGAGGTGCGCGAGGCGCGCCGCGCGCTGTCCGTGCGCCCGGTCTTCAAGCGCATCGATACCTGCGCGGCCGAGTTCGCCTCGCCGACCGCCTACATGTACTCGACCTATACGGCCCCCTTCGCCGGCAAGCCCGCCGACGAGGCCAATCCGTCCGACGCCAGGAAGGTGATCATCCTCGGCGGCGGCCCGAACCGGATCGGCCAGGGCATCGAGTTCGATTATTGCTGCTGTCATGCCTGCTTCGCGCTCAAGGACGCGGGCTATGAGACCATCATGATCAACTGCAACCCCGAGACGGTCTCGACCGACTACGACACCTCCGACCGGCTCTATTTCGAGCCGCTGACGCAGGAGGACGTGCTGGAGATCATCGAGACCGAGCGTTCCAAGGGCACGCTCCACGGCGTCATCGTGCAGTTCGGCGGCCAGACCCCGCTCAAGCTCGCCCGCGCCCTCGAAGAGGCGGACGTGCCGATCCTCGGCACCTCGCCGGACGCCATCGACCTCGCCGAGGACCGCGACCGGTTCAAGCGCCTTCTCGACAAGCTGCACCTGAAGCAGCCCAAGAACGGCATTGCCTATTCGGTGGAGCAGGCCCGCCTGATCGCCGCCGATCTCGGCCTGCCCTTCGTGGTGCGCCCGTCCTACGTGCTCGGCGGCCGGGCCATGGCGATCATCCGCGACGAGGCCCAGTTCGAGGATTACCTGCTAGGCACCCTGCCGAGCCTGATCCCCTCGGACGTCAAGGCCCGCTACCCCAACGACAAGACCGGCCAGATCAACACGGTTCTGGGCAAGAACCCCCTGCTCTTCGACCGCTACCTCTCGGACGCGATCGAGGTCGACGTGGACTGCCTCGCCGACGGCAAGGACACCTTCATCGCCGGCATCATGGAGCATATCGAGGAGGCTGGCATCCATTCGGGCGATTCCGCCTGCTCGCTGCCGCCGCGCTCCCTGTCGTCGGAGATCATCGCCGAGCTGGAGCGCCAGACGAAGGCCCTGGCGCTGGCCCTCGACGTGGGCGGCCTGATGAACGTGCAATACGCCATCAAGGACGGAACGATCTACGTGCTCGAGGTCAACCCGCGCGCCTCGCGCACGGTGCCCTTCGTGGCCAAGGTGATCGGCGAGCCCATCGCCAAGATCGCGGCCCGGGTCATGGCCGGCGAGCCTCTCGCCAAGTTCGGCCTGACGCCGAAGGAACTGCCGCATATCGGCGTGAAGGAGGCCGTGTTCCCGTTCAACCGCTTCCCGGGCGTCGACGTGCTGCTCGGGCCGGAAATGCGCTCGACGGGCGAGGTCATCGGCCTCGACCGCGGCTTCGGGGTCGCCTTCGCCAAGAGCCAGCTCGGTGCCGGCAGCCAGGTGCCGAAGACCGGGACGCTCTTCGTCTCCGTGCGCGATTCGGACAAGTCCCGCATCCTGCCGGCGGTGAAGCTGCTGGAGGAGATCGGGTTCCAGATCCTGGCGACCGCCGGCACCCAGAAATATCTCGAGGCCGAGGGCGTCAAAGCCAAGCGGATCAACAAGGTGCTGGAGGGCCGGCCGCACGTGGTCGACGCCATGAAGAACGGTGATATCCAGCTCGTCTTCAATACCACCGAAGGGGCTGGCGCCCTGTCCGATTCCCGATCGTTAAGACAGGCTGCCCTCTTGCATAAGATACCTTACTACACCACTCTTGCAGGAGCGGTCGCCGCAGCTGAGGGCATCAAAGCATACCTCAGCGGGGATCTCGAAGTCCGGGCGCTTCAGGAATATTTTGCCTGAGGCATCCGGCCTCACATTGGAACTGCGAAGCTTCTGGTAAGTTTTCGTTGACATGCGAGGGCGCTGGAAACAGCGGCCTCGTACCTCTTTTTGGACGAGACAAACGATGGACAAGGTCCCTCTGACGATCAAGGGTTTTGCGGCGCTCGAGGAGGAGCTCAAGCACCGGCAGCAGGTTGAACGCCCCCGGATCATCCAGGCGATCGCGGAAGCCCGCGCGCTTGGCGACCTGTCGGAAAACGCCGAATACCATGCCGCCAAGGAAGCCCAATCCCTCAACGAAGGCCGGGTTCTGGAGCTTGAGAGCCTGATTTCCCGCGCCGAAGTGATCGATATCGCGAAGCTTTCCGGCGACCGGATCAAATTCGGCGCCACGGTGAAGCTCGTCGACGAGGACACCGAGGAAGAGAAGACCTACCAGATCGTGGGCGAGCCCGAGGCCGATGTACGCTCGGGCCGGGTCTCGGTCGCCTCCCCCATCGCCCGCGCCCTCATGGGCAAGACCATCGGCGACACGGTCGAGGTGTCGACCCCGGGCGGCGGCAAGTCCTACGAGGTCGTCGGCGTCCGGTTCGGCGCCGTCTGATCCGCGACGGGGGAGCGGGCTTGGTTTCAAGCCCGCTCCCCCGCAATGCCGACGGCTCCGGGGCGATGAACGCGAAGCGGCCGAGTCCCCTTTTCCGCACGATGCGCTAGAACAATCTTGGCGGAGCGGTGTCGTTTCGCCGTTGAGAGCCTGCAGCACATCGAGAGAGGATCGGTTTTGCGTGAGCGGGATCCTTTCCTGACAAGGGTGAGGACCGTCCCGATGCAAGACAAGCCTGTGACCCTCTTTTCCCGCCGTTCGGTTCTGGCGGCTCTATCAATCGGCATTGCTTTGACAGGGGCGGGCTGCGTCCCGGCGGGTCTTTCCTCCGATGGCTCGCCCTTCCCGCAGGCATTCTCCGGGTTCGCGGTCGATGTCAGCGTCTTGAAGGCCAAGGGTCTCGGCCCGTTCGCCGATCTCGTCGGCGCTGCCGCCCTCGATGCATTGCGGCGCTCCTTCGCCGACCGGGTCGACCCGCGTGGTCCGCGCCTCGTCCTGCGTATCACGAGCGTGTTTTTCACCCCGTTTCCCGACAGCAGCACCGGCCGCCTGGGCCGCGGAGGCGGAGACCGCGGGGGTGGCGGCAGCGGGCACGATGCGATGGAAGGCGAGGCCCTCGCCATCGGCCGCCGGGGCGAGGTTCTGGCCAGCCACCCGATGCTCGCCGTCCGCGACGTGAACACCAGCATCCTGACCCCGGACGAGCAGGGCCGCGCCGTGGTCCTGGCCCAGCATTATGTGAGCTGGCTGCGGCGGCAGATCTGAGGCCGTTCGAACCAAGGCCATTGCAAATATATAACCTTACCTTAAGCTACGTCGCATCGCGTTCTTGAGGTTTTCTGCCATGCCCTACAATGTCGTCCGTCTCGGAGGCGAAACCCGCGCCAGCACTTCGACCGGTGGTGCACAGGCCGCATCGCAATTCATCAGGCTGCCGGACGGGCGGTTCATCCTGCAATGGGTCGGCAACGGCACCGTCCCCGGCCATGAGGATACAAACGGCTATTTTCAGCAGCTCTTCGACGCGAACGGGGTGAAGATAGGCGGCGAGATTCGCGTCAACGCCAGGACGGACGGCGAGGTCGGGGCAGATTTCTTTTCAGTCGCCCTGCCCGGAATCGGGTGGGGCTCCATCTGGGAATCGAGATCCGACGACGCCGCTCAGGGCAACAATCTCTATTTCCGTACTTTCAACAGCGACGGCACTCCACGTCAGGAAGTCAGCATCAACGAGACGGAAAACGGCATCATCAAAAGCCCTAACCAGCCGTCAGGGACTTGGCGCAACGTTTTTCTGCGCAACGACATCTCGGTCGTCATCTGGAACGGCCGCGGCGATCAGGACGATAAGGGTATCTATTTCCGCCTCATGGACGAGGACGGCGATTTCATCGGCGGAGAGAGGCTCGTGAATGTCGCCGTGGCGGGACGTGAAGAAATGCTAATTGGCGCCACCGCTCTCTCGAACGGCGGATTTGTCGTCACCTATCGTGCAGGATCCCAAGCGTTTCAGCAGGCCTTTGACCGCAACGGTGAGAAGGTCGGAGGAGAACTCACCCTTAACTCCAACGCGAGTATCACCCCATCTGCCCGCAGCTTGGCGGACGGCAAATGGGCGACCTTCTGGAATCTTCCCGTCAGCGCCCAAGTCAGGGACATCTACTATCAGGTCTTCAACGCCGACGGCACAGCCGCAGGCGAGGCAAAAACCGTCACTACAACCGTCGACGGAGACCAGATCAGAGCGTACACCCTGACGATGGACAATGGCGCCCCGCTGATATTCTGGCAGGGGAATGGCACGCAGGAGGGCCAGGCGGACGATCATGGGCTCTTCTACCAGCGCTTCGACGCCCATGGGAACAAGATCGGCTCCGAAACGCGTCTGAACACGACCGTCGAAGGTACACAATCCAATCTCCGGGTCTTCACCAGCTATCAGTTCAACGCGAGCGCTGACCGATATGCGGTTAAGCACTACGTCACAGCCTGGACAACCGGCGATCCCGAACAGCAGGATCCTGATGACCTATCCGTCCAGGTGCTCGATCCGTCCGGCGGCAAGATCGGCCCTGAAATCCGCTTCCAGTCAGTCGGCAACTTTCCCGACACGAACTTTGCGTATCTTCCCAGCACGGGGCGTTCCATTCTCACGTGGTCGGGCACGAGCACGCGGCCCGGGCATGAGGACGATTCCGGTATCTACATGCAGGTCTTCGACGCCAGCGGCACGAGAATCGGCTCCGAGGTGCGCGTCAACAGCACCACGGATGGGGTCCAAAATGGCCCGATGATCCGCGCCCTGCCGAACGGCAGCTTCGTTGTGGCCTGGAGCGGATCCGACGGCAGCGAGACCGGCTTCTTCATGCAGACCTTCGATGCCAATGGCCAACGCGTCGGCGGCGAGATCCTGGTCAACACGTCGACGACCGGCGCGCAGATGGGCACATTCCTTGAGGTGACTGCCGATGGCACGCTCGTGGTCGGCTGGGAGGGTGTTGGCGATCAGCCGGGACAACAGGACGGGGATCTCGGGCTTTTCTTCCAGCGCTTCAAGATCAATGCCGCGCCGGAGAGCATTGCCGTCAGCGGGTCGATCCAGGAATCGGCTGCGGCCGGCGCGACGGCGGGCACGCTCTCGGCTGTCGATCTCGACCTTTCCGACAGACATACCTTCGCCCTGGTCGACGCAGGCAGCGCCGCAACGACGAATCCGCTCTTCGAAATCTCCGACAACGCGATCAAACTCAAATCCGGTGCCAAGCTCGATTACGAGAAGGCGACATCGCACAGCCTGCGCGTCAAGGTGACGGACGCCTTCGGCGGCTCTTACGTCCAGGATGTGGCGGTGAGCGTCACCAACGTTCGCGAAAAAACGCCGCTGCGGAAGAACGGGACCTCGGGCAACGACATCCTGTTCGGCGAGCTCGGCAACGATACGCTGTCCGGCGGCGCCGGAAACGACCGCCTGCACGGCGATCTCGGACGCGACCGGATCTCGACCGGCAGCGGCAAGGACGTGGTCGTCTTCGACCAGAAGCCGTCGAGCAGCAACCGCGACACGATCACCGATTTCGATCCGAAGAAGGACTCGCTATATCTCGACAATGCCTTCTTCAAGAAGCTCGGAAAGAAGGGCTCGCTCGAGAAGCCGGCGAAGCTGTCAAAGACCTATCTCGAGTTCGACACCGCGGACGACGCCAACGATTATCTGATCTACAACCGGAAGACGGGCGTGCTGTCCTACGATGCCGACGGCAACAAGGCGGGAAAGGCCGTCGAGATCGCGGTCTTCACCAACAAGCCGAAGCTCACCTACGCCGATTTCTTCGTGATCTGAAGCCGCGGCGGAGCCGGGAGGGTCACGCCTTCTCCGGCTCGACCTCCTCGATCGGCACCAGGGGCTCGTCCTTGATCAGGTCGAGGGTCAGCGCCGTGCGGACATTGCGCACATTCGGCAGGGAGGTCAGCTCGGAGACGAGGCCCTGGAAGGAGGCGAGGTTCGGCGCGACGCATTTGAGGATGAAGTCGATGTCGCCTGACAGGGTCCAGCACTCGCGGACCATGGACCAGTCCTTCACCTTCTGCTCGAACTCCTTGAGCTCCTTCTTGCCCTGCACGTCGAGCTGCACCATGGCGAAGCAGACGATCTCGAAGCCGAGATTCTTCGGGTCGAGGATCGCACGATAGGCCTTGATGATGCCGGCGCTCTCGAGCGCCCGCACCCGCCGCAGGCAGGGAGGGGCCGACAGTCCGACGCGACGCGCCAGCTCCACGTTCGTGATGCTGCCGTCGGCCTGCAGTTCTTTCAGGATGGCCCAGTCGATGGAATCGAGGCGTCCGCGCACGGTAACTCCGCTAGAGGCTGGCTGCATTCGCATGCAACCAGCGCTTCATCTTGTTTTGCCGCGCTTTTTGACGGCGAACCGGATCCACTTCGCCGAAAAGCGCTTTAGCGCACGCTCGGGAAGGCAGGAACCGGCCGGCGGCCCGGATCGTGCGGCATCAGGTCAAAAAATCTCGTCTTGGCTGAGTAGACCGTGTAGAGGGTCTGCACAAGAAGAAGAGGCGATTAAGTCGCAACGAACTTCATGAACTCCACAGGCTCGTTGATCGAATGTTGCGCAATGATACCGGCCTTATCACCTGGGTTCTGACCGATGGCAAGGCCGGAGACGAGCTGCAGGCGCTGAGCGTGACCGAGGCCCTCGGCCTCGATCCCGAGATCCGCCGGGTCGATCCCAAGCCTCCCTTCAGCTGGTTCATGCCCTGGGGGCCGATCGATCCGCGCGAGCGCCCCGGCGCCCCGAACAGCCCTATCGCCCCGCCCTTCCCTGATCTCCTCATCGCCTCGGGCCGCCGCGCCGTGGCCTATCTGCGCGCCGTCAAGAAGGCCACCGGCGGGCGCACCTACACCGTCTTCCTCAAGGATCCCCGCACCGGCCCGAGGGCAGCCGATTTCATCTGGTCGCCGGAATACGACCGCCTGCGGGGCCCGAACGTGCTCAACACCCTCACACCTCCGCACCGGGTCTCGGAGAGGCGGATCGCAGCCGCCCGCAGCCGGCCCGATACCCGCCTTGCCCATCTCCCTCATCCCCGCGTCGCGGTGCTGGCGGGCGGCGACAGCCGCCATCACCGGTTCACGCCAGCCGACGTCGCCCGCTTCGTCGAGCACCTGAAGACCATTGCCGAGGCCGGAGCAGGCTTGATGGTGACCGCCTCGCGCCGCACGCCACCGGCCCTGCGGGAGGCCCTGATCGCACTGATCGTGCGGCATGGCGGCTTTTTCTGGGACGGCACAGGGGAGAACCCTTACGTCGATCTCCTAGCGCTCGCCGATTTCGTGGTGGCGACGGGCGATTCCTTCAACATGATCGGGGAGGCCGCCGTGACGGGACGGCCGATCCTGGTGTTCGAACCATCCGGCGGGCACCCGAAACTGGATGTTTACATGACGGCTCTGAAGGCCCATGGAATTGTGCATCCGTTTACGGGGCGTCTTGAAGGACAGCCCTATGAACCCCTAAATTCAACCCCCAAGGTCGCGGAGGCCATTGCTCAAGGATTGAGCCGCCACCGCCGCGCTCTCGGCTTGCCGGACCTCGCCTTTTCACTGGAGACCCCCTGATGGCCCATTCTCACGCCAAGCTCATCATCATCGGCTCGGGGCCGGCGGGCTATACGGCGGCGATCTATGCGGCGCGCGCCCTGCTTGAGCCTGTGATGATTTCCGGCTTCCAGCCAGGCGGCCAGCTGATGATCACCACGGATGTCGAAAACTATCCGGGCTTCGCCGACGTGATCCAGGGTCCCTGGCTCATGGAGCAGATGCGCATGCAGGCCGAGCATGTAGGCACCCACATGATCTCCGACCATATCGTGAAGGTCGACCTTAAGCAGCGTCCCTTCCGCCTGGAGGGCGATTCCGGCGCCACCTATACCTGTGACGCGCTCATCGTCGCGACGGGCGCCCAGGCCAAGTGGCTGGGCCTGCCCTCCGAGGGCCAGTTCCAGGGCTTCGGCGTCTCGGCCTGCGCCACCTGCGACGGCTTCTTCTACCGCGGCAAGGAGGTCGTGGTGGTCGGCGGCGGCAACACCGCGGTCGAGGAGGCGCTCTACCTCGCCAATCTCGCCTCGAAGGTGACCCTGGTCCACCGCCGGGATTCGCTGCGGGCCGAGCGCATCCTGCAGGACCGCCTGTTCAAGCATCCGAAGATCGAGGTGATCTGGAACACCGCCGTGGAGGAGATCTGCGGCAGCGAGAACCCCTCCTCCGTCACCCATCTGCGGCTCAAGAACCTCGTCTCCGGCCAGACCTCCGACTTCAAGACCGACGGCGTCTTCATCGCCATCGGCCACAAGCCGGCAACCGAGCTTTTCACCGGCCAGCTCGACATGAAGGCGGGCGGCTATCTGCTGACCAAGCCGGGCTCGACCGACACGAACATTCCCGGCGTCTTCGCCGCGGGCGACGTCACCGACGACATCTATCGTCAGGCGGTCACATCGGCAGGCATGGGCTGCATGGCCGCTCTCGACGCCGAGCGCTACCTCGCCGCCCTGGAGGCCACGCAGGAAGCCGCTGAATAGAATTTATTAACAACTGGTTAGCTCTCAGGCCGATTTCCTGTTGCGTCGAACCCTCGGCTCATAAGAGATAAAAGAAGCCTTGCGTGAGAAGCATGCGAGGCATGAGGGATGCGCCGTGGACTGGGACAAGATCCGGATTTTCTACACCGTCGCAGAAGCGGGAAGCTTCACGCGGGCGGGTGACGATCTGGGTCTGAGCCAATCGGCCGTGAGCCGCCAGATCAGTGCGCTTGAGCGCGAGCTGAAGGCCCCCCTCTTCCACCGCCATGCCCGCGGGCTGATCCTGACCGAACAGGGCGACCTGCTGTTCCGGGCCGCCCGCGACATGCGGATGCGGCTGGAAACGACCAAGGCGCGCCTCGTCGAGACGAGCGAGCGTCCTTCGGGCGAATTGAAGGTGACGACGACGGTCGGCCTCGGCTCCATCTGGCTTGCCCAGCGCATCGCCGAATTCCTTGACCTTTACCCCGATGTGCGCGTCGAGCTGATCCTCTCCAACGAGGAGCTGGACCTCGCCATGCGCGAGGCCGACGTGGCGATCCGCCTGCGTCGCCCGGCCCAGCCGGACCTCATCCAGCGCCGGCTCTTCACGGTGCATTTCCACGTCTATGCGTCGGCCGACTACCTGAAACGGTTCGGCGAGCCGAAGACGCTGGAGGATCTCGACGAGCACCGCATCGTCTCCTTCGGCGGCGACCAGCCCTCCTATCTCATGGCGGTGCACTGGCTCTCGACGGCGGGGCGCGACGGGCGCGAGCCGCGCCAGTATCACTACGTGGTCAACAACATCACGGCCCTGAAGCTCGCCGTCGAGACCGGAGCCGGCATTGCCGTGCTGCCGGACTATGCCGTCGTCGGCAATCCCGACCTCGTCCAGATCCTGCGCGATGTGGAAATGCCGTCCCTCGACAGCTATCTCGTCTATGCGGAAGAGATGCGCTCGGTCGCCCGCGTCCAGGCTTTCCGCGACTTCCTGATCTCAAAGGCCCAGCGCTGGACCTTCTGAGAGGCGGGTTGTCACCCTCTCGACTCATCCTGAGTGTCCGGCTCATCGAGGATCTCCGCCCCTGAGCCCTCATCCTGAGGGCCGCCGCAGGCGGCGTCTCGAAGGACGAGGGCGCTTCCAGTGCTCGCTGGAACCTCCTTCGAGACGATCGCTTCTCGATCTCCTCAGGATGAGGTCAGAGATTGACAAGCCAGACGATCGAGAGGCCGGCCCCAAATGTGCGGGCCGGCGCCCGGGCGAAGCTCGGCTATAGTCCAAATTTGTCACCGCCATGACAGAGCCATGCACCCGGCGCAGCCCTTTTATGAGGCATGCTGCATTGCAAATAAGCGCAATGCGGCCGATATCACCCTTGGCTGATTTCAACGCGGCACCGCTTTCTTCCTCCCGGCGATGCCGTGTCGGCCGTTCCCTCTGGAAGGTTTTGACTTTTGTCGGACCTCTACTTTAGCCGGGCTTCGAGCCCGGCTTTTTTTTGCTCTCAGACCATCGCGATGCCGATCATCGGCCGGCGGACTGCTCCACCTCTTCCTTCAGCGCACGGCGCAGCACCTTGCCGACATTGGTCTTGGGGAGCGTCTCGCGGAACTCGATCCGGCGCGGCACCTTGTAGCCGGTCATGTTCTCGCGGCAGAACGCGCGCAGATC
Organism: Microvirga zambiensis WSM3693; assembly: GCF_016735695.1. Taxonomy (GTDB): domain Bacteria; phylum Pseudomonadota; class Alphaproteobacteria; order Rhizobiales; family Beijerinckiaceae; genus Microvirga; species Microvirga zambiensis. The sequence continues at coordinate 8,379 of NZ_JAERQD010000051.1, read as the reverse complement.
TTCCACCGTGAGAGCGGGATCCCGGCGCACCACATAGGCTGCAACCGCCTCGCCGGAATGCGCATCGGGCAGACCGATGACCGCAGCCTCCGCGACGCCGGGATGCTTGACGAGCACCTCTTCCACTTCGTTCGGATAGACGTTGAAGCCGGAGACGAGGACCATGTCCTTCATCCGGTCGACGATCTTCACCTGGCCGTCGGGCAGGACCACCGCCACGTCACCCGTGCGGAAATAGCCGTCGGCGGTCATCACCTTCGCGGTCTCGTCCGGCCGCTGCCAGTAGCCTGCCATGACCTGCGGCCCCTTCACGCACAGTTCCCCGCGCTCGCCGGGAGGCAGCACCGCACCCTCGGCGGAACGCACGGAGATGTCCGTCGATGGCAGAGGGTAACCGATGGTGCCGGTGAACTCCTCGATGTCGAGGCGGTTGGCGCAGACCACGGGCGAAGTCTCCGACAGGCCGTAGCCCTCGACGATCGGCTGTCCCGTCACCTGCTTCCATTTCCTGGCCACGACCTCCTGGGTCGCCATGCCGCCGGACACGGCGAAGACCATCTGCGAGAAATCAACCTTGTCGATGCCGGGCGCATTGGCCAGTGCGTTGTAGAGCGTGTTGAGGCCGGACATGAGCGTGATGCGGCTTTTCTGCAGCGTCTTGACGAAGCCCGGTATGTCGCGCGGATTGGCGATCAGCAACTGGCATCCGCCGATGCGCGTCATCAGCAGGGCGCAGACCGTGAGCGCGAAGATGTGATAGAGCGGCAGCGCCGTCACCATCACATGATCCTCGCGGTCGCCGAAGAACGGACGCATCCAGGCTTCGCACTGAATCACGTTGGCGGCCACGTTGCGGTGGAGCAGCGTGGCACCCTTGGCGACGCCGGTCGTGCCGCCCGTATATTGCAGGAACGCGATGTCGTCGGGCGAAACCGGTACGGCCTGCGCCTTGCGAGCGGCGCCCCCGGCGATGACGGTCTTGAACGCGATCGCCTGCGGCAGCTGGAACGGCTTCACCGCTTTCTTCACGCGCCGCGAAACGAGATTGACGATGGCCCCCTTGAGGCCGAGCAGATCGCCCGGCGTCACCAGCACCACCCGATCGAGCTTGATCTCGGGCAGCGATTCCTGAACCGTCGCCCCAAAATTCTCCAGCACGAACAGGAAGCGCGCACCGGAATCCTTGATCTGATAGGTCAGCTCGCGCGGCGTGTAGAGCGGATTGACGTTGACGACGGTGCCGCCCGCAAGAAGGATTCCGAACAGGATCGGCGGGAACGCCATCACGTTCGGCAGCATGATCGCCACCCGGTCGCCCTTCTTCAGCCCCTGCCCCTGCAGCCATGAAGCCACCGCATCGGCCTCCCGCCCCAAAGCGGCATAGGTCATGCGCTTGCCGAAGCTCTCGACGGCGGCCCGGTTTGGATAATCCGCGACGGCCTTGCGGAAGATGTCGTTGAGGGTGCCGATCCTGGCCTCATCGATCGTCTGCGGGACCTGGTTGGGATAGGAGCTCAGCCACGGCCGGGCTGCATAGGGGTCCGGAGCGCCTGCATTGGCAGGCGCCTGGGTGGGGGAACTCATCATTGTCCTCCGCTTCGCGGCGAGGTTTGCTTCATGGGAGATGGCGTCTCCATAAAGCACAACTTGGCGCGGAAGACCGCGTTTGTCGATGGAAATAGTTTAGACCTGAACGATCCGCAGGGATCGTTCAGGTCCAAGTTTCTCAATGGGCCTTCTGCAGAACCATCTCGGCCGGGCGGCCGCTGAGTTCCGCCATATGGTCGAAGCGGGTCGAGAAGGTTCCGACGCCGGCCGTGGCCGAGCGCAGCTCGACGATGAGATCGCCGATCTCCGATTCCGGAATGGTGGCGCTTAGCACCTGCCATCCGTTCCATCCCGGCCGCTCGTCATAGCCGAGGATCTGCCCGCGCCGACCGGTCACGAGGGCGGTGGCCTTGGCCAGCGCCTCGGACGGGATCGTGATCTCGACCGAGAGCACGGGCTCCAGCAGGACCGGCTTCGCCTTCGGCAGGGCATCCGCCAGGGCAAGCCTCGCCGCCGCCTGGAAGGCTGCATCCGAGGAATCGACCGTGTGGTAGGAGCCGTCCGTCAGCGTCACCGCCAGATCGACCACGGGGAAGCCGAGGGGCCCGGATTTGAGCGCATCCCTCACCCCGGTCTCGACAGAGGGGATGTACTGGCGCGGCACCACGCCGCCGGTGATCTTGTCCAGGAAGGCGAAGCCCTCGCCACGCGGCAACGGCTTGATCTCGATCATCACGTCGCCGAACTGGCCATGGCCGCCGGTCTGCTTGCGGTGCCTTCCCCGAGCCGAGGCCGGCGACTTGATCGTCTCGCAATAGGCTACCTTCGGCTTTGCGGTATCGACGCCGACCTGGAAACGGGAGGCGAGCTTTTCCACCGCCACGCGCAGGTGCATCTCGCCCTGCCCATGGAGCCTGATCTCTCCCATCTCCGGCCGGGTTTCCACCACGAGGGAGGGATCCTCCTCGGTGATCTTGGCGAGCGCGCTCGAGAGGCGCACGTCGTCCTTGCGGTCCCTGACCTTGAGCGCCAGCAGATAGACGGGCTCCGGCGGCGCCGGCGACACGACAGCCTCGGGCCGCACCTTGCCGGCGGCAAAACTGTCGCCCGTGGCGATGCCCTCCAACCGGCCGAAGCCGACCGTGTCGCCGGGCCCGGCCTCGGTCTTGCGGTTCGTCGTGCTGCCCATGAGGGTCAGGATGCTGCCGATGCGCGCCTCGGCGCCGCGCGAGCCGACCACCGTGTCGCCCTCGTGGAACGTGCCGCGCATGACGCGGCCGACGGAAAGCTTGCCGCCCTGGCCCATATGCAGGGTCTTCATGCTTTGCGCGAGCGGCGCTCCCTCCTCCGGAATGCCGAGCCGCGCCCGAGTCTCGGCGAGCGACGGCGCCTCATGGCGCAAAGCCTTGAGAAGCCGCGTCACTCCGTTGCCGCGCTCGGCCGAACCGATGAGGGCCGGCACCACATGCCGCTCCTTCAATTCCTTCGACAGATCATCGAAGATCTGGTCGCGCGGCGGCTCGATCTCGGAGATCAGCTCCTCCATCAGCGCATCGTCATGATCGGCCAGACGCTCGAGCATGGCGAAACGCGCTTCCTTCTCGCGCGGCAGCTCGCCCTCGGGCAGATCGACGATCTCGCTCGGCGCATGCTCGCGATAGACGAAGGCGCGCTCGAGGGCGAGATCGATGAAGCCCACCGCAATGCCGTCCTTCCAGAGCGGGATCTGGCGCAACAGAAGCGGCGTGCGCGACGCCTGCTGCAAGAGGCTGAGCGTTTCACGGATGCGCTGGTTGGCCGTGTCGATCTTGTTGATGAACAGGAAGCGCGGGATATCGGCCTCTTCCAATTCGCGCAGGATGATCTCGAGCGCGGGAATCTTGCGCTCGTCCGCTTCGCACACGACGACTGCGGCGTCGCAGACCGGCGTGACGTTGCGCATTTCGTGCAGGAACTCGGTCGAGCCGGGGCAATCCACGAAGGTCATGCTCTCGCCGAGGAAATCGATCGTCGCCACATTGGGCTCGATGCTCATGGCATGGGCGCGGGCCTCCGCGCTCGCATCGCCCACGCTGTCCCCGTTCGCCACGCGGCCGGCCCGGGAGACGGCTCCCGTGCGCTCCAGGATCGCCTCGAGCAGGGTGGTCTTGCCGCTCTGGAACGGGCCGACGATCGCGATGCATCGCGGGCCCGCAGCTAGTCTGCCGTTGGGTGCCATAGGACGTCATCCTTCCCTGCCCCCACTTTATGACGCGTTCTTGTCGGGACGCGTTGGGTCGATGCTCTGCCTGTGACGGCGCGTTGGCAAGAGGGTTTGTCGGGCGGCCTCAGTGGAAAGGGCAAGGTGCGCCGGCGCACGTCTTCCGCGAGGGGATAGTTGCCCTATCGTTATGATACGATGTAATATTCGTAAAATCTGCGAGAACCATGCCCATGCCCCTGTCGCTCCACGGAAGCCAGATCCAGATCCAGCCATCCGGCACCCAGTCCGGCCTCAAGATCACGGCACTCAAGAACGGCTCGCTCATCGCCGTCTGGACCCAGAACGACGGCACCGACTCGGATATTTATGCCCAGATCCTCCATGCCGATGGGTCCGCCAAATCCGGCCCGTTCCAAGTCAACTCTTCCGACGCAGGCGCGCAGGGCACCCCTTCAGTCGCAATTCTCAGCAACGGCGGGTTCGCGGTCGCCTGGTCGGACGGTGGCACGACCGGGCCGATCAGGGCTCGCCTCTATGGCGCGGACGGCAATGCTCTCAACCCCGATTTCGCTGTCTCACAGGGTTTTTCCAGTGCCTGGGCGAACCCCAAGATCGTCGCTCACGGAAGCGGGTTCGCCGTTTCGTCCTCCAGCAGCGGCGGGGTCTCAACAGCATTCTACGACCAATTCGGCACCAGCGCTTCCAGCCATCAAACCCCTGAGTCGGGGAACAGCGTGAACTCGACATCGGTCACAGCTGTTCTTGACGGCCCCGAGGATGGTCGCTTCGCCAACAAGATCGTCACCGCGCAACTGGAACATGGCACACGATCCGTCGTCATCTTCAATTCTTACAGTGTCGCTGGAGTCCCTCAGGAAAAGTGGGAGTTTGTAGTCGGTGGCAACACAAAAGATGTGGCTGTGACAGCCCTGGCAAATGGGCGCCTTCTGCTCACCTACGCGATTTTTAACAACACGTTGCAAGTGCACCAAATATCGGGGTGGCTCTATGAACCAAGCGGCGGCGAGCCGACATATCGCTTCCTAGCATCTTCCGCGACGGCCATTGCAACACCCGTCGTCGCCGCCCTTCCGGACGGTGGCTTCACTCTGGCCTACAAAGTCGGCAACAGCATCGCAGCGAGTTCTTACGATAGCACTGGCCGCTTGAGCAGCGATGCTCCGAGCCTCTCCACAGGGAATACCCAGGAAAAGCCGACGATCACCGTGATGCCGGACGGACGTGTCCTCGTCGGCTGGGAGAATATCGGCGACGGGGCAGCTCGAACGCTTCGCGCCCAGTTCCTGGATGCTCGGACCCTGGCCAATTGGACCGGCACGGCAGCCGACGAAGAATATGCCGGCACCGACGTTGCAACCGTCAATGACAGCCTGAACGGCGGGGGCGGCAACGACGGCCTCTACGGCATGGCCGGCAACGACAGCCTCACCGGCGGCGACGGCAACGACACCCTCGATGGCGGTGCCGGCAACGATGTGTTCATGGCCCACGAAACGCCTGATGCCGGCGGCAATTATCTCGGCGCCGACAGCTTCATGGGCGGCGCGGGCAATGAGGACAAGCTCGCCTATTGGGAGGTGCGCAATGCCAATCAGACAGGCGTGGGCATCTACTTGCACGCGCAGAACCTGAATTCCGGCGCGGCGGCGAGCGACCGCATCAGCAGCATCGAGATCATCGACGGCACGATCTACAACGACACGATCGAGGGTAACGGCGACGACAACGCCTTCTGGGGCGCCGATGGTAACGACACGCTCAAGGGACACGGCGGCAACGACACGCTCACCGGCGGCCTTGGCAACGACCTGCTCGAGGGCGGGGCCGACAACGACAGCCTGAAGGGCAGCGAGGGCGACGACAATCTCGACGGCGGCGCCGGCGACGACACCATCGAGGGCGGCGACGGCAACGACTATATGTCCGGCGCTTCGGGCGGGAAGGACAGCTTCAGCGGCGGCGAGGGAATTCGCGACACGGTGAGCTACCTCGGCGCGACTGCGGTTACCGTCGACCTGGACAAAGACACGGGATCGGGTGCAGCCGCGGACGACACCTATGACGGCATCGAGGTGATCAACGGCACGGTGCATGCCGACACGCTGATCGGCGACGACACGGGCAACATCTTCTGGGGTGATGACGGCAACGATACGCTCAAAGGCGGCGCGGGCGACGATTCCCTCAACGGCGGTGGAGGCATCGACAGCCTTGAGGGCGGCGCCAACAACGATAGTCTGATCGGCGGTGAAGGAAACGACAGACTGTATGGCGACGCGGGCCGCGATACCCTCGACGGCGGCGCAGACGGCGACTATCTCGATGGCGGCCTGGAGAACGACAGCCTCATCGGCGGTGCCGGCTACGACAGCCTAGTCGGCGGCGCTGGCAACGACGCGTTGGATGGCAGCGCCGACAACGACATTCTTTACGGCAACGAAGGCAATGACACCCTTGACGGCGGCACGGGGAACGACCGGCTCTCTGGCGACGAGGGCAACGACTTCCTCAGCGGCGGCACAGGCAATGACAACCTCAACGGCGCCGAAGACAACGACACGCTCTCTGGCGGTGATGGCAACGACCTCCTCAGCGGCGACAACGGCAATGACAGCCTCATCGGTGGCGCAGGCGACGATTCCTACTTGGTCGAAGTCGCTACAGATGCCGTCATCGAAACTGCCGGCGAAGGCACCGACACGCTCTATGCCATAGCTTCCTACACCCTCGCAGCGGGCGCGCATGTCGAGATCCTGCGAGCCGATGGAAGCGCTGCCGTTGCACTGACCGGCAACGAGATCGGCAACGTGTTCCATGGCAATCGTGGCGCCAACCGTATCGATGGCGGCGGTGGCAGCGATACGCTGGTGCTCACCGGCACACGCGCCGACTATGACGTCACCCTCAATCAGGACGGCTCCGTCACCCTGATCGATAAGCGTCAGGACCGCGACGGCACCGATACGATTTCCAACATCGAGATCTTCGAGTTCAGCGACAGCAAGCTCAGTCTGCTCGGCCTGGTCGGCGACGTCGGGAAAATCCTCACCGGCGACGTGATCGCCGAGAACAGCAGCGCCGGAGTCAGCATCGGTTCGTTTCTCGGATCCGCGAAAGCTGGTGGCCCGTTGCGCTATGACCTCGTCGCTGATGCGGAAGGCCGCTTCACCCTCGATGCCGCGACCGGCGTGCTGAAGGTGGCCGATGGCGTCAGGCTCGATTTCGAGCAGGCGACCTCGCACAATATCACCGTGCGCATGACCGATGCCGGCGGCGCCAGCACGACCAAGACCCTGACCATCCTGGTGCAGGACGTGCTCGACGAGCGCGCCTTCGGCAGCGCCGGTGCCGACGGCATGCGCGGCGGCGCCGGCCAGGATTACTTCTCGAGCCTTGCCGGCAACGACTGGATCGAGGCCGGACTCGGCAACGACACGCTCATTGGAGGTCTCGGCAAGGACGTGCTCACCGGTGGTTTGGGCAAGGACATCTTCGTGTTCGACACCAAGGCCAACAAGGCGACGAACCTCGACCAGATCGCCGATTTCGAGGTCAAGGACGACACGATCTGGCTCGACAATGCGGTGTTCAGGAAACTCGGCAAGAAGGGCTCGGAGGCCAAGCCCGCGAAGCTGAACAAGGAATTCCTGGCCGTCGGGGACAAGGCCAAGGAGAAGGACGACTACCTGATCTACAACAAGAAGAAGGGCGTGCTGTATTACGACGCCGACGGCTCGGGTCGGGGCAAGGCGGTCGAGATCGCAACGCTGAAGAAGAACCTCAAGCTGACCGCCGCAGACTTCTTCGTGATCTGAAACGTCAAGGGCATGTCAGCAGACGTGAGAAGGGGCCGCGAACACGGCCCCTTCTCGTACGCGCGGCGGGATACGCGGCAGCGTGTTTACGCAGTTTACCGTGCGGCGCGCAGTTCGAGGTCGCCGACGCCGAGGGCGAAGTTGAGGCCGGTCTGGCCGCTGACGGAGACGGGCTGGAGGGCGATGGAGCGGTTGGAGCCGCCGACGAGGACATTGGCGCCGAGCCCCGCGCCGACCGTCGCCTCGGCAGCACCGCCCACATAGCTGCCGGCGAGAGCGCCCGGCGCGACGCTTCCGCCGGAGAAGACCGCCCAGGCGAGTATGCCGCGGCGGGTCACGCCGATATCGAGGCCGAAGCGGCGGATCACGCCGACATAGCGCTCGTTGCGTCCGCGCCGCGGGTTGAAGGTGCAGACGGTGCTCTTCTGCGATCCGACGATGAGGCCGATGCCGCCGGACACGCTGCAAGTCAGGACGCCCGCGCGGGTGCGGTTCTGAGCCTGAGCCTCGGTCACCCCGAGGGATGCCAGGAACGCGAGAGCGGCAAGAGGAAGAGCGGCACGGACCATGGGTGAACTCCTAAGCTCGGCTGAAGCTTAGCGGTCAACGGCGCAGAAGCGGCGCCGTTCCATGCGGCGGATGTCAACCTTAACGTCTGGCTCATAAAAAGCTTTCCGCCCCCCAAGCCCTCATCCTGAGGGCCGCCACAGGCGGTGTCTCGAAGGACGAGGGCGTCTCCAGTGCTCTCTGGATCCTCCTTCGAGACGGTCGCTGCGCGACCTCCTCAGGATG
>NZ_JAERQD010000050.1 GCF_016735695.1 Microvirga zambiensis WSM3693 | reverse complement strand
GCTGAACTCATCTGCGCTCTCGTGCGAAGGCTCCCACGATGTCCCTGCTGCCACACAAAGTTTATGACACAGTAGTATTAGGAAGAGGACGCGGAATCCTGATGCTCGCCGCGCCACACCACCCGCATGGCGGTGATCGTCACGGGACCGGCGCGGAGCAGGTTCATGGCCGAGACGATCATCTCGGCCAGGCGTTCGGGTGCGATGCTGTCGCCTGTGATGTCGAGCAGAAAATCCTTCGCCTCCACATAACCGCCATTGGTGAAGTCGACGCGGGCGTCGAATTTTACGCGATGCGTGGAGGCGGGGTTCGCCTGATAGGGCTCAGCCGCAGGATCGGGATGGAAGGTCTGCGGCAGGGTCGTCTGCACGACGTGCTCCTCAGAAGCTACTTACAAACTCGAACACATCCTGAGGAGGTCGCGCAGCGACCGCCTCGAAGCCTCATCCTGAGGAGCAGACGAAGTCTGCGTCTCGAAGGAGGCTCCAGTGCTCTCTGGAGACGCCCTGTTCCTTCGAGACGGATTGCTGGCGCAATCCCCTCAGGATGAGGGCTTATGGGGGAGCGCCCCGAAAGCGGCGTCCGCTTTCAGGGCCGATGCTTTAGCGCAGCGATCCGCAGAAGCGCTGGATGCGGTGGCAGGCATCTTCCAGCGCCGCGTTGGACGTGGCGTAGGAGATGCGGAAGTTGGGGCCGAGGCCGAAGGCCGAGCCGTGCACTGCCGCGACGCCTTCCGCTTCCAGAAGCTCTGAGACGAAGTCCTCGTCCGTCTCCAGCACCCTACCTGAGGGCGCCGTCTTGCCCATGGCTTCGGCGCAGGACGGATAGACGTAGAACGCGCCTTCCGGCATCGGGCATTTCAGGTATTTCGACTGGTTCAGCATCGAGACCACGAGATCGCGACGCTCCTGGAAGGCCTTTCTGAAGACCTTGAGGTGATCCTGCGGTCCGTCGAGGGCTTCCACCGCCGCCCATTGGGCGATCGAGGTGGCGCCGGAGGTCTGCTGGCCCTGCACGAAATCCATGGCCTTGATGAGATGCTCGGGGCCTGCCGCATAACCGATACGCCAGCCGGTCATGGCATAGGCCTTGGAGACGCCGTTCATGGTGAGCGTGCGCTCATAGAGGCCGGGCTCGACCTGCGCCGGCGTGACGAATTCGAAATCGCCGTAGGTCAGGTGCTCGTACATGTCGTCGGTGAGCACCCATACATGCGGATGGCGCATCAGCACGTCGGTGATCGCCTTCATTTCCGCGCGGGTATAGGCAGCGCCCGTCGGGTTCGACGGCGAGTTGAGGATGACCCACTTGGTCTTCGGCGTGATGGCGCGCTCGAGCGGCCCCGGCTGGAGCTTGAAGTTATGCGCCATGGTGCATTCGACGAAGACCGGCGTGCCGCCGCACAGGCCGACGATCTCGGGGTACGACACCCAGTACGGCGCGGGGACGATCACCTCGTCGCCCGGGTTCAGGGTGGCGAGCAGCGCGTTGTAGATCACCTGCTTGCCGCCGGTGCCGACGATGGTCTGCGAGGGCTTGTAGTCGAGGCCGTTCTCGCGCTTGAACTTGCGGGCGATGGCCTCGCGCAGGGGCACGATGCCGGAAACCGGCGTGTACTTCGTCTCGCCGCGGCGGATCGCTGCGATGGCGGCTTCCTTGATATTGTCGGGCGTGTCGAAATCCGGCTCGCCGACGGAAAGACTGATCACGTCCCGCCCCTGGGCTTTCAGATCCCGCGCTTTCTGCGTGATGACGATGGTTGCAGACGGCTTGATGCGGGAAAGGGCGTCAGACAAAAAGCCCATGGGAATCCTCCGATCGGGGCGTTAGATAGAGACCGTGACGGCGGCGGACCCTAATGCGGTCAAGCCGCCCAAGCAAGCAAAACAGCCAGTAAAAATAACCCGTCCCGACCGGGTTTTTGAGGAGCCGCCCTTTCCGATGACCAGATCCGTCACCCGCCGCCTCGCGCTCGGCCTCGTCGCCGGCGCGACCCTCTTCGCCACCGCAGCCTCCGCCCAGGAATTCCCGAACCGCATCATCAAGATGGTGGTCCCCTACCCGGCGGGCGGCCCGACCGACGTGATCGCCCGCATCGTGGCGGAGGAGATGGGCAAGTCGCTCAGTCAGAACGTCATCGTCGAGAACCTCGCCGGCGCCTCCGGCGCGGTCGGCACCCGCGCGGTCGCGAAGGCGGACCCGGACGGCTACACCATCGTGTTCGGCAACAACCAGACGCATGGGAACAACATGTTCCTGCTCAAAGAGCCGGGCTACGACGCGGTGAAGGATTTCGCGCCGCTTGCGGGTGCCGGCGCCTTCGAGCACGTGTTCGTGGTCAAGAACGATCTGCCGGCCAAGACCATCCCCGAGCTGATCGAGATCGCCAGGAAGGATCCCGGCAAGCTGAATTACGGCTCCACGGGCGTCGGCTCCGGCTCGCATCTGGCGACCGAGCTATTCATGACCCGCACCGGCACCAAGATGACCCACGTGCCCTTCCGCGGCGCGGCGCCCCTGGTGACCGAGCTCATGGCGGGACGCATCGACGTGTCGAACTCGACCTTGCCGAGCGTCCTGTCCCAGTTCCAGGCCGGCCAGATGCGCGCCATCGGCATCGCCAGCCCGCAGCGCAACCCGCAGGCGCCCGACGTCCCGACCCTACGCGAACAGGGCATCACCGACGCGGATGCGGAATCCTGGGCCGCCTTCTTCGCACCGGTGAACACGCCCAAGCCCGTTCTCGACAAGCTGTCCGGCACGATCATCGCGATCCTCAACAAGCCCGACGTGAAGGAGCGCATCACCAAGCTCGGCTTCACCCTGAACGTCCGCGATCCGGAGGCGTTCAAGCCGTATCTCGCCAAAGAGATCCAGACCTGGGCCGAGATCATCAAGGCGGCCGGCATCAAGGCGGAGTAAAACCGCCAGTGTCATTCCCGGAAGGACGCGCAGCGAAGGGGAAGGGAATCCAGCCGCACGCTCAGCGCTATGGATCCCCTCCCCTCGCTACGCTCAGCCTGAGAATGACACCCTCTCACGTCATGGCCGGCCTCGTGCCGGCCATCCCGATACGGTGAAGCGCCGCACCTCAATCAATCGAGATCACCGGCACAAGGCCGGTGATGACATGGCGGATGTGTCGAACGCGAGGGAGCAGTTGCATGGAGTTCCACCTGGGCCGCCTGATCGATCACGTTCACCTGCGCGTCTCGGATCTCGAGGCGAGCCGGCTTTTCTACCGGGCCGTCCTGAAAGCGGTCGGGCGTGAGTTCTCCTCGGAAAGCCCCAAGCATTTCGCCTGCGACGAATTGTGGGTCGACAAGGCGGACGGGCCTGTCTCGCGGGTCCATCTCGCATTCCAGGCCCGCGACCGCGAAGCCGTTCATGCCTTCCATGCGGCTGCGCTCGCCCATGGCGGACGCGACAATGGGGGCCCGGGAGAACGGTCCTACCACCCAGGCTATTATGCCGCGTTCGCGTTCGATCCGGATGGACACAATGTCGAGGCGGTCTTCCATGGGCCGGCGGAACGCTCTTCGGAATCGGTGGTGGTGCGTCCCAAAGCTTAAAGCCACGCTGCCATAATCGTTAATGATTAGTTAACGCCGATACTTAGGCCGGATTCCGCAAGCGGCACTTTCGGATGAGGCGGGAACTTTCTTGAATCGCACAAGTTTTTCCTCCGCAGCCATTGTTCGGCTGCGGGGAATGGTCCGATGAAAACGTTCCAGCCAAGAAGCGCCTGCCACGTCTCTTCCCGGGTCCAGCGTCTCGATCCGCGCCAGGAAAGCCGCTGCTCGCTCGCCTTGATCATGCTGATGAGCCTTGCGACGCTCTGCGTGATGGCGACCACTCAGACCCTCTCGGCTCATGACACGAAAGCGGTCCACGTCTATTCCCAGCGGTAACGCGTGATTGAACTGCGCTGCGGTTGACGCCCTCGCGCAGGAGTTTAGCTCTCCGACATCGATGTACGGAGAGAATGATGTTCAGAGTTCGTCTTGCCCTGGCCTGCGCCCTCACCTTTGGCGCTCTCCCCGCCGCCCTGGCCCAGGACACGCAACGTATTCGCACCGACAAGGTGGAGGTGATCGTCGAGACGGTCGCCCGCAATCTCCAAAATCCCTGGGGCCTCGCCTTTCTTCCCGACGGACGCATGCTGGTCACGGAACGGCCCGGCCGCCTGCGCATCGTCGATGCCGACGGCTCTCTCTCCGAGCCGCTCCAGGGCGTCCCGCGTGTCGCGGCTCGCGGACAGGGCGGCCTTCTCGACGTGGCGCTCGATCCGAACTTCGCGCAGAACCGGCTCGTCTATCTGAGCTTTGCGGAGGATCGCGGCGAGGGACGCGCCGGCACCAGCGTGGCCCGCGGACGCCTGAGCCCGAACGGCAACGCGCTCGAATCCGTTCAGGTCATCTTCCGGCAGGAGCCGACCCATACCGGCAACAACCATTGGGGCTCGCGCCTCGTCTTCGACCGCGACGGCAACCTCTTCGTGACGCTCGGCGACCGGTTCGACCTGCGCAATCAGGCCCAGAACCCGGCCAACCACATCGGGAAGATCGTCCACATCAAGCCGGATGGCGGCGCGGCACCGAACAACCCCTTCCTGAACCGCGAGGATGCCAAGCCCGAGATCTGGTCTATCGGGCACCGCAACCTGCAATCGGCGGCCCTGCACCCGACCACCGGCGAGCTCTGGACCGTGGAGCACGGCGCGCGCGGCGGCGACGAGATCAACATCCCGCAGAAGGGCAAGAATTACGGCTGGCCCGTGATCTCCTACGGCGTCGATTATTCCGGCGCCAAGATCGGCGAAGGTACGAAGAAGGCAGGCCTGGAGCAGCCGGTCTATTACTGGGACCCCTCCATCGCGCCGTCCGGCATGGCCTTCTACACAGGCGACAAGTTCCCGGCCTGGCGCGGCAGCATCCTCGTTGGGGCGCTTGCCGGGAAGCTCGTCTCGCGGCTCGAGACCAACGGCAACCGGGTGACCGGCGAGGAGCGCATGCTGCAGAATCTCGGCGAGCGCATCCGCGACGTGCGTCAGGGGCCGGACGGGTTCGTCTATCTTCTCACCGATTCCCGCGACGGGCGGATCCTGCGGATGAAGCCGGCGAGCTGAGGATTATTCTTGAGAACCGCGCGGCTTTTCCCTCCCCCTTGCGGGGAGGGATGAAGGGTGGGGGTCGAAAAGTCGAAGCGCCGCGCCTCATCACTCTCTCGACGTCATCACCTCCCCGGACTTGATCCGGGGATCAGTGCCGGTGATCTCGATTAAAAAAAGCGCTGCGCCCCACGTATCGAGAAGGCCGGCCATGACGTGGCGGGTGTGATGGCAACCGCTCACCCGGTCGCACCACACTCACCCCTGCCCCTCCCCGCAAGGTGGAGGGAGAAACGCGTCCCCCTTCAGGCGCCAGCCCTAAAACTCACCCCGCGGCCCGAACAGGATGACGGCAGCACCTGCCAGGCAAAGCCCCGCGCCGGCAATATCCCAACGGTCGGGCCGGGCCTCCTCGGCAAGCCAGAGCCACAGGAGCGAAGCGACGATGTAGATGCCGCCATAGGCCGCATAGGCACGGCCCGCGGCATCGGCCGGCGCAAGCGTCAGCAGGTAGGCGAAGAGGGCGAGCGCGCCCATGCCCGGCACGATCCACCAGACCGACCGGCCGAGCCGCAGCCAGGCCCAGAAGGAAAAGCACCCGACGATCTCGGCGAGCGCCGCGGCGGCATAGACGACGAGGGTCATGCCGCGCTCAGCGAGCCTGGAAGATGAAGGCTGCGCCGCCCGCGATCATGATGAAGCCGATGAGGTGGTTCCAGCCCAGCGGCTCCTTGAGATAGAGCACCGAGAAGCCTGCGAAGACCACGAGGGTAATGACCTCCTGCATGGTCTTGAGCTCGGCCGCCGAATAGACCTCGGAGCCGATGCGGTTCGCGGGCACCGCGAACCAGTATTCCACGAAGGCGATGCCCCAGCTCGCCATGACGGCGATCCAGAGCGGCGATGTCTTGAACTTCAGATGCCCGTACCAGGCAAAGGTCATGAAGACGTTCGATGCGATCAGCATCAGGACGGGCGCAACGTGAGGATTCATGGAGCAACCGGAGAAAGTAGGGAGGAAATTGGAAAGAGCCGCCCTGCCCTATTCCTCCCTGCCGGCATGTCAAGATGCGGCATAGGAAGCAAGGTTACCTGGCGCCGAGGCGCTCCAGCACCTGGGACCCGCCCGCGATCTGCGGATTGGACGGATCGAAGCCCTCACGCCGCTCCCGCTGCGTGACAAGGCCGCGGGCCCGCTCGAACGCCACGTCGAGCCGACGTTCGCCCCGAAGAGCTTTGTTGAAGAAGGCATCGCCGAAATAGGTCCAGGTCGCGCCGTCGCGGCAGCCGAAGGAGGGCCTGTCGGCCGCGGCCGCCGTAATCACGAGAGTGCGTGCATCGGCCAGTTCCCTGGCGAAGACGCCGGAATAGCAGGCCGAGACGATCAAGACCCGGTGCTGCGCCCGGGTCCGGTCGAGCAGGGTCCTGACATCCCGCGGCGTCACGAGGCGGGCATCCTGCCCGGCGACGAGCCCGATCCCGTCCGGACCGCCATGCGAGGTCAGGACGAGAACCACGATATCCTCCGCCGGGTCGACAGCCTGGCCTGCAGCCGTCGCAGCGGCGAGCAGGGATTCCGGCGTCGCGCCCGCCCGGCGCTTGGTGTTGAACCGGACGATGGAACGCCCCTTCGCGTCGAGCTGCGCCTCGAGGACCCGCGCGGCGCCCTTGGCCTCGCTCTCGAACACGCTCTGCGGCCCCCAGAGCCCGAAGGACAGGATATAGACATCGACCTGCCCCGGACGCTGCGCCGCCAGACGGACGGGCTCGGCCCGGCGAGCCGCCTGCGCATGGGCATCGTGAAGCGGGCTCAAGGCGAGCGCGAGCCCAACCAGACAGAAAGCGATCAACCGGCGCATCGGACACCCCAACCTCGTCTCACTCTACGCGCAGCCGGTGCCGGAAGCCAAGGATCGAGGATGGGTTGACCCTTGCCGAACCGAATCCCCTCTTCCGGGTTTCCCTGTCAGAGATTTCTCGAGAGGGTTTAAGAGGGATTACATGGACATCGCGCTCGACAAGGTTTGCGAACTCATTCTCCGGGTCAGGGCCATCGACGTCAAAGAAGGCCTCACCGATCCGGCCTCGGGCTCGAACCCCATCGACGACGGCAGCATCGACGCCCTCACCTCCGAGCCTGACGATGCCACCGAGGAGGAGCTGCGCGACGTGATCGCCGGCCTCAACGATGACGAGCGCGCAGACCTGATCGCCCTGGTCTATATCGGCCGCGGCGACATGGAGCCCGAGGAATGGGGCGCGGCCGTCCGCCTCGCCCGTGAGCGCGAGGCTGCGAGCTCCCTTTCGACGGCCGACTGGCTCATCGGCATCCCCAACCTCGCCGACCTCCTCGACGAGGGCCTCAACGCCATCGGGCGCAGCTGCGCCTGATCCCCGATCACCTTCTCGCGAGCGGCGGCCGGAATGCGCAAACGCATCCTCTCCGGCACGCTGAAACCTATAATTTTCAACAGATTTTCGGCTAACGGGACAGCGACGGCGCCCTAATTGTGACACGGAACGGGCTGACACTTCAGCCTACCCCCGAAGGAGGATCCCATGGCTCCGCGCCCACCCCCGGAGACCCCGAACGACGAGTCCCAGGACACCCTGCTTCTGGCCGTTCATACCGCCCTGAACGATGCCGTCGTCGTGAACGCCCAGACCGACGAAGAAGCGCCTGCCGACACGCAGGACGAAGTTCCGCCCCCGGAGGAAGAGCTGGAAGACCCGACCAGGGTCGAAGCCGACCGGATAGAAGCCTACCTGCGCGGCCCGACGGCCTTTTCCGCCTGACGGGCAATACCCCTGCAGGACGCACCGGCCCGGATGGACGGGCCGGATTGAGCGTGATCTTCCTAAAAATATACCCTAACCGAGCTGGAGATAGACCCTTCTCTCCTCAGAGCGCTCTTAACCATCCTGCAATTTAAAGTTCATTTCTTCTGTTAATCAAGTTTTAAGTGTTATAACACTACGGCCGACAATATGTGGTCGGCCCATGCGTTCTCCCACCGCTGCCTCCGATGTCGTGGAGGCTTTCATCAAACGATGGACTGCCCGCGAAGGCGGTGCCGAACGCGCCAATTATCAGATGTTTTTATCTGAACTCTGTGACGTCCTTGATGTATCACGCCCCGATCCCGCCGGCACCGATCGCGAGCGGAATGACTACGTGTTCGAGCGCGCCGTTCGCCCCCGCGACAGCGACGATGCGATAACCTCCAAGCGGATTGACCTCTACAAAAAGAACGCCTTCATCCTGGAAGCCAAACAGTCCCGCCTTCCAGACGGCAGGAAGGTCGAAAAAGGCAAGCTGGCGCCACTGGCCGACGAGCCTGCCGATCTCGGCCGCCGCACCATCGCGCGCGGCTGGGACGCCATGATGAAGAACGCACGCCAGCAAGCGGAAGCTTATGTCTTCCTGCTCGATGCAGACCATCCGGCGCCGCCCTTCATCATCGTCTGCGATGTCGGCCACTGCCTCGAGCTTTATGCGGACTTCACCGGAACGGGACGGGCCTACAGCCACTTTCCGGACCGCAACGGCTTCCGCATCTACCTGCAGGACCTACACGACGAGAAGAACCGCACGCTTCTGAAGGACATCTGGCAGAAGCCGCATTCCCTCGATCCGTCGAAGGAGGCGGCCCGCGTTACGCGTGACATCGCCAAGCGCCTTGCACAGGTGAGCAAGGCGCTGGAGGAGCGCGGATGCAATGCGGAGGACGTCGCGCATTTTCTCATGCGATGCCTCTTCACCATGTTCGCGGAAGATGTGTCTCTCTTGCCGCCCGACAGCTTCAAGTCGCTGCTCCAGAAAAGTGTCATCGACCCCGATCACTTCCCGCATCGTCTCAAATCCCTCTGGGAGCAGATGGAGAAAGGCGACGAGTTCAGCCATGTGGTGGAAACCCGCGTGCGCCATTTCAACGGTGGCCTGTTCAGGGATACCACGGTGTTCGATCTCGGCCGCGAGGAGATCGGCGAGCTGCTGGCGGCTGCGAACCATTCGTGGACGGACGTCGACCCGGCGATCTTCGGCACTCTCCTCGAACAGGCGCTCGACAAGACCGAACGCAAAAAGCTCGGCGCGCATTATACACCCCGCGCCTATGTGCAGCGACTCGTGGAGGCTACAATCATGGAGCCACTACGCGAGGATTGGCAGAATGCCCTGCGCAAGGCCGAGCACGCGAAGGAAATCGGCGACGAGAAGGCAGCCGTCGCCACCATCCGCGCCTTTCATCGCCAGCTCTGCGCGACACGGGTCTTGGATCCTGCATGCGGTACAGGAAATTTCTTGTACGTCTCACTGGAGCTAATGAAGAAGCTCGAAGGTGAGGTGCTGGAGACGCTGGCGCAGCTCGGCGAGCCGGAGAGCATGGAGCTCGACCGCGAAACCGTCGGCCCGAGCCAGTTCCTCGGCCTCGAACTCAATCCGCGCGCCGCCGCCATCGCCGAACTGGTGGTATGGATCGGCTATCTGCAGCAGCATTACCGCAACCGCACCGGCCACCCCTCCGAGCCGATCCTGCGCGCCTTCCAGAACATCAATTTCGGCAGACGCCAGGGCTACGACGCCGTGCTGACCTGGGATGGGTATCCGCTGCAGCAGGTGGTGGAGAAGGACGGCAAATGGGCCGAGACATTTCCGAATGCGCGGCGTCCGATGTGGCCGGAAGCGGAGTTCATCGTTGGAAATCCGCCTTTCATGGGCGGCAAGGATCTGCGCGCACGTCTCGGCGACGGCTATACGGAAACGCTCTGGGCCGCGCACAAGCATATGAACGATAGCGCCGACTTCGTCATGTACTGGTGGGACCGCGCGGCAGAAGTCTTGACTGCGAAAAGCTCACTTCTGCGCCGCTTCGGCTTGGTTACCACCAACTCGATCACACAGGAATTCTCGCGTCGCGTGATGAAGAAACGTATGGACGCGAAGACGCCAGTATCGTTGGTGATGGCGATCCCGGACCATCCTTGGACAAAGGCTGCAACCGATTCAGCGGCAGTGCGTATCGCCATGACGGTTGGAGCGAAGGATGGGCAGGACGGCGTGCTACGCGAAGTCGTGCGCGAGAGTGGGCTCGATACGGATGAGCCGCTTGTTGAGTTTGAGGAATATGTGGGGTGTATCAATCCAAATTTGACGGTGGGTACGGATGTCGGCTCGGTTATATCGCTGCTAGCGAATGAGGGATTATGCTCCCGTGGTGTATCGCTTCATGGATCGGGCTTCATCGTGACGCCGGCAGAAGCACAGCATCTCGGACTCGGGAGGAGGCTTGGCCTAGAGAAACATATCCGACCTTACCGCAATGGACGCGATCTAACCTCAACACCACGTGGCGTCATGGTGATAGACCTGTTCGGGTTAGAATCCGACGGAGTCCGCCAACTCTATCCTGAAATTTATCAGCACGTGCTCTCGACGGTGAAGCCTGAGCGGGATCGCAACAATCGAGACACGTACCGGCTGAATTGGTGGCTTTTCGGCGAACCGCGACGTGAACTTCGTCCTGCTCTAGCTAACCTTCCTCGATACATTGCAACGGTTGAGACCGCGAAGCACCGGGTCTTTCAATTTCTCGATGGCACCATCCTACCTGACAATATGCTTGTCGCAATCGCAGGATCAGACTCTCTGCATCTCGGAATCCTTTCATCTCGCATCCATACAATTTGGGCGACACGCGCCGGTGGATGGCTCGGCATGGGCAACGATCCTCGCTACAACAAATCCCGCTGCTTCGACCCCTTCCCCTTCCCCGACCCTCCCGAATCCCTCAAAGTCGAAATCCGCGTCGTCACGGAAGAACTCGATGCGTTTCGGAAGAGTCGCCAGGCCGAGCATCCAAGACTCACGCTGACGCAGATGTACAATGTGCTGGAGAAGCTGAAGGCGATGGAGGCGATATCACCATCCCCGTCATGGCCGGGCTTGTCCCGGCTATCCACGTCTTCCGAACCGCAGCGTCGCAAAGGCGTGGATCCCCGGCCCAAGGCCGGGGATGACGGCCGGGGCATTGTGCTCTCCCCCGATGAGGAGCGCATCAAAAGCGAAGGTCTGATCCTCATCCTGAAGGAGCTGCACGAGCGGCTCGATGCGCTCGTGTTCCAGGCTTATGGCTGGCGGGCCGATCTCTCCGATGAAGAGATCCTCGAACGGCTGGTGGCGCTCAATGCCGAGCGGGCGAAGGAGGAGGCTTCGGGCTTGGTGCGCTGGCTCAGGCCCGATTATCAGATTCCGCGCTTTGCCAAAGCTGCTGCAACGACGAAGACCGGGGAACTGGATCTTGGCGAGAATGTCATCGCCATCGACCGCTCCCTGCCCGACTTTCCGAAAGATCGCCATGAGGATCCGCTCGCCGTCGAGCGCGCTCTTCTCGCCGCCGGCGGGCCCATGGATGTGGCGGCTCTCGCACGTGGCTTCAGGCGCGGCGGCAAGCGCATCGAGCCGCGGATCGCGCAGGCGCTCACCACCCTCGTCCGCTACGGCCGCATCGGCACGACGCCGGATGGCCGCTATCTCGCACGCCTGGCTGCTTAGCCGGAGGCAAAGCGGAAACGCAGAGGGCCGCTGCACAAGCGACCCTCCTCTTCACTCTATCTGACCGAACGTTCTCAAAGCTTCCCGAGCTTCAGGAATTGCGTCTCTCCGGAGGAATTGTCGACGCCGTCGTTGTCGGTGACGATGTAGGCGTCGCCTGCCGCATCGATGGTGAAGCCCTCGACCTTGTCGAGCACGTAGCCTTTCGCGCTCTTAAGATCGGCGAGAAGATCGCGCAAAGGCGTCTTCGTCACGAGCGGTAGTTCGCCGCCGAGCTTCACCGGCTTCATGTCGGCGAGAGAAACCGCATAGAGCTTCTTCAGCTTCGCCTTCTCGGCGATCTGGTTGTCGCGCTCGATGATGATGACGCGGTCGCCCGCCGCCGTGATCTCGGAGAGGCCGACCCAGCCAGCCTCCGTCGAGTCGAGCGGATAGCGCACCGCGCTCCAGCTCTTGTCGGACGGCTTGTAGGCGAGGAGTTTTACGGCGTTCTTGCCGTCATCCGCCCATTCGCGCTGCACCGCGAGCCACACGATTTCGTCGACACCGGAACCGGTGACGGTCACGCCCTCGAAACCGTAGTTCTTCGCGCCCTTTTCGAGCTCCGCCGGAACGCTGATCTCCTCCTGGATCGCGCCCTTGGCATCGACCCTGATCAGCAGGTTCTTGACGCCCTTCTCGAGGTTGCCTTCGGAAGCGAGCCAGAAGCCATCCTGCGCCGCGGCGATGCCTTCGAGGTCGAGCTTCTCGGCGGCCGCGCCGTTGCGCGTGACGAGAGCCTCAGCCGTGATCAGGGCGGGCTTCTTGGTGGCGTCGATTGTGAGGATGCGCGGCGCGCCGCCATAGACGCTGTCGGTGACCGCATAGAGCCTGCCGGCCTGCGCCTTGTCGGCGGCAAGGCCTGAGAGCGCGCCCCAGCCCATCGGCAGACCGTTCGCGTTCTTCGTCGAGCGGATCGTCGGATAGGCCGGAGCAGCACGCTCCGCGCGCTGGTAGATCATCACGTGCGGAGCAACGCCGCCCTCGCCGTGCAGATCGGTCTCGCTCGTGGCGACGAAGAGATTGCGCGACGGAATGGCGATCAGCCCTTCCGGCCCGATTCCGGTGGGCAGCACCTGCAGCAGCTCCGGTGCGGCGCCTGTGTCGCGATAAACGCCCACGACCGAGGCGCGCTCGGAGCCGACGAAGATCAGGTTGTCGCTGCCGAAGCGGCCGGTCTCGACGCCTTCGATCTCGATGCCCTTCTTGTTGCGGCTGTCCGGATAATGGCCGAGCGAGACGATCTCGTGCTCCAGGCTCGCGCCGGATTCGTAAGCGACGGTGCCATCCTTGTTGAAGATGGTGAAGCCGCGCGAGCCGCCCTTCCAGTCGCCTTCGTTGGCGGTTACGAAACGGTTGTTGTCGATCCAGTGCACGGCGTCGGGCTCGCGCACGACCTTATCCATCGATCCGGTGAGTTCGATCTTGCCGTCCTTCTTGGTGTCGATGTTTTTCAGGTCGACGCTGCCGGCGGAGAAATGCGCCTCGACCTTGCCGGTCTTGCCGTCGACGATGGCGATGTGGTTGTTCTCCTGCAGGGTCACGACGACCTTGCCGTCGTCGGACACATCCACGTATTCCGGCTCCGGATCCTCGCCCGCGACAGCGGCGAGGCCCGTCAGGCTGACCGTCTTGAGATCCGCGCAGCCGACCTGATCGCCGTTAAACGAAGCCACCACCAGCGCACCTGCGGGCAATTGCGGGATCGCGCCGTCATTGACCTTCTCGTCGCGCTCGTTCTCGATTGCGATGGCGAGAATGCCAGCGTTCGCAGCAACAGAGTCGGGCTGGCCCGGCAGAGCGCATTCCGTGGTGACCTTGCGGTCGGCGAGGGTCACGGTGACGAGCTTGCCGCTCGGATTGGTGAAGCTCTCAGAGGTGTTGACGGCCACATAGGCCTTGGGCCCCACCACTTTCACCGAAGTGGGCTCGCCGCCGACGGCGAGCAAACCGCCGGCCTTGGGGTTCGCCGGATCGGTGATGTCGATGAAGCCCAGCGCCTTGCGCGGGCTGTCGGTGTAGATCAGCAGCTTGCCGTCCTCGCTCGCGGTGATGATCTCGGCCACTGTCTCGGCCTTCTGGTCCCCATCCTTCGGCAGGTTCGAGGTGATGGGGAAACTGGCGATGCGGTCGAAATATTCCGCGGCGGAGGCGCTGAGCGCCGTGCCGGAGAGAAGGGCGGCTGCGAGCGAGCCGGCGATGAGGGAGCGATGCATGGTAAATCCCCGCGAGACGGTCAAGGTTAGCCGGATGCTCATGCGCCCGGCCCATGACAGGCGGATGACAGCAAGCCCGGCACGACGCTAAGCTTCCCTGCACCGAATCCACCAGTCGGGCGTTATCGGAACTAAGCCTTCGACAGGAGACCTCATGAGCATCGGCCTGCTCGCATTGCTGGACGACGTCGCCGCCCTCGCCAAGGTCGCAGCCGCCTCCCTCGACGATATCGGCGCGCAGGCCGCCAAGGCGGGCGTGAAGGCGGCGGGCGTGGTGATCGACGATGCGGCCGTGACCCCCCGCTACGTGGTGGGCTTCGCCGCCTCGCGGGAAGTGCCGATCGTCGGCAAGATCGCCCTCGGCTCGCTCAGGAACAAGCTGATCTATCTCCTGCCCGCGGCGCTGATCCTCAGCTTCGTTGCTCCTTGGGCGATCACGCCCCTGCTCGTGATCGGCGGCGCCTATCTCTGCTACGAGGGCTCGGAGAAGGTGTTCGAGGCGCTGTTTCCCCGTGGCGCGCACGAGCATGAGGCCGCCATGGGCGCCGCCTCGCAGAATGCGCAGAATGTCGAGGACGAGAAGGTGAGCGGCGCGATCAAGACCGACTTCATCCTCTCGGCCGAAATCATGGCGATCACGCTCGCGAACCTGCCCGGCGGATCGACCTGGATGCAGGCCCTGGTGCTCGCCGTCGTCGGCATCGGCATCACGGCCCTGGTCTATGGCGGCGTGGCGGTGATCGTGAAGGCGGACGATGCCGGCGTTGCGCTCGCCCGCAACGACAGGCCGGTCTCGAGCCTCCTGCGCCGCGGCGTTGCGAGCGCCCCGCTGCATACGGACAGGCTCCTCGCGCCGCTCACGAAGGGTTTCGGGCGCGGCCTGGTGAAGGCGATGCCGGTGCTGCTCAAGATCCTCGCCATCGTCGGCACGGCGGCGATGATCTGGGTCGGCGGCGGCATCATCATCCACGGTCTCGAAGGCTACGGCTTCGCGGGTCTCGCCCATTTCATCCACGATATCGCCGCCGCGGCCGGCCATGCGGTCCCGAGCATTAGTGGGCTGTTGGAATGGCTGGTCTCGGCCACGGCCGCCGGCCTCTTCGGGCTGATCCTGGGCGCCATCGTGATTCCGTTCACCCACTACGTCGCCGCGCCGCTCGTGAGGGCCGTGCGGGGTGGGGGCAAGGCGGAGAAGCATACGGTTGGATAATTGTGAGAAGGATTAAATTGAATGAAAGAAGCCGTCTTCGATTTCAATCTCTTCAACGAGGCGGACCTTCACGCCAAGTTTTAGGTCTTTCAGCAATGTGCAAAGGCTTTCGCCATCAACGAGATCGATAGCCGGGGCACCGTCTCGCGCTGCCTCGCGACGTGCATCCGATGTAAAAGTACCGGTGGTGATAATGAGTCCCTTATCCGCTCGGCCAACCATGGCACCACGGAAGTCTCGAACCACACTCGAACCGACAGAACCTTTCCATCGCTTGCATTGGAAGAGTACGTGGAACGACACGAGGTTCATGCGAAGGACGCCGATACCATCAATGCCTCCGTCGCCGGATCGGCCGGTGATATCGACCCGCGTGAATCCAGACTCGCGTAGGATCCGCTGACAAAGACGCTCAAAAGCGCTTGGATCAATCTGTCCAACGGTGTTTAGGAGACGAGTCGTCCAATCGACATCTTCATCCGCGTCAAAGCTCTCATTGTCATTCGTATCTTCTTCCGCTTGCTGTCTCCGCAGGCGGTTTTCCATACGAACTCTCTTTTTGACTTGCGATATCTCCTCGCTGGTCATCTGACGACCGGCATCGGTGATAGTCCAGATTCCACGCTCACTATTCTCGATCGCACCAACTCGTTTGAGATAGCTACGAGCCCAGTGCAGGCGATACTGGAGAATTGTCATTCCACCCTTTCCATATGGAATAGAGCGGAGACCGTCAGACAAATTCAGGTAATCGGCGATCCAGTCATGCAGCTCAGCAATAGACGCGGACCCTCCAAGGGCTTGTAACGCCTCCAAAACAGGCCTCATGAGAGCATCAAATTTTGGAAGGTCACGCTTCGACGGAGCCGAGGTCAGGATCTGAGACGACATTACACGACTACCTAGAATTTGGCTGATTAAGAACCTTAGCCATTCAGGTAAACATGCATGACGGCGGAGACACTGCCAAGCCCTTTCTGTATAACCTTACCTGCGCCTGCGCTCTTCCAATCCCCATCCGTCTGTACCATATTCGTTCTATGGCCAAATCACCCAAGAAGCCCAAGCTTTCCACCGGGAAAGCCTCCAAGCCTGAGCTCAAGCCGCTGGATCCCTATCTGGCCGATCTCCTGAATCCCGCGGTCAACCGGGAGCGGGAGGCGGCCAAGGGCTTTGCCGAACGGGCGCAGGAAACCTTCATCCACGGCGACATCGCCGATGTCGACCCGGCCTTGGCCAAGAAGCTCGGCATGAAAGGGCCCGACGACGGGCCGGACGTGGCCGAGGAGCTTGGCGACTTGGCTCCCGGCTCAGGCGTCTCGGCCACGGTCGATGCGCTCACTAGGCTTCTGACCGAGGGCGATCCGCGCTTCAAGAACGGCCAGCCCTGGGTGCCGCACCGCCCGCCCCGTCCCGAGAAGTCGGAAGGCGGCATCCCGTTCAAGATCAAATCCGACTTCACGCCCTCCGGCGACCAGCCGACCGCGATCGCGGAGCTGGTGGATGGCGTGCGCCGCGCCGAGCGCGATCAGGTGCTGCTCGGCGTCACCGGCTCGGGAAAAACCTTCACCATGGCCAAGGTGATCGAGGAGACGCAGCGCCCTGCCCTCATCCTCGCGCCGAACAAGACGCTGGCCGCCCAGCTCTACGGCGAGTTCAAGTCGTTCTTTCCCGACAACGCGGTCGAGTATTTCGTCTCGTATTACGATTATTACCAGCCGGAAGCCTACGTTCCGCGCTCGGACACCTTCATCGAGAAGGAAAGCTCGATCAACGAGCAGATCGACCGCATGCGCCACTCGGCGACGCGCGCGCTGATCGAACGCGACGACGTGATCATCGTCGCCTCGGTGTCGTGCATCTACGGTATCGGCTCGGTCGAGACCTATACGGCCATGACCTTCTCGGTAAAAGTCGGCGAGAAGATCGAGCAGCGCCAGCTCATCGCCGATCTCGTGGCCCTGCAATACAAGCGCATCCAGAGCGATTTCGCCCGCGGCACCTTTCGCGTGCGCGGCGATGTGATCGAACTGTTTCCCGCCCACCTGGAGGATCGCGCCTGGCGCATCGGGCTCTTCGGAGACGAGATCGAATCGATCGTCGAGTTCGATCCGCTCACCGGCAAGAAGACCAACGACCTCTCCTTCGTGAAGGTCTACGCGAACTCCCACTACGTGACGCCGCGCCCGACCCTGCAGCAGGCCGTGAAGGGCATCCAGGACGAGCTGCAGCACCGTCTGCAGGAACTCGCCCGCATGGGCCGCCTGCTTGAAGCGCAGCGGCTCGAGCAGCGCACGCAGTTCGACCTCGAGATGATCGAGGCCACCGGCGTGTGCAACGGCATCGAGAACTATTCCCGCTATCTCACCGGCCGCAAACCGGGCGAGCCGCCGCCGACCCTGTTCGAATACCTGCCCGACAACGCTCTCGTCTTCACCGACGAGAGCCACGTGACCGTGCCGCAGATCGGCGGCATGTATCGCGGCGACTTCCGCCGCAAGGCGACGCTCGCCGAATACGGCTTCCGCCTGCCCTCCTGCCTCGACAACCGCCCGCTTCGCTTCGAGGAATGGGACGCCATGCGCCCGCAATCGGTGCACGTGTCGGCGACGCCGCAGAAATGGGAGATGGAACAGACCGGCGGCGTGTTCGTCGAGCAGGTCATCCGCCCCACCGGCCTCGTCGATCCCATCGTGGAAATTCGCCCGGCGCGCAGCCAGGTCGACGATCTCGTGCACGAGGTGAAGGAGCTTGCGGCGAACGGCTTCCGCACGCTCGTGACCACGCTCACCAAGCGCATGGCCGAGGACCTCACCGAATACATGCACGAGAACGGCATCCGCGTGCGCTACATGCATTCGGACATCGATACGCTGGAGCGCATCGAGATTATCCGCGATCTCAGGCTCGGCGCCTTCGACGTACTGATCGGCATCAACCTCCTGCGCGAGGGTCTCGACATTCCCGAATGCGCGCTCGTCGCCATTCTCGATGCGGACAAGGAAGGCTTCCTGCGCTCCGAGACCTCGCTGGTGCAGACCATCGGCCGCGCCGCGCGCAACGTGGAAGGCAAGGCGATCCTCTACGCGGACAAGATCACCGGCTCCATGGAGCGCGCCATCGCCGAAACCAACCGCCGCCGCGAGAAGCAGCTCGCCTACAACGCGGAGCATGGCATCACGCCGCAGAGCGTGAAGAAGAACATCGCCGACATTCTGGAGAGCGTCTACGAGCGCGATCACGTCTCGGTCGACACGGGCCTCGCCGACAAGACCGTCGGGCACAACCTCAAGGCCGTCATCGCCGACATGGAAAAGCGCATGCGCGAGGCTGCGGCCAATCTCGAATTCGAGGAGGCGGCGCGCCTGCGCGACGAACTCAAGCGCCTGCAGGCGACCGAGCTTGCGATCAGCGACGATCCCATGGCGCGCCAAGTCGATGTAGAGCGCGAGGCCGGCCGCTATGGCGGCTCGCGCAAATACGGCCGCAGCGCCAACCTGCCGCCGAAGGGCCTGCCGCCGTCAGGCGAAGGCGTCGCGGAAGGCGACGAGGATTCCGCCTCCTACGGCCCGACGGGCCGAGGCCGCTCGGACGAGGGCACTCGCATCCGCAAGCCCGGCCTCGACGAGATGGGCCCCGGCACCGACCGCGAGGTCCCCCTGAACTTCCGCGAGCGCCCCGCGGGCCGCTCCACGCAAGGGTTCGCCGGGCAGAAGCCAAAATACAAGGGGCGCAAGGGGCGGTAGGGCCAATTGCCAGTTCATGTCATCCCGGACGGCGTAAGCCGATCCGGGATCGCGATCAGGACGAAGCACCTCACCTCGACCCTGTCATCCCCGTGCAGGCAGGGACCCAGAACCGCCGACGGCGCCAGACTGGTTCGAGGCGGCGGTCATGGATCCCGGCCTTCGCCGGGATGACAGTGCTTTACAGGTTACGCGACCCCGGATCGGCTCACTCCCTCCGGAGTGATGAGATTTTGACGGATGCTCAAAGCTCCTCCGTCATGGCCGGACTTGTTCCGGCCATCCACGGCTTAGGAAACACAAACCTCATCCAGAGGAGGTCGCGCCGCGACCATCGCGAAGGAGGATCCGGTGCTCTCTGGAACCTCCTTCGAGACGCAGCCTACGGCTGCTCCTCAGGATGAGGTGAGAGTGAGAAAAGACGTGAAGTCCCGGTGCGGGCTACTCTCACCGGCCCGAGCGGGAACTGCGTCCGACGGTGGCGATCAATCGATAGTGTGCCCTAATCCCTCATCAGCTGATCAATCAACACTTTCGGATCCAACTCCAACGCCCCTGCCACAGCGATGAACTCGATCACGTCGAGCTGCCGTTCACCGCGCTCGTATTTGCTGACGAAAGTCTTGTAGGCTCCCATCCGCTCGGCAAGTCCATCCTGTGTCAGGCCAGCGTTCTTTCGCGCAGCCTTCAGCAGGGCGCGAAGGCGCGCCTGGCGTTTCGTGTGGATGGATTTCTGCATGCCCAGCCCAAAGTGACGGGCAAGCGAAATATGCTGTTTTAGCTAATTAGCCAAAATAGCTATTTGCTAAAATAGCTAATCTTGCTACACGCTCACGTCATGCCCACCTCCTGGAAACGCTCCCGCGAAGCCCGTCTCTGGCGCCGGCTCGATCCGGCGCAGGCGACCCGTATCATCGCCGGGGCCTATGGCGAGGGCGCCGGGGCCGAGGTGCTATTGCGGCCTTCCTGGAAGAGCGGGACAGGAATCCCGCCGCCGTACGGTTCTGGCTGCGGGTCTATGAACTGTTGGGCAGCGCGGACCAGGAACGGGATCTAGAATCGAGCGCTGCGGCTGCCAATGGAATCCGTTCCCCTCCGCTGCGCCTCGGCCGGGAATGACGCCCTCACCTCATCCCCGGACTTGTTCCGCTGATCTGCGTCTCGATTCGATCCCGCCCTCTCACGTCATCACCGGCCTCGTGCCGGTGATCTCGATGCGGCGCTTGTCCGACCGGGATGGCCGAGACGAGCCCGGCCATGACGCGAAGCGCGAACCCTCCCCCCTCTGCGGGGGAGGGTGGCGAACGAAGTGAGCCGGGAGAGGGGGCGTCAGGGTCGCGCACGGCCCCTCTCCCGGCCCCCTCTGCCGTCATGCCCGCGCTTGTCGCGGGTATCCACGTCTTCGGCAGCGTCGCGGTTCTTAAAGACGTGGGTGGCCGCAACTCTGCCGCAGGCGCACGTGCCAGTGGAACGAATGCTGCCAAGGCGGGTTCGGGCCGCCCTGCTACCTGCAGCAGCGCAACCTCTTTGCCGATTCGGTCCGCTACGAGCTCGACGACTACCGGGCCTATTGGGCCGATCAGCGCAAGCGGGCCATGAAATGTAGGCCGGGGACACAGACGTGACGGGAACGGGCCGGCGGCGAGGCAGATGGCGACTTGTGCTCACGCCTCGTCAAACGAAAAGGGCGGCCAGGGGCCGCCCTCTTTCGCTCCGCTCTGCTGGAGATCTCGGCCGGCGGTTACAGCCGTCCCATCAGCAGCAGGATGATCAGGATGAGCAGGACCACACCCAGAAGGCCGCTCGGGCCGTAGCCCCAGCCGCGGCTGTAGGGCCAGGCCGGCACGGCGCCGATAAGCAGAAGAATGATCAGAATGAGCAGGATGGTGCTGAGTGCCATCGCGGGTTTCTCCTCCAACTCGGCCGCGTCGAAGTGCGGCCGTCCGGTGAGGGAAACTTGACCGTAAGGGAAAAAGTTCCCGGCTTTTTTTGCCTGTGGACGGTCTTTGAAGGGGTAGGCCCGGGGCGGAACGAAGGCAACGGCTTGGCGTTACCTCCTCGGCGATCGGGTGACACCGTCTGCGTGTCCCCTCCGGGAGGTCGCTACCCTCGATGGTCCAGGACAACCCATGCAGAAAAAGAACCCGAACATCATGCCTTTCGACGATCCCCCCGAACCCGTTCCTGGCCTCCACAGATCCTCCTCCCCCGCTTTGAGCCGCTCCGTACAGGCCCAGCTCGGACAGAGGCTGCGCCAGTTCTACGAGGCGCTGGCGCTGGGCGAACAGCCGGTGCCGGAGCGCTTCATCGAGATCATCAATCGGCTCGATGCAGGGAAGCCGGAGAGACAGTCCTCATGAGTAACGATTTGAGTGTCGACCTGGATCTGCGCGATTCCATGCTGAAGGCGACGCCGAACCTGCGCGCTTTCGCCATTTCCCTCACGAACAACGTCGACCGGGCCGACGATCTCGTGCAGGAGACCCTGATGCGGGCGATCGCCAACATCCACCGCTTCCAGCCCGGCACAAATATGCAGGCCTGGCTATTCACCATCCTGCGCAACCTCTTCCATTCCGAATACCGCAAGCGCCGCCGCGAGGTGGAGGATGCAGACGGCAAATACGCCGCCGCCCTCTCGGTCCAGCCGGACCAGCTGCCGCATCTCGATTTCGAGGATCTGCAGCAGGCGCTCGCCCGCCTGCCCCACGACCAGCGCGAGGCGCTGCTGCTGGTCGGCGCCTCGGGCTTCTCCTACGAGCAGGCGGCGGAGATCTGCGGCTGCGCGGTCGGCACCATCAAGAGCCGCGTCAACCGCGCCCGCAACCGCCTCGCCGAGCTGATGCACTTCACCGATATGGAGGAGGATCTCGGCCCGGACCGCGTCACCCTCTCGGTGATGCACGCGGTCGCCTGACCTCGTTTTCGCGAAAGCCCACGAGGGCTTCGAAGCATTCGGCGCTGCCTCACGGGGCGCCGAATGGATCAGCGACGCCGGAACTGCTGGTTGCCGCGCTGCGGCGGACGCGGACCGGAAGATGCACCCGAATCCTTGTGACGGAAGATGAGGCGGCCCTTCTCCAGATCATAAGGAGACATCTCGACGGTCACGCGGTCGCCGGCGAGCGTCTTGATGCGGTTCTTCTTCATCTTGCCCGCGGTGTAGGCGATGACCTCATGCCCGTTGTCGAGCTGCACGCGATAGCGCGCATCGGGGAGAATTTCGGTCACAAGTCCTTCGAAGGTGATCAGTTCTTCCTTTGCCATGCAAAGCCTTTCTCATAACAAAAAAGCCGCCCCTGAAACGGAACGGCCATATGCAAGAGGACGTGGCAGCCACGCCCTCCGGCATCAAACCTTACGCGTTCTGCAGGTTCACTGCAGACTGGCGGCCGGTGCGCTGGTCGGTCTGAAGCTCGTAGGAGATCTTCTGGCCTTCGCGCAAGCCGCGCATGCCGGCGCGCTCGAGAGCGGTCGCATGAACGAACACATCCTTGCCGCCGTTGTCGGGCTGGATGAAACCATAACCCTTGGTTTCATTGTACCACTTCACGGTTCCCTGTTCCATGGGGAATTCCCTTTCACTGTCGTTTGCACGTGGATGAGGGGCGAGCCCGCACACCCGTTAGTCGATAGATGGTAGAGAGAAGGAACGTGCGCCCGGCAGTGCCAAAGCGGGAAGCCCAGTCGTCCGGCCAAATGTCGATGGAAGCTACCTAGGACACAGATGGGGCAATTACAAGGCAAAGTGGGCCTTGGCCACGGGCGACAAACATCTTGAAAGTCAGGTCTTTCGGGCGCCCCGAATGGCTGCCACGACCCGTTCGAGCGCCTCTTCGCCGGCCGGGGTGAAGACGATCTCGCGCCCGTCGGCCCGCACGAGGCCGCGCCCGTCGAGCTCGTCCACGGCCGCCGTGCTCGCCCGGTGGCCGGCGCCGTCCTTCTGGACCACGCTGAGGATTCTCCGTCCGGTCGCCAGCTGGTGATAGGCGGCGAAGGCGAAGACCGCCAGCGCCTCGTCGCTCAATCCGGACAGATCCGCCATCTGAACCCTCGATCTCTCTAAGCTTCGCGCAGGATGGATTCCTGCTTCCCGCGGGTCAATGCGGGACCGGCGCGGCCGTTCGAGCGCGGCGGCAAAAGCCGGGCCGGAGGGCATGCATGTGGCCAGGAACAGCGTCTAGGAACACTCGCAACCGGTTCACGTTGGTTGCGCGAGGGGGCTGCCCCGCGCAGCCCGATCCACCAACAAAGAGGAGCGTTCCATGGCCACCGACCGCCGCTACGGCAATCAGGACTTCGACTGGCGCGACCGCGGGGACGACGGCTACATCGCCCGCCGTGGCTTCGGCAACCGCGGCGCAGGCTACGAGCGCCGCTTCGGCTCCGCCGACGACGACCGCCGGCGCTGGGGTTCGGAGGGAGAGGATCGCGGCTGGCGCCTGGAGCGCGAGATCCGCGAGCGTGATTACGGCGATTCCGGCGGCTCGGCCCTCGACTGGTACGACGTGGTCGGCGACGAGCGGGACTACAACCCGCCCTCCTTCGATGCCGAGAGCCGGCGCGAGCGCGATTATCACGGGCGCGACCGCTCCGGCTCGGAGAGCTTCGGGCGCGGCTCGCGCGACTACAACGAGGACCGCGGCTTCTTCGAGCGGGCCGGCGACGAGGTCCGTTCCTGGTTCGGCGACGAGGCTGCGGAGCGCCGGCGCGATCGCGACATGCGCGAGGCCGGCCTGCATCGCGGCCGCGGCCCGCGCGGCTATCAGCGCTCCGATTCCCGCATCCTCGAAGACGTGAACGACCGCCTCACCGAGGATCCGCATATCGACGCCTCCGAGATCGAGGTGCGGGTCGAGAACCGCGAGGTGACGCTCACCGGCACGATCAGCAGCCGCTTCGAGAAGCGCCACGCGGAAGATCTCGCCGAATCCATCTCGGGCGTCACCCATGTTCAGAACAACCTGCGCATCCAGCAGGCTGGCGATGCGGGCATGGGCGTCGGCATGCGCTCTGCAGGCGCCGCGGGAGCCGGCAGCGTCGGCATGCCGGAAACCATGGGCACTGGGACGGCAGCCTCGATCCGCCGGACCGGAGGCACGTCGGGCAGCGGGATCTAAGCCTTTCCGCCCATAGACGGTTTACCAGGATGCGCTTCTCCCCTTGGGGCTGAAGCGCATCTGTCGTACCAAGGATCCTGCCTTCCCCTTGACAGAAACGACCCCCATATGGGGCGGGAAGGACGAGGACATTCATGGCAGGTATTTCCGTCACGCTCGAAGGCGACAACATCCAGCTGGCGTTCCAGAAGGGCGAGCAATCGACCGCTGTGGTCATGGACCCACATGCCGCCCGCTCGCTGGTCCGTGCCGTCAGCCAGCTGCTCTCCGCCATCGGCGAGGGCGCGGAGGAGAGCGAGGACATGCCCGAGGAACTGGTCGACGTGACCTCGCAGACCATCGATATCGGCATGGACGAGCACGGGCTCGCCGTGGTGGCGCTCCAGGCCGGGATGATGCCCCCCTTCCTGCTGCGCCTAAAGGACGACGAGGCCCGGCACATCGCCCAAAGCCTGCTCGAAATCCTCAACAGCCCGCGGGATGCCCGGATTTCGCACGGCGATCATTAGCTTTAACCAAACTTCCCTCAGGTCAGGAGAAAAGAATTGATCCGAAGAACGTCGCCTGACATATGTAATGTTATTAACATTCAATCGGTCGACCGCGGGAGCTGCGGCCGAGCCATCGGGATGATGTCATGGCGGACTGGTCTTCGGGCTACGTGGTCGACGTGGAATACACGCACGGCTTCTATCAGGAGCTGACACCGAGCCTTCTTGGTTTTCTGGCCCTTCTGCAGGGCGTGCAGGCTCCCGACCTCACGCAGGCTTCGCTGAACTACTGCGAGCTCGGATGCGGCCAGGGGTTCTCGACCAACCTTCTCGCGGCCGCCAATCCGCACATCCAGTTCCATGGCACCGATTTCAATCCCGGCCACATCGTCGGCGCGCAGGCACTCGCGCAATCGGCGGGGCTGAAGAACGTACATTTCTACGATGACAGCTTCGCCGAATTCGTGGAGCGCAGCGATCTGCCGGATTTCGACTTCATCACTCTGCACGGGATCTACAGCTGGATCTCGCCCGAGAACCGCCGCACCATCGTCGAGTTCATGCGCCGCAAGCTCAAGCCTGGCGGCATCGTCTACATTTCCTATAACTGCATGCCCGGCTGGGCCGCGATGATGCCGCTGCGGCGTCTTCTCGTCGAACATACGCTGGCCCGCGGCGCACTCTCCGCACCGTCTCGTGCCACCGCATTCCTCGGCCTCGCGGACAAGTTCAGCAGCCTGGACATGCGCTATTTCGCCAATCATCCCAAGCTGGCAAAGCGTGTCGAGCGGCTGAAGAATCATCACCCCAACTACATCGTCCACGAATACTTCAACCAGGAATCCAACCCGTTCTATTTCATGGATCTGGCGGAGGAGCTCGCCGAGGCGAAGCTCACCTGGGTCGGGCCGGCGAATGCGCTCGACACTCTCGACGAGGTCAACCTGACCAAGGACCAGCGCGACTTTCTCGGCGGCATCGACGATGTCGCCCTGCGCCAGACCACCCGCGACCACGTCATCGACCAGCAGTTCCGGCGCGATATCTTCATCAAGGGTCCGGTGCGCCTGTCCACCCACCAAGCCCGCGAGCGCTGGCTCGACATGCGCTTCGCCCTGTCCTCGAAGGCGGCCAAGGTCCCGCGCGAAGTGCGCGGCATCCGCCATACGGTGAAGCTGCAGAACGCGATCTACAACCCGTTGATCGCGGCCCTCGAACAGGGGCCAAAGACCCTGCGCGAGATCATGAGCGACCCGGCCCTGGCGGACATCACCTTCAACCGCCTCGTTCAGGCCATCACCTTCCTCGTTGCGCTTGGCGCCTGCCATCCCTGCCTGCCGGCGCAGGGGCTCGCCGAGCGAAGGCTGCACACCGACCGCTTCAACCGGGCGGTTGCCCATGAATCGCGCGCCGAGCGCAAGTACAGCTATTTCGCCTCGCCCGTCACCGGCGGCGGCCTCGGTGCGGACCGCATGGTGCAGCTCATGTGGCTCGGTATGCAGGACAAGGAAGCCGACCTCGCCCGCTATGTCGGCAAGGTCCTGTCCGATGCCGGCCAGCGCCTGCAGCGGGAGGGCAAGCCGATGGCCGCGGACGACCAGGTGAAGGAGCTGCAGCAACGCGCGGCCGAATTCGAGGGCGACCAGCTCGCCATCTGGTCCCTCCTCGGTCTCGGCGCTCCGCAGGCGCAGAAAACCTCCGAACAGCGGCGCTTGCGGGCCTGAGGTCAAACCGCCCGACGCATTGAGCTTCGCCGGTAAGGAACTTCGATCCTGCCATTCCTGTTGTCGAACGCGGGTCGCTCTTGGCCGCGCTTCGGACAGGGCCCATGGCAGTTCACGATCCAGATCTGGTTTCCGGTCTCCATCACGGCGTGCCTCTCATGGATGCCAAGGCGGAACCGACCCTCAAATACCCGGAATCCGAAGCCTTCTACGCCGAGGCGCTGCGGGAGCTGAATCAGCTCGGCCTGCCGTTCCTGCTGGCTGGCACCTACGCGCTCTCGGCCTATACCGGCATTACGCGGCCGACCAAGGATCTCGATATCTTCTGCAAGGCCGGCGACTACACGCGCGTCCTCTCGCATTTCAAGAATCTCGGCTATTCGGTCGAGATCGAGGACGACCGCTGGCTCGGCAAGGTCTTCAAGGGCCAGTATTTCTTCGACGTGATCTTCGCCTCGTCGAACGGCACCATGCCGATCGGCGATCAGTGGTTCCAGCGTGCCCGACAGATCGAGGTCTTCGGCCAGCCCGTGCGGATCGTCGGGCCGACCGAGCTCGTCTGGTCGAAATGCTTCATCCAGCTGCGCCACCGCTACGACGGCGCGGATGTGGCGCACACGATTCTCAAAGCTCACGA
This sequence comes from Microvirga zambiensis WSM3693, assembly GCF_016735695.1. Classification (GTDB taxonomy): domain Bacteria; phylum Pseudomonadota; class Alphaproteobacteria; order Rhizobiales; family Beijerinckiaceae; genus Microvirga; species Microvirga zambiensis. The sequence continues at coordinate 15,637 of NZ_JAERQD010000050.1, read as the reverse complement.
CCAGATCGATTGGCATGCGCTGCTCGCTTATATGGAAGTGCATTGGGAGGTCATGCTCATGCACCTGCTCAACTTCCGCTGGATCTACCCTTCCGAGCGCGACAAGGTCCCGCGCTGGGTGATGGACGAGCTTCTCGACAGGCTCTCCAAGCAGCTCGATCTTCCACCGCCGCAGATGAAGGTCTGCCGCGGAAGGATGTTCTCCCGCATCGATTACGAGATCGATGTCAAGCAATGGGGCTTCGCCGATGTCGGCGGCGAAGGTGAATGGCGGAATGAGTGACGAACCACAGCACCAGAGCGAGCCGCAGCAACTCATGAAGGTCGCCGCCATGGGCGACCTTCACGTGCGCGAGGACAACTGGGTGTCCTATCGCGATCTGTTCGGCGAAATCTCGAAAGAGGCCGATGTTCTGGTGCTAGCCGGTGACTTGACGGATCTTGGAAGACCCAAGGAAGCCGAATTGCTGGCGCAGGACATCAAGTCCTGCTCGATCCCGGTCGTCGGCGTTCTCGGCAATCACGATTACGAATGCGGCGCGCACGAAGAGGTCACGCATATCCTTCGCGATGCCGGCATGCGCGTTCTCGACGGACAATCGGTGGAGATCGACGGCGTCGGCTTCGTCGGCGTGAAAGGCTTTGCCGGCGGTTTCGGGCGTCGCATGCTCGGCTCCTTCGGCGAGCCGGCCATCAAGCAGTTCGTCGGCGAGACGATGAACGAAACGCTGCGCCTCGAAAACGCCATGCGTCAGGTGCGCGCCAAGCGCTCCATGGTCATCCTGCATTACGCGCCGATCACCGAGACCATCGAGAGCGAGCCTCTCGAGATCTATCCGTTCCTAGGGTCCTCACGCCTTGCGGAAACCATCGACCGCTTCAAGGTCAATGCCATCGTGCATGGGCATGCGCATCGCGGCCGCTTCGAGGGCAAGACGCCCGGCGGACAGCCGGTCTATAACGTCGCCAAGCATATCGAGAAGCCGACCGGCAAACCCTACGCCATCATCGAAATCTGAGCCGGCAGCACAGGCAGCCGGCCACGCTCGTCAGCCCATCTACGCATTAAAGACGCGTGCCTGGATCGGTCGGATTGCCAGGCAGATAATCGGGCTCGGAGCCCGGCCCCTTGGGATCGGTGATCCCAGGATCGTTGACGGGATAGGGCGTGCGCGGCCCGGTCGGTCCGATGTCCGGCTCCTCATCGGGAACCGTTCCCGGCGGAACTTCGCTCGGGATGTTGCCGCCGGGCGTAGGCTCGTTCGTCGGCACTCCGGGATTGACCATTTTTCTTCCTCGTTTGGACATCCGTGACTGTGTCAACAGGACCACGTCGCCGCGGTTCCAATGGCCGGAACCCCTCTCCGCTCCATCCGTTTCCAAGCATATCCCTCACATGGAATGGAGAACGTCATGCCTGACATCAAACAGGCCAAGATCCTCATCATGGCAACCGACGGCTTCGAGCAGTCGGAACTGATGGTGCCGCAGGAAAAGCTGTCGGATGCCGGCGCAACCGTCGAGGTCGCCGCGCCGAAATCGCGCATGAAATCCGGCAAGATCTATGGCTGGGACAAGACGGATTGGGGCAAGACGGTGTCCGTCGACAAGGACATCGAGGATGTTAATCCGGCGGATTACGACGCGCTCGTCCTGCCCGGCGGACAGATCAACCCCGACAAACTGCGCGTCGAGCCGAAAGCGATCGAAATCATTCGCGCCTTCTATTCTTCCGGCAAGACGGTCGCCGCAATCTGCCATGCGCCATGGCTGCTGATTGAGGCTGGCATCATCAAGGGCAGGAAGTGTACGTCATACCACTCGATCAAGACCGATGTGGTCAATGCAGGCGGCCAGTGGCATGACGAGACGGTGGTGACCGATCAGGGTCTCATCACAAGCCGCAATCCGGGCGATCTCGATGCTTTCGTGAACAAGATCATCGAGGAGGTGCGCGAGGGCTCGCATGCCGGCCGTCGCATGGCGGCAGAGTAACGACAGGCATCTTCAATAAAAAAGCGGCCGGTGAGAACCGGCCGCCTTCGTATGTCTGAAGATTGAGCTTTTAAGCCTGCTGGATCGCCGAGACTTTCCAGTCGCCGCCCTGATCGCGGCGGAACGTCCAAAGCTCGGTCGCCTCTTCCACCTTGCTCGGGTCGCCTTCGACCACGCGGCCGGTCGCACGGTCGGTCATCACGTCGGTGATGCCGAAGCGCATGGCGACGGTGGCATAATCCGTGGCGCCTTCGCGCCAGGCCTCTGCGAGGTCGCCCTGGTTGAGGCGCACGTTGGAGAGCTTGTTCACGACGCCGCGCGCGGCATTGTCGTTCAGCTCTTCCTGGATGTAGCCGGCCATCTCAGGGGTCGCGAGCGTCCAGAGCTTGGCAACGTCCTCGCGGGAATACGCGTCCTGCATCTCGACGAGAGCCTTCTCGAAGGCAGCGTAATCCCGCTCGCCGATGCCGATCTCATCGCGCACGCCCGGGCGAGCCTGAGCCTGAGGCCGCTGAGACATGCCGCCAAGCGCGCCGCCCAGTGCACCTCCAAGACCACCGCCAAGTCCGCTACCGGATCCGCTGTTCATGGACCGACCGCCCATGGGAGGCACGCTGCCGCCCATGGAGCGGGCATAGCCCTGACCCGCGCCGGTATAGGCCGGCTGCTGGCGCCTGTTGCGGAACCACTTCATGGCGAAGGAGACCAGCAGGACCATGAGGCCGATCTGGAGCAGAAGCCCGAAGATCGAGGCGAGGCCGCCGAGGCCGCCGAAGAAGCCGTGGCCCATGAGCATTCCGAGCAGGCCCGCGCCGAAGAGGCCGGCCATCAGGCCCGTGCCGAATCCGAAGCGGCGCGGCTGCGCCACGTTCGGGGCCGGGGTGCCGGGACGGGTGACGTTCGGGCCCTGGTTCGGAATCTGCGAGCGCTGAATCGGGGCTGCGGCCTCGGGCGCCGTCCGGGTCGCCGGCGGTGCGGTATAGGTGCGCGCGCCGCGCGAGCCAAAGCCGCCGCTTCCCCGCCCGACGCGAGCCTCGGCCGCACTACCGGCTAAGACCAAAGCGGCCGCCAGGGCGATCATGACCCGGCTGCGGCGAGAAGCAATTTTCATCATCGTCTTTGTTTCATCCCTCTGGAGCACGACGCTCCTGCCGCCTATGTGGTGATGCCCAAAGCGTTGCGGAAGGGCCGGGACAGCTGATTTTGCCCCGCCGTCATCGCCGGCCTTGTGCCGGTGATCCCGATAACAAAAGGCGCGCGCTCTTCGGATCGGGATGGCCGGGACGAGCCCGGCCATGACGTCTTGTCCCTGAACCTCTCACCGCCCCTGCTTCTGCTTCAACCGGTCGATCCGCTTCGACGCCTCGGCCTTGTCCAGATCCGGGTCGAAGGCCCTGGGGTCGTGCGCCTGCTCGGACAGCGTCTTGAGATAAGAGGCCTGGGCGCCGGTCATGGGCTCGTCGCCTGAAACCCACTCGTCCGGATCCTTGATCTGGTTGTCGGAAAGATCAGGATGTGTCTTCGGATTGGCTGCCTCTGCGGAAGCTTTATGGTTAACGGAAGTAGGGCGGGTCACGTTGTCGTGTGAAGACATAGGAGACTCCAATTGTTCTCTTTTTGTTCCGAAATGAGAACACTTCCTACAGGACTTTGGTTCCTCAAGGAAAGCTGGATTGACCAGGCTGATTAGTCCCCGTTATCCACAGTTTTCTCTCAAACACCGGCACAAACGCCATATTCCCGGTTTGTTCGAAAGGCGCGGCCGCGCGGCGGAACCGCCCTGCTCTGAGCCTGCTCCAAAAATATCATGCCCGGCTCGAGGCCGGGCATGACGCTAGGACTGGAATGCGGCGGAAGCGTTACGCCGCCTTGCTCTTGGGCTGAACCTCGGCCGAATAATCTTCCATCAGCACCTTGGTCATGTTGCCGGGATGGAACGTGTAAGGACCGATCTCGGAGACCGGCGTCACTTCCGCCGCCGAGCCGGTGATGAAGCATTCGTTGAAGCTCGAGAGCTCGTCCGGCATGATCCGGCGCTCTGTCACCTCGAAGCCGCGGCGCTTGGCGAGATCGATCACCGTGCGGCGGGTGATGCCGTCGAGGAAGCAGTCGGCGATCGGGGTATGGACCACGCCATCACGGATGAAAAACACGTTGGCGCCCGTGCATTCCGCGACACGGCCCTGCCAGTCGAGCATCAGCGCGTCGGCATAGCCTTTCCGCTCCGCCTTATGCTTGGAGATGGTGCAGATCATGTAGAGGCCTGCCGCCTTGGCGGCGGACGGAGCGGTTGCCGGATCGGGGCGGCGGTACTCCGCCATGTCGATGCGGATCCCCTTCATCTTCTGGGCCGGGTCGAAGTAGCTCGGCCATTCCCAGGCGGCGATGGCCAGATGAATCTTGTTGTGCTGGGCCGCAACGCCCATCATCTCGGAGCCGCGCCAGGCGACCGGGCGCAGATAGGCGTCCATCATGCCGTTCTTCTGCAGCACGAGGCGCTTCGCCGCGTCGATCTCGGCCACCGTGTAGGGGATCTCGAAATCGAGGATCCGGGCCGATTTCTTGAGGCGCTCGGAATGTTCGGTCGACTTGAAGATCTCGCCGCCATAGGCACGCTCGCCTTCAAACACGGAGGATCCGTAGTGGAGACCGTGCGAGAGAACGTGGAGCTTGGCATCCTTCCAGGGTACGATCTGCCCGTCGTACCAAATCCAACCATCAAGTTGATCGAAAGGGGTCGCGGACATCTAGTTCTCCTTGAATTCCGACCTTGCTGGCGACCGGGGTCGTGTAATTTCCGGCTCGCTTCCAGGCGATTTCAATTTCATTCATTTCGCGGAAGCGGCTTGACGAGTAACAATCGTCCTGAGATATGTCAACAAGGCTGACATAAAATTTGGGATAGGGATGGTGCCTGACGCAATTCCGGTTTTGAGGTCTCAGCAATCCGGCAAGGATATCCTGGACGAGCAGCCGGCTTATGACCTGATCGAACTGTTCTTCTTCGCCTATCGCGACTTCGTCAGCGATCCCGACCGGATTCTCGACGAGTACGGCTTCGGGCGGGCTCACCACCGGGTGCTGCACTTCGTCAGCCGCCAGCCGGGCCTGACCATCGCCGAGCTCCTGGATATCCTGCGGATCACCAAGCAGAGCCTGAACCGGGTGCTGAAGGAGCTGATCGAGAAGGATTTCATCGAGAGCCGGATGGGCACCTCCGACCGGCGTCAGCGGCTGCTCTTCGCCACCGGCAAAGGCCACGATTTAGCCTTGAAGCTCGCCAAGCTGCAGACCCGCCGCATCATGCGAGCCCTGTCCGGGATGGAGCCAGAGGCGAAGGAAACGGTCAGCCGCTACCTTCTCCGCCTCATCGATCCGAGCGACAGCGCCCATGTGAAGCAGCTCGTATTCGGGACCAACGAAACCTGATAAGCAGGGCCCGGTAAAGAAGCCCGACGCCAGATGGATGTACGCATCGACATTCCCGACCACGCCCCGCACGTTCTCGTGGTGGACGACGATCGCCGCCTGCGCGACCTGCTCACCCGCTTCCTGAGCGAGAACGGCTATCGGGTGACCGCCGCCGCCAGCGCAGCCGAGGCGCGGGCCAAGGCGGAGAATTTCGTCTTCGACGCCCTCGTGCTCGACGTGATGATGCCCGGCGAGACAGGCTTCGACTATGCCCGCAGCCTGCGTGAGCATTCCCAGGTGCCGATCCTCATGCTGACCGCCCGCTCCGATGCGTCGGACCGGGTGACGGGCCTCGAGATCGGCGCGGACGATTATCTGCCCAAGCCCTTCGAGCCGCGCGAGCTGCTGCTGCGTCTCGGCAACATTCTCAAGCGCGCCACGCCGGTGGCGGGAACCGGCAATGGCGACCTGCCGGAGGTGGTCCATTTCGGCCCCTTCTCCTATCGCTTCGACCGCGGCGAATTGCGCCGGGGCGACGAGATGGTGCGCATTACGGAACGTGAGCGCGAAATCCTGACCATCCTCGGCAGCCATGCCGGCGACAACGTCCCGCGCGAGGCGCTTGCCGGCAACGGCGTTGCCGCCAACGAGCGCACGGTCGACGTGCAGATCAACCGGCTGCGGCGCAAGATCGAGACCGATCCGGCGAATCCGATCTTCCTCCAGACCGTGCGCGGCATCGGATACCGCCTCGTGATCGACCGATGAAGATCGGAGCGACTCTTCGCTACACGCCTCTCGACCATGCCGCGCGGTGGTTCGGGCGTTTTTTGCCGAAGGGTCTTTATGCCCGCGCGCTCATCATCATCATCGCGCCCGTCATCCTGCTGCAATCCGTCGTCGCCTATGTGTTCATGGAGCGGCATTATCAGCTCGTCACGCGGCGCCTGTCCTCGGCGGTGACCGCCGACATCGCGGCGCTGATCGACATCTACGAGAGCTACCCGCAGGACAAGGATGCAAGCACGCTTGCCCGCATCGCCTCGGAGCGTCTGCAGCTCGACGTGGACATCCTGCGCAACACGGACCTGCCGCCGCCGGGCCCGAAGCCTTTCTTCGACATTCTCGACGAGACTCTCACCGACGAGCTGCGACGCCAGATCGATCGCCCTTACTGGATCGATACGGTCGGGCGTTCGAGCTATGTGGAAGTGCGCATCAAGCTCGATCGCAACAACGTCATGCGCGTGCTCGCGCGGCGCAGCCAGGCCTATGCCTCAAACTCGCATATCTTCCTCGTATGGATGGGCGGCTCGTCCTTCGTGCTGCTCGGCATCGCGATCCTGTTCCTGCGCAACCAGATCAGGCCGATCCTGCGCCTTGCGGAAGCGGCCGAATCCCTCGGCAAGGGGCGTGAGATCGATTTCCGCCCGCGCGGCGCGCGAGAGGTGCGTCAGGCGGGCCACGCCTTCCTCGAGATGAAGCGGCGCATCGAGCGCAACATCGAGCAGCGCACGACGATGCTCAACGGCGTCAGCCACGACCTGCGCACGATTCTCACGCGCTTCAAGCTCTCTCTCGTCTTCCTCGATCAGACACCGGAGGTCGAGGATCTCAAGCGCGATGTGGACGAGATGAGCCGCATGCTCGAAGGCTATCTCGCCTTCGCGCGCGGCGAGAGCGGCGATGCCGGCGAGCAGGCGATTCCGACGGATCTGCGCCAGCTCCTCGAAGAAGTGCAGTCGGACGCAGAACGGCAGGGCCATGTGACCGAGCTCGACATCGTCGGCGACCCGATCATCATCGTGCGGCCCGACGCCTTTCGCCGCCTTCTGTTCAACCTCGTCGGCAATGCGGCGCGGCACGGCGACAGGATCGAGATCACGGCCAATCACGAAACGCGCTGGCTCATCCTGCACGTCGACGACGACGGGCCCGGCATTCCCGCCGACAAGCGCGAAGAGGTCTTCAAGCCGTTCGTGCGCCTCGACGAGGCCCGCAATCAGGACGAAGGCGGCTCGGGCCTCGGCCTCGCCATCGCCCGCGATGTCGCACGCTCCCATGGCGGCGACATCGTGCTGGGCGAGAGCCCGCTCGGGGGCTTGCGCGCGACGGTGCGGCTTCCGGCTTGATCAAGGGCTCTTCTTGCAGTGCATCTCCGGGGCGCCGAAGCCCCATGTCACCGTCGCCTCGCCCTGATGCTCCCAGAAACTCTCGTTGCGCCCCTGATAGCGGGCGCCGCTTCCTGAGGGCTGCACGAACATCAGCGAAACGCTGTCGCCGCGCTCTGCAATCATCGTTGCAGGATCGGTCTGGAAGAAGGTGGTGATCACCTCGTTGCGCGGATCGCCGTCGCAGATGAAGGTGACGGGGCCGATTCCGGGAACGAGGCGATAGCGCGCCTGCAGCTCCGCGATGCGGCGCTCGTATTCACCCTGCACGCAGCTGCGTTTGTCGTTACTCTTCCAGCACTCGTCGCGTCCCTTGATCCAGCCGCGCTGCTCCGCCTGCAGGACGGGCGGATGCTCGTTCGTCGCCTTGCGCGCTGCCTGCGCATAGACATCCGACAGCTTGCGGTCGAGGGAAGATAGTTCGCTATCCTTGCAGATCATCTCCTCGATGCCTCCGGGCGCGACTTGATCGCAGGAGAAGGATGGCGACTGTGCCGATGCCGCGCCGCCGATGACGGCGAAAATCGGTGCAATGATTGCCAACGCAGAAGGCTTGCAAACTGCATTCATGGATTGCCTCATTCACACGTCATCCCGGACGAATATGGCACTGTCATCCCGGCGGAGGCCGGGATCCATAAACACGACCTTCAATCAGTTCGGCACTGTCAACGGTTATGGATTGCCGCCTGCGCGGGAATGATAGTGTCGAGCTTAACGCCTTCATTCTTCAGCCGGTCCGGATTTCCAATGCGCTTCGCCCGGGATGACATCCGTTTCGATCTAATAAAGCCGCCCACCCACCGGCACGTCGCGATCTGGCCTGATCAGCATGACGTCGCCGTTGGCGTCCGGCACGCCGAGTGTCAGGACTTCCGAGATGAAAGGCCCGATCTGGCGCGGCGGAAAATTCACCACGGCCATGACTAGCGATCCGATGAGATCGTCCGGCGCATGATTGATCGTAATCTGCGCGGAGGAGCGCTTCGTGCCGATCTCGGAGCCGAAATCGATGGTGAGCTTGAACGCCGGCTTGCGGGCCTGCGGAAACGGCTCCACGGTGACGATCCTGCCGACACGGATGTCGACTTTCAGGAAATCGTCGAATGCGATCGGTGCCGCCGTCGAACTCGCCTGATCCATATTGCCCCTGCCCTCTTCGTCAGATTGCGGCCGCCGGATTGTCCCTGTCGCCGTTGCCCTCGTCGCTGCGGCGCCTCTCGCGGCGCGAAGATCCGCGGCCCTGCATCAGGGCACGCCCGACGGCGCGTAAGGGTGCGCTCAGGCGGCGCAGATCTTCCGCGCCTTCGATGATGCGCTCAGCGCGGCGCAGCTCGCGGTCGAGCCGCGCCATGGTCTTGGCCTGCGCCGGATCGTCGTCGTCGAGCCATGTGCGCATGGTGTTGGCATAGACCAGCACCGCACCCTGAAGCTTCAGGGCTCCGAGCGGCCCCTCGGTGTCGATGCCGGCGGCAGCGAGCATGAAGCGCTGGGAATTGAGCGAGACCTGGTTGAGCGCGGCGAGCGACATCGGCTCGTAGCGCAGGTCCTGTGAGATCCGGCGCAAGGCGGGCTTATAGGGCTGCAGCGCGTCGAAGCGGCGCATCAGCACATCGAAGATGCGCTCGCGCGCGGGCTCGCCCGCGAGATCGTCGCTCGTTCCCTCGAGCACCTGCCGGTCGATCTGGCGCGAGAGCGCGCCGAGCACGGCGCCTTTGGACGGAAACAGATCGCGGAACTCGGCAAGCGAGACGTTGGCGGCCTTCGCGACATCGGTGATCTCGATCTCGTGCCAGGCTCGCCGGGAGGCGAGATCCATGAGCGCTTCGACGATCGCCTTGCGCTTGTCCGTTGGAGCTTCTGCCATCACGATCATTCTCCTCGACATCGTCCATTGCGGATTAATCTAGGGGCGGAGGACAAGAAGCCCAATGGCCTAACCGGCGAGTTCCTCCGCGCGCCGCTTGGCCGCCGCCACAGCTTCGCGCATGAGGGCTTTCAGGCCGTCCGGATCGCGCATCAGAACCTCCAGCGCCGCGGCCGTCGTGCCGCCGGGCGAGGTCACGTTCTGCCTCAAGGTCGCCGGCGAGAGATCGCTCTGGAACAGCAGCTCGCCAGCCCCCGTCACCGTGGCACGCGCAAGCCGCTGCGCGAGATCGGCCGGCAATCCGGCAGCAGCGCCCGCCTCGGCGAGGCACTCGACGAGATGGAACACATAGGCCGGTCCCGATCCCGAGAGCGCGGTAACCGCGTCGATCAGATCCTCGGAGGGCAGCCATTCGACGATGCCGTTGCTGGAAAGCAGCGCATCCGCCGTCAGGCGCTGGTCTTCGCTCACCTTGTCGTTGGTTGCGGCCCCCGTCGCGCCCCGCCCGATGCTCGCGGGCAGGTTCGGCATGGCGCGCACGATGGCACCGGCAGCGGGAAGCCTGGTCTTGAGGTCGCCGATCGTCTTGCCGGCGAGGATCGAGATGATGAGAGTCCGAGGGCCAAGAGCGCCGTTCAATGCAGGCGCGGCCTCGTCGAGCATCTGCGGCTTGATCGCCAGAACCAGCACCTCCGGAGCGGAGGGGTTTGCCGGGTTGAGGGCGATACCGCGCTCCCGGCAGAACCTGGTCATCTCCTCGGAGGGCTTCGGATCGAGGACGGTCACGCCGTCCGCATTCATGCCGACCTTGAGCCAGCCTTCCAGCATGGAGCCGCCCATCTTGCCGGCGCCGACCAGAATGAGAGACGACGGAAGACGAGATGACTGCGACATGGGACATCCTAGAGGAAGGCTGCGGGATGGCCGCTATCTATCCCCGTATTCCCTCCCCTGTCGAGGCGAGGTCAGGCCTCGCCCTCGGTTTCGAACAGGACGGAATCGAGCGCCTCGCGGGCCGACTTGCCGGCCCAGATCACGAACTGGAAAGCCTGGAAATAGCGCTCGCAGGCCTCGACCGCGACCCGCAGCATGGTCTCGCATTGGCCGTCGGTCGGGTCGGCGCCGCCCGCCAGCAGCAGCGCGTGGCGGAACATCACCACGTTTTCCGAGCTCCACAGGTCGAAATGCCCGACCCAGAGCTGCTCGTTGACGGCGGAGATGAGCTGGAGCACGTCCTGGCGGCGGCGTTCGGGCACCTTCAGGTCGAACGCGCAGGCCATATGCAGGGCCTCCACGTCCTCAATCCAGGTGAAGGCGACATCGTAATCCGCCCAGCGGCCGGAGACCGAGACGGCCATCTCGTCCGTTTCGGCCCGGTCGAAGATCCAGTGCCGCAGCGAAGCGAGGCGCTCGACGACATCGAGGGGATGTTCCGAACGATCGATTTCAAGATGAATCTGCGGCATGTCGATCCAAAAAAGCTGAATCACCTGAATATGGTAAACACATTCGGGCAACATCATTGCGTGGATCCGGGCTCTACTCGAAAGAAGTACTCTGAAGACCTACGATATTCGGAGTGCCTGCCGTCGCCGCCACGAATCAGCTCATGAATCGACAGTCTTAGATTTCGGCCTCTGTCACAATGCGCGTGATTCACCTGTCCACAACAGGAGCCCCGCGCTGTGGGCAGGCCGGCTTTCCGTTCAGATCAAGGCGTTGCGGGGTTGATGCCGGCGGTGGAGGAGAGCTTCGCCTCGAGCTCCTTCACCCGTGCTTCGAGCTTCTCGTTCTCCTCGCGGGCGGCGGTCACCATCTCGCGCAGGACCTCGACCTCCTCGCGGGTGGCGACATCCATGTCCTTGATCAGGCGCTCGAACTGGCTGCGGACCACGGTCTCGATCTCGCGCCGGACCCCCTGGGCCGCACCGGCGGCGTCGGTGGCGAAGCGGGCGAGTTCATCGAAGATCCGGTTGGACGATTGGGTCATGGGCGCAAAATCCACAGAGTTCGACGGGCCTTCAAGGCCCCGGAATGCCACACATGGGCTCATCCGCCGCAAACTGCAACAGGGTTGACGATCCCCTTGCCGTGGGTCCAATGGCAGGACGTTCCATCAAGGCCCCCTCATGGCTCTCTCGTTTCCCATCATCGATCCGGTGGCGATTTCCATCGGCCCCTTCGCGATCCGCTGGTACGCGCTCGCCTATGTGGCGGGCCTCCTGGGCGGCTGGTTCTACGCCAAGCGCCTCGCCGCAAAGGCCGATCTCTGGGGCTCCCTGCGCCAGCCCAAGCCCACGGATGTGGACGATCTGATCGTGTGGGTGGCGCTGGGCGTCGTGCTCGGCGGACGCATCGGCTATGTGCTGTTCTACAACCTGGGCTCCTATCTCTCGCGCCCGCTGGAGATCTTCGCGGTCTGGCATGGCGGCATGTCCTTCCACGGCGGCTTCCTCGGCGCTGTGCTCGCCATCGTGCTCTTCGCGCGCTGGCGCGGGCTCAACCCGCTCGCCATGCTCGACATGGCCGCGGTGGTGACGCCGATCGGCCTGTTCTTCGGGCGCATCGCCAATTTCATCAACGGTGAGCTCTGGGGCCGCCCCGCCCCGGACTTTCCCTATGCGGTGGTCTTTCCCCATGCGGGCCCGGTGCCGCGCCATCCGAGCCAACTCTACGAGGCCTTCGGAGAGGGTCTGATCCTGTTCATCGTGATGGCCATCGCGGCGCGGACCTTCGGCTTCCGCAGGCCCGGTCTCCTCGGCGGCATCTTCGTGCTGGGCTATGCCATCGCCCGCATCGTCTGCGAGTTCTTCCGCGAGCCCGACGAACAGCTCGGCTTCCTGTTCGGCTCCTCGGTCGGGGCACTTGGGGGCGGCATCACCATGGGCATGCTGCTCTCGATCCCCATGGCGCTGGTCGGCGCCGGCGTCATCGTCATGGCGGCGCGCGGCTATACCCGGCCGGCAAGACCGGTCGAGGCGGCGTGAAGCCCTTCGCGGACACCCTGCGTGAGATCATCGCCCATGACGGGCCGATCACGGTCGAGCGCTACATGAGCCTGTGCCTGAGGCAGTATTACGCCACCCGCGACCCGTTGGGCCGCACGGGTGACTTCACCACGGCGCCTGAGATCAGCCAGATGTTCGGCGAGCTGATCGGCCTGTGGCTGATGGAGATCTGGCACGCCATGGGCCGCCCTTCGCCCTGCCGCCTCGTCGAGCTGGGGCCAGGGCGCGGCACCCTGATGGCGGATCTTTTGCGCGCGACCCAGGTGCTGCCCGATTTCAAGGCCGCCGCGACCGTGCATCTCGTGGAGACGAGCCCGGCCCTGCGGCAGCGGCAGCAGGCGGCGCTTGCCGCGTCCGGGTTTTCGCTACATTGGCATGACCGGCTCGTGGATGTGCCATCCGGTCCGGTGCTGCTCGTCGCCAACGAGTTTCTCGACGCCCTCCCCGTGCGCCAGTTTCTCGCCACCGAACTCGGCTGGTGCGAGCGGCTCGTCGGCCTCGACGGGGAACGCCTGATCTTCGGCCTGCGCCCGGAACCGGAACAAGGCCTCGGCAACCCGCTCCGGATGGGTGACGTGCTGGAATGGCCAGCCGCCTCCATCGACGTCATGGGCGAGCTTGCCCGTCGTCTGCAACAGGACGGGGGCGCGGCCCTGATCCTCGATTACGGTTATTGGGGTCCGGCCTATGGCGATACCCTGCAGGCGCTCAAGCAGCACATCTTCGTCGATCCCCTGGCCGAGCCCGGCGAGGCGGACCTGACCACCCATGTGGATTTCCATCGCCTCGCGCAGGCCGCCGTTGCGGGCGGGGCGCGGGCTCACGGCATCGCCACGCAGGGCGATTTCCTAAAAGCTCTCGGGATCGAGGCCCGGGCGACGTCCCTTAAGGCCCGGGCGACGCCGGCTCAGGCAGCCGATATCGACCAGGCTCTTGCGCGCCTCACCGAACGCGGCCCGACCGGCATGGGAGAGCTGTTTAAGGTTTTGGCTGTTACAGATAAGGGCATCGCATCCATTCCGGCCCTACCCGCCCTGTCCATCTCTTCATAAGATCGAGCCATGCATATCCAAGCGCCCGCTCTCGTCTCGCTGCCTCAGGTTCGCCATTCCTTCTTCACCCGGCAGGGCGGCGTGTCGGAGGGGATCTACGCTACGCTCAATGGCGGCATCGGCTCGTCTGACGAGCCGTCACGCGTTCAGGAGAACCGCCGCCGGATGACGGATGCGCTGGGCGTTGGGCCGGAGGCGCTGGTCAGCGTGTATCAGGTCCATTCGCCGGATGCGGTCACCGTCGAAGGCCCCTGGACGGGAGAGCGGCCCAAGGCGGATGCGATGGTGACGGACGTGCCGGGCCTCGCGCTCGGCATCACCACGGCGGATTGCGGCCCGGTTCTGTTCGCCGATCCAGAAGCGCGGGTGATCGGCGCGGCCCATGCGGGCTGGCGCGGGGCGGTGACGGGCGTGCTCGAATCGACCCTCGATGCCATGGAGCGGCTCGGCGCAAGGCGCGAAAAGATCGTCGCGGTGCTCGGTCCGACGATCAGCCAGAAGGCCTACGAGGTCGGCCCGGATTTCATCGAACGGTTCGCGAAGGAAGCGCCCGGTCAGGAGCGCTTTCTCGCAAAGGCGGAGAGGCCTGGCCATGCCATGTTCGACCTGCCCGGCTTCATCGGCGCACGCCTCGCAGCGGCGGGAATCGGCCAGTTCGCCGATCTCGGCCTGTGCACCTATTCCGACGATGAGCGCTTCTTCAGCTATCGCCGCACCACCCATCGCAAGGAGCCGGATTACGGCCGGCTGATCTCGGCGATCGCGCTCACTCCTTGATGCCGGCAACGTCCGGCGTCTCCCAGGCGAGATGCTGGCCGCCATCGACGGCGATCATCTGGCCCGTGACGCTGCGGGCCTGCGCGAGATACAGCACCGCGTCGGCGATCTCGTCCGGCGTGCCGCCATGCCCCAGCAGCACCGCATCGCTCTGCTTGGCAAAATCTTCGTCGCCCTGGCGCACGTTCGACAGGGTCGGACCCGGCCCGATGGCATTGACGCGGATGCGGGGCGCCAGCGCCTGCGCCATGGTCTGCGTAGCGCTGAACAGGGCGGCCTTCGTGAGCGTGTAGGAAAAGAACTGCGGTGTGAGCTTCCAGACCCGCTGGTCGACGATGTTGACGATGCTTCCGCGGCCCTCGGTGGAGAGCTGATGCGCGAAGTCGCGGGCGAGGAAGGCCGGCGCGCGCAGATTCACCGCGAAGTGCCGGTCCCAGCGCTCCTGGGTAAGCGTCTCGACCTCGTCGGGCTCGAATTCGGAAGCATTGTTGACGAGAAGCGTCAGAGCGCCCAGGGCGCGGACAGCCTCCGGCACGAGACGCTCGACGGCTGCCCCGTCGGCGAGATCACCCCGGACGACGACCGCCCTGCCCCCTGCCGCCTCGATGCCCCTGGCCATCGCCTCCGCCTCTTCCGTCGAACGGCGGCAATGGATCGCGACGGCATAGCCTTCGGCGGCGAGTCGCTCGACGATGCGGCGCCCGATGCGCTGGGCCCCACCGGTCACCAGAGCAGCTTTGTTCATTCTCGAACCCTCAATGCAATATTATCACGACGTAACAAGGCGCTGACAAGGAAATGACATTTTTTCGCTGCCGCGTCGAACCAATGGCCAAGCTGTGCGTTGTGGACCAGCGATGCCACAAGGGGAAGCGCACGCACATTGCCGCCACAATCCCGCCACAGCCCATTGTCGAGCTGTGGTCGTGAAGTCACAGCCCTCGACCGGTTGTCGCTCTATAAACGGGTAGTGCCCGGCCTGATCCACGTCAGCGCGGATCGGTTCGGCATGACATCGATAGGAAAGAGAAACCATGAAGAAAATTCTTCTCGCCAGCGTCGCTCTCTTCGGCTTTGCCGGAGCCGCTTCCGCTGCGGACCTTCCGGCCCGCGCTGCTCCTCCGGTTCCGGTGATCGCTGCCGTTCCGGTCTTCACCTGGACCGGCTTCTACGTCGGTGTGAACGCCGGCTATGGCTGGAACACCAATGATTCGATCACCGTCGGCGGTGTCCGCTTCGACCTCGACGACGACGGCGGCTTCGTCGGCGGCGCCCAGGCCGGCTACAACTACCAGATCGGCTCCTTCGTGGTCGGTCTCGAAGGCGACATCCAGTACGCCGATTTCGGCGGCGACG
>NZ_JAERQD010000004.1 GCF_016735695.1 Microvirga zambiensis WSM3693 | reverse complement strand
TCTTGTCGTGGTCAATCTCCATGCGGCCACTTTACCACGCCGCGGCCGAAATTCCGCGGTCCTCGGCGGATGCGTACGAACAGGGTGTTGCCTGACATCCATGACCGTGCTGGAGCTGAAATCCTGCTATCGGACCTGCGGCATCTGTTTCCCGCGATCAAGTTGATGCGGGCTGACACGGCCTATCGTGGCTTGCGCGACTGGCTCCAGAAGGCCCTCCGTTGGAAATTATCCATCCCGCAGCATTGGTGGACGCGGGCTGACGCGGAGCCGCCAATCCGACCGAGCGGCTTTCACGTGTTCGCACGAAGGTGGGTGGTCGAGCGGACGATCGGTTGGCTGACCACCAACCGGCGGCTGGCCAAGGATTATGAGCGGCTCGTCGAGACTGGCGAGATGCTGCTCTATCTCGCCATGAGCCGCATCCTGCTGCGCCGTCTCACCCGAAAGGAAAGATAATTGCTCCCCAGCCGCTTAGAGGATTATGGATGCTTCCTTAAGACGCGCCACCAGCGCGGGCGGTGCGGCTTCATTCGCTCGAAAACAAAGACTTCTTGGCTGAACACTGTCCCGACTTTCTCAACGAGCCGCAAGCCATGGGACTGGGCTAGTTTGAGCATGTAGGCGTCGGAGATGTCGATCCGAGTCTCCTTGCCAGAGAAACGCTTGCCTTTCTGCGGCTCATTATGGGTTGAAACGACGGCGCGGCCCTGGTTGGACAAGCAGCGCGCCACCTCACCCAGGTAATGTTTGAATGCAGGCTCAAGCAGGTGGGTGAAGAGCGAGCCACAGATGATCAGATCGAATGAAGCAGTCGGCGCAGGTACTCGTGCAGTCGTGACATCCAGCTTGCCGCTGCCATTGTAAAGCGGTGAGTGGATATCAAAGTGCGTAAAGGCGAAATTGGGCAGCGGCTTAAAGGCAGCTTGGCTCCATTCGATAGCCGGCTTGAAGATATCGATCCCAAGATAGGTGGCGCCTGGGATCATGGCGAAGAACCGAGCCATCTTGCCTGAGCCACAGCCGATATCGAGGATGCGCGGCTTGTCGACCTTCGAAACCCGGATGGCAATCTGGGACCAAGCCTCG
Organism: Microvirga zambiensis WSM3693; assembly: GCF_016735695.1. GTDB lineage: Bacteria > Pseudomonadota > Alphaproteobacteria > Rhizobiales > Beijerinckiaceae > Microvirga > Microvirga zambiensis. Next base: position 203,634 of record NZ_JAERQD010000004.1, on the reverse strand, counting down.
CCAATGGCATACCAGATGCCCATATCGGCCACGCTCGAGGCTTCCCGCAACTCGGCGCTGGGGATCGGCACCCAATATCGGGGCGCCCCACCCGAAAGAGGATCACTCCCATTCGGGAATTCGCCTTCCACAGACCGCCACATGACTTCGCTGGCGTCAGCATCTGGATTGTGGAGGTATTGCGGGTCACTTGTCATAGAGTTGCAGCCGTTGAAATTAAATGGGTGAAAGGTTATCCCGCTCTCTACATCGTAACGCAAGGTCCTTGGTGCTCGTGCTTTAGGCGCTGCTCACCGCTACATTTCCACTCTCAAAAGAGGATAACAATGTCACCGATACATTCGGGCGGGCGCTAACGCTCGTCCTCAATCACGAAGGCGGATATGTCGATAACCACAAGGATCCGGGTGGCGCCACAAATCCGGGCGTCACCATCGGACCCTGAACGGCTGGCTCGGACGAAAGGCGACCAACACTGGGGTGAAGCCCTAAATCGTGCTGATGTCGCCCGCATCTATTAGAGGAATTACTGGGATGCGTGCCGCGGCGACGACCTGCCGGCCGGCGTTGGCATTGCCGTGTTCGACTTCGCCGTGAACTCCGGTGTTGCCTGTTCCATCATGGCTCTAAAGCGCGACGTTGGCGTTGCCGATGAAGGCAGGTTCGGGCCGATAACTCTCAGGGCCGTCCGCAGCACCGATCCGCACGTCCTGACTAAGCGCCTGTCCACGGATCGCCTGTCCTCTCTAACCAGCCTCAACACATGGAAGACCTTCGGCAAGGTCTGGCCGAACAGCCTTCAGGACGTCGAGAAGGAAGCTCTGAAGATGGCATCACCCGTTGCTCCGAAAAAAGCTGCCTGAACCCTCTCATAACCGGAGCCTCGCCATGGCCCTCAATCTGAAGAACGTCATCTCGTCGGCCGTCGTCGCGGCCACGACAGCTATCTTAGTCGGCCCTGAACAATGCCGTTTGATCAGGCGGCGATTGGATTTCAAGGATTGTGGGCAGTATCCGATGGCGCGAATGACCCCATCAGGGCGGCGAGGAGCCAAGCAACAAATCGCCTGAGCCAGTTCATGATCAGCCGCAGGTTGTGCCCGGCGGCCACCAGCAGCGCATTGATCGCATCGCTGGCGGCTCCGAGCAGGTGATTGCGTCCCAACCTCCCATCCGCCTTCATGTGTCCGATCATCGGCTCGATCGCCGACCGGCGTCTCAGCTCCCGTTTGATCGTCGGTGTGAGGCCACGTCGCTGTCGTGTGATAAACACCCGATCCGTCTTGGCGTAGTCATGCCCACGATAGCCCTGATCGACATAAGTCCGCTCCGGCTCGATGCCCGTCATAGCGATGACTTGGTCGATGGTGGCATCCAACGTATGACCATCATACGGGTTGCCCTCCAGCGATTTGGAGGCGAGCACGAACCCTTCGCGGTTCGTCACCGCCGGCGCGACCTTCGAGCCGAACTCGTAGGGCCGATGCGCCTTGCCCTTGGCGATGCACACCACCTCGGGCGCATGCAGGCTGTACACCTTGTTCTTGCTCGTGCGCTCCTGGGTCAAAAGGCGCTCTGTGAGGCCGAGCAGAGGAGCAAACCGGATCGAGAGCTCCACATTCCTGGCGACATCGCGGTACACGCGTCCGAGATAGGTCTTCAGCCGCTTCAGTTCGCGGCGCATGCGCCGCCTCTGCCGGGCATGGGCATAGCGACCCACCTGCAAGGCGGCGCGTTTGGCCAGACGGGTGTGGGCCTGCCGCAGCGTGAGGCCGTGCCGCTTGGCCTGCCGCACCAGGGCAAGCAGAGCCTTCAGGTACAGCTTCGCGATCGAACACCTAGCCGTCGTATTGTGAAAGTGGGATGGTGAGGTGAACAGGTATATTCGCACTGCCACCTTGGGTCCCTGCTCCAATGATCTCTGCGGGAAGATCCCGCTCGAGCTACAGAATGTGCCTAACCTGACGATTCGGGGATCGGCGAACTACGCACTCCGGTAGGGTCTCTGGCCCATCTCGCTTGCGCTGCCCATTCTGAGCGTTCCACGTATTTCGAGCTTCCCCGTCGATTGGCTTCGTCGGGAGAGCAGCCCGAAAATGGCGTTTTCTCCCTAACTTGCCCTCCTAAGCTTCGGCTTGGGAGGGCAATTTCTATTCAAAATGTGCTCGGAAGTGCAAGGTGTCGCTTAACAATGCAGCTGGCCAACGATCGTCCTAGCTTAGCCGAAGGGACTTCGACAAATCGGTATGAGGCCACTGATGCGATAACCGATAGGGCGCATACGATTGCCGTTTTGATGCCGAACAGCCCTATCCAGTTTAGAACCGGGAGCTCTGGACGGAATGCAAGCCCGTTGTGTGCAAGTACTGCATCAACAAAGATCATAATCGGAAAATGGAGTAGATACACACTGAACGAGATCTTGCCTATAAATCGCAAGACTGGGGTGGTGAGAATAGCTGAAATGGGAGCGAAACGCTCTCGGACTACAAAGTAAACAAGCAGAGCGCAGGCCGGTACTTCAATCCATGCCCAGGGGCGCCAAAGTGTTAAGTCTCGCTTTTCAGTACTTAATACTGCGATTTCTGGTCCCCAGGTAAACACAGCCAACGCCGAAACTCCGGCTACAAGGCCGAATACACCCCCCATAACCTTGTCGAATGTCCGCGGTACATAGCTGATCAGCAAGCCAACGAAGAAGAAAACAGCAAATGACAGGAACATCGGCTTCGAAATCAAAAGGCACAGCGCGAACAGTGCGAGGAAGACAGCCGCGTTCATAGTCCAGTCGGCACACCGTGAGCACCAAAACATCAATGGCAATAGGGCGCTGACTATTACCTCAACATACAGACTCCAAATTACTGGGTTTAAACTGAAGTCGAGAAAAAGCAGACCTCGCCAAAACCAAGTGAGCGCTAGTGGAACAATCTGCCGTGCACTCTCGTCCACCACCCCTAAAGCAACCCATAAGCCAAGACTGATCACTAGGGAAAACCACATGGTGGGTATCAATCGAAGCAAGCGGCGCACGATGTACGCTAAATAGGCCCTAGAGGTTACAGGTGCGGAAGCTTCCAACTGGCAGCCCAGGACAAAGCCACTCAAGACAAAGAACACCAGAACAGCTGGCTGTGGGTCAAAGATCCCCGACATGAGCACATCTAGCCACCGCAACTCGTAGGTCTCACCAAGCTGCAGGTATTGCGGGAATGACCATAGATAACAATGACCCAACACCACCGCGAGGCTTGCTAACCCCCGAAGCGTCTCAATCTCCGGATAAAACTTGCTTTTGACGGTTCGGTGCATGACGAGCCTGTACTAGGTCCCAAGGTTCTTCCGGGGGCGGGGGCTGTGTGCGGTTCTGAACGTCCTAGAACGACTTCGCTGCTTACTCAGTCGTCGGGAAAGCAATGCCGTACCCGACCGGTGTCCTTTGCACAAGGAATCGTTGGCCAAACTTGTCCTCTCGAGCCAATGGCGTTGCCAAGTTGCATTTGACGCGTCCAACCCATGGGCGAAGAGAGATTGGAAAGCGGGAGATTTTTACCTTGATCGGCAGCAAGAACTTGTTAGAAGCGGCTGTCAGCTCATATTGAAATGTGACCTCATGGACGGTCAAGCGTCTCACATGAATACGCTTAAGATTTCAGCCATCACATTTGGCTTGCTCTCAACTATAGTGCTTGTTTTGTTGATCGGGATTGTTGCCTATTTATTCTCACCCCATGGGTCGACACAAGACGAACTCGCATTGGCGATCGAGATTCTTGTCCCGTTCCCATCGATATTGCAGCCTAAGCCGGAGACACGACTTGCCTTTGGTGCTGTCGTTGCGGGATTGCCGTTGATCGCGCTAGCGTCGGCTTTAGCCGCAAAGCGCATAGGGCTCGTGAATAAGGCATCCCTTATTGATCTGGGTCTGTTCGCAACAGGCGTTGCAGGTGCGATCTTCACTTTAAGAAGTGATCCCGTTCTTCCTTCCGCTGGTCTGTCTAAGGCAGAGTTTACGCTCTCTGCATTGGGTGGAGTTGTGCTTGCGCTCGTATCACAGAGATATCCGACCGCAGCAAGCAAGAAAGTGCGGATAGGGACGACGTTCACTCTTTGCTTGAGCGGGGTATTCCTAACCTTTGCGCTCCGTGTCTTCGACTACAATTATGTGACGGCTGAGACCGCCCATCTTGGAGCCTATCTATATTCGATAAACCAGACGGTTTTAGGCGGAACATGCCTTAATGATGTGGTCACGCAGTATGGATGCTACGGCGAATTTTACAGGCCCATATTTGGGCTCATCGATTTAAGCATATATAATCTAACACTAGTCAACGCGGCTCTTCAATCATCTGCACTTGTTGCTGTCCTTGTATTTAGCTCATTTCTAATCGCTCGACCTGTTACTCTAGTCGCATTTAGCGTCTGGGCCATCATGTGCCTCTACAGGATTGATCCGAGCGTATATGATGTGTACTTCCAATACACGCCCCTGCGATTTCTCTTCCCCGCATTGAGCTTGTTAATGGCAATGTGGTGGTGCAGGGCTCCTTGCCTCATGAAGGCGACGCTGATAGGCGTTTTCTCTGCCGCTGCTATATTCAACAATCTCGATAGCGGGGCTGTTGTGGCTGTTGCTTTGGGAACGTTGATTTTCCTTTCAAGTATAGGTCTCGATAGAAATTCTGCGATGAAGATGGGCTGGTTTGCTCTAGCTTATTCTCTCGCGGTGTTTGGTTCCCTCTTCGCGATTCAAGCTTTGTTGTCATATCGTTCGGGCGTTCCTGTCGATCTAGCCGCAATGAGCCTTTACGCAAAGATATTCGCTGGATCCGGCTTCATGATGTTGCCGACCCCAAAACCACCTAGCGCCTGGACGCTGGCTGCCTTCACAGCTGCCGCATCCGCGGCCGTTTACAGCCTTCGAGTTGTACAAGGTAGGGCTTCGGCTCGAGACCATTTGCTGGCTTACAGCACCGTTCTTGGTATCGGGCTGTTCAGCTATTACTTGGGCCGGTCTCATCCATTTGTCTTGCCACTTTGCATATGGCCTCTGATGATCGCGGCCTTTGCTATGCTGGATGCTCTCTCTCTCTATCAAGGCCCCTGGGGAGCGACATTAAGGGCCGGCAGTCTGATAATGGTCGGGTTTCTTGTCCTGGCCGCATCTATAGTTATCGTCCGCGTGGCACCACCGATTGTCACTATGGCTGCAACCCGTTGGCAGCAGATTGGCAAGATGTCGCCGATGTCGCCGGTGGCGGAGGACATCGCATTTATCCGCTCGAACGTCTCAGCTTCGGAAAGCTTTGAGGTACTGGCTGTGCATCAAGCGACTATATATTCTGAGATGCACAAACGGTCGAACCTCCCTGGGCCTGGCGTCGCGGAAATCCTTCTGAGAAGGGATGCTGACAATCTAATCAAGGCTCTCGTGGAAGAGGGTCCTAGTAACCTCTTCATTGACAGAGAGCTGCTAGAGCGACAGCCCTTATTGATGAATACCAGCTCCTGGCTCGAGCAAAGCATGCCGACACTTCATCATACATACGCGCTCAAAAGTTGGAGCAAAGGCAACAGGTTGATGCATCTCGTCCGAAAGCCGTTCGCCGGGGAGGATCTATTCGAAACTCATCCAACCTGCGCAACAGTGCCGCACTCTAGCGCATCCCCGATCTGCTACAGATACAACATAGATTTAGGATCGTTTGTCGGGCCCAATGGTCGCAAATCTCCGTTTCCATTCGATATCGCTCCTACGAGTCCAAATGGCGCGTTCAGCCTTGGCCTGGTTGTTGTCCCAGATGGCAAGCAAGTGGCGTATTCTACAATTGCATCAAGCCATTGCTGCAGCTTTCAAGGTTTTGTTGTCCATGCCTTGCCCGGAGATCGAAGCGAGTATGTACTGACCGTCGGGAACGGTGCTCAGTGGCTCACAAGCGAGCCTTTCCATCTGAAGGACCAGCAGCCGAACGCCATTTCTATCAAGTATCAGAATGAGGTGCTGGCGCTCAACTTGGATGGCAGTGAGGTTGCCCGCATCCATGCCAAAATGGAGCCATCTGCCGTGGGCCTCACGGTAGGCGACTGGTTTGCTCGGTCACGCACCTTCTCTGGCAGGATTGACGAGGCTTGGTATCTTAACCAGTGAAGTCAAGGAGTGGCCGCAGGCCACGCGCCGTCATTGAGATTGTTGAGCGGGAAAAACCCTTGATACTCAGGGCGCCGCCGCTGAGTACTCATCCTTTCGTCTCTGATCTCGCAGAAATCGGCTCGGGGTGACCTGCCACTGAAGCTTCATCCAGTGGCGTTTAGAGCCTCGACAGGTGATAGGTGAAAGTGGAATCCTCAATCCGGCACATATCGTTAATGCCGCTACGGCGCTTTTGACAGGGCGAAATTGATAATTGTTATTACGTTTTATGCGGTAGGGAAAGTTTATTCGATTTCAATGATTTGGATGGCGTGAGCAAATTCTCCGAACTCCCTAAGTGCACCCATGGAATCGAAAAAGAACTAGTAACTGCGTCCAAGTTTCGCTAATTGGCTCGGGCCTATAGGAAACAACAAGCTAGGCTGCCACATTGCCAGAGATTGATACCCGCTATGGTCGCATGAATGTGCCCGATGTCGTTGAGGACATAGTGGGTGCGTCCCTTGCACAATATGGTGAGTGGGCCGACCTCGAAATCCGTTTCATCGCAAGCAATCTTGCAGAGGGTGATAGAGTTGCCGATATCGGGGCGTTTGTCGGGACGTTCGGAATTGGCCTGTCGCATATAAAGCGACTTAAATCTCTCAGTTTTGTGGAGGCCAATCCACGTATGACTGAGGCTCTGCGCGCAAATGTGGCGGCTAATTGCCAAGCACCATGTCATGTAATCGAAACGGTGCTATGTCCCAAAAGCTATCAACCGGCGCGGCCGCACCGCATTGGCAATAATCAAGGATCCACTTCCTACGCAACTGCCACAGGAGCAGGAAACTTCGAAGAGGCTTCTGATCCAGTTGCCCGCATGGACTTCGGCAGCTTGTGGGAAAGCCTAGGTCCGTTCAATCTCATCAAACTCGATGTCGAGGGGATGGAACTCCCCATCCTTGAAGATGCGAGAGAGTATCTGATGAAGGAGCGTGTTAGCGCTTGGGTCGAATGCAATGACGATCCAGCGTCTCTCCGGGTTGCCGAGTTCCTGCTCGCATGTGGACTGAACCTATACTACTTTGCATTTCCTAGCTTCAATCCTGACAACTTCCGCGGTGACTCGACGCCGCAGTTCCCATTCGCTTACGAGGCTGGCCTGTTCGCAACGCATGGCGAACCACAGATTGACCGAGCACTCCTAGCAGTAGGCTGCATCCTGACGCATGTGACGAATCGTGAGGCTCTTAGGAGAGCGATGTGGCAAACGCCAAGATGGGTACCGCCGCAGATCGTCCGCAATCGGGCCGAGGAGACCATTGCTCTGGCTGTGCACGCGTTGAATGGCGATCGATACGAAACCTATTTAAGCGCGGATACCACAGGCGAGCAGAATTCTGACAGTGAATGGGCCCCGGTGGCCGAACTGAAAGAAGAGATTAACAGGCTTGAAACCCATGCGCGCGACTACCAGGACCAAGCACGCAGCCTAGAAAAGCGCACGCGCGAGTTAGAAGCGCAACTGAAAGAGCGCGACTTGCGCTTGCATCAGCTGACAGAGCTGATCAGGTGGACAGAGGCCCTTGCGCGCGATCGATTGATGCTTCTTCAAGGCGAACAAAAACTACGTCATCAGACCGAAAAGAAGTATCAGGAAATCGCGTTCAGTTCGTCTTGGCGCGCAACAAAACCCATTCGCTCGATCCTTTCGAGAGTGCCGCGTCTGCGTGGTTATCTAAAACTATCCGCTCGTGCGCTGATCCAAGGATTGCGTCGTCGGTAATATCATACGGTTCAGCTCATCAAATGAAAGATCAAACTGCCCTCTCACTAGCTAAAGCTTTGTTCGATGCAAAGTTTTATGCGCGCACCTATCCGGATGCATGTCGTGGTATCAAAGATCTCGCGGATGACTACTTTTCCGTCGGATGGCGGCAAGGGCGTAATCCGAGCGCAAATTTTGACACCCGCTACTATCTCGAGATGAATCCCGCCGTGCGAAAAAGCGGCGAGTGCCCCCTCGTTCATTATGCTCGTAAGGGAGCAGCAAGGGGCCTGCATCCTAGCCCGAAGCCGGGTGCCGCCAGCGTTGGGGCGGGTAAATCCGATAACGGAACGTCGAGAACGGTCGTCGATCCCGTCAGAATGGCTATCAACAACGCGGTGTCTCCACGACAGCGCGCAAAACATTGGGCAAACTCGCCAACAACGGCTCTCGCTAACCGAGTGAGCTTACGTGATGCTTTGGCAGAGTTCACCATTGATATGCATCAAGGATTCATTCTTGCGTTTAGTCATGACGACTATGCCAAGGTCGATGGCGGGATCCAGAATTGTGTAGGTGACGAGGAGGCAGAGTTCCGGCGTGCAGGGTGGGCATACATCCATATCTGTCCCGCGCAGCCACTACCAATGCTGTCTGACGAGACGTCAGCAACGGACTTTCTCGTATCAGTCAGGATACAAAGGAAATTGATCGGCGTCTTGACCCTCGAAGAGGTGGTCACAGAAATTGCCGAGTCACGCAATAAAGCCAGAAAGCTCAATCTGGTGGTGCACCACCTGCTCGGCCTTAGCCCTGAGTTGATCGTCGAAACTGCTGATAGACTCTCGCCCGACGAGGTCATTTTCTGGGTACATGACTTCTTTACCCTGTGCTCGAACTACGCTCTCCTTCGCAATGATGTCGCGTTTTGCCACGCCCCCAGTGTCGATTCAGCTGTATGCAGCATCTGTTGCTACGGTGGCGAACGTCAGCGGCATACAAGTCGAGTAAGGAAGGCATTCGAGTCGATGCTGCCGACAGTTCTTGCCCCATCAGAAACGGCTCTGAGCTTCTGGAAGGAGCATCATGATATGCCATTCAAAGCTGCAACTGTCGTTCCGCACGGCGAGTTGGTTTTCGACCAGGCTACGACGATCAGAGATCATCAGTCTCTAAGAATTGGGTTTCTTGGTGTGCCATTCTACAATAAGGGATGGCACACATTTGAAGCCCTTGCGACAAAATTCGCCAGTGACCATCGATACCAGTTCTTCCATCTCGGTGTGTCACAGGTTAAGTCGGCACACAACATCGAGTTCATTAATGTATCCATTAAGGAACAAGGTCGGAACGCGATGACGCGGGCTGTTGCCGATCTGAGGCTCGACGTAGTTGTTAACTGGTCGCTGTGTTATGAGACCTTCTCGTTCACTACGCACGAAGCAATCGCCGGCGGCGCATTTGTGATCGCGCGTAAAGGTGCCGGTAATATTTGGCCAGCTGTACGGCGGATGGGTTCAGACAAGGGATGTGCAATCGATAGTGAAGAAGAATTGTTTGCGCTCTTCGCGGGCGATACCCTAGACAAGCTTACACGGCGGAAGCGTTTCGCTGAGCTGGCGACGAACTCGGCTACGGCGACGTATCTCCTGAAAGACATCTAATGGCTAAGATCCACTGTTTTACAAGCGTAACCTTCAGCTATTTGGATCGAGCGCGGGTGCTCGCAGAGACTGTTAAGCGCTACCACCCGGACTGGGTTCTTTGGTTATGCCTGTCAGATCGGGAGCCCAACGATTTCGTCTTCAATCTTGAAGAGGAAGGCTTCGATCACGTCGTTCGGGTTGACGAGCTTGATATTCCAGATCTCGATGGCTGGATCTTTTCGCACGACATCGTGGAGCTTTGCACAGCTGTGAAGGGTCGAATGCTCTGCAAGGTTCTCGATTCTGGGGCAGAGAAGGTAATTTATCTCGATCCTGATATTGCGCTGTTTGATTCCTTGAATCCAGTTGTTGAGCTTCTCGACAAGCATTCAGTCGTGCTAACCCCTCACTTGGTGAGTCCGGAAAGAACCAGCTATGGGATTCTTGATAATGAAATCGGTTCCTTGAAGCATGGGGTTTACAACCTTGGTTTCATAGCTGTCAGAAACTGTCCAGAGGGCAGGGCCTGTGCAGAATGGTGGAGCGATCGTCTTCTTAAGCACTGCTATGACGACATTCCAGCGGGATTGTTTACAGATCAGCGGTGGTGCGACCTTATCCCAGCCTTCTTTCCACAAACCGGCATTCTGCGAGATCCTGGGTACAACGTCGCGTGTTGGAATCTTAGCAACCGGCCAATTTGCTTGCTCCCGAGTGGTGAGATTACCGCAGGCGGAAGTCCGCTTCGTTTCTTTCATTTCACGAAAGTGAATAGTGTCGGTGAAGCTGTTCTGGAGCGGTACTCCAATGGACGATATGAGGTCTTCGAACTACTCCGGTGGTACAGAGAAAGGTTGTCAGCTCAAGCTGCCCCCCAGATACCTAAGGGATGGTGGGCGTATGGAGCTTACGAGGATGGTACTCCGATCCAGTACGCACAGAGGCATGTTTATCGATCCCGCACACAACTACAGGAACTGTACCCTCATCCCTTCCGATCAGGAGAAGGGACCTTCCAGGCTTGGTGCTCCGAGAACCTTCGGACAAAGTAGAGCCACGTAGAGTTCGAATGCTCTGGGCGGATTATCATTGTACTCTGTAGCTCGTCCTGCATATGTGCACCTGTCGAGGCTCTAAACGCCACTGGATGAAACTTCAGTGGCAGGTCAACGGGCCGCCACTTTCGCCCGGCTTCCGACTTGCGCAGGTTCCCAATAATCTGTTCTTCCGCCATCCGTGAAGGCTTCATAGTCCGTCCTTGTGATGGACCGGACTCTAACTCCATATGCAGGAAAATCTCAGGGGCAGTTCATGTTCTCTCAATCACCGAAGAATTTTGGCTCGAAGCTATAATATTCTGATGAGAGCCTCTTGTATGACACAGTCGCGGATAAGGCTAAGTTATTCGGGGGGGAGAATGGTTTGACCTGCATGAGGAAGTTAACAGCATCAGCCGGGGATAACATATACTCGGCCGGCATGATGCTCCCCCAGTTCAGATCCTTCAGGCGCTGTGCTGGGGCGCCAAGATCAAACACAACGGGAAAGAGCTTTGCCTCAATTAATGATGACAGTGTGTAGCTGAACGTCTCGGGGCCGACAGATGGTAACCAGGCAATATCTGGCGCCTGCTCGTGCAGAAGATTTTGCAGGTCGACGTCTGCATACCTTCCAGTTACGGTCAAGTTAGGTCGTTCCTTGTCAGCGCGATTCTTCGATATTGAGTAGCCTCCAATATATCCGATCACAACAAATTCGATTGGGAGCTGATGGTATGCTGCGTATCGTGCACATTCGAGAATGAGCTTTGAGCCTTTATGCGGATTGATACCCCCGACAATCGCGACCCTTCTTTTTTCGCGGCTCGCCTTCAATAGCTGCGGCCGTTCACCTACCGTCGTGGGATGAGGGCGCAACGTAAAACTTATATGAGGAAAGTACCGCTGCATTCGGTTGGCAACATCTACGTCAGGAACGAAGATGCGCCGAGCGCTATGTAGGAACCGACCAAAGTGCTCCCTCCAATCTTCGATGGAGATGCCGCCACTGTTGTTTGGAAGTGTGCGGAGGCAAGCGCCGCAAGCAGCAGGTTCTGGCTCCCCGCAGTAGACGCCGGAAGCACCGATTAACGTAAAGCGCGGGCACGCGACCATATAGTCATGAAGCGTAACATCATATTGTATACTGGCGACGTCTGCAACCTTGCGAACGAAATCCTCAGCGCCGTTACCGGCATCCGCTAGATGCTGGACGTGAATGTGCCTGATCTTTAATGCCCTTATCGCCTGCGCCAGCGCATCAACATCACTCGGAACATGGAACCGTGGCAAAGTGGGAGCATCATCCAGGCCGAGCTTGTCAAATTCCAGACTCCCAAGCCGTTTAGGATTTGACCTCAGGATATAGACTGGGATTCCTTCTGCCTCTAAAGAGGATCGCATCTCCTGAACGTGCCGTTCAGTCCCACCACCGCGTCCATGGGTGATGAAAAGCATGGCCGGACCAACTTCACGTGCATTGAGGCGCGAGTGCCCAAACTCAAGGCCATCGGGCTGGATCTGTTCCGGTTTCTCGGGAGCAGGCTGAACGGTCGCTTCCAGTCGGCGGACCTCAGCGGGAGATGTTGTCGTACTAGCCCTTAAATAATGCAATATTCGTGCTGCGTTCCTATAGGCCGCGATTGCTCCTTTGCTGAGTGCTCGGATTGGGCGGGTAACTTTCCAAGATGTCGAGCTATAGAGACTGCGAATGATAGCATCCCGGTCCTGCAGGCTCTTCCTGAAGCTAACCTTCGATTGCTTGATTTCTGCTTTTAAGTCATTGATTTCTGCTCTCAGAGCAGTCGGGTCTGAACCACGCTCCTTCTCAGCAAATCGTGCGTTGGCATCAAGCAACTGGAAACGGAGGCGCGTCCGCTCTGCTCGCAACTGCATCAACTCGTCTTGCAACTGCGCCAGGACCGTATCATCAGATTTTTCGTTCGGTGCGTTCATGGCGGTATCAGTATGTTGATCCGAAAGCGGTCACTAGTCTGTGGGTCTGGACTGCCGAGCCTCCCACCGCCTGTTCTGCCTTGTGTTCGCAACGTTTGATTGACGTATCTGTCCGCGTAAATCGAGATTGAAATGGCATCATGGGCGCTCCGATTGGTGATCGGGTTTCGCTCTGGCATCAGGTGCAGGCTGCGCTACGCTGGACTGATCAAGCCGTAATTGCGTTGAGGTGTCCCTCACCCGTGTCGCAACGCCCTGAAGATGATAAATCTTGCTGTGAGGCGTATAGAGAATCCTCTGATTGAGGATCCGCCGCAGGGCTTCGCAGAAGATCCAGTCTGAGCGATAATGGGGCCCGTTGCGCTCATCCAAGCCGCCGAGGGCCTTGATCGTCTCCGGCCGGATCAGGCCACAGAACAGGGGGGCGAAGCCGAGCTCGACGAGGTTGTCGTCCGGGTCGAAGTCCGGATCGAGGATGTTGTCGTGCTGGCTCGAAAGGTTGATGTCGCATTCGAAGCGGGTGTCGGCCGCCGGCATGTGAAGCTTGAGGGCCTTGGTTCCGGCCGGGATCACCTGTCGGGGAACCGCCATGCCCGCGCCCTCGTGCTTGAACAGGACGTATCTCAGCTCGTCGAGCCAATCGGGCGTCACCAAGGTGTCGTTGTTCAGGATGAGGATCTTGTCGTTCCTGTCGGCAAGCTCGGCAAGGCCCCGATTGACGGCAATGGAGAAGCCCGAGGCGCTCGTCTCGCGAAGGAGGCTGGCATGGTCGAGCGACGCAATCATGCTTTCGAGGCGCGCATAGGTCTCATCGGACGATCCGTTGTCGACGACCAGTACGTTGTATGGTGAGGGGGTGTGTTCGGCGATTGAGGCAAGGCACATCGCGAGTTCGTCGAGGGATTCGTAATTCGGGATGAGGATCTGCACGCGCTCGGCCGGCAGGCCGGCCAGCTTCCCCCTTCGAGCGGCCCGCACCGTGCGGCTGATCGAGAACGCCAGGTGTTCGCGTCCGTCCGTCGTCATGAAGGGCTGCGACCAGTCTGCCCTCGCGGCGAGTTTGGCCCTGGCCTCCCGCAGAGCCGCGACCTCACCGTCCCGTTCCCTTGCTACGCTTTCGACGGACGTCTCGGATGTAATACTTTCATTCCGCTGCGGCAGAAAGTGGTGGCCGAGCAGGCACGGAGCCGCCTCGGGGCGCGTCGCTTCCGTCATCCTCGTGATCCAATCCCAATCCACATGACCGCTCAACGAGTCGTCAAAGGGCCCGACCTCGTCGAAAAGGGAGCGGTCATGGATCAGAACCGTCGTGGATAGGGTGTCCAGATTCTCGATCAGGCTGCGGTTGAACGGCGAGAACCGGATGGATTTGAAGGACCAGCCCAGGCGGGAATCGGCATCGAAGCCGTTCCAAACGACCTGCGCTCCGTAACTCGCACGGGCACCGGTCGCACGCATGCGGTTGCGCAGGACAAGAAGGCAGTCGGGATCCCATAAGGTAGTCGGGGCGAGATAGGCGATGAGATTGCCTGATGACGCTGCGACACAGGCATTCCGCGCCTGACCGGCTGTGATGTACCCATCGAGCGGCAAGCGCTTGATGCGGGCATCGTCGAACTGGCAGACAACCGCGTCGGCCTCCGCGCGGTCCCCGATATTCGCGACGATCAGTTCCCAGTTTTCATGGGACTGTATCAGAACCGAGACAATCGTATCTTCCAGCACCCCAACATCATCGGCGGCGACCAGGACAATCGAGACTAAGTCTGCCTGAGATGCTTCGATATTGTCAGCGGAGAACCTCTTCTTCTCGCCGTCCATATACGCGACGATCCGAAGGTCATACTCGGTCAGATCGGGCCCGATCAAGTCAGGCTTAATCATGGCGCGCCGGAGATACTCGGCGAGCGTGGTGCTGGGTCGATAGACCGTGCGCTTCTCGCGGAAGCGGTAGAGTTCCAGGTACTGCGTCGGCGGCATGCGGGAGAGGATCGGGGAAGCCGTCGCGCGGAAGAGATGCTCTTGCGGCAGCGTCGTGCGCACGGGAAGGGGAACATCGGCGAACAACGGGGTCGGCGAGTGGCCCGCCAGCCTCCCATTCGTCTGATAGTGCTTGTAAGCTTCGTCGTGATCGGCTGGCACCTCAGGATGCCGGCTGACGTACCAACGGGGATCGAACAGAAGGCGCGCAATGTCCTTCCGTGGCGGCTCTTTCGGGACGGGTGCAGGTGGGGGAGCCTGGATAGGCGGCGCGACAAGCTTGGCCGTTGCCTGGACGAAGCCACCTGGCACGACGGCCTTCATCATCCGTCTTACGGGCCAGGGGATTCCGGAAAGCGCGGCCTTCAGAAGAGCTCTCATCGTTCCCATTACGATCTGTGGCGCCAGCGCTGCTCCGGCCCTCATGGAACCAAGGGCCTGTAACATAAATACCCCAAAGTCAATGAAGGATCAGCGGATTGGCAGGCGGGAGGAGCGCAGAAGCGCCTGGCGCCGCGCGGCTTGCCCCGCCGTCCGCCCGGATGATAAGTCTCGCGCCTCATGTGCAACAGGCTGACCATCCCCGATGAAACATCTCCTCCGGCGAACCGCCACTCGCCTTAAGCAGAACGATCTTCTCAGGAGGGTGCTGTTTCAGCTGAGAGCGATGTCGCTGAACCGCCGGACGGCGGTTTTGGGCCGGGCCGGAGCGCTCCTCGAAGCGGGCAATTTCAACCGGGCAGCCGAATATCTGCTCCACGCCAAACCGAATACGGTGCGAGCATGGCGCGCTCTGCTCAACGCGCTCCTCGCGGCTCATCGGTTCGAGGAGCTCGTCCAGGTCTACGAGACGATGCCCGTGGAGCCCAGGCAGGATCTCGACTGCCGAAATCTCTATCTCTTGGCCGCGGCCAATCTGAAGCGCTTCGATCTGGTCGGGCACATCATCGGGACCGTTCTGAAGGAGCCGGAAAGCGAGGACGCCGCGGCGTTCCTGGCGAAGGTATTCCTATTTGCCGAGAATCTGGGCCCGGCCACCGGCAAGGCGGCACTGAGGTACATCCTGGACCATAGGGTATCGCTGACCGCGAGCCATTTCGACATCATCCTGAAGTGCGCTCATCACCTCCGGTCCAGAGGCATGGTCGCAGAGGCGCACGAGCTTGAGACTGCCCTCAGGGGCGAGGCGCGCAGCGACAGGAACAGGTCCAAGATCGACATTCTTGATGCGCAGATTCATTTCTGGAGCGGCCGTTATGATCTCCAGACGGAAGGTATCAACGCCGTTCTTGCCCGACAAGGTCTCGATCCGGTTGCTCTGAAAGATGCGCATGCGCCGCTCTGCTGCGACAACCTCAGGGCGGCCCTCGATATGGCGGCTCCCGTACGGGGGCCGCTGGTCTCGATCCTGATGCCCGCCTACAACAGTGCGCGGACCCTATCCTACGCCCTGGAATCGTTGCGCAGCCAAACCTACCGGGATCTCGAGGTCATCATCGTCGACGACAGCAGCGACGACGAAACCGCCCCGATCGCCGTCCGGTTCTGTGACGCCGATCCGCGTTTTCGCCTGATCGCGCTGGCGCAGAATTCAGGCGCCTTCGTTGCTCGCAACACGGCTCTAGCTGCCGCGACGGGCGACTTTGTCACCAATCAGGATGCCGACGATTGGGCTCACCCTCAGAAGATCGCGAGCGCTGTCGCCGAACTGCAAAGAAACCGGTCGGCGGTTGCGACCTGGGTTGAACACATCCGCTGCTCGCGGGAGCGCGGATTCCGGGCGTTGAACGGCTATCTTCGGCCGGATGCTTCATCTCTGATGTACAGGCGCGGCGCAGTGATCGAAAGGATCGGGTGGTACGACTCGGTCCGTGCGGCTGGCGATGGGGAATTCCATCTTCGAATGGAGCGGGCCTTCGGGCGGCACAGCATCGTGAGGATCGGCAAGCTGCTGTCGTTCGTGAACTGGTCGGAGGCAACTCTCTCCGGCGGCGGAGTCTTCGCTATCGACAGCGAGATGGGGCTCTTCAGCCCCGTGCGCAGCGCCTATCGACGGTCCTTCGGACTCTGGCACGAGACCGCGGAGAGACCCCAAATGCCTTTTCCGCTTGATAGGCGTCCGTTTCCGGTTCCGGAAAGTCTGCTCCCCGCCCAGACCGTTCGGGATTGAGCGCGCCCGCAACCGCGACGGGAGCCGTCTCTTCTTCGCACTCGGCCGATCGACGCGCGAACCTGACCTACGAGTCAGTCACCTCTGGCGCGACGGGCTTGAGGCTATTCAAGGCACGGATCAATCCGGCTTCGTCGACGAGGAGCGGAGCGCATCCGAAATACTGTGCCGCAGCTTCTGCCTGGAGGGTCGAAGGTGTGTTATCGCTGACAACGTATAGGCGCTCGGCCGCGATGACCGGTAGCGGCGATGGCGGATCGTCGAGGAGAGCGGCATCAAGGAGGATAGCCGCTTTGCATGAGGCATTTTCACCGGGAACGATATTCACGACGAGAGCGGCCGCAAGGGCAGCGCGGACCGGCGGCATGATGTTGGACTCGGCACGCCTGAAGCTTGGCCAATGAACGAGGCCGAGTTTAAGGCCAGCTTCCGTCAGCGTCTGCCAGCGGCCGACGTCTTGCTCGAAGGACCGGGACGCATCGGCGAAGTTCCCGACGACGATGACGTCGATGTCCTGGATAGGCTCCCGATGTCCCAGGATGATCCGGGGGGCCGGAAAGCGCCGGTCCGGCGTCATGCGCAAGTCGGGCTCGGGCTTTGCCATCTCCGTCGCATGCCAGAAGCGATAAGCCTCCTTGTACTGGCGCCGCGCCCCATAGTTCACGGTCGCGATCCCGGCAGCCTTGGTCTGGGTGAGCGAAGAGCCGCTGAACAGGATGAGAGTCAATGGCGTTGCGGGAAAGAGCTTGTTCGGCACGAGATTGTGCCGTGCTCGGATGCGCTCGTACAACTCCGAGTCCGCTCCGAGCCGCGTGACATCCCAGCCGCCGAGATCAGCCAAAGTTTGCCTTCTCACGAGCAGCGATGAGGTGTTCTCCATGAGCATTCCGGCCATATTGGCCTTGACGTCGAAGCGGAGATCGTTTGCGACACGAACGCCGATTGTTGTGCTGATGCCGTCCGGGCGGGAGGTTGCATGAAGCATCTGTGCGGCGAACTTTTCCGGGTGCGACCAGTCATCCGCATCGTGAACGGTAACGAAGTCTCCCGTCGCATGAGCGAGTGCTGTATTCCTCGCCGCGTATGCACCGCCGTTTTGTTCATGTCGCAACGGAATGACACGGCTGTCGCGTCCCGCAAAGTGCTGGATGACCTGCCAGGTCCCATCCGGGCTCTTGTCATCGACCACGAGGACTTCCAGATTGCGCCACGTCTGATTGAGGACGCTGTTCAGGGCGATCGGGAGAGTATCGGCGCAGTTATAGGCGGGAACTAGAACGCTGAGCTTCGCCGATGCCTCCGTAGGGCGCGGATGAGCAACGGTGAGGTTCTCGATGCTCAAGGGCGCATCATCGTTCAGCAGGCTGACTTTCGAAAATCCACTTTCCTCGTAGACCTTGTTCAGCCATGCCAGGCGCTCGGCATCGGCTAAGCGCACCGATCCGGCCCGGCCGGCCAGCGCGTGGCAGATATTCGCGGCCGAGAAATAGAACTCCGCCCGCATCCTTGTGTGTTTCGAGGCCCATTGCAGCCATGCTTGAGCCTCGTCCGGACGGTCGAGGCGGAGCAGGCATTCGACCATCATGAGCTGGGTGTAGACATTGCGGCGCATTCGGGGGAAGGCCGTCGTCATGAGAACTAGGTTCTCGAGCGTGGCGCCGTAATTTCCATTAAAGGCATACCACTTCGCGAGTGACCATGCCGTCGCGGCCAAGGTCGTCCGCTCGCGCTGAGCCAAAGGCTTGGAAAGTTCGAGTTCCCTGGCGGCTCGCTCGCCGAACCCCGACCAAATCTTGGAAAACAAGGGGTGGGGCTCTCGGTTGGGATTCGGCTGCTGAAACCGGTCCCAGGCTTGGCCATTCAATACCAGGGGGATTGAATCCAAACCAATTGCAAGCTTCCTAACCGGCTCCGGGAACCTCCGCTTGATTAGGGTTCGCGCCTCCGTCGGAAGGATACGCTTGAGGTTCTGTGCAATGCTCATCTGTGAGGATCACATCCCGGCCGCCAGGGGGGCACATATGGATTGAAGGGCTTGGGCAAAGCCGGAACCTATATATCTGTTGCATCGGTAAGCAAAGGAATTTGGCTCCCAGCTGGACCTTAAGCCAACCTTAGCCTCGAACTGATAAGCTCTGTAAACTAGGCCGCTTGGTAAAGTTTTGGGCTAAGCTTAAATGTTAACTGTCTAGGAGCAACGAGCCCTCGAAGTTGCCCGCTTTTGTATATACATCAAGATAGATACGGGTGAGGCGCTGGCCATCGCAAAAGTCTGCCAGGCGGGCAACAGTCCGGCCGTCCGACACTCCAAGCAATTTCGCCTCGCCCGCGATCCGGTGGAGATCGTCCGCCTTGGCGCTGTTGTGCTGCGATACAGGCTCAAGACGTTGTCGGGGCGCTAGAATTGCTGTGTGCCCTCGCAGTAGTGGAGTGCAGCGGTGGTCCACCGTAAGACCGAGAGGAGATTTGCTGACCAGCTCGCTTCCGCGCCATGTAGACGCATCTCATTGCCCAGGGGGGCAACCTCCTACGGAACAGCGATCTCCAGACGACAACTCACTCGAAGAAGAGGCCTGGGTTAAACTTCACCACCAGCGGTGGCGCGAATTCCAGGGGGTGCTAAGGCTCGTCATCGAGACTGGATGCAGAGAATATCTCGGGCACCCGACCGTCAATCCCGTTGAAGCCACAGTTCCAAGCACAACGAGCCTATTCTGTCGACTGCTCCCAACAGGATTACGACGCCCTAGCGCCGTTGCTATGGTGCTTCATACTTGTTGCAATTATTGCGTGGCGGCCTCATCGTATTCCACTCTATAAGCTTGCAAGGAGGCCACTCTTCTTAGTATCAAGCTCGCTCTGTCTGGTGAATTCTGAAATATGCTATCCGCCCGCCACCAGCTTGTTCCCGAAATTCAAGGCCTTCGTGCCGTGGCGGTGCTGGCCGTTCTCGTCTATCACATATGGCCGAGCGCGCTGCCGGGCGGCTATGTGGGCGTCGACGTCTTCTTCGTCATATCCGGCTACCTAATCACTGGTTCCCTCTTCAAGGAGTTCGAGGGCACCGGCAGGATCGACATTCCGGCCTTCTATGCCCGGCGTATCCGGCGCCTTCTGCCTGCCGCAACCGTCGTATCGCTGGCGGTGGCCCTCTCGATCCCCTTCTTCGCGAGGGCACAATGGTCGGACATTACCGGCAGCCTCGTCGCCAGCGCCTTGTACGTCCAGAACTGGTTCCTGGCCGCTCAAGCGGTGGACTATCTGGCCGATGACGCCAGGGGGCCGATGAACCACTTCTGGTCGCTTTCGGTCGAAGAGCAATACTACATCGCCTGGCCCCTGATCCTCCTTCCCATCCTCTATCTTGCGCGAGGGAAAACAATCAGCCGCCGCGCAGCCTTCGGGTGGTTCATCGGCCTGATCGGACTGGGATCGCTTCTCTATTCGATCTGGCTGACACCCCTCAATCCGGGCGTGGCCTATTTTGCCACCACCACCCGGGCCTGGGAGCTCGCTCTCGGGGGGGCGCTGGCCGTCTTTCAGGCGAGAAAGCCTCTCTCCCAACCTGCCCGCGCAGCGCTCGGGGGCGCCGGCCTTGGCGCGATCGTCGTCGCGTGTCTTGCTTATAGCGACGAGACTAGTTTTCCCGGTTACGCAGCCATATTGCCAACGTTCGGGGCGGCCGCCGTGATCAGGTCCAGCGGCGCCTTGTCACGCTGGTCGGTCAGCCCGGTTCTGAATGCACGCCCGTTCCAGTATCTCGGCGATATATCCTACTCGCTCTACCTTTGGCATTGGCCCGTCATCATCCTCTTCGGCGAGGTGACAGGTCGGTCGATCGGACCGCTGTCCGGCCTTGTCCTCCTCATCGTCTCCGTGGCCTTGGCTCATCTGAGCAAAGTCTATGTCGAGGATCCTTTCCGCACCGGCGGAGCTTCGGTCAATCGGTCCTTGGCCGCAGGCTTGGCTGGGATAATTCTTATCGTCGGCCCCGGGGTGGGCTACCTGGCATGGAGGGACAGCTTTCCTGACACCGGGGTCGCCGGAGGGTTGCCGCGAGGGGCGGTTGCCATGCAGGATCCAGGTTACGACTGGCGTCAGGAGGATCTTGCACGCGCTGCACCGCAGCCTGCGATGGCCAGGAAGGACGTTCCGGCGGCCTATGCCAGCAAGTGCCATCAAAACCAAAGCCGAACCGAGGTCTTGAGCTGCGATTACGGGGATCCGAAGAGCAAGCTGAAGATCGTCATGCTTGGGGATTCCCACGCCACGCATTGGTTTCCGACATTCGAAGAGATGGCCCGGCGGCAATCGGTTTTTTTCCGTGGTGTAGCGAAATCCGCCTGCTTGTTCTCGCTCGAGGCCGTGTACAGCCCGACACTCAAGCGCCCCTATAGCGAATGTGCAGAATGGTCGAAGAACGTTCTCGCCTGGCTCGCTCGGGAGCGGCCGGACGTGGTGCTCATCTCGCAGTCGCCTGCATATCCTGCCTCGGTGGTGGAAGGCATGGGAAATGCATGGCAGCGCCTTCTTGACATTGGGTTGAATGTCCAAGCCGTTGCTTCGACTCCCTGGCTACAATTCGAGCCCGGCAAATGCTTTGCGACGAACGAGAATTGGCAGGGCGCATGTATCCCTGATCGGGCATCTGTCTTCAGGCCGGATCTGACGCTTGCTGCGGCACAACGGCTGAAGGTGCCGTCACTCGATTTTTCTGAGCACTTTTGCCGGGCTACCTCCTGTCCAACAATAATAGGCGGCGTTTTTGTGTACCGCGATAGCCATCATATGACAGCGACATTTGCGCGAACTCTCGTTGAGTCCATGGAGAGTAAATTATCTTTGACCTCCCGCCTCAAGGCCGCTTCTGGAGCAATAGACGGATAGCGCTCGACCCTGGGCGCTGCGCCAGCGGCAAAGGGCGTATCCTTATGGTGTTGGCTCAAGAGACTACACTGACCTGATCCGCAACTTGGCCCGCGAGTGCTCAATGCAACAGGTAGGATTAACCCAGTGTGCCGCCGCCGCGTGGTCTTGGCTGAAGACCGTGGGACTGCTGCAGCCCGAGCCTAGATCACCAAAATGTCCAGGTTGGCCATTTTCAGCCCTGTGGAGAGCTGTGCCACCACAACCTGCTCAGACGCGCCATTGCCATCTTGATCGTAATAGAGCACGCCATGGGCGCGGTCGTAGATGACACGGTCGGTTGAATCATGCGCGAAGGTTCCCGTCCTGAAGGCCGACGACTTCAACACGCCATCGCTTCCCAAGCCCGTGAACACCTTTTTGTTTAGCCAGAACGTATCGTCGGCGACAGAGAAGTCGCGGATAGTGTCGACGTCTGCGGGGCTGCTCGGAACCGCATTATAGACGAAGGCGTCCTTGCCTGAGCCGCCGCGAAGGATGTCTGCGCCCGACTCGCCGTAGAGACGGTCGTTGCCGCTTCCGCCGGTCAGGACGTCATCACCAAAGCTGCCGTAAAGGCGGTCGTTATTGCTCCCACCATCCAAAACATCGTTGCCGGCTCGACCATCTAGACTGTCGTTGCCATCGCCGCCGAAAAGACGGTCATTGCCAGAACTGCCGTGGAGTTGATCGTTGCCACCTTCTCCGTAGAGGCGATCGTTTCCATCTCGTCCATAGAGACGGTCGTTTCCCTCGCCACCTAGGATCAGATCGTTATTCGCTGTTCCGAAAAGCGCGTCGTCCACGTTCATATATTTGAGCTGACCATAGAGCGGGGCATCCGACCGGCTCACGCCCACAGGAAGGCTTGTGCTCAGGTTCAAGCCGACCGAGTGAAGCACCGAGGCCACGACGGAGTTGCTGTTCAGGTCTCCTCCAGGCGCTCCCCTGACGATGTCGACGCTATAATCGAGATCGGCTTTTTCTATGTTGTTGGCATGCTCGACCATGATCTGCCAGACGTCGTTGGCATCTCTGGAGCCGAGATCGAGAACTTTGCGGTGCCTCTCCTCAGGAGTGTCAGCGCCTCTCCGATCGGGCGAGGTGGCTAGATTGGCATCGACCAGCGTCTCAAGATCACCTTTTGATCCTGCTGTGCCGCGGATGACCTTTTCGGAAATGACCCGTCCCAAGTCGTCCGTGACCGTCTTAACGAGATAGAGATGAAGAAAGCCGCTGTCGACTCCCTCGAATTCGACGGGCTTGGCTTCAACGGCGATGACGGTGGGCATGGGCAACTCCCTGGGCAACTTAGCAATCATGGCGCCGCAATTCGGGCGGCAATGTCATCAACATCCTCGATGGCCTTGCCGTTCCATCCACCAACCTTGGCACGCGGCCAAGGCGACGTAGCGCGTCCGGCACCACTCATCGCGGGTGAGGAGAGCGACACACCCATGAGGCTAAGCGGACAAATGAGACCACCCTTCTACGATCGTTAGGCCATGTATATACATTGATGTATATACGGAGGTTTGGGATGGTCGTCGCTAAGGTTTTCCGGTCGGGTAACAGTCAGGCAGTCAGATTGCCCAAGCAATTCCGCCTTACGAGCGACGAGGTCGAGATCTTTCGCCGCGGTGACGAAATCGTCCTACGCGAGAAGCCAGGGAATTTGGCCCGCGCCTTTGAGCTGCTGGCTGATCTTCCGACCATTGAGCGCAATGATCCTCAACCCCAGGAGCGTGAGGGCCTGTAATGTCCGATCTACGCTATCTCCTGGACACCAATATCTGCATCTACATTCGCCGGGACCAGCCACAGGCGGTGCTCGATCGATTCAAGGTGCTGACGCCGGGCTCGATGGCTATCTCCGTCATAACCTATGGCGAGCTGGCCTATGGGGCCCAGAAAGGCCCAGAGCCCAACAAAGCGCTCATGATCTTGGACGAGCTCACAGCACTAATACCTGTCCTTACGATGGCAACCGGTGTCGCTGGCACCTATGGACGCATTCGGTCCGAACTCGCCGCCCGCGGCGCCTTAATTGGCAACCATGATCTCTGGATCGCGGCTCATGCCATGACCCTGAATCTAACCCTCGTGTCGAACAACGAGGAAGTGTTTCAACGGGTCAGCGGCCTCAGTCTCGAAAATTGGGCCAATCAATAGTGCCAATGCCGGTACGAACACCGATGCGTGTCGGCGTACTCGTCAGCTGACTTCGTGATGAAGCCGACGCATTACTCACGCAGCACGATGGTGCCATCGAGCCGTTTCCTCCAGCGGCTTTGCCGACCACAGGGCATCGGACGTTTGGATTGGGCAGCGCCCAGGTGCCGGATTTTCTGGCGCTTGGCTTTCGCGGTGCGGCGATGATCGTCCTGAGTCTTACGCAGCCCACAGGATTCATGCGCTGGTCCCATGTTGTCGGGTTCATCCGGCCCTCCGAGCTCCAAAGCGCGAAGGTGCTCGATAATCCAGCGTTCGCGAACACCATCAATTGGCCGCTCACACAGGACGCAGATGCCGCGGGCGCGCTCCCAAATCGCCAGGCGCTGCCGTTGCGTGAGCTTGAGCCGCCGCGTCGTTCCCACATCGCACAATTCGACAACGGTCATATCCGTATGGCCCTCAGCGTTCGACGGGCGTCGGAGGCCCGCCGACTTCGCGCTCATGATGATCACCATCTCGATCGGCACAAAGTGAAACCGCGCCTTCACTTTCATCGATCGGAATAAGCTGAACCCGCAGGCCGGTTGAGGCAACAGTGAGCTCAGACGGAGCGGACGGGCTTACCCAATCTATCTTCTGCTGTGCGGGACGGTCCTGTGCAGGAGACAAGCAGGTTAGTCGGTCGCTCGCCTCTGGCGCTCCCACAAACGTCATCACATACGTTGCCCGCCGGGCCAACCAAATCAGTTCCGCTTGAGAACATGTCAACTGGTTATGTTCGTTCACCTGCAGCACGGCTGCAATATCGCGGATAAGTCGGAGCAGAAGATCACAGTCGCGGCACGTGCGAAGGGCTGCTGCCTCGGCAGCGTTGTGATCACCTGCGATGAGCGCTCCTACGACTGCTTTTGCTGAGCGAATGGCATAACTGAGCTCTGTACGGGTGCTGGGAGTCTCAACGATTGGGCCTTGTTCATCTGCCATAGGACGGTTCTCCAAACAGCATTAATTAGGAGCCGGTCTGTGACCGGGGCGGGAATGCACTCGAATTTTTCGTCCTTCTGTTTCAGAGGATTGATGAAGCTCTGAGACACAATCTTCCGGCCGCCTGGCAATATCTCAGGCGAGACGTTTCGGTTTATGATTGGCAACACGCGCTTGAGGGCGACAGGCAACAAACGAGCCCACATGCTCATTGATGCTAGCGTTTTACCGTGGTTTCCGCTCCACGACTCTACGCTCGTGAGCAGAATTCCCGAGTGCATTAAGGGGTGCATGGCGGGTCACTGGGGATCCTGCTGCCATAGTTATGAGAATTGTCTTGAAAGGCGCCAGAGTTCGAGCGAGTTGGCCAAATAACGGCAAAACTAACGAACTTTGCAGTTTTAGAGATGCAGGGCATCGTTTACCTCCGACGATTATGATTCTTAAAGTATCAAAAAATGCGTAATAATTCAACACTTTGGGTGCCATTTGATACTTAAAGGATCGAAAAAGTTTACGAGTGAGCATTTGCGCGCTGCCCGTGGTCTGCTGCGCTGGGATCAAGCTGATCTCGCTACAGCCTCTGGCGTGTCGCTGCCCACTATCAAGCGCCTCGAGAAGAAAGCTGGTCCGCTCACGGCCCACGGACCCACACTCCAGGCGCTTTCGCGGGCCTTAGACGAGGCTGGCATCGAAATTATTTATGAGAGCAGTGAAGGAGGGATCGGTGTTCGCTTCCGCAATCCTACTACGGCCTGTTAGGTCTTGAGCCAGTCGATTGCTGCGGCGAGGCAAAGCACGCCGACGAAGGATGAGGCGGTCTTCTCGTAGCGAGTTGCAACGGCGCGCCACTCTTTGAGCCTGGCCCAGAGCCGCTCCACGACATTGCGGTTAGTATAGATCCAGTCCGGACAGGCGACCGGCGCCTCATTGGACTTGGCCGGGATCGCCGGCCTCGCACCGATGCTCCAGATGTGCTCGCGGAAGCTGTGACTGGAATAGCCGCGATCCGCCACGACCCAGCTCGGCACGTCCGGCAGGCTGTCGAGCAGCGGAATGGCGTCTGGCGCTCGTGCGCCTGCCCCGGTGCAAGCCGAAACGCGATGGCGCGTCCGAGACCGTCGGCGATCACGCAAGCCTTGGTGCCATAGCCGCCACGAGAGCGACCAAGTGCTTCACGATCGTCTCGTTGAGCTTGAGAGCCCCTTTTCGACGCGCTCCTGCCGCCTTCTGATGCGCCCGCACGCTTATGCCGTCCAGGAAGTTCATCCCAAGCTGAATGCCGCGCTCCTGCACCAGATGGAGCAGACGCTTCCCAGACACCCAGGCGAGCCCAGCGGATGAAGGTCTGAGCGGCCCGCCACCAGGGCCCCAGGTCAGCCGGCACAGAGCGCCACTTCGCGCCGTTCTCATGCCGCCAGAGGATGGCATCCAGAGTCCGACGCAGATCCTGCGGGGGGCTTGCCCTTCGGACGGCACTGCTCCACCAGCGGCTCCAGCATCGCCCATTGTGCATCCGTCAGCATGGCTCCTCCTCAAGTCAGGACAAGCAAAACGCCTCCAGGCGCAATGAGTTCAAGCCCTAAAAGGCCTAGTCCCCACGCTTCCGGCTCGCGCCCAGTGTGATCATCGGAGGGACTAGAGAGCTGAGTAGCTTCTCCGACCGGCGAGCAGCAACGGTGTAGTAATTATTGGTTCGACAGCCGGAGGCAAAACCGGTGCTCGAATGCGCACGATCCGTATAAAGAACTCCTCTAGGTTGAAGAGGGGAGCGGGTGTAGGTCCGATCCTCCTTACAAACATCTAAGGTCTCTCGACGAATTCCTGATCATTTCCTCAAGGCATTTTCACGGTAACTCAATAAGTTAGCCAGGTTGTCCCAAGTTAGTTTTGGTTCAACCACATGAGCCCAGGAACTACCAGTTTGTTTATTCCATTCTTGCTGCAGGACGTTATCCGGGGACTGAGCTTCTGAGGGTCGCGCTACGGCGCTTGGGCCCAGGCTCACGCCTAACGATGAGAAACCTCCTCGGTTTCTCACAGTCACAACAATGACAAGGGAGATTTTTATGTCGCAAGAACTTGGGGGAAATAAGCCCATAAAGGGTCATGAGGATCCACGTATTAAGCGCCCACCGCCTACAGCAGACGATTCTGCTTGGACAGCGAATGCTTCCATCGTCGATCCCCGCGACCTCGGCCCGCTCTTTGCCGACCGCGCGCGCCTGCTTGGCGAAGATGAAGCAATCTATAACGAATTACTGTCAAAAGTCGTTGCCGCGCTTATGCCACGCGATATCATCGAGGCAATTTGGGTCAAAGAGTTTGTGGACCGCATCTATGATGGGCAGTTCTACCGACGTGTGCGGGTTGGCTTCCTGTCTGATACGCAAAATGAAGCCGTCCAGCGCCTGCTTCAGCTTGATAGCAGCGTTATCGCTCGATGGGTGGCTGGTGATAAGGCAGCACGGGCTTCGGTCGAAAAAGCTCTCAAGGACCGGGGCCTTGACTGGGATACTATCCGAGGCAGAGCTCTGTCGAACAAGCTGGATAAACTTGAACAGCTTGATGACCTCATTGGGGGCGCCGACGCACGTCGCGACAAGGCATTGCACAACTTGGAGCGCCGAAGGGAAAGCGGTGCGCGGCCGCATCCTCCGATTATCGAGGGTATCCGAGCAGACTATCCGGTGCCGCGGTAACAATAGGGGGCAATGATGGGCTCATCCAAGAGAGCGTCGGCTAACCGCACTAATGCCCAACGTAGCACCGGCCCTCGCACCGCCGAAGGCAAGACGCAGTCGCGCCTGAATGCTTTTAAGCATGGTCTGGCAATCCCGGCTTTGACACTACCGGAACTGGCGCGTGACATCACCGCGCTCGCTGAGAAAATGGCCGGCGCTACAGCCGACAATCCCTCCGTCCTTCAGGCGGCCATGCATCTCGTGGCAGCGGCGGTCGATGTCGACCGAATTCGCGGGGCGCGCCGTGAACTACTAAAGCAAATGCTATCGAATCCAGAGTTTCATGATCCTCCATGTGAGATGGAACCAATGCCCGAACGACCGGACCGCATTAGGTTCACCATGGCAATGCGTGTCGAGGCGTATCGCGCAGGAACCCGGGCCGTGCAGCGAGAGGTTGAACTCGCGCAAATTGCAGCGCAATCGGCGTATGAGAGTGAAGTTGAGCGCGTCAAGTTGCGTCGGGCCAACGCGAAATACGAGGCTAAACAGCGCGCAGTCCAATGGGAACAGCTTGCGCGGTTTGAGCGCTATGAGCGCCGCGCTGTATCGCGGCGTAATTCAGCCATTCGCGCCTTTGATGAAGCAAAAGCCTTAGCACGAAATAATCCATGATGGTGAGCTTTACTCCGAGAATGCAGACAAGGCCATGCCGAAAGCGGGCAACGAGTCGCTATGGGACCGTTACCATGTCCATGATCGGAGGTGGCAATGTGACGGCCAAGGTCCTGTGACTTGGGCAGTAGTAAGCGACGAGGTTGCGCCAGCCTGTGGGAGGAGCCGAGTTACCTGACCAAAGGCTTATGTTGCCAGGATAGCTCTTGAACTCTAAGCGCAGGCGTGCGCCCCGTAAGCCGTAACGTCCGAACTAAGGCGCCATTCTAGCTAAGATACATTTGGCATCGGTAGTTAGTCGGCTAAATAAAACTACGATAGCTCAGGTTTCCAATCGAACACCGTCTCCTATCAGCAGACAGATTGACTTTGGCAGAACGAACCCAAGTACCTATCAGCGCAGCGCGTTAAACTCCTGAGCAGGCACGTTGGTTCATCGCCATTGTTATTGCCTTAGAAGGCAATGACGATCTTTTCCCGCTCTCGCGTGTTTTGCCTCCTGACGCGGAATAGGGGACCAAAGCGGAATGGGATCGAACGGGGATATCTTGGATTGCCTGATCGTCGGCGGCGGGCCGGCGGGGCTGACGACGGGGCTGTATCTGGCCCGGTTCAAGCGCCGTTTCGCGGTGATCGACAGCGGCACGCCGCGGGCGGCCTGGATTCCGACGAGCCATAACATCCCAGTCTTCGCCGAGGGCATTTCCGGGGAGGAGATCCTGCTCCGGACCCGCACCAATCTCGAGCAATACGGCGCCGTGGTCCAGGCCGGGCGGGTCACCGGGCTCAAGAAGCAGCCGGACCGCTTCATCGCGGTGGTAGAAGACAAGGATGGCGGCATGGAGCAGATCGCGGCCCGGCGCGTGGTGCTGGCCACCGGCTCAGTCGATATCGAGCCCGACCTGCCCGACATGCCCAACGCCGTCCAGCGCGGGCTCGTGCGCTATTGCCCGATCTGCGACGGCTATGAATCCCGCGACCGCAAGATCGCCGTCATCGGCTACGGCGCCCACGGCATTGGCGAGGCGGTCTTCATCGCGCGCACCTATTCCCGCGACGTGACGCTGCTGACGCTCGGGCAGCCGCTCGAGCTGAATCCGGAGCAGCAGGCGAGGCTCGACGAGCACGACATCAAGATCGTCGAAAGCCCCGTGGAATCCCTCGAGATGGAGGATGACCGGATTTCCGCCGTGCATATGGGCGGCAAGGAGCACCGGTTCGACGTGCTCTATTCGGCGCTCGGCCTGAAATACCGCTCGGATCTCGCGATCTCGCTCGGCGCGAAGCATGACCCGTCCGGCGGGCTCATCGTCGACAGCCACTGCCAGACGAGCGTGAAGGGACTCTATGCCGCCGGCGACATCGTCCGCGGGCTCGACCAGATCGTCGTCGGCATGGGTCATGCCGCTTTGGCGGCGACCCATATCCACAACCATTGCGAATTGCCGACCGAGGACGAGCCCGACGGCGCCTGAGCCGGACCTTACGTCAGCGCCTTGGCGAGCAGCGGCAGGCTGACATCCATGCGGTAATCGACCGAGGAATGGTCGTCGTGGAATTCCTCGTAGGTGTGGGGAATGCCGGCATCCGTGAGCTTCCGGCGCAGGATGCGCGAGCCGTAGACCATGTTGTATTGGTCGATGTCGCCGCAATCGATGTAGAAGGCTTTCAGCTTGCGCAGATTGTCCTGGTATTCGGGCCGGTCGACCATGCGCAGCGGATCCCACTTGAGCCAGTTGGACCAGCGCTCGTCGATGATCTCGCAGGTGACGAGATCCACGGGGAGGCGAACGCCGTAGAACTGGCTCGTATCCGGATCGAAGCTCGCCGCCTGGGCGAGCAGCATCAGCACGTGCCAGTCCTTGTCCTTGGCCTTGGGGCCGGCCTCGAATTTACGCAGGAAAGCCTCGATGGACATGTTGTGGTCGACGAGGTGGCGCAAAGCCGCAGCGAATTCGCCGAGGTGGTACAGATATTCGAAGCCGACATCGCCCGAATGGGAGGCCGCCGCCGACCACACCGAGCCACCTTGCCGCAGGGCGTGGACCATGGCGCCGTAACCGCCCGAACTCTTGCCGAACACGCCCCGGCGCCCGTTGCCTCCGCAGCCGAAGCGCTCCTCGACGAAGGGCAGCATCTCGCGGATGAGGAAGGTCTCCCACGGCCCCATGGCCGCGCTGTCGACATATTGGTTGCCGCCCAGCCTGGTGAAGCAGTCCGGAAAGGCCACGACGACCGGCGGCATGGCGCCGGTGCCGATGAGGCGGTCGAGGCGCTCCGGCGCGTTCTCGCCGTAGTTCTTCCAGTTGGTGTGAGCGGGACCGCCGGCCGTATAGCCGACGAGGTCGACGAGGAGGGGGAGGCCTCGGCCGTCATGGCCTGCGGGGATATAGACGTCGACCCGGCGCCGGGAGGGATCGCCGAGAAAGTTGTCCTTCAGGCATTGGCTGTCGATCCAGAGGCGGTGCAGGGTGCCTTCCGGCACTTGGTAATCCTTGCGCATTTTCATCCTCATCCGTCGCGATCGGGAATGATGTGAGCCTCATCGGCGATCTTGTCCAGAATTCGACCCGTCTCGCCGGTTAATAAGCGTTTTCTCCGCCTAGCCATTTCGGCATTGCCGGGTCTAGGTTGCGGCCGAATTTGCGACCGCTAGAGCATCGGACCCAAAAGTGGACCCACTTTTGGGATCCAATCCGATGCTCGATCCATTGGCGGCGCATCGTTGAGTGCTGAAAACCGGGTCCACTTTTCCGCACGATGCGCTTGGGGGATTTTATGAGCGACGGTTACTTTCCACGGTGGAGCCTGAAGACCGAAGGCGTCATCATGCCGGACGAGCGGCTGCCGGCGGGCCAGATGGTGGTTCTCGGCCTGCAGCACGTGGTCGCCATGTTCGGCGCGACGGTGCTGGCGCCGATCCTGATGGGCTTCGATCCGAACGTCTCGATCCTGTTCTCAGGGTTGGCGACGCTGATCTTCTTCCTCGTGGTCGGCGGACGGGTGCCGAGCTATCTCGGCTCGAGCTTCGCCTTCATCGGGCCCGTCCTCGTCGCCACCGGCGCGAGCGTCGGCAGCCCGAACCCGAACATCGCCCTGGCGCTCGGTGGCATCATCGCGGCCGGCGCGCTCTATTTCCTCATCGGCGTCGTGGTGCAGATGGCCGGTCACCGCTGGATCGAGCGGCTGATGCCGCCCGTGGTCACCGGCGCCATCGTGGCCGCCATCGGCCTGGTACTGGCGCCGATCGCCATCAACAGCGCCTCCGGCGTGACGCCCGACAACGCGGCGGGAAGCAATTTCGCCCGCTGGATTGCGCTCGCGACCGTGGTGGCGGTGGGGCTCGTTGCGGTCTATGCGCCCGGAATGTGGCGCCGCCTGCCGGTGCTGATCGGCGGCGCCGCCGGCTACCTGCTGTACTATGTCTGCGCCAACCTCCTTGGCCTCGGCCAGCCCATCGACTTCACGAAGGTGGCTCAAGCGGCCTGGTTCGGCCTGCCGACCTTCCATAGTCCCGTCTTCGATGCGCGGGCGATCAGCCTGATCGCTCCCGTCGCCATCATCCTGGTGGCCGAGAATCTCGGACACATCAAGGCGATCGGCGCCATGACCGGACGCAACCTCGATCCCTATCTCGGGCGCGCCTTCATGGGCGACGGTCTCGCCACCATGCTCTCCGGCTCCGCCGGCGGCACGGGCATGACCACCTATGCCGAGAACATGGGCGTAATGGCTGTGACCCGCATCTATTCGACCCTGGTCTTCATCATCGCGGCGGGCTTCGCCCTGCTGCTCGGCCTGTCGCCGAAGTTCGGCGCCTTCATCGGCACCATTCCGGGCCCCGTGCTCGGAGGCCTCTCCATCGTGGTGTTCGGCCTCATCGCCGCGACCGCCGGCCGGATCTGGGTCGAGAACCGGGTCGACTTCTCGAACCCGCGCAATCTGATCACCGTCGCGGTGGCTCTCGTTCTAGGTGCCGGCAACTTCAAGCTGAACGTGGCCGGCTTCACCCTGGATGGCATCGGCACTGCAACCTTCGGCGCCATCATCCTCTATCACATCCTGCAGATGGCACCGGGCAGGGGCGAACCGGCGGGCATGTCGCACTAGCTGTTACACTTTCCAGGAACACGCTTTTCGAGCCCGCGTTGAGCCTCAACGCGGGTTTCGTTTTGCATCCGGTTTTCGCCACGATCCGAAACCCGTGCGTCTTTTCCGTCGAGGGATTTCCGCATGAGTTCCGAACAGAAACAGACCCTGCCGCCGCAAGAGCAGGATCATCAGCCCGGGCACGAGACGGAGATGCATCCGCGACCCGATTACGAGCCCCGCTATCCCGGCAGCGGGCGTCTCAAGGACAAGGTCGCGCTCATCACCGGCGGCGACAGCGGCATCGGACGGGCGACGGCCGTTCTGTTCGCCCGCGAAGGTGCCGATCTTGCGATCGTCTATCTGAACGAGACCGAGGACGCGCAGGAGACGAAGCGCCTGGTGGAACGGGAAGGGCGCTCGTGTCTGACGCTCGCCGGCAATGTTGGCGATCCCGCTTTCTGCGGCTCCGCCATCGATCAGGTCATCGAGCGATTCGGTCGGCTCGACGTGCTCGTCAACAATGCCGCCGAGCAGCATCCGAAAGACGAGATCGCAGAGATCACGCCGGAGCAGATCGAGAGCACATTCCGCACGAACATCTTCGGCTACTTCTACATGGCGCAGGCGGCGATGCCGCACCTGAAGAAGGGAGCGGCGATCATCAACACCACGTCTGTCACGGCCTATCGCGGCAGCTCGCATCTGCTCGATTACAGCGCGACGAAGGGCGCCATCGTGGCTTTCACGCGATCATTGGCGCAGAAGCTTGCAAGCGATGGCATCCGCGTGAACGGCGTAGCGCCGGGGCCGATCTGGACGCCCTTGATTCCATCGACCTTCTCCGCAGAGGAAGTGAAGCAGTTCGGTGCCAAAACGCCGATGAAGCGTCCGGGGCAGCCGAACGAGGTGGCGCCGGCCTATCTGTTTCTGGCCTGCGAGGATTCTTCCTATGTCACGGGCTCTGTGCTTCATCCGAACGGCGGCGAGGCGACGGAGGCCTGACATGAAAAAGGCGGCTCCTTCGAGCCGCCTATGTCGACCGATGCAGAGCGATCAGCGCCGACGACGAACGCGCACGGGGACGAGATTTTGCGAAGGTGCCGTTGCCGCGGCGAAGAAAAGCATGACGGCGGAAAGAGAGCCGGCGATCAGGAAAAGCACTTCGGCAATTTCAACGTGCGAAACCAATCCGGTAATCGCCGTGAGCGCGGTAAAAAAGGCAAAAATACAGAAGGCACGAAGAGCCACTGAACGAGTCATCGGTCATCTCTCCCAGGTGTTCTTGAAAACGTACGGCCAAGAGGCAGGTTCCATGCGACGAAAAGCCTGCGGGATTACTATTGAATGGGAGATGAACACTGCGCGATCAGGCGGAACCTTACAGTCGCGCTTGGCGTTGTTGCTGCATCGTCGACTTATCGTCGATTGTAAGTTAGCGAGGTAACACCATGCTCGGTTGGGCTGTCACTTTTCTGATTATCGCTCTCGTCGCAGCTCTTTTCGGCTTTGGCGGCATTGCCGGCACGGCCGTTGAGATCGCGAAGCTGATCTTCTTTGTTGCGATCGTCCTGTTCGCCATTTCCGCCGTCATCGGCCTGCTGCGCGGACGAAGCCCCATGTGATGCCGCTCAGGCATCCTGTCAAAAAGCGCCGCCCCCGCAAGGGCGGCGTTTTTCGTTGCGGTGATGACGAAAGGGCAGGTCGTTTTCGATGCTCAGCCCTGCAGCGCGGCCCGGGTCATGCTGTCGGGGCCGAGATCGTCGATATCTTCCACGTTCAGGAGAGAGGCGAGGCGGAATCGGGCGCGGTTGACGCGGCTCTTGATGGTGCCGACCGCACAGCCGCAGATATGAGCCGCCTCCTCGTAGGAAAATCCGGAAGCGCCGACAAGGAGCAGGGCTTCCCGCTGATCGGCCGGGAGCTTGGCGAGCGCGCTGCGGAAATCCTCGAAATCCAGATGCGAGCTCTGTTCCGGCTGGACCTTGAGGCGACCGGCATAGGACCCGTCCGGGTCTTCGACCTCGCGGCGGCGTTTCCGGTATTCGGAATGGAAGAGATTGCGCAGGATGGTGAAGAG
Source organism: Microvirga zambiensis WSM3693 (assembly GCF_016735695.1). GTDB lineage: Bacteria > Pseudomonadota > Alphaproteobacteria > Rhizobiales > Beijerinckiaceae > Microvirga > Microvirga zambiensis. Next base: position 169,349 of record NZ_JAERQD010000004.1, on the reverse strand, counting down.
CCAGGCATTCAGGTTCGTGCCCGGCTCGAACCGATGCAGATTGGCGAGAGCTCTCAAAAGGGTGTCCTGAACGAGATCGTCGGCCCGGTCGACCTGGCCGGAAAGCGATATGGCGAAGGCGCGAAGGCTCGGAACCGCCGCGAGAAGTGCCTCACGAAGCTCCGGCTCGGGCTCTGGGGTCATTGAGACCCTTCCTTTGCTCCGTTCTTCTTGTCGAGCTGGTCGAGGAGATCCCTGAAACGATCCGGCACAGGCTGCTGCATGAGTTCGTCGTACATCGCGCGAAGCTGGTCGCCGATGCGCTTCTGGCTGCCTGTGTCGAGTTTCGGATCGGTAGCAGGCGTGCTCCCGCGCGAGTTCTCGAGAACGACACGAGCCAGCTTGTTCCCCTTGTCGACCGTCATCTGTGTCCCCTTGCCATCCTGTCCTGGAAAAGAATGGCCAACCTTGGCAGTATCCATATATTGGTTTTCGAGCAATAACGCTGGCTGCAGCGCTCGGTTCCATCCATGGAACTTTTGCAGCTTTGCCGCGTTGAATGGACCGTCGGTACAACGAGCCAAAAGCACAGTTTAAGGGGAAGCGAATGTCGACAGCCCAGCTTGTCGTCCAGCATTTACCATATCTTCGCCGTTACGCCCGAGCCCTGACAGGCAGTCAGATGGCTGGTGACGCCTATGTGGCCGCCACCCTCGAGACGCTTGTGAGCGAGCCGGAGACCATCAGCCCTTCCGGTAACGTAAAGGTCGAGCTCTTCAAGGTCTTCACACGAATCTGGAACTCCCTGTCGGTCAATGGCCGCAGCGAGCAGATCCAGCGCGATCTCCCGGCGGAAGTCCGCCTAGGTCAGATCACGCCGCTGCCCCGCCAGGCGTTCCTCCTGTCCTGCCTCGAAGGCTTCGGGGAAGAGGAAGTCGGCCAGATCCTCGACGTCGACACGCGGACGGTCCGCGACCTCGTCGACGAGGCCGGCCGCGAGCTTGCGGCCGACATGGCCACCGACATCCTCATCATCGAGGACGAGCCTCTGATCGCGATGGATCTCGAGGCGCTTGTCGAAGGCCTCGGCCACAACGTCACCGGCGTCGCCCGCACGAGGACGGAAGCCGTCAAGCTCGCATCCGCGAAGCAGCCCGGGCTGATCCTCGCCGATATCCAGCTGGCGGACGGCAGCTCGGGTCTCGATGCGGTCAACGATCTGCTGAAAGCCTTCGAGGTGCCGGTGATCTTCATCACGGCCTATCCCGAGCGCTTCCTGACCGGCGAGCGTCCGGAGCCGGCCTTCCTGATCGCGAAGCCCTTCCAGCCGGCGAATGTATCGGCTGTCATCAGCCAGGCGCTGTTCTTCCAGCAGAGCGCCCGGCGCCGCGAGGCCCGCGCCGCGACGGCCTGAGCCTTCAGCGAACGATAGCTTCAAGTAATCGCCCGGCCTCAAGGCCGGGCTTTTCTTTTTCGCGATGTATTGGGCACAAAAAAAGACGGGCTCATAAGCCCGTCTAAGGTGCCGGCCAATGCACAAGGGGAATGCGGGGAGGACCAGGAGGCCGGTGCTTTAAGAACGCCTCATCGAAAACAAATGTTCCAAGTTTCAATCCCCCTTTTTATTCGCCACTCCTACGGAAGGTATAGGAACATCAAACATAGGGTCGCGTTATTTTTCCGTATTGCTGAGGTGAGATAGCGGGAGAGAGGGATGTTCCGTACCCCTGTGGCTTTGGTGGGTCTTGCCGGGGTGTTCTTCGTTGCCGGAAGTTTCGCCCCTGATGTCTTTAGCGTGTCGCCCCTGGCCCAATCCGAAGGGTCACGACTCGCCATGGCCGCCCCGACGAAAGGGGACCGGGTCGCCGGGCCTGTATCGGTCGGAAGTCCCACGTCCGTCTCGATCGTCGAAGTGGTCGGGGTAACCGATGCGACCGTCATCCTACGCGACCGCGATGGCCAGGTTCTCTACAAGTCGGATCCTCGCGCGGGCGTCACCAGCTACGCACGAAATACCGATCTGCCGGTCCTGACGCTCAAGGAGGAGATGCGGGGGCCATCCTCTCAGCATCCGGTCAACCGCCGCGAGGGTAACGAGACGCCGCAACCGCAGAAGCAGAAGACGCGCAATCCGGTGGGCTGCATGGGCGATGTGAGTCCGCTCGTCAAAGCCAGCGCCAACAGGATGCCGAGCCTCTGCCTCGCCTCCCTCGACCAGTCGCTGTCGTAAAAGGCGACCTTCCCGGACAATCCCGCGATATCACGAAGGTGGTGCCTGTCCCGCTCGCCATCATGGAGCGGACATGGCACCGTCCGGCGATTTTCTTCGGTCGCGGAACCAATCGTCCTCAATAAATGTTGCTACTCTCGGCATGGATGATTGCCGCTCGTCAGATGATGGTCGGCAATCATACCTTTGCTGTCTATGAATATTAATAAGTATTCAGTTTTATATATAAAATATACTGACGAAAAATATGGCTTGATCGTGCTGATAATCGGAACGGTTATTGGTCGCCCGCGTTAGCAACACAGCGCATGTTCGCGCGTAACGCGATTTAGTGTATTTTTCGGGAGAATAAGCAATGCTGAAGAAGCATATGGCAGCCTGCCTCGTCGTGACGGCTTTTGCTGCTGCGCCCGCCTTCGCTCAGACCGCCGCCACCCCGTCGAGCCCGACGGATCGCCCCGCTGCTTCCGGGGCGACCTCAACCACGACAGGGGCGCCTGCGATGACGCCCGGCACGTCCACGATGAGTCAGAGCAGCGCGGCCTCCGGTCAGTTCATGACCAAGCTTGATACGAACCAGATCATGGCGTCCGATCTGATCGGCACGAAGGTGGTCAGCGCCAACAACGAATCGATCGGCGACATCAACGACGTGATTCTGGGCCGTGACGGCCAGGCCAAGGCGGCCGTGGTCGGCGTCGGCGGTTTCCTCGGGATCGGTGAGAAGGATGTGGCCGTTCCGTTCGGATCGCTCGAGTTCCTGAGCGCCCAACAGGCTCAGGCTGCCGACAGCGCCAACCGCAACGTTGCGACGACGGGCTCGACGGCGACCGGCAACACGACCGCGACCGGCAACACGACCGCGACCGGCACGGCACCGTCGACAGGTATGGCGACGACGAATACGGCTGCTAACGACCACAACAAGCCCGAGCGCGTCATGCTCCGCATGACGAAGGCCGAGCTTCAGGCGGCTCCGGCGTTCGATGAGGACGGGGACGCCAACAACACGACCACCGGCACGACCGGAACGACGCGACCCGCCACCCCGCAATAACGGGAGCATCGGTTCCTATCGATGTGGCGCCTGGGGTTTCCCCAGGCGCCTTTTTTCGTCGTCCATCCCGGGCGGATTCGGGTCAGGCGCTTCCGGACTTCTTGCCGCAGAAGGAACCACGGGGTGACGCATACGTTGCTGTTGCAAGAGCCATGCGGAGGGAACCATGACAGCCACAAACGAACTGGATGCCTTACTGTGTCATGAAGAACTGCCGGACGAGTTCTCCCGGCTCGCATCGAGCTCGCCCGCAAGGGATCGGCCGTCCGTCGCCTCTATGCTGAGCGGTATCATTCCCGTCTGCCATGACGACGAAGTCACATGCCCGCTGATGGTGCGGCGCCATCTCCTCGTTCCGGCCTTGCCCCATGTCGTCCCGACAGGGCCTGGGCTGCCCGTTTAAGTCAGAAAAATTCCGAGGCTGCCCGTTCATGCGTGAAGCGTTCCCCAAGCCGCTCCTAAGTGAGCGTGTAGCCGTATTGCTGCATCCGAGCATGGTTCCGGTCATCGACGTCTTCAGGTCCCTCAACAGCCTCGACGACCATTACGACCTCGCCCTTCTTGACGCGCCCGAACAGGCGCTGTCGCAATACACGACACCGGAGACGGCAAGAGCGATCGTCTCGGATATGCTTCTTCTCGCCTTCTCCCTGACCCGTCAGCGAGACCGGGCTTTTTCCCATCGCCCACTCGGATCCAGGCACAGCAGCTTGGACGAGTATTGCCTGCTGGCGCTGATCGGATCTTCCCGCAATCCCGTGTCGGACGTCGCCCTGGAGGCCGCGGCCGAACTGGACGTGGTGTCGCTCGATGCGATGGGGCCGCTTGCAGGAGACCTCGTTCGTCAGATCGACCTCGGCACCATCGTTTTCCAGCAACCGATCCTGTCGGATTTCAGAGCGATCATGAATCGCGGAATGCCCGAGGAGGTTCTGATTGAGCCCGCTTTGACCAAGGCGGAGTTCAATTTCAGGATTTGACATTTCCCATCTGTGCAAATGTCGCGCCGGCGGCTGGTCAACCCCTGTTCCTGCTGCCACCATGACATTCGTCTGAAATCAGCTCCCTCGAGGATCGCATGCCTGTCTGCAGGTGCTTGGAGTGAGCCGCATCGCGGCGTTTGCCCTGATGGCGCTGATCTGGGGCCTGACATGGCTGCCGATGAAGGTGGCGTCAGAAGCCACCCCGCCGATTTTTCTCGCCTCTGTGCGCTTTCTGCTTGCCGCCATCTGTTTCTATCTGTTGGGGCGGGCGCAAGGACTGCGCTTTCGCGCCGATCCGTTGAGCCGGATTATTGGCGCATCCTTGCTGATCACCACCGGTTGCTACAGCTTTCTGTTCTGGGGGGTGGCGAGGGCTCCGACCGGATTGTCCGCCATCGTGAATTTGGCCCTCCTGCCGATCTTTTTGGTGTTGGCAGGAGCGCTCCACGGACAGGAGCGGATCACCATGCGCCGGACCGGTGCGATAGGGCTCGGCATCCTCGGATTGGTGCTTTTGTTTTCCGGGCGCACCGGCGTTTCGCAGAACAGTACCATGGCGGCCCTGGGGCTCGCTGCCGTCGTGGTTGCGACGGCCTCCTATGCCTGGGGGTCGGTGATCAGCCGGCCTCTCACGCTGACCATGTCGCCGCTGGTGCTGGCATTCTGGCAGAGCCTGATCGGAGGGATTGCCCTCGTTCCGATCTCGCTTGCCATCGAGGGATATGATCCGGCCCATTTAAGGGCTCTGACCGATGGCAGAGTGGTCCTCGGTCTGAGCGTCCTCGTTCTGGGAGGTTCGCTCATCGCGTTCTCGATCTACCTGTCGCTGGTGCGGGATTGGGGCGCGTTTCGGGCTGGTCTTTATTCGTTCGTAAGCCCGATCATCGCGGTCGGTGTCGGCGTGGTCTATGCCGGAGAGCCTTTCGGCATTCCTGAGGCCGTTGGGATGGCGGTCATGCTGGCCGCAACGGCGCTCTCCCTGACGGAACCGCGGAAGGTCCAAATTCAGGCCTGACGGTTTCGGGAGATGGTGATCCACAAAGTTAAGGGGCCGTTCGACCCCTTAACTTTGCTCAGCAGCAATTATTCCTGATTGCCGCGGGTGCTGCCCGAGGCCTGGCCGCCCTTGCGGCCGGCTTCCGAGGCAAGTTCACGATCCTGTGAGAAGGACCGCTTCTCGGCAGGAACGCTTTTCCCGCCCTTGCTCGCAATTTCGCGCTGCCGGTCGGAATCCATCGACGCGAAGCCACGCTTCGAGGTCGAACCACCTGGCGTCATTTGTGCCTCCTTATCAATGGTGTTCGTGTTTCATCAACCGCAAGGGGATTCGATGGTTCCGGTTGGGAGCAGGGAACCTTTGCAAAAATTTTTCCGAAAATATTCAGCCCAAGTGAATTGTTACGCTTAAAGCCAGGCTCGATTGGGAATAAACGTGGCAATACTGTGTTCGTGGGAATAAAATTCAGGCATCGAGATACTTGATGCGACAATGTCGAGCGGCCGGATTTATTTGCGAACAACGCGACGCATACGGTGAGCCATCGATCTCTCAAAGCTGTCGGCGATGGTTCTGCCGTAATGAAAGCATCGCATCCGGATGGGTGATTGTCGGCGCGGATCGGTATACAAGGCTTGCGAGACGACCGCAGATACGGGAGCAGGGGACGGGATGACCTACGACGACAACAATGTGTTCGCGAAGATCCTCCGCGGCGAGCTGCCGTGTCATAAGGTCTATGAGACCGATCGCGTCCTGGCCTTCATGGATGTCATGCCGCGCGGCGATGGCCATGTGCTGGTCATCCCGAAGTCAAAGGCCCGCAATCTCCTCGATGTCGACCCCGAGGTTCTGGCAGAACTGATGAAAGCCGTGCAGGTGGTGGGCAAGGCCGCCAAGAGCGCGCTCTCCGCCGATGGGCTGACGATCCAGCAGTTCAACGAAAGCGCCGGTGGCCAGGTGGTGTTCCACATCCACTTTCACGTGCTTCCCCGCTTCGACGGCGTGCCGCTGAAGCCCCATACGGGTCAGATGGAAAAGCCTGAACTGCTGATGGAATTCGCCGAGAAAATCCGCACCGCTCTGTCTGCTGCATGAGGCGGCCAAGACGGCGGCCCGCATCATCGCTGCCGCCGTCACATCGCCGGTATCAGTCGGCCCAGTCGAGGGATCGGCTGACGGCCTTGTTCCATTCCGCATTCAGGCGGTCGCGGCGGGAGGCTTCCATCGCAGGTTTCCAGCGCTTGTCGACGGCCCAATTGCGAATGAGCTCGTCTGGCCCGCTCCAGAACCCGGTCGCCAAACCGGCGGCGTAGGCGGCCCCCAATGCGGTCGTTTCGATCACCTTCGGACGCACCACCGGCACGTCGAGGATATCGGCCTGGAACTGCATCAGAAGTTCATTGACCACCATGCCGCCATCCGTGCGCAGTTCCTTGACGGCGATGCCGGTATCCTTGGTCATGGCATCCAGCACCTCACGGGTCTGGAAGGCGGTGGCCTCCAGCGCCGCGCGGGCGATATGGCCCTTGTTGGCATAGCGGGTCAGACCGCCGACGAGGCCGCGGGCATGGGAATTCCAATGCGGCGCATAGAGGCCCGAAAAAGCGGGCACGATGGTCACGCCGCCATTGTCCTCGACGCCACGGGCGAGAACCTCGATGTCGCTGCTCTTCTCGATCAGGCCGAGATTGTCGCGCAACCATTGCACCAGCGCGCCGGCGATGGCGATGGAGCCTTCCAGGGCATAGACCGCCTTCTCCTGTCCGAAGCGGTAGCTGACCGTGGTAAGAAGGCCGCATTTCGAAGAATAGGGGGTCTCGCCGGTGTTCATGAGCATGAAGCAGCCGGTGCCGTAGGTGTTCTTGGCTTCGCCCTGCTGGAAGCAGGCCTGACCCACCAGAGCCGCCTGCTGGTCGCCGAGAATGCCGGCGATCGGAACGCCGGCCAACTCGTCCGTCGCCTCGCCATAGACCTCGCTCGATGACCTGATCTCCGGCAGGCAGGCGCGCGGAATATCGAAGAGCCGCAGGATCTCCTCGTCCCATGCGAGGGTCTGCAGATTCATGAGCTGCGTGCGGCTGGCATTGGTCACATCGGTGATGTGGCAGCCGCCATCGACGCCGCCGGTCAGGTTCCAGACCAGCCAGGTATCGATATTGCCGAACAGCACGTCGCCGGAGGCCGCCTTCTCGCGGGCGCCGGGCACATTGTCGAGCAGCCAGCGCAGTTTCAGTCCGGAAAAATAGCTCGCCAGCGGTAGGCCGGTCTTCGCCCGCAGGCGGTCGGAGCCGCCATCCTGGGCGAATTCCTCGACCGCCGCGTCGACCCGGGTGTCCTGCCAGACGAGGGCATTGTGCAGGGGCTTGCCGGTGCGCTTGTCCCAGATCAGCGTCGTCTCGCGCTGGTTGGTAATGCCGATGGCGGCAAGGTCGCGGGGCGACAGCCCTTTCTTTGCGAGGGCTTCCCGGATCACTTCCTGGGTATTGCGCCAGATCTCCAGCGGGTCGTGCTCGACATACCCGGGCTGGGGATAGATCTGCTCGTGTTCCTTCTGGCCGGACGAGACGATGCTTCCCGTCTTGTCGAACACGATGAAGCGAGAGCTGGTCGTGCCCTGGTCGATGGCGCCGACATAGTGTGCCATGGTCTTCCCCGAAATTATTGAGCGGCGACGGAGGCCACTTTTTTCTTGGCCAAATAGGCGTCGATCTTGGACGCAGCGTCAACCGACACATGCAGCCCGAGCTTGGAGCGGCGCCAGAGAATGTCCTCGGCGCTGCGCGCCCATTCGCGCCGCACAAGGTAATCTACCTCCGCCGCCGTCAGGCCCGCGCCGAAATCCTCGCCGAGATCGGCGAAGGACTTGGCGGAACCCAGAAGCTCTTCGATCCGCGTGCCATAGGCACGGGCGAGGCGATGGGCGACCTGTTCGGGCAGGAACGGCCAGCGCTGGCGCACGGTGCCGAAGAAGCGGTCGAAATCCGCATCCGGCATGTCGCCGCCCGGCATCTTGGCGTTTTCCGTCCATGCCGGCTTCATGTTGGGGAAGTATGTCTTCAGCTCGTCGAGCGCGTGCTCGGCAAGCTTGCGGAAGGTGGTGATCTTCCCGCCGAAGATCGACAGCACGGGTGCCTGGCCCTGCGGCGCATCCATGTCGAACACGTAGTCGCGGGTCACGGCGGATGCGTTCGAGGAGCCGTCGTCGAAGAGCGGGCGCACGCCGGAATAAGTCCAGACCACATCCGCCGGCGTCACGGACTTCTTGAAGAAGTGATTCACGATGTTGCAGAGATACTGGATCTCGTCCTGGCTGATCGTGACCTTCTTGTCAGGCACGGCCTCGACCGGGATGTCGGTGGTGCCGATGAGGGTGAACTTCTCCTGGTAGGGGATCGCGAAGACGATCCGCTTGTCCGTATTCTGGAGAATGAAGGCTTCCTTGGTGTCGAAGAGCTTCGGCACCACGATGTGGCTGCCCTTCACGAGGCGCACGCTCTTCTTGGTGTTGAGTCCGAGCTTGGCGTTGAGCACGTCGGCCACGAAAGGGCCGCCGGCATTGACGATGACCCGCGCACGGACGTCCTGGGTTTCGCCCGTCTCCGCGTTCTGAAGACTTGCCACCCACACATCGCCGTCCCGGCGGGCGGAGACGAGCTTGGTGCGCACGCGGATGTCGGCGCCCTTCTCGAAGGCGTCGATGGCGTTGAGCGCCACCATGCGGCTGTCTTCGACCCAGCAGTCGGAATAGACGAAGGCGGTGTCGAAACCGGGCTTCAGGGCCTGGCCGGCGGGATGCCGGGTGAGCTTGATGGTCTCCGTGCCGGGCAGTTTCTTGCGCGGGGCGAGATGGTCGTAGAGGAACAGGCCGAGGCGCACCAGCCAGGCCGGGCGGATGCCCTTCTCGTAGGGAAGGATGAAGCGCAGGGGCCAGATGATGTGAGGCGCGGAGTTCAGCAGGCGCTCGCGCTCGAACAGGGCCTCGCGCACCAGGCGGAACTCGTAATATTCCAGATAGCGCAGGCCGCCATGGATCAGCTTGGTGGAGGCAGAGGAGGTGTAGCCGGCAAGGTCGCCCTGCTCGCAGAGCACCACCGAGAGGCCACGGCCTACCGCATCGCGCGCGATGCCCGCGCCGTTGATGCCGCCGCCCACAATCAGAAGATCGGTCACTGTCGTCACGGAACGCGTCTTTCCTTCCAACGGGATAACCCGGATACCCAGAATATGATTTCCTTAGCCGTCTAAAGCATCGGCCTCAAAAGTGAAATGGCCTTTTGGGATCGATCCGACGTCACCGCGCATCCGGTAGCATCAGAGCTCTTTCGCCAGGGCAAGATTTAGCATGAAAGCCACGAAGGCACACACCGCCATGGCGAGGCAGGAGAACAGGACGGCATCGTAGCTGCCCCGCCATGCCCAGAGAGCGCCGAAGGCGAAGGGGGCGCCGGCCATGGCGAGCCTGACCGGCATCGCGATCATGCCCTGGATTGCCCCATAATTGTCGCGGCCGAACAGTTCCGGGGGCAGCAGGGCCCGCACGATGGTGATCATGCCGTTGGATGCGCCGTAAAACGCGGCAAAGCTTAGAATCAACCAGGATCCTGCCGGGATCAAGGGCAGGACCAAGAAGGCGAGGACGCTGAGCGCCATGGTCAAGATCCCGATGCCTCGCAGGCTCATCGCCCGCTCGCCGAACCCGGTCACGAAGCGCGCCAAGACCTGGGCCGGGCCGATAACCGCATAGGCGGCGACCGCCGCTTCCAGGCTGAAGCCACGCTCCAGCAGAATCGGGATCAGATGGACGGGGATCCCCGTCGAGATCATCCCGAGAAGCACGTTGGTGGCGACGAAGAGCCAGAAGGCCGGCTTGGCCAAGATCCAGCGCGGGTTTGAGGTGAAGGGCTCGACGGAGGTGCCGCCGCTCCGATGCCGCGGCCGCACCGGGGCGGGGGGAATGCCGATCGCGTGCAGGACGGCGCAGATGGCGATGTTGAGAGCTGCCATCACGAGAAGCGTTCCCCGCCAGCCGTACTGTTCGATGAGCACATGAAGGAGTGGGATGAACACGGTGCTGGCGAAGCCGGCGACAAGGGTGACGACGGTGATGCCACGCCGGGCCGAAAGGCCAAGATTGAGGGCGAGGACCGCAAAACCCGCATCATAGAAGACAGCGCTCATGGCCGCTCCCAGGCCGATCCAGATCAGCACGAAAACCGGATAATTGTCCGTGAAGGCCCAGAGGGCGAGGAGAAGGGCGGCCAGCACCGAGCCGCCAGTCATGACGGCCCGTCCATGGCCCCGGTCGATCAGCTGCCCGATCGGAACTGCGGAGAAGGCTGAGGAGACGAGGGCGAGAGAGAACACGGCGGTCAGTGCCGTCTTCGACCATCCGAGATCCCGCTCCATCGGCTCGATGAGAAGCGCGAAGGCGTAAAACAGCGTCCCATAGGAGACCAGATGGGTGATGGAGAGGGCCGAGACGATGCGCCAGGCCTTGGAGCCGGAAGGGGACATGACGGTTTTATGTCAGCCTCCGCAGTTGACGGATAGGCTTTTAGCCTCCATATGCACAGCAGGCGACGGCGCTCGGTCATCGAGCAGCTTGAGCGGGACTGCGTGACGGATAATCGCGAAACGGCGAGGACCCCGGTCCCCTTCTTCAATCGCTCAATCATACGACGGCCCCATCACGCGGGCTCTCGCCTCAGAGCCCTGAAGCGCCCAGCTTGACCAAAAGCCGAACATGCTTTGCGGCTCACCGCATCCGTTCGAAAGACGATAATACCTTGACACTCTTCACTGATTTTGGATTGGCCCAGCCGATCCTGAAGGCCTTGTCTGCTGAGGGCTATGAGAAGCCCACGCCGATCCAGGCCCAGACCATTCCCTATGCCATGGAAGGTCGCGACGTCTGCGGCATCGCCCAGACCGGCACCGGCAAGACGGCCGCTTTCGCGCTGCCGATCCTGCATCGCCTGAACGCGAACCCGAAGCCGCGCCGGCCCAAGAGCCCCCGCGTCCTCGTGCTGAGCCCGACCCGTGAGCTCTCCGGCCAGATCGCCGACAGCTTCCGCGTCTATGGCCGCAATCTGCGCCTCACCACCGAGGTGGTGTTCGGCGGCGTCACCATCTCCCGCCAGGAGAAGGCTCTGGCCGCTGGCGTCGACGTGCTCGTCGCCACGCCCGGCCGCCTTATCGATCTCGTCGACCGCCGGGCGCTCAGCCTCCGCGATATCGAGATCCTCGTCCTCGACGAGGCCGACCAGATGCTCGACCTCGGCTTCATCCATGCGTTGAAGCGCATCGTGACCCTGCTGCCGAAAGACCGTCAGAGCCTGTTCTTCTCGGCCACCATGCCGAAGACGATCTCGAGCCTGGCCGAGTCCTTCCTGCGCAATCCTGCCCACGTGGCCGTCACGCCCGTGGCGACCACGGCCGAGCGCGTGGAGCAGAGCGTGATCTTCGTGCAGACCAACCGCAAGCAGGTCCTGCTCGAGACGCTCCTGCGCGATCCGTCCATCGACCGCGTCCTCGTCTTCACCCGCACCAAGCACGGCGCGGATAAGGTCGTGCGCGGCCTCGACAAGGCCGGCATCGCGGGTGCCGCGATCCACGGCAACAAGTCGCAGCCGCAGCGTGAGCGTGCGCTTGCGGGCTTCCGTGACGGCTCGTGCAGGGTGCTGGTCGCGACCGACATCGCCGCGCGCGGCATCGACGTGGATGGCGTGTCCCACGTCATCAATTACGACCTGCCGAACGTGCCGGAGTCCTACGTCCACCGCATCGGCCGTACGGCCCGTGCGGGTGCGACCGGCCTTGCGATCTCGTTCTGCAACGACGAGGAAAAGGCGTTTCTGAAGGACATCGAGAAGCTGACCCGCCTCAAGGTGCCTGTCCAGCCTCTGCCGGAAGGTCTTCCCGCCGCTCCGGCTGCTTCCGAGACCTCCGAGCGTCGCGAGCCGCAGCGCGGCCGTCCGGCTCCCCATGCCCGCGGGCATCAGGGCCACGGCCAGTCGCGCAGCACCGATCCGAACGCCGAGCGGGGCCCGAAGCGCCGTCGCGGCCGCGGCGGAAAGCCCGGCGGCAACGCTCAGCCGCAGGGCGGCCAGCCTGCTGGTAACCAGCAGCGGCCCGCTCAAGGCCAGCAGCGTCCCGCTCAAGGTCAGCGTCCTGCGCAAGGGAAGCCCGCCTCCAACCGTTCGGAAGGACGCCGGGGTGATGGGGCCCAGGTGGCCTGGCTCGAAAAGAGCCCCCGCCGCCGCTAAGGCAAACAATCGAAAAGGCGCCGCGAGGCGCCTTTTTCAGTTCGGAGCCAGGTGCGTGTTTCCCTCTTCCTCTTGGGGGGCTAGAGTGAGGATGTGAGCGATCGCCTATCAGCGAATGGCGCGTCGACCTCTCCTTGAGGGAGAGTCGACGCGCGTCAGCGCGGCGGGTGAGGGGTTACGCCTTATCCGGAGAGCGCTCTCCCCCTCACCCTCGCTGCGCTCGACCTCTCCCCACCGGGGAGAGGTGGGGTTGAGCCTACCTTGTGCCGTGGCTTGCCTGGGCAACCCGTGGCATAGCATCTGCTTCAGAACTCAATTCCGAGAGGATCCACCCGATGGCGAAGCGCGCCGGAAGCGCCGACCTGCCGCTGCATTCCGGCCGCGTGCCGAAATGGCTGGCCGACCGCATGACGCGGCTCGGCGGCGTAATCAGCGAGGCGGTCGTGCATCATTACGGCCGGGACGAGCTGCTGCGCCGTCTCGCGCATCCCTTCTGGTTCCAGTCTTTCGGAGCCGTGATGGGAATGGACTGGCATTCCTCCGGCATCACCACGAGCGTTCTCGGAGCGCTCAAGCGCGGGCTGACGCCCCTGTCGGCCGAACTCGGGATCCATGTCTGCGGCGGGCGCGGAAAGCACTCGCGACAGACACCACACGAATTGATCGCCATCGGCGAGCGCATCGGCTTCGACGGCGCGGCGCTTGCGGATGCAAGCCGGCTGGTGGCGAAGGTCGACAGCGCCGCGATCCAGGATGGGTTCGATCTCTATCTCCACGGCTTCATCGTCACCGACGACGGCAAATGGACAGTGGTGCAGCAGGGCATGAACGACGCATCCCGGCAGGCGCGCCGCTATCACTGGCTGTCGGAGGATCTCAAGAGCTTCGTCGACGAGCCGCATACGGCCATCGACGGGAAGGGGCAGGGCACGATCGTCAATCTCACCGACCGGCGGGCGGAGGCGTCGCGGCGGGCACAGATCGAGATCCTCGGCACGCTCGGTCCCGATGGCATCGCGCGGAAGTTCCTGGCGCTGGAGGAGCGCGCGACAGAAACCCCGCCGGTTACGAATCCACAGCCGCTGCTGCCGCATCTGGTGATGCCGGAGCATCACGACGTGCGCGGCAAGGACGTGGTCCTCCGCAGGCTTCATGGAACGCTTGCGGCGGCGGCCGATCGCGGCCCTGAGGATTTTCCCGACCTTCTCATGACGCCGGGCGTGGGAGCGCGCACGGTGGAAGCCCTCGCGATGGTGGCGGAAGTGGTGCACGGCACGCCCTGCCGCTTCAGCGATCCGGCCCGCTTCTCCTTCGCGCATGGGGGCAAGGACCGGCATCCCTATCCGGTGCCGGTGCGCGTCTATGACGAAACCATCCGCGTCCTGAAATCAGCCGTACAGAAAGCGAAGCTCGGTCAGCAGGAGGAGCTGTTCGCCCTGAAGAGGCTCGACGATCAGGCCCGCGCTCTCGAGCGTCATGCCACGGGTCACGACGTGGGCGAGCATATCCGTCGGGAGCGCGAGAAGTCCCACTCATACGGCGGCCGCTCCATCTTCGGAGACGAGCCGCCGCCGGACGCGGATTAGCGCCGGTCCTTCTGCAGCAGGCTCTTGTCGAGCATCACGTGGACGCCCTTGTTGCCGTTGACTACCTGCGTGATGCGCAAGTCCGCCGCGAGGCTGCACAGGGCATAGGCCTCGGCCTTGGTGATGCCGGTGCGGTTTGAAATCAGGTCGATCATGCTGCGCAGGGCGATGACGACGCAATCGTCGAGATCCGGATCGAAGGCCATGGTCATCACGTGCGTCGGCGTCTCGGCCATGGGCCAGGTGAGCTGCATGTCCTCGCGTAGGTGCAGCTCGAAGGTGCCGATCAGCCCGGTCTCGATGGCGGTGACGCAGACCTCGCCGTCACCCTGCACGCCGTGCCCGTCGCCGACGGAGAACAGCGCTCCATCCACGTGGATCGGCAAGTAGAGCGTCGTGCCGGCCACCAGCTCCTTGTTGTCGAGATTGCCGCCGTTGCGGCGCGGCGGAAGCGTGCTGAGTGCACCCCAGGCCACAGGCGGCGCGACGGCCATGACGCCGAAGAAAGGCTTCAGCGGCAATTCCAAACCCCAGGGCAGCCTGCCCGTCATCCGCTCGCGGTCGAGCGGGATGTTCATGAAATGGATGTCGTCGAAGTCGTCGGGCAGGGCGCCTTTCAGCGGCGCGGAAAAGGTGAAGCCCCAGTCGTAGTGCAGCTCGATGTCCTTGATGCGCACTTCCAGAACCTGTCCGGCCCTGGCGCCGCGCACCGCGACTGGTCCGGTGCAGATATGGCCCGGCAGCTTCGGTTTGTGGGCCGCATGAATGGCAGGCAGGGCCGGCGGGATGACGAAGGGCGCCCCAGGCATCGCCTCGGGTCCGCCGGACACGGTCGAGATCGTGACGGTATCGCCGGGATCGATGGTGAGGATCGGTGGCAGCTTCGCGTCGAAATAGCCCCAATGGATTGTCTCGGGGGATGCATCAAGCTGGTGCTGGGCCACGGGATACCTCTGTTCGGGCTGCGTGATATGGCTGTGTCGCATGTTCCGCCGTTGATGAAAACGGCTCCGCAGCCGCCCGGTCTAGAAATTCCCGAGATTGAAGATATTGCCGTCCGGATCTTTGAACCACGCGACACGCACCTTGCCGAAATCGTGGACGTCGCCGTCATGCTTTGCGCCCGGCATGTCGTAACGCTCGAAGGTGACGCCTTTCGCCTTCAGGTCGCGGATGACCGCATCGAGATCGTCGCCGAGAGGCCATGTGACAGAGGTCGCCTGGTTGGTGCCTGCATAAGCCGACTCATAGACGAGGAGGGACGAGGATCCGGTGCGATAGGTCCGCACGCTTTCCTCCTCGCCGTCGACGGGCTCCAGGCCGAGAATGTTCTCGTAGAAAGCTCTGGCTTTCGCCAGATCCTTGACCGCGACGGTCGCGATGGCGTCTTTCTTTGCAAGCAGCGTTGTCATGCTCCATCTCCGCAAGTCGGATCCAATCGATGTTCGACCGGTTAGATAGGGCGTCGCTGGAGGCGGCAAGGCGGAGCCGTCTTGCCGCAGGATAAGCTAGAGCTGCTTCCACTGGCGTGGAATCATCTCTCCTCTTTGCTTTGCCGCATTTTTTGACGGCGAACCGGAGCCACTTCGCCGAAAAATGCTCTAGTGATACGGGTCCGCCGCGTCGCGCAATCCGTCGCCCATGAAGTTGAAGGCGAGCACCACGATCACCACCGGCACCATCGGGAACAGCAGCCAGGGATGGAGCTGCACCGCGGCGAGGTTCTGAGCCTCGTTGAGCAGAACCCCCCAACTCGTGACCGGCGGGCGCAGGCCCAGGCCCAAGAAGGAGAGGGCGGTTTCGCCAAGGATCATGGACGGGATCGACAGGGTCGCTGAGGCGATCAGGTGGCTCATGAAGTTCGGGATCAGGTGGCGCGCGATGATGCGTTTCTTGGATGCGCCCATGAGTTCCGCAGCCTTGACGAAATCCTCCTCGCGCAGCGAGAGCAGTTTCGAGCGAACGGCACGGGCGAGGCCCGGCCAGTCGAGCAGGCCGAGAATGATCGTGATGCCGAAGAAGATGAGAATCGGGCTCCAGTTCGCCGGCAGGGCGGCCGAGAGGGCGAGCCACAGGGGAAGTTCCGGCAGCGAGCGCAGGATCTCGATCATGCGCTGGATCACGTGATCGACCCAGCCGCCGAGATAGCCGGCAAGCCCGCCGAAGAAGAGGCCGAGGGCGAAAGAGACCGCGATGCCGACGATGCCGATGGTGAGCGAGATCCGTGCCCCGTAGATGATACGCGAGAGCAGATCGCGCCCGAGCCTGTCGGTGCCGAGCAGGAACATGGTGCCGTCTTCCGGCGGGCAGAAGACATGGACGTCCGCCTTCCAGATGCCCCAGAAATCGTAAGAATCGCCTCGGCAGAAGAAACGGATCGGCTGCGGATTCGACTTGTCGACCGTATAGACGCGCCGGAAGCTCTCCAGGTCGAAACTGTAGGTGTAGGGATAGACGTAAGGGCCGATGAAGCGGCCTTCGTGGAAGAGATGGACGGCCTGTGGTGGCGCGTAGAGAAAGTCGCCGTGCCGCTTGGTCTGATTGTAAGGCGCAATAACCTCGACGAAGGGCACGAGGGCATAGAAGGCAAGCAGCACGAAGGCCGCCGCGACGGCCACCTTGTGGCGACGGAATTTCCACCACATCAGCTGCCATGACGAGGCGCGGTAGAAGTTCTCGTTTTCGGCGCCGACTGGCTCGGTCTTGCCGGGATCGAAGGGCGCCTGATCGACGTAATGACGCTCGGAGGTGACGGCGTTGTTCATCGTCCGCCTCCCATCCGGATGCGCGGATCGAGCCAGGCCAGAAGTAGGTCCGAAATCAGCATGCCGACCACGGTGAGCACGGCGACGAACATCAAGATGAATCCGGCGAGGAACTGGTCCTGGCTCTTCAGGGCGCTCAGGAGAATGGGCCCGACCGTCGGCAGGCTCAGCACCAGCGATACCAGGACCGATCCGGAGACGAGATGCGGCAGCAGGTTGCCGATATCGGCGATGAAGGGGTTGAGCGACATGCGGAAAGGATATTTCACGAGGGCCTTGGTCGGCCCGAGCCCCTTCGCTTTCGCGGTCACGTAATATTGCTTGCCGAGTTCGTCGAGCAGGTTGGCGCGCATGCGCCGGATCATGGCGGCCGTGCCGCCGAGCCCGATCACGACGGTCGGAACGACCAGATGCGAGAGCAGGGACTGGATCTTGGGCCAGTCCCACGGCTCGCCCGCATATTCCGCATCGTAGAGCCCGCCGATGGAGATGCCGAACCAGCGGTTCATGTAATAGAGCAGGATCAGCGCGAGCAGGAAGCTCGGGGTCGCAAGGCCGATATAGCCGATGAACGTGGCAAGGTAGTCGCCGACGGAGTATTGCCGCGTCGCCGAATAGATCGCGATGGGGATCGACACCACATGGATGAAGATCACCACCGCGAGATTGACCAGGAGCGTCAGCCACAGGGCATCGCCGACCACCTCCACGACGGGCTTGTCATATTCGAAGGACCAGCCCCAGTCGCCCTGCAGCAGGCCCGAGAAGCCGTTCGGGCCCGGCATCACGCCGAGCCAGACCAGGTATTGTTCCCAGGCCGGCCTGTCGAGGCCGTATTGCTTGATCAGGAACTCGGCCTTCGCGATGGAGGCGGATTCGCCCTGCGCCCTCAGCTCGGCGATCTGATTGGACAGGAAGTCCCCCGGCGGCAGCTTGATGATGAAGAAGACAAGCGCCGAGATGATCAGCAGGGTCACCGCCATGGTGACGAAGCGACGCAACAGGAAACGGATCATCGACGGGCCTCTTTGCCGGCGGCTTTGTTCCAAAAGACCTCATCGAGGCGGTAGATGCCGATCATCGCCGTCGGCTCCCAGCTGTAGAGCGCCTTGGCGGGAAGGCCCTGCAATCCGTTGCGCATGACGATGGGCTGCAATGCGCCGGAAATGGTGCCGATGGACCATTGGTTCTCGGCATGGTTGCGCAGCATCTCGTGCCAGACATCCTTCTGCACGGTGCGGTTCCCGGTGTTCATCCAAGTCGCATAGAGATCGAGTAGCCGCTTGGCTTCGGGGATATCGACGGCTTCGCCGTTCTTGCCCTTGGTCTCCACGTACTGGCCCCATTTCGGCCAGGCATAATTGTCCTGGCGCATAGGGGCGAGTTCCGTCGGCGGCATGATGGCGGTCGGGATCGCGTTATCGAGACCGGGTGCTGCCACCATGACAGTCAGGCCGGCATAGGAGCGGTTGCGCAGGACTGTGCGATCCTGCGGCTTCACGAAGAGCCTGACGCCGATCTCGCGCCAGAACTCGCCGATGAGGGTGAGGCCGTCGACGACGAGGCTGCTCTCCCCATCCGTCTCGACGATGATCTCTAATTCGCGCCCATCGGGAAGCAGGCGGATGCCGGCGCCGTTGCGCTGCGTCAGACCAATCTCGTCCAGCAGGCGCGAGGCTTCCGCCGGGTCGTATCCGGCGTTGGTGGTACGCAGCTCGGGCGAGAAGAGCGGGCTTTCAGAGACGATGGTGTTGTTGCCCTCGGTGCCGAGCCCGAAGAGCAGGGCGTTGTTCAAGGTCTTGCGGTCGATGCCGAGCGACAGGGCACGGCGGAAGCGGATGTCGCGGTTGAGCTGCCGCCAGACCGGATCGACCGCGTTGAGGTTGGGATAGAGCGCCAGTTCGGTGCCGCGTGCATAGGGCCAGAGAAGAGTGCGGTAGCCCTTCGCCTTCTCGCCCTCCTTCAGGACGGGAATGTCGCTCATGGAGAGGCCGCGGAACAGGAGATCGACTTCGCCCGCATTGGCCTTTGCGGCGAAGAGCCCGCTCGCCGATACGTCCATGAGCATGCGGTCGACATAGGGAAGCTGCTGTCCGTGGCTGTCGATGCGATGGTAATAGGGATTGCGCTCGAACACGAAGCGGTTGGCAGGCGCCGCGTTCATGATGCGCCACGCCATCAGGGTGGGAAGGGCAGGGTTGGTCTGCTCCTTCATGTCGTCCATGCGGTTATGCAGGGCCGCCCAAGATTTCAATTTCTGCTGCTTTGCCTTTTCCTCGAGGGCAGCCTTGTCCGCATATTTGGCGTGGAACTGCTTGAGATAGGCAGCGGCTCGGTAGATGCCCGGGTCGATGGGGCCCGCAAGCTGCGGCAGGAAGCGCGGGTTGGGCTTGTCCCAGCTGTAGCGCACCGTCCGCTCGTCGAGGACCTCGAAGCGCGGGGGCTTTCCGTCCACCATCATGAACTCGGGCGGGCCGGCCGGCGACAGGTCGGCATTCTGCGCCACATCCTCCCAGTAATACCGGAAGTCTTCCGCGGTGAAGGGGGAACCGTCCGACCAGCGGTGGCCCGCACGCAAGGTGAAGGTGAAGACCCGGTCGTCCTCGTTCTCGAGCTTTTCCAGGATATCGGGCTGTAGCTTCAGGTCGCGGTCGTAGCCGACCAGCCTGGTATAGGCGAAGGTGGATATGTAGCGGATATCCCGCGGCCGCGGCACCAGGGTGATCATGTCGCCGCCATACTGGCCTGCCGCATCGACCACGATGGGAGATTTCGGAATCCGCTCCGCGAGAGGCGGCAGCTTCTTGTCCTTCAGCAGGTTGGCGAAGAAGGGCGGTTCCTTGAAATCCTGCGCCCCGGCCGGCAGCGAGAGCAGGCCGATGGCAGCGGCCAGAAGTATGGCTTTACGGGTGTTGAGCGGCATCATGCGGCCTCCCGGGCTGTCAGGTGCCCCAGACGTACCTTATGACCTGGCTCGATTTCCTTCATGACACCGAACTCGCCAGGCTTGATGCGGAACGGCTCGGGCCATTCCGACGGATGGGAGAAGCGGCCCGCCCGCAGTTTCGCGAAATCGAGCGGGCGGTCAATGTCCGGATCCGGCACGGCGGCGAGAAGCGCCTGCGTGTAGGGGTGAACCGGATTGCGGAAGAGGGAGGATTTCGGCGCCTCCTCGACGATATAGCCTCGGCACATGACCGCGATGGTGTCGGCGATGTAGTCCACGACCGCGAGGTTGTGCGACACGAAGAGATAGGACAGGCCGAGCGCCGCCTGCAGGTCCTTGAGCAGGTTGAGCACCTGCGCCTGAACCGAGACGTCGAGGGCGGAGACCGGCTCGTCGCACAGGAGCACGCGCGGCTCGAGGGCGAGAGCCCGGGCGATGCCGAGACGCTGGCGCTGGCCGCCGGAGAACGAGTGCGGATAGCGGCGGAGCGAGCGCTGGTCGAGGCCGACCATGTCGAGAAGCTGCTTCACACGCTCATAGCGTTCATCGGACGTGCCGATGTTATGGATGCGCAGGGGTTCGGTCAGAAGCTCGTAGACCGTCATGCGCGGGTTGAGGGACGAGAAAGGATCCTGGAAGATGAACTGTACCGACCGTCGATAGGCGGTGAGGGCATCGCCCTCCAGCTTGTGCACATCCTTCGGTCCGGTGCCGTCGTCGAACAGCACGCGGCCGGAATTGGGATTGAGCGCCCGCATGATCATCTTGGAGACGGTGGTCTTGCCGCAGCCCGATTCTCCGACGAGGCCCAGCGTCTTGCCGACGGGCAGGCTGAGATCGACCTCGCTGACCGCGCGGATCTCCCGCATCTTGCCGGAAAACCAGCCCGACCGGAGGGTGAAGCACTTCGTAAGGTGCTCGGCCCTCAGGATGGGGCCTTTCGGCTGGATGCGCTCGGGGGCGTTGGCCGTGGCGAGCGTTGCGCTCGTCACCTCGCGGATCGGTGTCAGGCGCTCGTTCTCCGCCATGGCGAAGCGGGGAACGGCACGCATGAGAGCCTGAAGATAGGGATGCTGAGGATTGCGGAAGATGTTCTCGCGGGAGCCGGCCTCCATGATCCTGCCGCGATACATCACCACCACCTCGTCGGCCACATTGGCGACCACGCCGAGATCGTGGGTGATGAGCAGCACCGACATGCCCGTCTCGATCTGGAGTTCCTTGATCAGGTCCAGGATCTGGGCCTGCGTGGTCACGTCGAGCGCGGTGGTGGGCTCGTCCGCGATCAGCAGTGCAGGGCGCGTGATGAGCGCCATGGCGATCATCGCACGCTGGCGCAAGCCGCCTGAGAGTTCGAACGGATAGGTTGTGAGGGCCCGCTTGGGATCGGGAAAGCCGACGCGGGCGAGCACTTCCATGGTTCGCTGGTTTGCCTTGGCCTGATCCACGTCGGCGTGGATCATCAGCGCTTCGGAAATCTGGTCGCCGATGGTGTGGAGCGGCGAGAGCGAGGTCATCGGCTCCTGGAAGATCATGGCGATGCGCCCGCCCCGCAGGGCATGCATGGCATCGCTCTCAGGCGGCAGCGAAGCGATGTCGACGGTCTTGCCGCTCGACGGGTCGTTGAAGAGGATCGATCCGCTCTCGATTCGGGCCTTTTTCGACAGGATCTGGAGGATGGCCTGCGCCGTCACCGATTTGCCGGAGCCGGATTCGCCGACGAGCGCCACCGTCTTCCCTTTGGGAATATCAAATGTCAGTCCGTCGACCGCTCGGAAGTTTCCGGCATCGGTGTTGAAATCAACTGTCAGCTGGCGAACCGACAGGAGTGGCGCTTCCATATGCTCCTCCAGGGACTATGAGCATAACGCATCAGATCCCATTAGATCTCAATTGTGATCTTGTTTCCAAGCCGAAACATATGTCGGGTCGCAGGAAGCGTATTCCCCTCGCGGCGAGGCGGGCGATAAGCCTTTCGCATAACGACCAGATGACATCGTCGTGGATCAGATGATGGGTGAGGAAGCCGATCGGCTCGCCCCCGTCCGCCTCTCCTGCGACCCGGCGTTCGACGGCTGCCGCGAGACGGGCGACGATCTCGGCCGGATCGGCCAGGCTTCTCGTGCCATGCCAGTCGACGGGATCCACATGGGTGTTGATCTGGAGCAGCCCGGCTGCGGGGAAGGCGGATTCCCGTTCGGCGAAGGTCGACAATCCTGTAAAGCCCAGCTGCGCAAGACGGGGGAGCAAGTCCGGGGAGATCCGGTTCCAGGGCGGCACGAAGACCGGCAGGAGCTTTTGCCCCAGCCGCTCGCGTGTCAGGTGGAGAGCCCGCTCGATGTCCGCCGCCATCGTGGCAAGAGGCCTATGGCCCCCGAATTCCGCCTTCTTCTCGCTCACGGATGCGTGATTGGCATGGTCGAGGCCATGCACGAGGGCAAAGGCTTTTTCTTCCGCCGCCAGACGGGATGCGAGGGAATCCTCAAGGCCCGCCGGAATAACGGCCAACCCGAGCCCGGCCTCGTAGCGGCGAGCGAGGGCGAGGAGCCGGTCGAGCTGAGGCGTATCTGCAACCGCGTCGTCGTCCCGCCACCAGAAGCGGATCGGGCAGCCGCGATCCGCGGCGTGCTTCAAGGCTCGGTCCAGGGGCGACCAATCGATCTCCAGGCGATGGTGCGGTGCGAAACCGACAAGATTCTCCGCGATCTCGACGCTGCGCCGCGCTCCGTCGAGGGAGATCGACAAGGGAGCAGAAAGCCTGCTCGCCAGAGCATTTCGGATCGCCCCGGCCAGGGTCTCCGGCGAGAGCTCCGCCTCTGGCACGATCCGCGCCAGTCCGAGCTTCTGCAGGTGCTCTGCGCGCAGCCGCTGCTCGGTCTCCTGGCCGGCTTCGAAAGGGACGAGGATCGGCTGCACGTTGCAGCGGAGCAGATCCACGACCGTGTTGTAGCCGGCCTGGCTGATGGACAGTTCCGCGCACGCGAGGAGGGTGCGGAAATCCGGACGCGCCCATTCGATGGCGACATGGGCCGGCGCATTTTCCCGGAGTGATTGAAACTCCGCTTCAGATACGCCTTTCCCGACGAGAACACGCCAGGGCCGGTCGGCAATCCCATGAGCCGCTGCGATGGCCGCTCGATAAAGCGGAAGGCTCGCCGCGCTCGATCCGCCCGACACCACGATGCCCAGTCGAGCGCGCTCGGGAATGGGAGCCTCACTCTCGTCGACGTAGCCGGTATAGCGGACGAGCGGCCTGATCCGTTCGTCCAGCGGCCATGAATCCTCGATCGGAACGAGGTCCGGATCGCCATGGACGAGGACGGCATCGTAGTAGCCGAGCACGCGTTCATGCGCCTGCGCGATCCGCTCCGGCTTCGAAGATGCGACGAGGATATCGCGGAGCGAGCAGAGAATGCGCGGGCGCGGGCTCATGGCGCGCGCGGCATCGAGCAGTGCCATGAACTCCTTCGCCAGAACCCGGCGGCCGAACGGGAAGAGCTCGGTGATGAGGATGTCGGGCCGGAGAGAATTCAGCGTATCGAGCAGGATGGCCCTTCGCTTCGCGAGATAGGTTTCGTCCACCGGCTTCGAGTCATCGTCGAGCAATGTCGTGAAATTCGTGCCGAGGGTCCGCACGGACGGCAGCTGAACGAAGGACGCCGCGCCCGGATCGCCCACGTGGACAGGGCTTCCGCCCGAGACGAGCACGGTCTCGTGTCCCTCCCTCGCGAAGGCGCGGGCGAGGGTCGCGGCCCGGGTGAGATGCCCGGCTCCCAGAAGATGCGTGACGGCGATCAGAACGCGCAAGCTCATGCTCCCGTTCTAGCCGTGATCGGTTCGAGCGCATTGCGCAAGCGCAAAGCGGCGTGATCGAGATCGCGTTCCCGGGTTATGAAGCGGTATGCATTGTCTCCAAGGGTGCGAAGCCGGTGACGGTCCTGCAGGAGGCCGCCGACCGTATCGGAAAAAGCGGCAATGTCGCCGGGTTTCGTCAGCAATCCGGTCTCACCCTGCTTCACGACGCTGGCAACGCCGCCGAAAGCGCCGGCAACCACCGGACAGCCGAGCGCCTGGGCCTCCAGCAGCACCATGCCGTACGCCTCGTTGACCGCCGGCCAGACGAAGAGATCGGCTGTCTCGTACAAAGCTCTCAGATCGGGCCTGCTGTTGACGGCACCGTGGAACCGTACGCGTTGCGCCAGCGGACTGAACAGTTGGACGATCTCCTTCCGAGCCTCGCCATCGCCCACCACATCCAGCTGCCAGGGCAGGTGCAGTAGCCTCTCGAGGGCCGCCGCAAGAATGCGATAGGAAGCCAGCTTGTCGCCCTCCCGCATCATCGCCACGGTGAGAAGTCGCGGTTCGGCATCGCTCGGGCGCCGGGTGCCCGTGGCAGGCCAGTCTTTCAGATCGAGAAAGGGCAGCAGTTCGACGAGCACCTGGCGCGAAGGTCTCGCGGTTTCCAAGGCCTGCCGGTCATGCGCGGTCATTACGAAGATCGCATCGGCGCAGTCGAGGGCCGCCTCGGAACCCTCGTGGCCAAGCGCCCAACGGCCCTGCGCACGCTTGGCGGCACGCGATCCCTCCGCGACGACATAGGGAATGCCGAGCGCTTCCGCGACGCGCGGGCCGATCCAGTCCGGCGCCTTGTAATAGACGTGATAGGTGAACCAGAGGCAGGGCTTCCGCTCTTGAGGAAGGGATCTGTAATGCTCGATCAGACGCGCGGCCTCCTCGAGCGATTGCTGCCTGATGTCGTCCTGGCACTGACGGTCGCCGGCTTTGTCGAGCGTCCGGATCTCGCTGGCAAGGGTCGGTGCGTAGCCGGCCCGTTCGAGCGCCTTCATCAAAAGCCGCGCCATCGTGCGGTCGCCCGAAGGGAGGGGATGGTTCGGGCTCTTCAGCGGAGCATAGAACGCAACCGGCCTCGCGATCGTCACACCGGCTCCGGTTCTCGCTTGGGGACACCCGTTAGGGACCGGAAGCGCGCTTCGAGCCCGTCGATGCTGCCTTCCATGGAAAAGTCCTGGCGAAGGCGCGCATAGGCGGCGGCACCGAGTGCCTGTCGGCGACCAGGGTCGCGGGCGAGAAGATTGATGACGTTCGACAAGGCTTCCCAATCGCCCGGCGGCACGAGTTCGCCCTCCAAGCCGCTGCGGATGAACTCGGGAATGCCTGCGAAATCCGTCGCCGCGATGGCGAGACCCTGGCTCGCCGCTTCCATGATCACATTCGGCAGACCGTCCCGATCGCCCGATTTCGCTTCCTTCGAAGGCAGCACGAAGAGATCCGCCTCCCGCAGAAGCGCTATGATCTCCGGCTGCGGCTTGGAGCCGAGGAACACGACCCGGTTTGCAATGCCGGCATCCTGCACCTGCTTCTTGAGGCTGTTGAGCAACTCGCCGCCGCCCACATGGACGAAGCGCCAGTGAAGATCCTGAGGCAGTGCCGCGAGAGCCTGAATCAGATCGCCGAAACCCTTCTTCGCCACAGCGCGTCCGATGGAAACGATGCGCAGGGGGTCGAGCGGGTCGGAGCCGTCCCGTGCCGGGCGGTTTTCGGGCGGCGCCGGAAAGCGGGAGAGATCGAGCCCGTGATAGACGAGCGACACGTGCTCAGGCGGGGAAAGCGACTGGAGATGCTCGGCGCCCTGCGCGGTGCAGGTGACGCCCCAGAGCGCTTCGGCCATCTTCTCGCGCTTCTCCCAATCGGGCGTCGTCCAGATGTCCTTCGCGTGGGCCGAGAAGGTCCAGGTCCGGCCCGTGAGGAGGGCTGCATAGCGCACGACGGAGGCGGGCGTATGCAGATAATGCACGTGCAGATGCTGCACGTCCGGCGGCAACTCGCGGGCCATGGCGAAGGCCTGGCCGAGACGACGCACGCGGTTGGCGGTGAAGTCGCGTTTCAGGTCGCGCCAGAAAGCCTTGATCGTCTGTCCGAAACCCTTCTGCCGCAAGCTCCAGAGAGCGCCGCGAAGCACGCGCAGCGGCTCCTCGTAGAGGTGCTCCGGCAGGTACGTGACGCGCGCCTTGATCGCCTTGTGCATCGGGTGCAGGGCGCGTTCCGTCGGATGCCGCAGGGACCAGATCTCGATGTCGATGTCGCGCTGCTCGAGAGCCAGGATTTCCTGGGCTATGAAGGTTTCGGAAAGGCGCGGATAGCCTTTCACGACGACGGCGATGCGCCTGTTTGTCATCGGAGCGGGCATGTGTGACGCTACTCGGCCGCCTGATGATACGAAGGCGAGGACATGGTCTTCGTTTCCGCCAGGATTTTCAGGCGCTCCTGCACCCGGTCGAGTCCGTCGAGGAGGCCGGGGATCGTCACTTCCGATGGGCGCGGCTGCGACGACAGCGAACTTAGGGCGGCAGCCATTCGCTCGGGCGAGCGCTGCTCCTTGTAGTCGCTCAGCATGCTCACGAGTCCCAGACGCTCGCCCTCGACGGCGCGGATATATTGCTCGAGCCGCGGCCGGGTGCGCGGCACGATGAGCGTGCGCTTGTCGAAGGAAAGGGCCTCGCAGAAGGTATTGTATCCGCCCATGGCGACGATGGCGTCCGCCTTCTTCATGAGCCATTCGATCTTGTTGTCGAAGGACATCACGTCGAGTTTGGGCTGTTTGGCGATCCGTTCCACGAAGGAACGGCGCTTGTCCCGGTCGATGAACGGCCCGAACAGGATGAGGGCCGGCCGTTCGAGTTCCGCATCGGCCTCGTAGGCCGAGATCACCCAGTCGATCAGATCGTCCCCGTCGCCGCCGCCGCCGGTGGTCACCAGGATGAAGGGCTGCTTGGTGATCTTGGGATATTTGGTGAGAGACGGGGTCGGCGGCACGTCCCGGCGCAGGTAGCCGGTATAGGTGATCCGCTTTCTCACATGGGCTGGAAGGTTCAGCGCTTTGAGCGGCTGATAGACATCCTTGAGCCCGTAGACCCAGATCTCGTCGTAATAGCGGATAAGGGCTTCCTTCGCGCCCTTGCGCTCCCATTCCGGCACCAGAAGGGCCGGCTCGTCCATCACGTCGCGGATGCCGAGCACCAGGCGACATCCGGCGGCCTGCAGATAATCCAGGGCCGGCACGACCTCGCCGCGGAAGCCCGTCGGCTCCTTGTCGACGATGAACACATCCGGCTTGAAAGCCTGGGCCGCCTGGAGAATGAGGGCCTGGCGCAGGCCCACCGCCTCGTCGAGGCTCACATTGAGGTTGAGGCTGCGGTAGTCCCCGTCCGGCAGCTTGGTGACGCCGGGAATGCGGATGTAGTCGACGCCGCTGTCGAACTCGAAATTGCCGATGACCGGAGAGCCGGAAATGATGACGACGGAGGTATCGGGGCGGCCCTGGACGATGGCATTGGCAAGGGCTCGCGACCGGCGCAGATGTCCGAGGCCGAAGGTGTCATGACTGTAGATGAGGACCCTCGTGCCACCTGAAGACCCGGGCTGCACCGGGGAGGGACCTGCATCCCCATCGAAGTCCAACACCAGGTCTGCCATGCGGCTGCCCCATTGATCGGACGGGCGGTCGATTGACGGCGCGTCGCCCTTCTCTACCTTCTACGGTCCCCACCGATCAAAAAGGCGGTGCCCAAGATCGGAAAGAGGTTCATCCAGGGGTATAGAAGTGGTAACCGTTGGGCAATGGAAAAGAGCCTCTTCCGATATATTTGGAACCATTCGAAGCGCGACCAGCTGATTGTTCTCGCGGTAGTGCTGGGTTCTCTGCCGTTTTACTTCATGTCCCTCGATCTGCCTCGCCAGATCGTGAACCAGGCCATCCAGGGCGACGCCTACCGTGACGGCAACCCCACGGCGCCCTTCCTCCATCTCAGCTATGACCTTCCGGCATGGCTCGGAGGCAGCCATCTGGAGATCTTCGAGGGCTTCCAGGTCGGCCGCCTCGGCCTGCTTTTCGGCCTCTCGACCCTGTTCCTGTTCTTCGTCATCATCAACGGGGGGTTCAAGTACTGGATCAACGTCGCCAAGGGAATTCTGGGCGAGCGCATGCTGCGGCGCATGCGCTTCGACCTGTTCACAATGGTGCTGCGCTTCACGCCGGAGGCCCTGCGGACGGTCAAATCGTCCGAGACGGCAACGATCATCAAGGACGAAGTCGAACCCATCGGCGGCTTCATCGGGGATGCATTCATCACGCCGATTTTCCTGGGCATGCAGGCCATCACGGCGCTGGTCTTCATCATGATCCAGAACGTGTTGCTCGGCCTGATCGCACTTGGCGTGATCGCCATCCAGTTCACGATCATTCCCCGGCTGCGGCGCGAGCTTCTGAAGCTTGGAAAGCAGCGCCAGCTGGCATCCCGCGAGCTCGCAGGCCGCATCGCCGAAGTCCTCGACGGCATCGAGGTCGTGCACGTTCACAATTCCTATAACTGGGAACGCGCCGAGATCGGCCAACGCCTGTTCGATCTCTTCACAGTCCGGCTCAAGATTTATAACCGGAAGTTCTTCGTCAAATCCCTCAACAATTTCCTGGCGCAGCTGACCCCGTTCTTCTTCTATTCCATCGGCGGCTACTTCGCCCTGCGCGGTACGCTCGACATCGGCCAGCTCGTCGCGGTCATCGCCGCCTATCGCGAATTGCCGCCGCCTTTGAAGGAGCTGATCGACTGGGATCAGCAGCGTCTCGACGTTCAGGTGAAATACGATCAGGTCACCCAGCATTTCGCAGACGAGCGGCTCGGTCCGCTCATGCTCGAATCCGGCGAGGTGGCGGCCCAGGACGAGCCGCTCGTCGGACCGCTGGTCGGCGAGGATATCCGCGTCGCCGGTCCCCATGGGGACATGATCATCGAGGACGGCTCCTTCGCGGTCGACCTGCCTGCGAGCGTCGCGCTGGTGTCGAATGGCGGTGCCGCGGCAAGCCTCCTCGCGCGCATCGTCGCGCGGCGCAGTCAGGAATTCAGCGGCCGGGTCCGGATCGGCGAGCGCGATCTGGCGCAATTGCCCCGGTCCGTCGTCGGGCGCAGGATGGCCTATGCGGGCGTCGATCCGACCCTCTTCCCCGGCAGCATCCGCGATAACCTGATCTATGGCCTCCGCTCCAGGCCGTTGAGCAGGACCGAGGAGGACAAGCGGGATATGGACAAGCGCATCGCGGAGGCGCTCAGAACCGGCAATCCCGTCGAGAGCATCGCCGACCGGTGGGTCGACTACGAGAGCGTGGGCGCGAAGGACGAGGGCGATCTCGATCGCATCCTGATCGAACTCCTGGACCGGATCGGCATGGGCGATACCATCTATCTGTTCGGCCTTGCCGGCAGGATCGATCCAGACCGGGACAACACTCTCGCCGAGCGTGTGGTGGATGCCAGACATCGCCTGCGCGAGACCTTCCAGGCAAACGGCATGGCCGATCTGGTCGAGCCGTTCGACCCCGGACGCTACAACCGGCAGGCCTCGGTTGCGGAGAATCTTCTTTTCGGCGTGCCGATCTCCGACGAGTTCAAGGGGCGTAATCTCGCGGAAAACGGCAAGTTCCGCAGCGCCATCGACCGGGCTGGGCTGACCGACGATCTGGTGCATATGGGCGTGCAGATCGCAGAAACCATGACCGAAATCTTCGAAGGCCTGCCCCCGGGGCATTCGCTGTTCGAGCAGTTCTCCTTCATCGGAGCCGAGGAGCTGAAGGATTTCGAGGCCATCCTGCGCCGTCGCGGCCGGGGGGAGGGCAATCTGAAGGGCGATGACAGGACACGGCTCCTGGCCCTGCCGCTCGCCTATATCGAAGCCAGGCACCGTCTCGGTCTGCTCGACGAGCGAATGATGGGCCGGATCGTGGAGGCGAGAGGCCTTGTCCGCGAAGTCCTCGAAAATTCTGCCTCCGAAGGGGTCGAATTCTACGATCCGGAGCATTACTGCGCGGCGGCTCCGCTGCGGGACAATCTCCTGTTCGGGCGCATCAGCTATCAGGTCGCCAATGCGCGCCTCCGGGTTGCAGAGGCCGTCGCCGCGGTCGTCCGCGAGCTCAACCTGGAAGAGGATATCGAGCGGATCGGCCTGGATTATCAGGTCGGCACCGCCGGCAGGTTGCTGTCGCCGCAGGAGCGGGCGAGCGTCAGCCTGGTCCGGTGCCTAGTCAAGCGTCCCGACATCTTCGTGATCGATGGGGCACTCGCACCCTTCGACGAGGCCCGCAGCCAGCAACTGGTCGAGCTGCTGCTGGGGCTTTTCGACCAACAAAGCCTGTTCATGGTCTTGCCGAATGATCGACAGGCGGGCGCGTTCGATGTTCAGTTGCGCTTCCGCGACGGAAAGATCGTTACAGAAAAGACGGTCGCTCCGGCCCCCCGGTCCTCCCGACCGGAGCCGGACGCACCGCAACGAATAACAGGAGAGGTGGTATGACCCTTGAGGCAGAGGTTCAGTCCTTGCGGCAGGTGCCGATGTTTCGGGATGTGGATCCGGCCCGTCTGAAGCTGCTCGCCTTCACGAGCGAGCGGGTGCAGTTCGCCGGCGGCCAGCGCTTCTTCTCGCAGGGAGATCCGTCCGATGCGGCCTACGTGATCCTCGATGGGCGGGCCAGCGTCCTCCTCAACACGCCGGGCGGGGACATCCAGGTGGCGGAGCTGGGCGGCAACGCCCTCGTGGGCGAGATGGGCATCCTGTCCGACACGCCGCGCTCGGCCACCATCATGGCCGCGGAACCGACCACGGCGCTGCGAATCGACAAACGGGTCTTTCTCGAGCTTCTGGCCCAGTTCCCGCAGATGTCCCTGGCGATCATGCGCGAGCTCGCCAAGCGTCTCGAACGGACGAATGCGCAACTCGTCGCTCAATCCTCATCGTGACGGCTGAGACAATTCGCAGCTTTTGCGGGGAAAACTGCGGCTAAGGTTAACAAAAACCTGCTTCTTACGGCCAAGCTGACCGATTGTCGTCACAACTACCCGTCAACTCTTGTCTCAGAACGACACAAGGGACGGTCCGAGCGTCTAACCGGACCATGCGGGATGAGTGACAATGAGTAACGCGAGAACGCTGCTATGCGCGGTTCCGCAGCCTGTTGCGGATGCGCGCAGGTTCGGAAGCCTCCGCGGTTTTCTCCAATGCACCTTGGCCGCAGGCCTCCTTCTGGGCCTTCAGGGACTGACCGCCGGTCCCGCCGCCGTGGCCACTCTCCCGAGTGCACTGCTCGCAAGACCCATCGCTGCGCCCCCGGTGCGCGAGGACGTCACCGGGTCCGTCGTGATGGCCTCCGCCGATTTCACGCCGAAGCTTCTGACCACGCCGGGCCTGTTCAAGGATATCCTCGACGGCGCCTTTTCCCTCGTGAAGCCACGCCCCGCAAAGCCCGCACCCCAGGCCATCCCCGACGAAGTGGCAGGCGACCCCGACGAACTCATTCCGTTCAATGGGCGCACGGTGCCCCGATGGCTGGTCCACTCCATCCTCAAGGCGGCCCATGTGACTGGCGTCGACCCGGTCTACATGATGACCCTGGCGGATGTGGAATCGAGCCTCTCGCCGGAGGCCAAGGCGCCGACATCCTCCGCCCAGGGCCTCTTCCAGTTCATCGACAGCACCTGGATCGAGACCGTTTACCGCCATGCCGCCGATTATGGATTCGGTGCGGCCGCCGAAGCGATCGGCTACGTGAATGGCGACCTCGAGGTCGATTCGAAGAAGCGGGAATGGATCATGAGCCTGCGGACGGATCCGTTCTTCTCTGCTCTCATGGCCGGCGAGCTGATCAAGGACGTGGAGCGTGCATTGCAGGCCGAGGGCGAGCGGGAACTGGCCGAGGCGGAACTCTATCTCGCCCATTTCCTTGGCGCATCCAGTGCGGTTCGCTTCCTCGAGGTCCTCGATCAGGACCCGAACATGAAGGCCTCCAAGCTCTTCCCCAAGGCGGCCAAGGCCAATTCCGGGCTCTTCATGGAGGGCAAGGGCCGTAAGCGCCGCGCCGTCAGCGTGGCCGAACTCTACGACAGGATCGATTCGAAGATCGTCCGCCGCCTCGACCGTTACGAGGGCATCGGCCCCTATCTGGCCGAAATCGCCCGTCAGCCGGAGCGGACGACCGCCGAGGCGACGCCTCTCGTGCAGTGAGCGTACTCGTTCAGCCGACTGCGCTGATGGCCGAGGATGCGGAGGCCGGCAGCGAGCGCATGTGCACGAAATCGCCCTTCGCCAGATAAACCAGCTCGTCCGCGGTGGAGCGGCGCCCGAGAACCTCGTTCCGGTGCGGGAAGCGGCCGAAGCGGCAGATCACCTCGAGATTGGCCTGCGCCTGGCTGAGCGAGAACTGCCAGACGGGCTTGAGATGCTCCGGGGCCTCCTCGACCGCCTGTTCGGAGACCGCGACGATTCTCTTCAGGCGCTCGAGATGATCCGGCCCCTCCGCATGGGCGAGGGGAAGGAAGTAGAAGAATCTCTCATAAAGGCTTGTCAGGGCTTCATAATGCCCGTTCCGAAAGCCTTCCTCGGCGATCTTCAGTGTCTGCTCGTCGGAGGCGTAAGCTTCGGGGCTGCCAGCGAACAGGCCGCGGGGGAACTGGTCGAGCACGAGGATCAGGGAGAGCCGGCCGCGCGGCGTCTCGAGCCAGTGATCCAGCCGTCCGGCCATGGCCTCGTCGACCAGCGGCGCAAACTGCCCGAGTTCCGCATTGGCGCCGCCGCGCATCCACCACAGCAGCATGCGCCAGTGTTCGCCGATTTCCGCCTGCGAGAGGTCGATGGGGAACCAGAAGTCGTAGACCCTGCGCCAGTCCGCCCGAGATGACATGGGATTCACTCCGAGGAAGGAGTCTCGAGATTATTCCGGAAGCATCCGGTGCGCTGTGCTTTGTGTCACCTGAGGCGGGCGTCAGAACGCCTTGAACGTGATGATCGTGTGCGTGTCGGCGATCTCGGGGATGATCTGGACGTTCTCTGCGATGAAGTGGCCGATATCGACTCCGTCATCCACGTGGAATTTGGCGAGGATGTCGTAGTTGCCGGCTGTCGAGTAGATCTCCGAGGCGATTTCCCGGTCGGCGAGAGCATTCGCGACGGCGTAGGTCTTGCCGAGCTTGCACTTGATCTCGACGAAGAAGGTCTGCATGGGGCGCTCCGAGGATTCGACTGTCAGGGAGATATGGCACGGGATTGCGCTAGTGAGAACCTTCCTGTTTCCGCCGTGACGTCATTCCCGGCCTGCGGCCGCCGGGGATGACACCCTTCACGTCATGGCCGCACTTGTTGCGGCCACCCACGCCTTGGGAGCCGCCGCGCTGCAGAAGACGTGGGTCCCCGGAACAAGTCCGGGGATGACGTCGAGGGTAGGATGAGGGGCAGTGTCATTCCCGGCCGGAGCGCAGCGGAGGGGAAGGGAATCCATCAGCTCAACGCATGTGAGTGGATCCTCTTCCCGGCCTAGGGCCGCCGGGGATGACATGGGGAGCCCCTTACACCCTCCCGATGCTCACATAGGTGAAGCCGTGGCGGCGCATTTCCTCGGGCCGGTAGACGTTGCGCAGGTCGACCAGCACCGGGGCGGCGAGGGCGGTCTTCAGGCGGGCGAGATCGAGGGCGCGGAAGGCATCCCACTCGGTCACCAGCACCAGGGCATCGGCGCCGCGGGCGCAGTCGTACGGATCCTTGGTGTACTCGACATCCGTCAGGACGGCTTTTGCCGCCCCCATGCCTTCGGGATCGTAGGCCTTGATCCGCGCCCCGGCATCCTGCAGCGCCGTAATCACGTCAATGGAGGGAGCGTCGCGCATGTCGTCGGTGTTCGGCTTGAAAGTGAGGCCGAGCACGGCGACGGTCTTGCCCCGTACGGAGCCGCCGCAGGCGGCGATCACCTTGCGGCCCATGGCGCGCTTGCGCTGACTGTTCACCGCCGCCACGGTCTCGACGATGCGGATCGGCGCCTCGTAATCCTGGGCGGTCTTGATCAGAGCGAGCGTGTCCTTGGGGAAGCACGAGCCGCCATAGCCCGGACCGGCATGCAGGAACTTCGAGCCGATGCGGTTGTCGAGGCCGATGCCGCGGGCCACGTCCTGCACGTTGGCGCCCACCTGCTCGCAGAGATCCGCGATCTCGTTGATGAAGGTGATCTTGGTGGCGAGAAAGGCGTTGGCGGCGTATTTCGTCAGCTCCGCCGTGCGCCGGGACATGGCCAGCACTGGGGATTGGTTGAGATAGAGCGGGCGGTAGAGCTCGGTCATCACGCTCAGGCCGCGCTGG
Organism: Microvirga zambiensis WSM3693; assembly: GCF_016735695.1. Taxonomy (GTDB): domain Bacteria; phylum Pseudomonadota; class Alphaproteobacteria; order Rhizobiales; family Beijerinckiaceae; genus Microvirga; species Microvirga zambiensis. Next base: position 135,350 of record NZ_JAERQD010000004.1, on the reverse strand, counting down.
TCCTCGCTGCCGATGACGATGCGGTCGGGGCGCTTGAAATCGGCGATGGCGGCACCTTCCCGGAGGAACTCTGGGTTCGAGACCACGCAGAAATCAGCATCCGGCCTGACCTCGCGGATGACGCGCTCGACCTCGTCGCCGGTGCCGACCGGCACGGTCGATTTGGTCACGACCACGGTGTAGCCGTCCATGGCGGCGGCGATGTCGCGGGCGGCCTGATAGACATAGGAGAGGTCGGCATGTCCGTCGCCGCGGCGGGAGGGGGTGCCGACGGCGATGAAGACGGCCTCGGCGTTCCGGACCGCCTGCTGGAGATCGATGGAGAAGGTCAGGCGCCCTTCGCGGGTATTCTTGGCGACGAGCTCGGAGAGGCCCGGCTCGAAGATCGGGATCTCGCCCCGGTCGAGCGCTTCGATCTTGGCCGGATCCTTGTCGACGCAGCAGACATCATGGCCGAAATCCGCAAAGCAGGCGCCGGACACGAGGCCGACATAGCCTGCTCCGATCATCGCGACACGCATCGGGAACTCCCAGTTAGCTCAAGTTTCCGGTTTAGGGTGGTCTCGGTTTGGCTGCAAGCCGCGCATAGCTGCGATAAAGAGCAAGGATTTTCTTGGTTTTGAAACAATACCCCCTTTGACTTCTGGGTTAAGTGCCGCCAAAACACCGCCGCTTTCAAACGGGGCATTGATGAACAATCCTTTTCTTGTCGAGGTCACCCGCGGGAACCTGGTCGAGTCGCGCCATCGGGGCAGCGTCTCGGTGGTGGATGCCGAGGGTGCCACGGTTCTGTCGATCGGCGACGTGGACAGGCGCGTTTTTCCGCGCTCCGCCGTCAAGGCGCTGCAGGCCATGCCCCTGGTCGAGAGCGGCATCGCGGACAAGTACGGCCTGACCGACGAGGAGATCGCGCTCGCCTGCGCCTCCCATGCCGGAGAGCCGGAGCATGCGGCGGTGGCCAAGGCCATGCTCGCCAAGGCAGGCCAGGACGTCGGCTGTCTCGAATGCGGCACCCATTGGCCCCTGGGCGAGGCGGCCAGCCGGGCGCTCGCGGCGAAGGGTGCTAGCCCCAACGCCCTGCACAACAACTGCTCCGGCAAGCATGCGGGCTTCATCTGCCTCGCCTGTGGCCGGGGCCAGAACCCCAAGGGCTATGTCGGCGCCGACCACCCGGTGCAGCGCAGCGTGCGCGAGGCGATGGAGGAGATCACCGGCGCCTGCCACACGATCGAGAAGAGCGGCATCGACGGCTGCTCGATCCCGACCTATGCGATCCCGCTGCCCTCGCTCGCCTTCGGATTCGCCCGTTTCGGAACCGGCGCCGGCCTGCCGGGCGACGGCAAGGCGGCGGCAGCCCGGATCCGCAAAGCCGTGGCGCGCCACCCCTTCATGGTGGCCGGCACCGGCCTCTTCGACACCAGGCTCATGGAGCTTTTGGGCGAGCGCGCCTTCGTGAAGGTCGGGGCGGAGGGGGTCTATTGCGCCTCTTTCCCCGAACTCGGCTACGGCGTCGCCCTCAAAGCCGAAGACGGCAATTCCCGCGCCGCCGAGGCGATGATGGCGGGGCTGGTCCTGCGCTTCCTCACTCTGGCCTATGACGAGCGCAAGGCTGTCGAAGCCCTGGCGAATCCGGTGCTCAGGAACCGGAACGGTTTCGACGTCGGACAGCTGAGGGTGACATCGGAGATTTTGGGGGCCTGAGCACTCCGCCGATCGGTCCGGGAGGGGCTCGCACTCCATAGCCTCATCCTGAGAGGTTGTCTCAGAATTCATTGAAAGGCGCGGCGCCTTCTCCCTCCCCCCAAGGGGGGAGGAGAGTAAGTAGCGCGTTATGAGATTGACGATTCAACCTCCTCGGCCCCGCCTCAAATCCCCAAAAGCCTGACGATCTCGCTTGCCCCGGCATTCGGCGACAGGGCACCCTCGGCGATCGCCTTTTCGATGGCGGGCACGCGCTGGCGCAGGGCCGGATCGTGGGTGAGGCGCTCGTGCAGGCGCTCGTGCACCAGGGCCCACATCCATTTCGCATCCTGCGCGCGCCGCTTGGCGGCGAGTTCGCCCGTCGCCTCCAGGCGCTTTCGGTGGTCGAGAACCTTGGTCCAGAGCTCGTCGAGGCCCTGGCCGGTCAGGCCCGACACGGTGAGCACCGGCGGCGTCCAGGCGGCGGTGGCCGGCGTCAGGATATGGAGGGCGGCCTTGTATTCGGCCGCCGCCGCCTTGGCCTTCACGCCCGCATCGTCCGCCTTGTTGACGGCGATCAGGTCGGCGAGCTCCAGAATCCCCTTCTTGATGCCCTGCAACTCGTCACCGGCGCCCGGCAGCATGAGGACGAGGAAGAAATCGGTCAGATCCGCGACCGCCGTCTCCGACTGCCCGACGCCGACGGTCTCGACCAAGATCACGTCGAAGCCGGCGGCCTCGCAGAGCAGCATTGTCTCGCGGGTCTTGGCGGCGACACCGCCGAGCGTGCCGGAGGAGGGGGAGGGGCGGATGAAGGCGTTCGGGTCCGTCGACAGCCGCGCCATGCGGGTCTTGTCGCCGAGAATCGCGCCGCCGGTGCGGGTCGAGGAGGGGTCGACCGCCAGCACCGCCACCTTGTGGCCCTTCCCGGTCAGCATCGAGCCCAGCGTGTCGATGGCGGTGGACTTGCCCACCCCCGGAACGCCGGTGATGCCGATGCGCACCGCATGGCCGGTGCGCGGCATCAGCTCCTGCAGCAGCGCACGGGCCGCCTCGCGGTGATCGGGCCTTCGCGATTCCATGAGCGTGATGGCGCGCGCCAGCGCCGCGCGGTCGCCTTGGGCGACCATCTCCGCCGTCACTGCCTTCTTCGCTGAGCCCCCGGTCATGGGAGAGCTTTAGCGCATCGCGGGGAAAAGTGGATCTGGTTTCTCGACCATCTGGCCTCACCCGGAACCGAGGATGGCCCGGCGGCGCTCCAGGCTGGCCGAGGGCCAGAGGCTCTGCATGTCGTAATAGACGTCGTAAGCTGGCGTCCGCTCGGGCAGCGAAAACCAGGGTAGCTTGGATCGCGTGAAGATATGAACGTCGGGCGGAACCGCTTCCGGCTCGTCCAAGGTTCCCACGCGCACGAACCGCAGCGCCGGACGTCGCCCATAATCGCTCCACAGGGCCGTCTGGCAGGACGAACAGCGGTAGACGTCGTGAGGACGGCCACTGTCGGTGGGCATGTTCGTGGCGACAGGCTCGCCTTCGATGAGCTCGATGCAGGCTGTCTCGATCAATGCATTCACGACGAAGGCGCTGCCCGTCTGGCGCTGGCAATCACGGCAGTGGCAGCAATGCACGAACATCGGCGCTCGGGTCAGCCGGTAGCGAACCGCCCCGCAGGCGCAGCTACCCTTCAGATCCCGTCCCCGTTCAACCTCGCTCATGACCGCTCGGTCCCCGCCGTGATGTTTCGACGAGGGCGATTCATTCGTCGATACGAGCCTTTCGGCAACATGAACTTTCCGACAAGTCACGTTATGGAAGAAGGAATCCAGCTTCACCTTCTATCTGGGGTGTTCCCGAGATCCGTTCTTGCTGCCGCAGCCCTACCTCTCCCCGGTGGGGAGAGGTCGAGCGCAGCGATGGTGAGGGGGAGAGCGCTTTCCGGATAGACCTGTGACTCACCCGCCGCGCTGACGCGCGTCGACCTCTCCCGCAAGGAGAGGTGAACCCGCGCCTTTTCTTCGAACGCGAACAGCGCAGACTTCGCTATCATTCAGCAAATCACCACATGATCGGATCCATGCCGATTCGTCCCCAGGCGGGGATCTTGATCGCCGGGCGGCGCACGTCGATTCCGGCGACGAGACCCATGAAGTCGATCTCGAGCCCTTCGACCCAGCCCAGCGCCACGCCGGCATAGCCGCCGAGCGAAATCTGCACGCCGGTCCGGCTCGGGGTCAGGCCGACGATGTCGCGCCAGGGCTGCCAGTCCTTGCCGAGCGCCGTCGGCGGCAGCGCCGCGCTGAGCTCGGGCACGGAGCGCATCACATGGGCGACGAAGGTGTTCGAGTTCGGGCCCGGCCAGGCGTTGTAGGCGCCGAAGGTCTGGTAGGGGTAGCTCGTGACCGCCTTCCGGACCTGAGGGATCAGCCGCTCGGCCTCAGGCCCCTCGATGACGATGACGGGATGCGGCGCATTGCCGAACCAGCGCCCGTCCGGCGCCCAGCCGTTGGTGCGCACCGGGCTGCCCCAGCCGACCTTGTCGTAGCGGGTGTATTGAGGGGCGCCGGCCTCCTTCACCACCACCCAGGTGTGATGGGCGAAGATGCCGCGCCAGCGGCCGACCCGCGCGGCATAGACCGCGACGATGGCCTGGGGCGCCTCCGTGGCCGCTGGCAGGAGCTTGGCGCTCGACCAGTCGGCGGCGATCCGGTTCGGCGCGATATCGTCGCGCATCGCCCACCAGAGCGCATGGGCGCCGAGCGGAAAGAGAAACAGGCCGATGATGACGAGAAAGATGCGGGACAGAAAAGCGAGCATCACGGCAAGGTAACGTGCGCGGCCTCCGGCCATCAAGGCGACAGGCGGGCGCGGGTGTTCACCATTGCTTTACCGTGGCAGGAGGCCATGTAGGGATCGACAGGGCTCTGCCTTGCGCCCGCCATGATCGGGAGCAACACAGCGCTACCGCCCTTCCGTCTCCTCGCACCCTCCGGCTCCATGTTCTTCTCCATTCCGCGTCTCGCCTTCGTCTGCCTTGCCAGTCTCGCCCTTTCCGGCTGCCTCGGGGAGGAATCGGCGCTCGTCAGCCCGGTCTCGTCCCAGGTCGGCCTCGCGCGGGACCCGAAGCTCCTCGTCGCGACCACGCGCCTGCCCGTGGGCGATCCTTTGCGCAAGCCCTGGTTCAGCAGCGAGCGCTCGCCCGACATGATCTTCGCCGAGGCGCGCCTGACGCCGCCCTCCGATTCCCTCATCGGGCGCAGCGACTGGAGCATCGCCAAGGTCGACCACGTGGATCGCAGCAACGCGGCGCAGGCGTTTGCCCAGGCGGCCTTCGGCCACAACCTGCTGCTCTACATCCACGGCTACAAGGAAAGCTTCGAGACCGCGGCCACCTCCACCGTCGATCTCTCCGAGGGCATCAAGTTCGCGGGCGTCACGGGGCTCTTCACCTGGCCCTCCGCCGCCTCGACCTTCAGCTACGTGGCCGACCGCGAAAGCGCCATGTGGTCGCGCGATTCCCTCGAGGACCTGCTCACCGCCATCGCCAAGACGCCGAGCGGCGGGCGCATCCACATCGTGGCGCACAGCATGGGCACGATGCTGACCCTCGAGACGCTGCGGATGCTGCGCGCCTCAGGCGGCGAGAGCGCCATGGATCGCATCGGCGCGGTGGTGCTGGCAGCCCCCGACATCGACATCGACCTTTTCGCCCGCGGACTCGAGCGTCTGGGGCCGGATGCGAAGAAGATCACCGTGATCAGCTCCACCAACGACCGCGCGCTCGCCGTCTCGAGCCGCCTCGCCGGCGGCATCATCCGCGCCGGCGCCGCGGACCGCGAGCGGCTCGAATCGCTGGGCGTGCGCGTCGCCGACGCCTCCGAATTCGGCGGCGGCATCATCAACCACGATCTCTTCCTGTCGAACAAGGAAGTGCAGCAGGTGGTGAAGCGGGCGATCGAGCGGTCTTAGCAACTCCAATTTTTCGCTCAAGAGGCTCAACGAGCGTGACATTGAACTCTGTCTGTGCCTTTATTCTCTTATTAGAAAGGTTTGCTCACCGCAGTACTGTTATGTGAGCTGAGCGCAGCAGCAATGACGCGAACAGACATCTTCGATCGTTCCAAGTCATTAGAAGAGCTGGAAGGCGTATATTGGCTCAGGCCTGATTTTGATTCTTATGTTGTTAGAACAACGCATGCACTGAGGCGAAAGCCTCTCAAGGCTCTGACTGTTGAGGAGGTCAGACTTGGCATAGGGCAGGAAATTGGGCTGCCGTATCTTGTACCCATAGCGCTTGAGTGGCTTAAACGTGATCCGGGTATCAGCGGTGACTCATATGAAGGCGATCTCTTTCAAGCCGTTCTTCATGTGCCAAAGTCGTTTTGGACTTGCCGGCCCGATCTGCGGGAGTGGTTCGAAAGCATAGCCAAATCTATTCCAGCGAATGACACTTAAACATAATCTGTATGATCGAAAATAATACGCTGTAGAACGCTACTCCGCCGCCTGCTTCGGCCCGTATCCGAGCCTGCGGTTGAGATCCTCGATGAGTCCGACCGCCGCATCCGCAATCACCGTTCCCGGCGGGAAGATCGCGGAGGCGCCAGCCTCGGTAAGAGCGTCGAAATCCTGCGGCGGGATCACGCCGCCGACCACGATCATGATGTCGTCGCGGCCGTACTTTGCGAGTTCGCCTCTCAGCTCCGGCACCAGCGTGAGATGGCCTGCGGCGAGTGAGGACACGCCGATGATGTGCACGTCGTTCTCGATCGCCTGACGCGCGGCTTCTCCGGGCGTTGCGAAGAGGGGCCCGATATCCACGTCGAAGCCGAGATCAGCAAAGGCCGAGGCGATCACCTTCTGGCCGCGGTCGTGCCCGTCCTGGCCCATCTTGGCCACCAGAATGCGCGGGCGCCTTCCGTCGTCGTGCTCGAACTCTTCCACCAGCTGGCGGATTTTCTCCACGGCTGGCGATGCCATGCCGACCTCCCGCTTGTAGACCCCTGAGATCGCCTTGATCTCGGCCCGGTGACGGCCCCAGACCTTTTCCAGCGCATCGGAAATCTCGCCCACCGTCGCCTTGGCGCGCGCCGCCTTCACGGCGAGGTCGAGCAGGTTGCCCTCAGTGGACGCCGCCTGCGACAAAGCCGCGAGAGCCGCATCCACATCGGCCTGGTTGCGCTCGGCTTTCAGGCGCTTCAGCTTGTCGATCTGGCTCGCGCGCACGGCGGCGTTGTCGACTTTCAGGATGTCGATCGATGCCTCGTCCGTCGTCTTGAAGCAGTTCACGCCAACGATCTTCTGGTGGCCTGAATCGATGCGCGCCTGCGTACGTGCGGCCGCTTCCTCGATCTTCAGCTTCGGGATGCCGGCCTCGATGGCCTTCGCCATGCCGCCGAGCTCCTCGACCTCCCGGATATGCGCCCACGCCTTCTGCGCCAGCTCGTAGGTGAGGCGCTCGACATAATACGAACCACCCCACGGATCGATGATGCGCGTGGTGCCGCTTTCCTGCTGCAGGAAGAGCTGCGTGTTGCGCGCGATGCGGGCGGAGAAGTCGGTCGGCAGCGCCAGCGCCTCGTCGAGGGCGTTGGTGTGCAGCGATTGCGTATGCCCTTGTGTTGCCGCCATCGCCTCGACGCAGGTGCGGGTGACGTTGTTGAACACGTCCTGTGCCGTCAGCGACCAGCCGGAGGTCTGCGAATGCGTGCGCAAGGGGAGCGACTTTTCGCTCTGCGGGTCAAAACCCTTCACGAGCTTGGCCCAGATCAGGCGCGCGGCGCGCATCTTGGCCACTTCCATGAAGAAGTTCATGCCCACCGCCCAGAAGAACGACAGGCGCGGCGCGAATTGATCGATGGTCAGCCCTGCAGCGATGCCGGCGCGGATGTATTCGACGCCGTCGGCGAGCGTGTAGGCGAGCTCGAGGTCCTGCGTCGCGCCGGCCTCCTGCATGTGGTAGCCGGAGATCGAGATCGAGTTGAACTTCGGCATGTTCGCGGAGGTGTAGGCGAAGATGTCGGAGATGATGCGCATCGACCCTTTCGGCGGATAGATATAGGTGTTGCGCACCATGAATTCTTTGAGGATGTCGTTCTGGATCGTGCCGGAAAGCTTGCTCGCGGGAACGCCCTGTTCCTCCGCCGCGACGATGTAGAGCGCGAGCACGGGCAGCACCGCGCCGTTCATGGTCATCGACACGCTCATCTTATCGAGCGGGATACCGGCGAACAGGGTGCGCATGTCGTAGATGGAATCGATCGCGACGCCCGCCATGCCCACATCGCCCGAGACGCGCGGATGGTCGGAATCGTAGCCGCGATGGGTGGCGAGATCGAAGGCGACCGAGAGGCCTTTCTGGCCGGCGGCGAGGTTGCGGCGGTAGAAGGCGTTCGAATCCTCGGCCGTGGAGAAGCCCGCATACTGACGCACGGTCCAGGGCTGGTTGACGTACATGGTGGGGTAGGGGCCGCGAAGATACGGCGCGACGCCCGGGAACGTGTCGAGGAAATCGAGTCCGGTGCGGTCCTCAGGCCCGTAGGCTCCCTTCACCGCAATCCCCTCCGGCGTCAGCCAGGGCTCTGCCTTCGGCGCCGGCGAGGCTGCCAGGGGCGCGTCGGCGAAGGCGATCTTTGAGAGGTCCGGGATGCTGGTCATGGCCTTGGAACGGGTGCCTTGGACGGATGAAACGATGTCAACGGCGTCATTCTAGGGCATCGGGCAGGCGGAGGCTATCGGCGCATGGTCGGAGGGGGCGTGTGACAACCCTCGACGTCATCCCCTCTAACGCCCTATAACATCATCCCCGGGCCTGGCCCGGGGACCCACGTCTTGGGAGCGTTGTGCTTCCTGAAGGCGTGGGTCGCCGCAACAAGTGCGGCCGTGACGGCAGCGGATCATCACCCCCGCCTCTCCGCATTCCAATAGCCCGAGCAGACCCGTCCTCCGGCGGTCGACCAGGTGCCGCGCCCTGCCGGGCCCGAAAGACGGCCCGAGACGTTGGCGCGGTCCTGGCCGCGGGAGATGCTGGCCGAGACGGAGCCGTTCGGGCTGACCTGGCCGTTCACGTTGAAATTCTCCGGCCCGCCGTAGCGGGCACGGCCGTTCTGGACGATCACGGCGTAGCGATAGGCCCGGTCGCAGGCGCCCTGCTCGGTGACCACCTCCACGCTCCAGTTGCCGTCGAACCGGTTGGTCTGGGCCTGAACCTGAGGGGCAAGAATGCAGGCCGCGGCCAGGGCCACACCAAACGAGGGGATCATACGCATCGAGCACTCCGGAACCTGCATGTCGGGCAACACCAACGTGAGCCCCACGGGCAGGTTCCTGCCGCGCCTTTCAGCTTTGCGTGAGGCCTGGAGAATTCAGGCGCAAGCCTCGTCGAGAGCTTGACTCAGAAGCTTGAGGGTGTCGCATCCGGTGAAGATGAAAGTGGTGACGCCGGCGCCTTTCCATGCCTCTTCATGCCTTCCTGGGCGCCCTGCGAGATGGATGAGGGGAGATCCGGCCGATCGCAAGGTTTCTGCGGTCTCCACAGCGTGTTTCTCGTAAATCTCATCTGTCGAGCAGATGCAGGACAGCTTCGCTTTGCTGTCGAGATAGGCCTGACGGAGCTTGTCCTGGTCCGAAAACCCGTCATTCGTGATCGCGTCTATTCCTGCCGCCTCGAAGAAATTCTTGGCGAAGGTCGCGCGCGCCGTGAAGGCAGCGATGGGGCCGAGATTGGCGAGGAAAACCCTCGGCCGCTCCCCGGTCTTCGCGAGATGCGCATCGGCGCGGTCCCGCAGGCGCTCGAACGGCTCGGCGGTGCGGATGGAGGGCAGGGGGGCGATGGTGGCCTTCCCGTCCTGCTCTCTCCCCCCTTGTGGGGGAGAGTTGGAGAGGGGGGTGCTGGCGCCATCCCTTTTAGGTTCAGCGCTCACACCCCCACCCCTGACCCCTCCGCACAAGGGGGAGGGGAAAAGGACCGTGACCTCTGCCTCGCCGATATTCGGGAACTCGCTCGTGCCGGTGATCGGTTCCCGCCGTGTCGCGATCGCCTTCTCCCGCTGCGCCCGGACAGTGGCGATGCGGGCCTGGAGCTTGCCGGCCTGCAGGCTCTCCAGCATGCCGCCCTCACGCTCGATCTCCTGGAACAGCGCCCAGGCCTTCTCGCACAACGCCTCGGTCAGCGCCTCGAAGCCGCCGGCGCCGGCGGCCGGATCGGCCACGCGGGCGAGGTTCGATTCATCGAGCAGGATCAGTTGCGCGTTCCGGGCGATGCGGCGGGCGAAGGCATCGGGCAGGCCGAGCGCCGCCGTGAACGGCAGCACCGTGATCCCGTCCGTGCCGCCGATGCCGGCGGAGAAGGCGGCGATGGTGGTGCGCAGCATGTTCACCCACGGATCGCGCCGCGTCGTCATGCGCCAGGCGGTTTCCGCATGCAGGCGGATCGGCTTTGAGTCCAAGCCGCAGGCCTGCTCGATGCGCGCCCAGAGCCGGCGCATGGCGCGCAGCTTGGCGATTGTGAGGAACTCGTCCGCATCGGCGACCAGCAGAAACGAGAGCAGGTCGCGGGCGCCATCGAGCGTATGGCCATGAGCCTCCAGAGCCCGCAGATAGGCGACGCCGATCGCGAGTGCGGCTGCGAGTTCCTGCGCCTCGCTGGCTCCGGCCTCGTGGCAGGCCCGCGCGTCGACGCGCAGCATCGGCGCCTTGAAGCCCTGGTCTTTCAGTGTCGAGGCAGTCGTCGCGACACGCTGAGACAGGTCGGTCCACGGGAGAACGATCTGCCCCGTTCTCGCGATGTCGCCGAGCGGATCGAGACCGAAATCGATCGTGAGCGCGGCCGGGTCGAGCCCGCGGCGCTTGACGAGCTCGGAGACTTTTTCGGCGACGAGCCGGCCCATGAAGGGCGCGGTTTCGATCTTGAGGGCGATGAGGTCGAGCATTACGCCGGAGAGCGCCCGGTCGAGATCGTCGACACTGTCGATGCCGACACCGAAACCGCGCGCGGATGGCGCTCCCGCAAAGACGAGATTCAGGGAATCGGCACCGCCTTCGAGATCGAGCAGCGCGAGCTCGTTCGCCTTCCCCGGATCGGGATGGTCGACCCGCTGCGACAGGCGCCAGCGGCCCGCCTGCCTGCGCGCGACCGGCGCCGATCCTTCCGCCTTCGGATAGAGCGGCTGGATCGCGATGCCGTCATGGGTGCGGGCGACGAGCTTCTTCCCGAAATCCGCGCCCTTCAATACGCCCTCGACGCGCTCGAGCCATTGCTCGCGCGTCGCTTGCGGGAAATCGGAGGCTAGGTTGAGGTCGTCCATGACAGCTCTCGTCCGGCAGCAGCGGAAATTTTGCGGGACGATACCGGGTCCGGGCGGCGGTGGGAATGCACAAAAGGATAGGTGGCCGAAGGTCCGGATACAGCTCTCTCGGTCGTCATCTCCATCCTCTAGCGTCATCCCCGGACTTGGTCCGGGGACCCACGTCTTTCGAGCGTTGTGGCTCCTGAAAGGCGTGGGTGGCCGGGACAAGCGCGGCCATGACGGAGAGATTAGACGAACTGCGAAAGCCCTGGGATGGAGCCCATGATGGCGCCCATCGTATCCTCGCCGGCCTTCTCGCGGCCATAGGCGAAGAGTTCCTTTCCGAGGGGCTGCATCTGGCCCATCGACACGCCGATGCCCATGAGCTGGCCGCCGAGCGCCATCACGCCGCCGCCCATGGAGCCCATCATGCCCATGAGGCCGCCGCCACTGCCGCCGTTCTTCGATTCGTCGATCGCCTCCTGGGCGCCTGGCAGGGCCGCGACGAGCTGGTCGACCTCGGTCTGGGGTCCCTCCTTCTGGAGATAGCCGAGAATGATGCCGATGGCCTTCCGCGCCGTCGCCTGATCGAGGCCGGTCTTCTGCGTCACGCGAGCGATGAGCTCTTCCATATGATTCTCCTGGGGCGGGTGAAAAGGCGATAGTTCATAGCTAAACTGTTAAATCAAGAAGCTCGAGAGTGGAAACTCGCCACGAGGCATCTAAGATCCTTGAGAGGATTCTGGAGAGACACGATGCTTGAGGACGGGAAGATCTTCATCGGCAAGAGCACCAAGCCGGAATATCTGGAGCTGCGGCTCGCCAACCGCCACGGCCTCGTGACAGGCGCGACCGGCACCGGCAAGACCGTGTCGCTGCAGGTGCTGGCGGAAGGTTTCTCCAGCGCGGGCGTCCCCGTTTTCGCCGCCGACATCAAGGGCGATCTCTCCGGCATGGCGGCGCCCGGCAACGGCAAGGAGCCCCTGATCAAGCGCGCGAAGGAGATCGGCATCGAATACGTGCCGGACGAATTCCCCGTCGTGTTCTGGGATCTCTTCGGCGAGCAGGGGCATCGGGTGCGGGCCACCATCTCCGAGATGGGGCCGCTGCTGCTCTCACGCCTGCTCGACCTCAACGACACGCAGGAGGGCGTGCTCAACATCGCCTTCCGCATCGCCGACGAGCAGGGCCTCCTGCTGCTCGATCTGAAGGATCTGCGCGCTCTGCTGCAGCTCATCTCCGACAATGCGGGACAGCTTACGACGACTTACGGCAACGTGTCGAAGGCCACCGTCGGCACGATCCAGCGCCAGCTTCTCGTGCTGGAGAACCAGCAGGGCGACGAGTTTCTCGGCGAGCCGGCGCTCGCCATCAAGGACCTGATGCGCACGGACCGCGACGGGCGCGGCGTGGTGAACATCCTGGCGGCGGACAGGCTGATGAGCAATCCGCGCCTTTACGCGACATTCCTCCTCTGGCTCATGTCGGAGCTGTTCGAGGAACTCCCCGAGGTCGGCGATCTCGATCAGCCCAAGATGGTGTTCTTCTTCGACGAGGCGCATCTCCTCTTCAACGATGCGCCGAAGGCTCTGATCGAGACGGTCGAGCGCGTCGTGCGTCTCATCCGCTCGAAGGGCGTCGGCGTCTATTTCATCACGCAGAACCCGGTCGACATTCCGGAGAGCGTATTGGCGCAGCTCGGCAACCGGGTGCAGCATGCCTTGCGCGCCTATACCCCGCGCGAGCAGAAGGCCGTGCGCGTGGCGGCGCAGACTTTTAGGCAGAACCCCGCATTCAGCACCGAGAAGGCGATCACCGAACTCGGCGTCGGCGAAGCCCTCGTGTCGACCCTGGAAGGCAAGGGCGCGCCGTCCATGGTGGAGCGCACCCTCATCGCCCCGCCCATGGCGCAGGTCGGCCCCATTGAATTGTCACAGCGCCAGCAGATCATCGCGGCAAGCCCGCTGAAGGGGAAATACGACCAGGCGATCGATCCGGAATCCGCCTATGAGATGCTCGCCAAGCGCGCCGAGCAGGCGGCGGCCGAGGCGAAGGCGGCGGAGGGGGGAGGCGGCATTCTCGACATGCTCGGGGGGCTCTTCGGAACCTCGGGAGCGCGCAAGGGCTCGATGACGACCACTCAGCGCGTGACGCGCGAAGTAACCCGTACCATCGTCAACCAGACGGTGGGCAATCTCGCGGCCGAGATCGGCAAGTCCATCGGCGGCCGGCAGGGCAGCTCCATCGGCCGCGCCATCGTGCGCGGGACGCTGGGCGGTCTGCTGAGACGGTAACCGTCAGCCGGGATCATGAGCGATGTCGATGAAGCAGGACATCCGCCTCGCATGCCCTCAGGATCTCGGCGCGGTCGAGGCCATCGTGGAGGCTGCCTATTCAGGGTACATCCCGCGCATCGGGCAAAAGCCCGGACCGATGCTCGAGGACTATTCCGCTCTGATCGCTGAGCGCTGCGTCCATGTGCTCGTCGCCGGGAACGAGATCGCCGGAATCCTCGTTCTTCTGCCCGACGACGGGGCCATGCTTCTCGACAATGTCGCCATCCACCCGGATCGGCAGGGACATGGGTACGGTCGGGCGCTGATCGCCCATGCGGAGAAGATCGCCCGCGAACGGGGGTTCAAGGCCATCCGGCTCTACACGAACGAGGCCATGACCGAGAATATCGGCCTCTACGAGCGGCTGGGCTTCGTCGAAACCCATCGCGGCGAGGAGAAGGGGTTTCGGCGCGTCTACATGACGAAGGCGCTGGCCCCGTAAACCCGCGTCGAAACCGCATACTTGCGATCCCCCGGGAGATGAGGGTAGGTCTTGGGGCGACCCTTCCACAAGGCAGATAATCCCCCATGTCCCATCTCGACCAAGTGCTGCAGCGGATCGATGCCGATCTCGATTCGTCCCTCGACCGGCTGTTCCAGTGGCTGAAAATCCCCTCCATCTCCACCGATCCCGCTTATAAGGACCATTGCCGCAACGCCGGGCAATGGCTGGTCGACGAGCTGAAGAGCATCGGCATCGAGGCTTCCTTGCGCGAGACGGGCGGGCATCCGGTCGTGCTCGGCCACGCCAATGGCGACGACAAGCTCCACATTCTCTTCTACGGCCATTACGACGTGCAGCCGGTCGATCCGCTGAGCCTGTGGGAGCGCCCTCCCTTCGAGCCGCGCCTCATCACCCTGCCCGACGGCCGCAAGGCCATCAGCGCCCGCGGCGCTGCCGACGACAAGGGCCAGGTGATGACCTTTGTCGAGGCCTGCCGCGCCTGGAAGGCCGAGACGGGCTCGCTGCCGATCACCATCACCTTCCTCGTCGAGGGAGCGGAGGAGGACGGGTCGAAGTTCCTTCCCGAGTTCATCGCCGCCAACAAGGACGAGCTGAAGGCCGATGTGGCCCTCGTCTGCGATACCGGCATGTGGGACCAGGACACGCCCGGCATCACCTCTTCCTTACGCGGCATGGTCTATGAGGAAGTGATCGTGCGCTGCGCCGACCGCGACCTGCATTCCGGCTCCTTCGGCGGCGCGGCGCGCAACCCGATCCACGTGCTGTCGAAGATCATCGCGGCGATCCACGACGATAACGGTCGCATCACGATCCAGGATTTCTACGAGGGCGTGCCCGAGACGCCGACGCAGGTCCTGGAGCAGTGGAAGGGTCTCAACCTCACGGAGGAGGAATTCCTCGGCCAGGTCGGCTTAAAACATTCCGCCGGCGAGAAGGGCCGCATGCTGATCGAGCAGATCCAGTCGCGCCCCACCTGCGACGTGAACGGCATCATCGGCGGCTATACGGGCGAGGGCACCAAGACGGTCATCGCGGCAGAAGCGCGCTGCAAGATCTCCTTCCGCCTCGTCGGCGATCAGGATCCCGCGAAGATCTCCGAGAATTTCGAGGCCTTCGTGCGCGCGCGCATCCCCGAGGACTGCTCGGTGGAGTTCATCCGGCACAAGGGCTCGCGCGCGCTTGCCCTGCCGCACGACTTCCCGGCGATCACGGCGGCGAAATCCGCGCTGCACGACGAGTGGAAGAAGGATCCGATCGTCATCGGCATGGGCGGCTCGATCCCGGTCGGCGGCGACTTCAAGCGCACGCTCGGCCTCGACACCCTCTTCGTCGGCTTCGGCCTCGACGACGACCGCATCCACTCGCCGAACGAGAAATACGACCTAAAGAGCTTCCACAAGGGGACGCGCTCCTGGGCGAGGATTCTGGCGGCTCTGGCGCGGTAAATCACGCCTCGCTTCATCGCGCTCCATCCCGTCATGCCCGGCCTTGTGCCGGGCATCCACGTTTTTGAAGGTTCAAACGTTCGAAGGCGTGGGTGGCCGGGACAAGCCCGGCCATGACGGCATCTCAAACCAATCCGTTGAGCGACGCGATCACCGCACTCGGCGCGAGCTCAGCGTATTCATCGGGCAACCCTGACCGGTTCACCCACACCGCCGTAAATCCGAATGCCGCCGCGCCGGCGATGTCCCAGCGGTTGGAGGAGACGAACGCGACTTCGTTCGGGGCGATGGCCAGCGAGCGCAGCACGAGGTCGTAGGTGCGTGGGCTCGTCTTGAACACCCGCACGGCATCGACGGAGAGGATCGCGTCGAGTTTGTCGGCGAGCGCCGCCGAATTGACCGCGGCGTTGAGCATGTCGGGATCTCCGTTCGACAGGATGCCGGTGCGAAGGCCGCGGGCCTGGAGCACGTGCAATGTCGAGGCAACGTCGGGATAGGCATCGAGGCTGCGATAGGCATCGAGCAGGAGCGGCCTGAACGAGCGGTCGATCTGCGGAAACCGTGCGAAGGCGTAGTCGAGCGCCCGCTCCGTCAGGGTCCAGAACGGCTCGTAGCGGCCGGCGAGCGACAGGACCCACGAATATTCGAGCTGCTTTCCGCGCCAGGTTTCTGAGAACTGCGTCGCGTCCGGCCCGATGGCGGCGAGGTGCCGACCGACGGCGGAATGAACGTCGAACAGGGTCCCGTAGGCATCGAAGATGACGGCCTTGGCATGAGCCGGGATAATCGCTGAGGCGGGCATGATGCGTGTTTCCGACGGGGTGTCGCGCCGATCATGTCACGATACCGCCGCTGCCCAAAAGGCGTATTCTGCGCGCCTCCGAGCTGTAACAACATTATGCCCGCAGGAATTGCCGGCCGGAGTTCTCGGACCGGTCCGGCGAGGATCACAACACGGGGTTTAGCCCCCTTCGTCTCCTGGTTAACCTGTGTTAGTGTCGTAAGGGAATCCACTCCCGTACGCGGATTATCGTCCCGTATGGGTCGCAGCGATCCTGCGGATCGGGTTGGGGCGCTCATGCCGAAGCGGGTGTCATGGATGACCTGAACTCGATCAAGCTCGCGGGCAGCTTCTCGTTCCCGTCGAACGTCAGCCGTGTCGTGGCCCTGACGGCCTCCCTCACGGTCGGCCTGTCCTTCCTGGTCGCCGCAGGTCTTCTAGTCAAGGACGCCCTGCACGAGCAGCATGTGCTGGCCCATCGCGGCCTGTCCGTGTCGGTGACCACCGCCGACCTTCTCGACCGTGAGATGCAGGGCCTCGGCAATCTTCTGAAAGGGCTGTCCCGGTCGCCTCATCTCCAGACCAACGATCTCGCGGCATTCGATGCCCAGCTGAAGGCGACGCCCCATCCGGACGGATCCTCGTTCATCCTGTGGGATGCCGACGGCCAACTGCTCAACACGAGGCGCCCCTTCGGCTCCCGGCTGCCGCGCGTCGTGGATCTGCCTGCCACCGTGAAGGACCGGATCGAAGTGGTGCGCCGCGAACGCCTGAGCCTGTCGGACCGGGTCGACAATCCCCTCGTCCAAAGGCAGACGGTCTCGATCAGCCTGCGGCTCGACGACGAGTTCGGGGAGATGTCGCGCATCCTCTCGCTGGTTCTGCCTGACGAACACCTCAGCAAGGCGGCCGAGAACGGCGAGAAATCGTCCGGCTGGAGGACGGTCATCCTCGACCGCAATCTGCAGGAGATGACGGGACCGGGCGAGCCGGGGGAGCTGCTCCTCCACGACACGCGGGAAGTGCGCGATGCCCTGGCCGGGCCGGAGCGCAGCGGACATTTCGAAATCGGCCAAGGTCCCAACCGCCTTCTCGTCGCCTATTCCCGCTCGCGGGCTTCGGGCTACACGGCGGTTTCCGCTGCACCGGCGGCCATGCTGAACGAGCCGATCGAGCGGGCGGTCTATCGGATCGCCCTGGCCGGGGCTTTGCTGTTCGCGGTCGGCGGCGCGTCCGCCTCCCTGCTGGTGCGCAACGGAGGGCCGCTCGATACGATGCGGCGCGATGCGGTTGCCACAAGGGGCGAACTCGCCGCCGCCAACACCCGCATGAGCGCCATCCTTGAGAGTGTCAGCGACTGCTACTTCACCCTCGACCGCGCCTATACCATCGTCGACGTCAATGCGGCCGCCATGCGGTGGTGGGGGCACGAGCGCCGCAAGGTCGTGGGCCATTCCTATTTCGACATCGTCGGCCACGATCCCGCCTTCGATGCTGCGCTGGCGCAGGCCATGCATTACAGGCGTCAGTTCCATGGCGTGCTGGCGTCGATCTATCATCCCGGCCGCTTCATCGACTACCGCGTCTACCCCTCGCCCGAGGGGGCGAGCGTGTTTTTCAGCGATGTCACGGATCGCTATGAAGCTCATCGCGCCGTGGTCAGGGAGCGGGAGTTCCTGCAGGCCTCGCTGGATGCGCTGTCGGCGCATGTGGCGATCCTGGACGAAAGCGGCAGCGTCCTGTCCATCAACGGCGCCTGGCGTCGCTTCGCACAAAGCAACGGATTGCGTGAATCGCCCGGCCCCGGCATGAGCTATCTCGCCGCCTGTGAGGCTGCGCGCCAAGGGGGCGTTGCGGAGGAACGTATCTTCCGAGGCATGGAATCCCTTGTCGGCGGCCGGCAGTCGTCGTTCCAGGCGCTTTATCGCTCGCGCTCCTCGGACGAGGGACGCTGGTTCCTGCTTCGCGCCTCCCGCTTCTCCGCCGCCGACGAGGCGCGCATCGTCGTCGCGCGCGAGGACGTGACCGAGATCATGACCGCCAGGGCGGAGGTGAGCGAGATGTCCGAGCGCATGCTGACGCTCCAGGAGGAGGAGCGGCGGCGCATTGCGGCGGAGCTGCACGATTCGACAGCGCAGCATCTGGTCGCCGTCGGCCTCAGCCTGATGCAGGTCGGAGCCCTCGGGCTGCCGCCGGCCGGGCAGCGGATCCTCGACGAGATCGATCGCTCGCTCGAGGAGGCGCTGAAGGAACTGCGGATCTTCACCTATCTGCTTCACCCGCCGGGACTGGAGACGGAGGGTTTGGCCGCCACGATCTGCGCCTTCGCCGAAGGCTTCGCCGACAGGTCCGGGCTCGACGTCGCCACCCGCCTCGCCGAGGGAACCGAGCTTCTTGCGCCCGAGCTGCAGCGCGCATTGTTCCGCATCGTCCAGGAAGGGCTTGCCAACGTGCATCGCCATGCCGGAGCAAAGAACGTGACCGTATCCTTACGTCTCACGCCGAGCGAGGTCATCCTGAGCATCGGTGACGACGGGCTGGGAATGAAGAGCAGGCGCGCCGGCTCCGGCGTGAGGACGACGCTCGGCGTCGGCATCCCGGGGATGCGCATTCGGCTGAGCCAGTTCGGCGGCAATCTCAAGATCCGTAGCAATCGGCGGGGCACGGTCGTCCGAGCCGCCGCGCCGCGCGATGCGGATGGCATCGTTGGGAAGGACTACCCTGCAGCGCAGGCTTCTTGAGGTCGGCTTCCGGGTCTGTCCCAAGTGATGAGTTCGGGTGTTTCGGTGATACAGGAGGAGGGCTTCATTCATGCGTATCCTGATTGCCGACGACCATGATGTTGTGCGCTCTGGCTTGAGCACGATCCTGGGCGGTCAGCCGGGCTGGGAGGTGGTGGCGGAGGCCGAGGACGGGCGCCAGGCGGTGCAGCTTGCCGCCGAGACCAAGCCGGACGTGGCCATCCTCGACTACCAGCTGCCGTCGATGAACGGGGTCGACGCGACGCGCGAGATCCGCGCCGTGCAGCCGCAGACGGAAGTGCTGATCTTCACCATGCACGAGAGCGAGCCTCTGGTGCGCGAGCTGCTCGAGGCGGGGGCGCGGGGCTATCTGCTGAAATCGGATGCGCGCCGCTTCCTGATCGCGGCGGTGGAATCGCTTGCCCGGCACAAGCCGTTCTTCACCGGCCGCGTGTCGGAGACGCTGCTCAATGCCTATCTGGCCCAGGGCCATACCGGCGACGGGGTGCTGACCGCGCGCGAGCGGCGGGTGGTGCAGCTGATCGCCGAGGGGCATTCGAACAAGGAGACGGCGCAGATCTTGGGGCTCAATCTCAAGACGGTGGAGAGCCACCGCTCCTCGGCGATGCGCAAGGTCAACGCCAACTCCACCGCGACGCTCGTCCGCTACGCCATCCGCAACAAGCTCGTCGAACCGTAACGCGAAACGGACACCTGACGCGGCTCAGGATTTCCACCATTTGCGTTCAGGTGTTCCCCCAATGGTGCGGTACGGCGATTCAGCGCAACCTGCGGCTTCAGCGCAGGGTCGGCCGGAGCCGATACGAGATCGGTCCCAGAGAGGCATCCCTTTCCGGCTCGGCCGCTGCCATGCGCAGGAGGACCAGGTCATGGATATCCGCAAATGTACCGCCGAAGCGATCGGCACGTTCTGGCTGACCTTCGCGGGCTGCGGCAGCGCCGTTATCGCCGCAGCCTTCCCCGAGGTCGGCATCGGTCTTTTGGGCGTGTCGCTCGCCTTCGGGCTGACGGTTCTGACGATGGCCTACGCCATCGGGCATATCTCCGGCTGCCATCTCAATCCCGCCGTCACCGTGGGCCTCTGGGCGGGCGGGCGCTTCCCGGGCAAGGATATCGGCCCCTACATCATCGCGCAGGTGATCGGCGCGATCGTGGCTGCCGCCGTGCTTTACGCCATCGCCAGCGGCGCCCCCGGCTTCGATCTCGCCAAGGGCTTCGCCGCGAACGGCTACGGCGATCACTCGCCGGGCAAATACTCGCTGTTTGCCGGACTCGTCACCGAGGTCGTGCTGACAATGATGTTCCTGTTCATCATCATGGGCGCAACCCACGGCAAGGCTCCGGTCGGCTTCGCACCCATCGCCATCGGCCTCGCGCTGACGCTGATCCACCTCGTCGGAATCCCCGTCACCAACACCTCCGTGAACCCGGCCCGCAGCACGGGACCGGCCTTGTTCGTGGGCGGCTGGGCTCTGGCGCAGCTCTGGCTGTTCTGGGCCGCGCCCATGATCGGCGGCATGCTGGGTGGCATGCTCTATCATTGGCTTAGCGAGGAGCCCTCGGCCAAGGTGACGGGGGTCGCCCCGGCCGCCCCCGCCGAATGAGGCGCGCGACCCCTTACTGATCGACTGTTCCGGCGACGGCCTGGCCCAGGTTCTCGACGTGACCCTGGAGATTTTCCCGGGTCTTGGGATCGATGACGGCGACCGGCGCGGAGACGGCAAGCCCCGCCGCCGTGCCGACGGCGGCGGCGGCTCCGGCCGTAACCTGGATGATCCGGTCGCCCACGCCGACGCGTGAATCCGTGAGGGTCTGCCCTTCGGCCAGTTCCTTGCCGATCATGCGCACGACCTCGGGGCTTTCCGCGAACTTGCTGTGGTTGAGCGGATCGCCGGTGCGGAGCTTGGACAGGTTCAGCACCGTGATGCCCGATTTCTCGAGACCGGTGCGGTAGGGCTCCTGCTCGGGATCGATGGCACCCAGACGCACCGCGTCGCCCCAGAGGCGGCGGGAGACGGCGAGTGCCCGGTCGTCCTGCGACACGAAGAGTGTGAAGCTCGGACGCTGCTTGCCCATGTCGAGCACCGCCTCGCGGAAGAGATCGACGTCCACATCCGGTGCGGCGAGCAGCACGTTCTTGATCTTGGGTGTGACTCCGCCGTCGCGGATCCCCATCTGGCGCAGGGCCTCCAAGGTGACCAGATTGCCCATGGAATGCGCCAGGATCGAGATCTCGCCGACGTCAGGATCGCGGGCGATGGTGCGCAGGGTCGTTTCCAGCGCGTTGCGCGAATAGGTGTTGCTCTCGCGGTCGTAGCCATAGGCCAGGATGCTGCCGCGCGACGGCCAGGTGAACAGCACCGGCACCACCGGCGTGCCTGCATCGTGCACGATCTGCGCGAAGCGGAAGACCGCATCGTCGAAGCGGTTGTTGAAGCCGTGGATGAACACCAGCACCCGGCGCTTGGGCACGTTGCGCACGGTGCGGCGGAACCAGGCGGTCGCCTGATCGCGGTCGATCACATCCGCCTTCAAGGTGACGAAATCGGTCGCCGGGTTGCCGGGGGTGCTCTGCGGCCACTGCACCTCGCCCGGCTTGCGGCTCGCTTCCGGCGGGATGGATACGATGAATTCGGCGAAGGAGAGCCGAGGCCCGCGATTCCCGGAAAAATATTCCTGCGGATCCTCCGCCCGCATGCGGGTGGTGGCGACGAGCATGTCGACCTTCGTGGCGCCGGGAACCGTCTCCGCCACCGGAAGCAGCGTGCCGCGCGGGCTCGCGCAGGCTGCCAATCCGCATAACAGGGCAAGCAGAGTGCCCCGGGCAAGCCTGCGCGTAGCGCCTACGCGCGGATGTCCTGCGTCGCTCATTCCGCTCATGATCCGCGTGCTTCCCTTGTCGCCTAGGAGGCATCCCCGTGATGATCCATGCCCTGAAGCATGGAGGTTGTCGACACTTTCCGATGTTTACGCATGCGTGCCAAGTAAGACTACGACGGCGCCGCTCCCGCGCCGGGTGGCGCCGGAATTGGCCGCGGGACAGCCTGGATGCCGTTTTCGCGGAAGGAGCGCTGGACCGCCGAAAGGACGGCCTTGCGGATGCCGAACTGCTTGCCGGCCTTCGCCTTGAACTTGCCGCGCACGAGCAGGGTGCCGTCCTCCACCGAGGCGATGCCCTGGCTCTTGAAGGTCTCCATCAGGTCTTCGTTCAATTCGGGATCCTCGGCGATCTCCTTGCCGATCTGCTTGAACAGCTTGCGGACCTTCTCGACATCGGTGTCGAAGGCGACGCGGAAAACGAGCTTCTCGATCACCCAGTCGCGGCTGAAGTTCTGGATCTTGCCGATCTGGCCGTAGGGGATCGTCGCGATCGCCCCGCGGGGATGGCGCAGGCTCACTGAGCGCACCGAGATCCGTTCCACCGTTCCCTTGGCGCCCGAGGTCTCGATGTATTCGCCCATGCGGAACGCATCGTCGAGCAGGAAGAACAGGCCGGACACGATGTCCTTCACCAGGGTCTGCGAGCCGAAGCCGAGGGCAAGGCCGAACACGCTGAGGCCCGTGATCAGCGGCCATACGTTTACATCGAGAATGACGAGCATGGTCAGGATCGACATGACGAGGATCGCGATCTTTGCGGTCCCGTTGAGCAGCGGCAGCAGGGTTCCCAGACGGCTGTGAGGAACATGGGCATCGTCTTCCGAGACGGCCGCCGGCGCGTGGCGCTCCCTCGCCTGGATGCGCTCGATGCCGGCGGCGGTCCCGTTCCAGAGCAGCGCGCCGACGAGGGCGATGACGACGATCCCGACTGCCTTCTCGCGGATCAGCGTCACGTCGAAGCCGAGGGAGGTCAGGGCCGGCAGGGCCCAAAGATAGACCAGCAGCCCGAGCACCAGGATGGCGAAGGCGAAGCGTGCCATCCGCCGCAGGGTCGCGGCAAGCAGGGACGATGTCGGATCACCCTTGCGCCGCTCGGACCAGTTCCTGATCACGCTGTCCACATGGGGCGCGACGAGAACCATCAGCAGCGTTCCGAGCATCGCCAGGCCCGGCAGCGGGCGCGCAAGGGTTGCCGCGGCCTGGAGCGCGGCGAAGGTGCCGATCAGGGCGAAGATGGCGATGGCCGGCCAGATCGTGGCGAACCGCTCGCGCCAGCCCGTGCGCGGCTCCGGTCCGGCGACTTCGGCCGTGACCACCCTGCGGTGTGACCAATAGGCGTAGACGAGAAGGGCCGTGACGGGCACGCTGACCAGGAATGTGCCGATGAGATCCCTCAGGCCGGGACCACCATTCCAGGTTCTCAGGGTCGCCAATGCGGCAAAACCGAAGAGGCCCCATGCGAACCCGAGCGACAGGGTTCTAGCAAAGGAAGCGAGCGGAGTGCCTGCCTCGCCGCGTCTCCCCCTGCCGAGCAGCAGGCCGGTGATGATGCGATGCACGAGGAGGCTGACGAGAGCGGCGATGGCCCAGAATCGCGCAACCTGGCGCCCGGTCCCGTCCGGCAGGACGAGTCGGAAGACGAGCGCGACGATGAGAGCGGTGAGGACGAACGTCGCGATGTCGATGAAGGATGAGAAGCGGCCGGAGCGCGCGACGAGGGCCTGCATGATCCGCTGCGCCGCATAGAAGGCCAAGACCGAAACCAGCAGCGCCCCGACGATAATGGCAAGATAAGCGGTCAGCGAGAGCCCGCCGGCGCTGAGACCTTGAAGGAGTGCTGCCCACTCGCTTCCGACGTTGGCAAGGTTCTGAAGCCTTGTTTTGAATCCCGCCTCCAGCGCGACACCGACCTGATCCAGTCGGTCCATGGCGAGACCCGCTTCTTCGGTCATTTCATTCACGGTACGCCCCCGATGCTCGACCTCATTGAACGACGCATCGTCCGTTTCGCACGATACGCTAGAAGTGCTTCCACTGACGTGGAAGCACCTCTCTCCCTTGCTTTGCCGCATTTTTGACGGCGAACCGGATCCACTTCGCCAAAAATGCTCTAGCGCCTCAATCTCATCTTCTCGGCTCTGTTCGGGCCGCGTCCCTCGGGAGCCGTGTTGAGACAAATCTTCATGAGATCGTCGTCCTTGTCGAGCATCGAGAAGCAGATCTCGATTTCCTCGATGCAGTCGGGCTCACCGCCATAGCGGGAGCACAGGTCCGGGCCGCGATCTCGGATGACGGTCTTGATCAGATCCACGAAGTCGCTGGCTCTGCGGCGGCGATCGAAGCGTTGGGCCGAGGACGGCTTCTGAACACGATTCTGCTTGCCGTTGGATGTGACGATCGTGACGCCAGCCACATCCCCGTTGGCGGTCGGGATCGTCTCAGCCTGCGCCGCCGGCGCCAACAGCATCAAGGTGGTCAGGACGGTGATGAGGACACAGGCGCGCGCATTCATGACAGCCTCCGCAGATGGATGGAAGCCGGGGTCGTATGCTGGAACTTTCCGCCATCGTGCGGCTGCGGGCTATTGGGGTTTGACCTGAATCGAGACCGGGATTTCCCTGAATCGCCGACTCCGCGCGCGAAAAAGGGAGCCGCCCCGGGGGCGGCTCCAGTCAGCAGCCCTTCGCGTACACGAGGGGACATGTTTGGAGGCTGCCGGATCATCCTGGCGAGGAGCGCAACTGCCGGCAATCAGTGAAAACCCTTAGGTCGCGCGGGGAAAGACCGAAACTAGTCCTGAACGATGCCTATTTTCAGCCTGCATTCCAGCCGCTTGACGCGTCTCCCAAGATACGCCTCATTCTGAAGGCATCGCGTGATGGAATAGTCTTACGACCGGCTCTGCGTCCGCAGGATGCCCTGGTACAGGTGCCGATGGCCAAATTCGTTTCACTGCTCGACGACGAGACATTGCAGTCCCTGGTGGAGGCGCTGACCGAGAGCGGGCAGGCAGTCTCGATCTACGATGCCGACGACAACCTGCGTTACGCGAACAGGACCTATCAGGACATGTTCCTGGGCGATTTCGAGGGGCCGTTCACCTTCAGCGAAATCCTGCGCCACGGTGCGCGGCAGGGGATCGGCGTTCGTCTCGACGACGATGTGGAGGCCCTGATCGCCCGCACGCTCCCACGGCGGCGCAGCGTGCCGCGCAAGGCGTTCGAGACCGATTTCCTGGACGGGCGCTGGTTCTGGATCGAGCACATCGTTCTGCCGAACGGCTGGATTCTCACGGTGGGTGCGGACATCACCGCCCTGAAGCACAACGAGAAGCTTTTGCGCGGGGCCCATGATGCCGCGCTTATCGCGGCCCGGACCGACCCGCTCACCGGCCTGCCGAACAGGCGCCATATCTTGGAGCGCCTCGACGAGATGCTGGCTGCGGGTGAGGCTGGTCTGTCACTCGCGATCATCGATATCGACCGTTTCAAGGCCATCAACGACGATCACGGGCACGAGGCCGGCGATGCGGTCCTCGGGCATTTTGCGGCCATCTGCCGGGGGCTGGCGCGGGAGCAGGACATCCTTGGTCGGATGGGCGGCGAGGAGTTTCTGCTGCTCCTGCCCGCCGCCTGTGCCGATGAGGCGTTCGGGATCGTCGAGCGGATCAGGCAGGGCTTCACGCCGGCGCGCCTCGCAGCGGGCGCCGTCGATCTGCCCTGCACCTTCAGCGCCGGCATCAGCGAGGCCCGTCCCGGAGACGACCGTGCTTCCATCCTGCGCCGGGCGGACCGGGCGCTCTATGAGGCCAAGAGCGCGGGACGGAATTGTGTAAGGATCGGCACCTAACGAGGTCAATGATCAGCCGTCCTCATGGAACCCATCACAAGACTTCATATGCGATGGCCGAAGGAACGATTGACGATGGGGCCGGCAAGGGATTCGATGCGGCAGTCATTCTGACCCAAAGGACGAGACAAGTGGCTTGGTATTCGCAGACCTGGAACTGGTTCAACGGCGCGTGGCATGAGGGCAATCCGCCCCTGATCGGTCCGCGTTCCCACGTATCCTGGCTCGGCTCCTCGGTCTTCGACGGTGCCCGCGTGTTCGAGGGCGTCGCCCCCGATCTCGACCGGCATTGCGAGCGCGTCAACCGCTCGGCCCCGACCATCGGCCTCAAGCCCACCATGGAAGCCCAGGCGATCGTAGATCTCGTCGGGGAGGGCGTGAAGAAGTTTGCTCCCGGCACGGCGCTCTACGTGAAGCCGATGTATTGGGGCGAGGCAGAAGGCCTGGCCACCATCGCGCCCGATCCGGAATCGACCCAGTTCTGCCTGTCCCTCTTCGAGGCGCCGATGCCTGTGCCGGGCGGGCTCTCGGTGATGAAGTCGAGTTTCCGCCGCCCGACCCTCGAATCCATGCCGACCGATGCAAAAGCCGGAGCGCTCTATCCCAACAATGCCCGCGTTCTCCGCGAGGCGAAGGAAAAGGGCTTCGACAACGCTCTCGTATGCGATGCCCTCGGCAACGTCGCCGAGACCGGGACGTCGAACGTGTTCATGGCCAAGGACGGTGTCGTCTACACGCCTTATCCGAATGGCACGTTCCTCAATGGCATCACCCGCCAGCGCGTGATCCAGCTCCTGCGCGACGACGGCACGCAGGTGGTCGAGGGCACCCTGCGCTACGAGGATTTCGCCGGTGCCGACGAGATCTTCATCTCTGGCAATTATTCGAAGGTGATGCCGGTGCTGCGCATCGACAGCCGCGATCTCCAGCCCGGCCCGTTCTATCGCCGAGCCCGCGAGCTCTACTGGGCCTTTGCCCATGCCAAGGGGAAACTCAGGGCGGCCTGAGAGATCGCTCACCGTCATTCCGGGGCCGCGAAAGCGGAGCCCGGGATCCATAGCCACGGCGTTTCAGGAAAGTGCGAACGGCCTTGCGCCTCTTTTAGCAGTGTTAGCGGTTATGGATCCCGGGCTCGGCTCTTGCGAGCCGCCCCGGGATGACAGTGCAGCGATCGCCAACAACTTTGTGATCGCCCGATTGGACCATCCCACCTTCATATTGCCCTAAATGCCTCCAGCATCGCCCGAAAGCCGGAGCCCTCGATGCGTCTTGTCCTGAACAGCCTTTTCGCCCTCGGTCTCCTGAGCGCCCCGGCCTGGGCCGAGGCGGTCGACCTCGAGCTGGTCTTCGCCGCCGATGGGTCCGGCTCCATCGACGATGCGGAACTCCGCCTGCAGCGTCAGGGCTGGGCGGATGCGCTCACCAATCCCGATGTGCTCACGGGCATCAAGGACGGTCCCCTCGGCGCCATCGCAGTCGCGTTCATGGAATGGGGCGGGCCGAGCTCGCAGGTGCTTATCGTCGACTGGCATGTCATCCGCGACGAGGCGAGTGCGCGGGTCTTCGCGGACAAACTCGTCAGCGCGCCGCGTGGCGCCTACGGCTACAACTCCATCTCCAACGCCATCGATTTCTCCGTGCGTCTTGTGGAGAACAACGTCCATGACGGCACGCGCAAGGTGATCGACGTGTCGGGCGACGGCCCGAACATGAACGGGCGCTCCCTGGAACAGGCGAGGGGAGATGCGCTCGCGAAAGGCTTCACCATCAACGCCCTCGCCATCCGCCGCCCCGGCAGCGGACGGCCGGGTGGGCCCGGCGGCATGTCGCTGGAGGATTACTATGGCCAGAGCGTCATCGGCGGGCCGGGATCCTTCGTCGAGATCGCCGACGAGACGCGGCCTTTCGCTCTGGCCGCCCGCCGCAAGCTTTTGACGGAAATCGCGGGAACGGACGCGAACTCACGCCATGCGAGCCGGTGAAGCCGGCGGCTTGGAGACATCCTCGGAGGGGGTGGTATGGTGAGCCCATGGCGAATCTCGAAGACTGGATCATCGAACAGGGCTTGAGGGGAACGGATGTCGGCTCGCTGCTGGCCGGCTTCTCGGATCGGCTGGCGGAGGAGGGCATCCCTCTGGTGCGGGCCTATCTCGCGCTGCCGACCGTCAATCCGACGATCCGCGTCTACACCCATGTCTGGACGCGCTCGACCCGCATCTTCGTCGAGGGCGTCTCGCACGAGCGCAACGAGCTTGCCTTCGAGCGGAGCCCCTTCGCCTACATGATGAAGACCGATCAGACGAGCTGCCACTGGCTGATCGATGACCCTGAGGCGATGAAGTTCGACGTGTTCGAGGAGGTCAGGCGGGAAGGCGGTACGGACTATCTCGCCCGCCTGTTCAGCTTCGAGAACAGCAGCGCGCCGGACCTGCGCGGCATCGGCATCTCCTTCTCCTCAAGCAGCCCGGAGGGGTTCGCGCCGAAGGAGATCGCCCGCATCGATGCGCTTCTTCCTCTCCTGGGGCTTGCCGCCTATCGCATGACGCTGTTCGACCTGACGGTCGCCATGCTGGACACCTATGTCGGCCTCTCCGCCGGCCGGCGCGTGCTCAGCGGCGAGATCCGGCGAGGCTTCGGCACGACGCTGACGGCAGCCCTCCTGTTTGCCGATCTGCGCGGCTTCACCACGCTCGCCGATACGGCGGGCATCAACCTGATCGGCCGGCTCGACCAGCATCTCGAAGCCATGGCGGATCCGGTCGCCGAGCAGGGCGGCGAGGTACTCAAGTTCATGGGCGACGGTGTTCTGGCAGCCTTTCCGATCACCGAGGAGCGCTCCCGCGAGCAGGCCTGCGCGGCGGCGATCCGGGCCGCCCAGATCGCGCTGGAGCGCAATGCCGCCGTCAACCGCCTCCACGCCCACGAGACGCCGCTTGCGCTCGATATCGCGCTCCATTGCGGCGACGTGTTCTACGGCAATATAGGCGCGGCCGGTCGGCTCGATTTCACGGTGATCGGCCCGGCGGTCAACGAGGTGAGTCGCATGGAAGCCTTGTGCAGCAGCCTGGACTGCGCCGTGATCCTGTCCGACAGCGTCGCATCGGTGAGTCCCGTTCCCGTGCGCTCCCTCGGCCGCCACAGGCTGCGCGGCATCGCGACCGAACGCGAGCTCTTCACCTTCGCGCCGTTCAGCGTCTGGACGGCCTGATCAAGGCTTCGTTTCGCCCAATCGATCCAGAACGCTTTGCGTGATCCGCGCGCAGCGCGCGCCCGCGAAGGGGAAGGCATCGGTCAAGGCGGTCGAGAGCGTCCGGTCAAGGCTCCGGCGCAGGAGACGGCGGGCGCGGTGAAGCCTCGTCTTCACCGTCTCGGGCCTCAGGCCGAGCTGACTGGCCGTCGCCTCGATGCTCATTTCCTCGATATCGCGCAGAACGAAGACGATGCGGAACGGATCGGGTAGCTGGTCGACCGCCCGTTCGATCAGGCGGCGGATTTCGGCCCGTGCGGCGGCGGCTTCAGGGTCGCCCTCCTGCCGGGCGCCAGGCAGGAAGATCACGCGGGCCTCCCCTTGCTCGTTGATGGCGTCGATATGCTTCAATTCCGTGAAGGGACGCCGCTTCCGCAGACGCTCCAGGGCCTCGTTGAGCGCGATCCGCGTCAGCCAGGTCGCGAGGCGCGCATCGCCGCGGAAACCGTCGAGATGGGTGAAGGCGCGAAGATAGGTTTCTTGCACGACATCCTCCGCCTCGGCATCGTCGCCGAGGACGCTGCGCGCGACGCGGTAGAGCCGACGGTTGTGGCGCTCCATGATCACACGAAGCGCGGCTGCATCCCGGCGCCGAGCCCTTTCGACCAGAGCCAGATCGTCCAGGTCGTCCAACAGCGGCGATGCGAGGTTTCCCGCTTGCATGGCTTGCCTCCACGTTTTGCCATTAGATGGTCGGACGTCGCAAAGGTTCCCAGTTTGTCATGATAGCACTCATGTTCGGCGAACGGCGCCCCGCTGCATGATCTCGTCGATCGACGGGAAGGCCTGCAAGGCGATGTCCGGAATGGTCTGGTGGGCTGATTCCTTCGGAGGGCTGCCGGGCCGTCCGACGACGATCCGCCCGACCATGCCCGCATGCTCGTGCGGGATGCAGAAGAAGTCGTAGACGCCTTCCACCGTGAGCATCACCGAGAACGTCTCGTTCGGCAGAAGGTAATCCGAATTCCAGGGCTCCGCGCCGTCGGGAATGCGCAGCGGGTGATCGGCGTTCTTCGGGTGGTAGGCAGTGGCCGTATGCGAGTTTCCCGGATCCAGGTTGATCCAGCGGATAATCTGTCCGGGCTCGACGTGAAGGCCGATGGGATCGAACCACACATGCGAGCCGTCTGCCTTGCCCTGCATCCGGATCTCGGCCGGCGAACCGGCGAGCGGCAGGCGAGGCCAGGCCAGGCCGGCGAGGAGACCCCCGCCGGCCAGCAGGACATGTCGCCGGGATGGCATCACTGTCCCGCCACCCGCGTCTCGGCAGCCTTCGGCACATGCCACAGCACCACATGCGCATGGGGCTTCTCGACGCCCGGATGCCCGGCGTTGAAATAGACGTCGACATGGTCGACCTTGCCGCCGGGGGCTGCGAGATCGTCGAAGCGCTTGTCCTTGTTGGTGAGATCCTCGATGGGCAGCATATAGACCGTGCTGACGAGCTTTCCGTCGTGGTCATAGGCGAGGAACGGGCCCGCGGGCAGGGTCTTCGGGTCGACGTAAAGCTGGCCGAGGCCGGGGAGGAAATCGGGCAGCTTCACCAGCTCGCTCACCTTCTTGTAGGCCCCTGACGGCGGAGCCTTCTCGACCTGATCGGCGGCCAGGGCAGAAATAGTGAGCGCAGCAATTCCAATCGCGGCAACAGCGAAGCGGAAGATCATGATGGCATCCTTTCGTGAGGCCAGGGAATCCCTGGCGCACCCGATTGGATGGATCCTCGGCGGAAAGGTTCCCGAAGAATTCAGGCCTTATGCAATCAGCGGCGGGACAGCCTGACCCCGAGCACCTTGAGGCCGGCGAGGAGCGTGCCGCCATAGATCAGGGCGCCGGCCGCGCCGAGAATGCCAAGCAGGATCTCGTTGCGCCAGGCAGGCAGCTGCGCGGTCCATGCCGCGAGCGGTGCGGGGGCGAACCAGGCGAAGGCGGCAAGCAGCACGCTTGCCACCCCGACGGCGGCTGCCGTGCGGCCGAGCGTGCCGCTCAAGCCCATCCAGTCCCGCCGCAGGGCGAGGAACACGAGAAGGCCGAGATTGACCCAGATGCCGATGGCGGTGGCAAGCGACAGGCCGACGACGCCATAGGGGCCTGTCAGGACGATCTTCAGGCCAACATTGACGGCCACCGCCGTGAGCGAGGCGATGAGCGGCGTCACCGTATCCGAGCGGGCATAGAAGCTCGCCACCGCCGAGCGGATCAGCACCGCCGCGGGCAGGCCGATGGCATAGGCGGCGAGCACGGCGCCGGAGCGCTGGGCGGCGGCGGCGTCGAAGGCGCCGCGCTGGAACAGGGCCGACATGATGAGGTCGGGCATGGTCACGAAGGCGACGACGAAGGGCGCGGCAAGCGCCAGCGTCAGGCCGACGGCCCGGTTCTGCGCGCCATGCGCGCCGGCCAAGTCGCCCGAGGCGATCTTGCGGCTCATCTCGGGCAGCAGCACGGTGCCGGCGGCGATGCCGATGACGCCGAGCGGCAACTGATAGATGCGGTCGGCGTAATAGAGCGAGGCTACCGCGCCGGTCGGCAGGAAGGAGGCGATGATCGTGTCGGCGAACATGGCGAGCTGCACGCCCGCCGAGCCGATCACGGCGGGACCGAGCACCTTGAAGAAATGCTTCATGGCCGGGTCGAAGCGCGGCGCTTCGATTTTCGGCGCCACGCCGAGCCGCTTTGCCGACACCCAGACCAGCAGCAATTCGAGCACGCCGGCGACTGTCACGCCCCAGGCCGCCGCGTAGCCGGCATTGGGGAACAGGAAGGCCACAGCGAGCGCCGCCACGATGGAGACGTTGAGCAGCACCGGCGCGGCGGCCGCGGCCGCGAAGCGCTCATGGGCGTTGAGGACGCCTGAGAGTATGGTCACCAGGGTGACGAAGAGGAGATAGGGGAAGGTGATGCGGGTGAGCGTCACCGCCAAGTCGAATTTTGCCGGATCCTCCGAGAAGCCCGGGGCGAGCAGCGTCACCACCACGGGCATGGCGAAGAGGGCGAGAGCCAGGAGAATGATCTGCACGATCAGCATCAGGGTGCTGATCCGGCTGGCGAAGGAGCGGGCAGGGGCAGCGCCCTCCCGCTCCAGAACCCCCGCATAGGTGGGCAGGAAGGCGCTGTTGAAGGCCCCTTCGCTGAAGATGGCGCGGAAATGGTTGGGGATGCGCGAGGCGACCACGAAGGCATCCGCCACGGGCCCGACGCCCATGATGGCGGCCAGCACCACGTCGCGGATGAAGCCGGTGAGGCGCGAGACGAGCGTCCAGCCGCCGACGGAAAGGATCTTTCGGTACATCGGTCAGGCCCGGCGCATGCGGAAATTGTCGGGAACGGTGTCGCTCGAGACCTCCGCCGCGCCGCCGATCCGCTCGGCCACCACATAGAGCGGCCGACGCTTCACCTCGGCGAAGATGCGGCCGACATATTCCCCGACGATGCCGAGCGACATGAGCTGTATGCCGGAGAAGAACATGATCGAGACGATCAGGCTCGGGAAGCCGGGGAGATCCGTGCCGAACAGCAGCGTCCGGATCATGAAGTAGATGGCTGTGGCGATGGCCAGGAAGGAGATCAGGAAGCCGAGATATGTCCAGATCCGCAAAGGGACCGTGGAGAAGGAAGCCATGCCGTCGAAGGCGAAGCGGAAGAGCTTCCTGAAGCTCCATTTGGACGTGCCGAACCGGCGTTCCTCCACCACGAAGGGCACGCCGGTGGCCTTGAAGCCGATCCAGGCATAAAGGCCTTTCGAGAAGCGCGCCTTCTCGCCGAGCGACCGCAGGACCTCGACCCCCTTGCGGTCGATGAGCCGAAAGTCGCCGGCGCCCTCGGGCAGGCCGATCTCGCCGAAGCGGGCGAAGAGCCGGTAGAACAGGTGGGCGAAACCGCGCTTGACCCGCGTCTCCTCCGAACGGTCGGTACGCTGGCCGTAGACCATGAGGTACCCGTCCCGCCAGCGCTCCACGAAGGTCTCGATCATCTCAGGCGGGTGCTGCAGGTCGGCGTCCATGATCACCACTGCGTCGCCCCGGGCATGGTCGAGCCCGGCCGCGATGGCGATTTCCTTGCCGAAATTGCGGCTGAAGGAAACGGCGCCGATCCGCGGCTCGTCGCGACCGATCTCCCGGATGCGCTCCAGGGTATCGTCACGGCTGCCGTCGTCGACGAACACCACCTCCCAGGCCGGCGTGACGCGATTGAGGATCGGCAGCAAGCGTTCACACAGGGGCGCGATGTTCGCGCTCTCGTTGTGTACGGGGATGATGACGCTGAGCTTGGGCGACGCCACTGGAAGAACCCTTCATGACAGGGCCGCATCAAGAGCCGAGTTTGCGACTTTGCTCAAGAGGATTAGGGTGCGGCAAAGCCGATTTTAAGGTCATCCATGGGTTCCTTGCGTAACGTCATCCTATGCGCCGACGATTTCGGCCTCGCCGATGGGGTCAGTCGGGGCATTCTGGAACTGGCGGCCATGGGGCGCCTCTCCGCGACCGGTGCCATGACCAACATGCCCGGCTGGCGCCGTGCTGCGCCAGATCTCAAGCCCTTGAAGGAGAGGATCGCGGTCGGGCTCCATCTCAACTTCACCGTCGGGGTTCCCCTGGGAGAGATGCCGTCCCTGGCTGCGGGCGGGGTGTTTCCTCCCTTGCAGATCCTGTTGGCCAAGGCCCTGAAGCGGCAGTTGCAGGCCTCTGAGATCGCGGCGGAAATCGCGCGCCAGCTCGACGCGTTCACCCAGGCCTTCGCCGAGGCGCCCGCCTTCGTCGACGGTCACCAGCATGTCCATGTGCTGCCGGGCATCCGACAGGCGCTGATCCAGGCGCTGGCGGCGCGAGGCTATGCGGGCCGTACCTGGCTGCGGGACCCGTCGGACAGGGCGGCTTCCGTCCTGCGCCGTCCCATCGGGCGCAGCAAGGCCCTGGTCGTGAAGGCCCTCGCGAAGGGCTTCGCCCGGCAGGCTCACAAGGCGGGCTTCCCCACCAACAGGGGATTTTCGGGCTTCGCCCCGCTCGATCTCTCGTTCCCGGTCGAGAGGGTGTTCGGGGAGGCGTTCTCGCATCTTGGGCCGCATCCCCTCGTCATGTGCCATCCCGGCTACGTAGACGACGGGTTGCGGGCGCTCGATCCTGTCGTGGAGAGCCGGATCGAGGAGCTGAACTACCTCAAGTCGGATGCTTTCCGGGAATTGCTGGAGCACAGGGGATTGCGATTGAGCCCTGAAATTGCGTGAGCGTGGGGCCCGAATGCCTCGTCTTGAGGTCAAACTCCGCTATACTTCATCCAACTCCGAGCCTTGGGTCGGTTGCATCCGACCATTCCTTCAAGGCCGTGCCGGCAGGGGCGGTGTCCGCCGGGCCGTAGAGCCCGAGGGAGCAAGGCCATGCAGGATGCGCCCTCCGTCAATGAGACCGATCGGCTGGCGGCCCTAGCCCTCTATAGGATCATGGATACGCCGCCGGAATTCGCCTTCGACGCCGTGACGGAGCTCGCGGCCGAGATCTGCGGCTGTCCCGTCGCCCTGATCAGCCTGATGGACGAGCGGCGCCAGTGGATGAAGTCGAAATACGGCCTGCCTGCCGATTACACCGAGTGCCCGCGCGAGATCACCGTCTGCAGCGCTACCCTCTGCTCGAACGACCTCATCTACGTGCCGGACCTGACAATCCACGAACGTTATAAGCATCTGCCCATCGTCGCGGAGGAGCCGCATATCCGCTTCTATTGCGGCATGCCGCTGATCAATCGGGAAGGTTATGCTCTGGGCACGCTCTGCGTCGTCGGCTTCGAACCGCATGAGCTGCGCCCGTCCCAGCGCGAGGCCGTGCGTCGCCTGTCGCAGCAGGCCATGGCGCTGCTCGAGCTGCGGCGACAGCTCATCGAGCGCGATGCGCTCCTGGAGGAACTGGCGCAGGCCAAGACTTCCGCCGAGCAGGCGAGGGATCAGTCCGATGATCTCCTGCGCAACATCCTGCCTCAGAAGGTGGCCGAGGAACTGAAGGCCAGCGGGCATGTCGAGCCTCGCTTCCACGAGGCCACCACGATTCTGTACGCGGATTTCAAGGAATTCACGCTTCTGACGGAAACCCTCGATCCCGCCCGGCTTCTCGCCCAGCTCGACCAGAATTTCGGCCGGTTCGACGACATATCCAAGACGAACCGCCTGGAGACCATCAAGACGATCGGCGACGCTTATCTCTGTGCGGGCGGCCTGCCTGAGTCCAATCGCACCCACGCAATCGATGCGTGTCTCGCGTCCCTGCAGATGCAAGCCTTCATCCGCAATGCCAACCGGCAGCGCGAAAAGCTCCGGCTTCCGTCCTGGGAGCTGCGCATCGGCGTCAACTCAGGCTCGGTGATAGCCGGTGTCGTGGGCCAGCGGCGTTTCACCTATGACATCTGGGGCAATTCGGTGAATGTCGCTCAGCGCCTGGAGGAAGCCTGCGAGCCGGGGCGCGTGAACATCTCGGCAAGCACGCTTCATCACGTGGAGCGCCTGTTTCAGACCGAACCGCGTGGGCAGGTCGAGGTCAAGCATATCGGCGCGGTCGACATGTATTTCCTCGACCGCATCCGGCCCGAATTCAGTGCGGATTCCGAAGGGCACATGCCGAACGCGGAGTTCTGGAGAGCGAGCGGGACCGCGTGAAAGCGAAACGGCCTTCGGGGTCGGATGCCTTAGCGGATGAGAAGCGCGGTCACGTAGAGGCCCAGGCCGAAGACGATATGCCCGAGGATGTTGAGTATCCTGATCTGGTTCGCATTCGGCCGCCTGGAGGCCGCAATGCCCGCCCCCATGCCCGGCTGAAGCAGGAACCAGCCGGCACCGACCGTGACGAGGCCGACGATGAGGGGCGGCATCAGGGTCGGCTGCTGCGCCCAGCCGGGGGGCGTCACGGCGAGCAGGATGGCGGCGAAGAGGATGCCGACCAGGTAGTGGAAAATCCAGCCGGCCGCCAGCTCGTGGGCGAAGGGCGGTGCCTGCGCGATATCGTCGTGAAAGACCTTGCCGCCGGTGAGATGGCAGAACCAGCGGCCGACAGGGGCCCAGTTGGCGCCGCCAAGCCCGAAGGCGCGCTTCAGGAAAAGACCCCAAAGATCGAAAATAACCGTTGCACCGACGCCGATCAGGATGGAGCGCAAGAGAAAATCGGCCACGGTGCAGTCCTTCGGAAAATGACATGAAACGGGCCTCCGAAGAGGCCCGCATGACAGTATGACCGTTTCGACTTACTTCGTCGCGTTCTCGTACATCTCTTCCACATGTTCCCAGTTCACGAGATTGTCGAGGAAGGCCTTGAGATAGTCGGGACGGCGGTTGCGGTAGTCGATGTAGTAGGAATGCTCCCACACATCGCAGCCGAGGATCGGCTGGGCGCCGTGAACGAGCGGGTTTTCGCCGTTCGGGGTCTTCATGACGGCGATCTTTCCGTCCTTGACCGCAAGCCAGGCCCAGCCCGAGCCGAACTGGCCGATTCCGGCCTGGATGAAGTCTTCCTTCATCTTGTCGACGGAGCCGATATCCTCGACAATCTTCTTCTCGAGCTTGCCGGGAAGGGCGCCGCCGCCATTCGGCTTCATCCACAGCCAGAAGTGGATGTGGTTGTAATGCTGTCCCGCATTGTTGAAGAGGGCCTGGTTCTTGCCGTAGGAGCCTTTCACGACCTCTTCGACGCTCTTGCCCTCGAATTCCGTGCCTTTCAGCAGGTTGTTGCCGGTGTTGACGTAAGCCGCATGGTGCTTGTCGTGGTGAAACTCCAGGGTCTCCTTCGACATGTAGGGCTGCAGGGCATCATAGGCGTAAGGCAGTTCGGGCAGGGTGAACGACATCGGCGTCTCCTTTGATTGAGCGACCTGACCGTTAGTTAAAGCGCAGGGGCCTCAAGAGCAACGGCCAAGGTACGGACTTTTTTCTGCCCAAGCTTCCCAGGCGGTTGTCTTTTGCCTATAGAAGCATAGCTTTGCCTTGATAATCTTCGGTTTGCGTATGATGGAGACGGCATGATCATCGCACTTCTGGCCCTCGCTGTCGCGATGATCCTCGGTGGGCTGCTCACCACGTTTTTCGGATGGGATATCGTTCTGGTCGAGCGTGGCTGGACGATGGTGATTGCCGGCAGCGTCATCGCTGCGAGCGGCGCCATCCTGCTCGGCATCGCGGCGGCGGTGTCGAAGCTGTCGCGCATTCAGACCCTGCTGTCGCAGATCCAGGAGGAATCCGCGCGCGAGGCCGTTGTCGGTGTGTCGCCGTCTCTCGCAGGCCTTTCGCTGGCGGCCGCTTCCGGCGGCGTCATTGCCGCTGCGTCAGTCGCCGATGCGGACGAGGCGGAAGCCAAGGACGAAGCTCATCAGCCCGTTCTTCCGCTCTTTGCCGAAGAGGATCGGAGCGAAGGCGACGAGGGCAAGGTTCAAGCGGCCGAGTGGCCCGAGGCACCGCGGGCGGACGAGCCGGCCCTGCCGTTCCCGCCCCGCACGACACCGCCTCCTGCGACGCCGCGCGATGAGGAGGACGAGACGGACATGAAGGTGCCCGACTTCCTGCTCGCCGGGCGGGATCGCGAGGCCGACGAAGAGCCCCGTGTCGCAGACGGAGCCGACATCTACAACCGCGATGTCGAAGAAGAGCGCGAGCCCGAAGTGCGGGAATTCGACGACCGCGACGATCGGGGCGAGTCGGTTGCGGAATCCGAACCGGAGCCGGACAAGGTTTCCGAGATCGAGCCGGTGCCGGTCCAGCCCGATCTGGAAGAAGAGCCAGAAGAAGAGATCGCTCGCGATGAGGGGGAAACCGCGACGGTCGTCGGCACCTATAATTCGGGCGACAACAAATACGTGATGTTCTCTGACGGATCGATCGAGGCGCAGACGCCGAGCGGCGTGTTCCGGTTCAAATCCCTCGAGGAACTGAAGGAGTTCATCGCCGCCGGAGGCGAGGGGAATTCCTCATCCGCTATTTGAAGAGCGGCGCCAGCGCGCGAAAATCCTCCGTCGCTGCTTCACCGAGCCATTCGAAGGCAACCATTTCCGTCGTCACCCAGTGGCAGCCGGCATGCAACAACCGCGCGCAGGCTGCATCGACGCTGTGAGGCGAGCGGCTCGACACCGCATCCGCCACGACGAAGACGTCGAACCCCATGCGCTTGAATTCAATCGCGCTCTGTAGCACGCAGATATGAGCCTCCGTGCCGCAAACGACGAGCTGATCGAGACCGGCGCCCCGCAACGTGGCGGCGCGCTCCGCGATGCCTGCGTCGCGGGCTGAGGAGAACGTGGTCTTCGCGAGTGTAACCGCCTCCGGCGGCAGCGCCTCACGCACCGGCTGGACCGTATGGCCCAGCCCCTTCGGATATTGCTCGGTCACCGTCACGGGAATATCGAGTCGAGCGGCCGCAGCGAGCAGGATTTTCGTGTTGCGAACGACGCTCTCGCCGTCATGGATCGCCGGCATCAGCCGCTCCTGCAGATCGACCACGAGAAG
Organism: Microvirga zambiensis WSM3693; assembly: GCF_016735695.1. Lineage (GTDB taxonomy): Bacteria > Pseudomonadota > Alphaproteobacteria > Rhizobiales > Beijerinckiaceae > Microvirga > Microvirga zambiensis. The sequence continues at coordinate 97,157 of NZ_JAERQD010000004.1, read as the reverse complement.
GTGTGAGCGTTTCGCGTCGAGAAGCATGGCGGTCTCTACGGGTTCGGGTTGAAGAGCGGCGGCTCGTTCGGGATCGGCAGCGTCATGGAGAAGCGCAAGCCGTCCTCCGGAAACTCCATCGACACCTCTGCCTGCAATTGCGTTGCGAGCACCCGCTGCAGCAGACGCGAGCCGAAGCCCTGACGTGTGGGCGCGCTCACGCGCGGTCCGCCCCGTTCGACCCAGGTGAAGTGCAGCATCGGCCGCTCATTTTGCGCGATCGTCCATCGGACATCGACCTGTCCGCCGAAAGTGGAGAGAGCGCCGTGCTTTGCTGCATTCGTCGTCAGCTCGTGGATCGCCATTCCGATGGGCACCGCCGCTTCCGATGGCAGTTCCACATGCGGCCCGTCGATAGAAATGCGGTTACGCGCCTCGTCTTCATAAGGGCCGAGTTCGGTCTGGATGAGTTCCTCCAGTGCCGCCTTCTGCCAAAGATCCTCGGTGAGCAGATTGTGAGTCCGCGCGAGCGATACGATGCGGCCGACGAAGCCCTGATAGAATTCGTCGATGCTGGAGGCCGTGCGCGCCGTCGAGCCGACGATGGCCTGGACGGTGGCCAGCGTGTTCTTGACCCGGTGATGCAGCTCGCGGATCAGCAGCTGCTGACGTTCTTCGAACTGCTTGCTCTCGGTGATGTCCTGGATGATGCCGCTGGAAATGATCGTTCCGTTTTCCAGCATGGATCGCTGCCCGTGCGAAGAAACCCAGACCGCTGCATCATCGTTGAAACGCCGCATCCGATACTGGACGTTGTAGGGAAACCCAGTTTCCAGCGCGATCTTTCTGGCTTCCATCCCGCGGGGCAGGTCGGCCGGGTGGGTCCGCTGCCGAATTTCCTCCGGCGTGATCCGGGTTCCGCAGGGTACTCCGATGATTCCGGCTGCCTGGTCTGACAATTGAATGAGGTTCGTTGCCGAATCCCAACTCCAATTGCCCATTTTTGCAGCCTGCAATGCCAGGCGAAGCTGCTCGTCGCTCTTGCGCAGAGCGTCTTCCGTCAGCTTGAGATCGTGGATGTCGACGCTGGTCCCGACCCAGCCCTTGAACTCCCCGCCGGCGGAATGGATCGGCGCGCCCTGGATCAGATGCCAGCGATAAGCGCCCTCATGCGACCGGTAGCGAGCTTCAGTCGTATAAGCCGTATGCTGCGTGACGACCGGAACCAGTTCCTCGTTCATCCTGACCATGTCGTCGGGATGGATGGCGCTCATCCAACTATGACCCAATGCCTCCTCGCGCGACAGGCCCGAATAGCTGACCCAGCGCTCGTTCGCATAGACAAGCTCGGTGCGCGGGTTGAGAATCCACACGAGTGCCGGAAGCGATTCCGCGATCAGGCGGAAGCGCGCATCGGTCTCGCGCAGGTCGGCTTCGGCGCGAGCCTTCTCCACCGCAGTCCATGTGCGCTCGGCCACGTCCTCGGCGAGCGAGAGATCGTCCACGGACCAGGCACGCGAATCCGCCGAGTGCATGTAGAGGATGGCCGTGAGTTTCTGGTCCTTGAGCAGCGGGACGGCAAGGGCCGAGCGCGCATTGATGGTGCTGTATGCGGCCTGAACGGCGGGGTTCTCCGCGCGCGGGTCGTTCCTGATATCCTCGACGAAGATCGGGCGCCCCTGCTTCAGTTCGGCCATCATCGTCGGCAGGAAGTCGTAGAGCCTGTAGGCCCGGCCCTCGTTGCCGATGACGCCCTTGGACCATTCCCGCTCGACGAGGATCATGCCGCGCGCTTCGTCGACCTCGCCATAGCCGGCGCAATCGACATTCAGGAAGCGCCCGAGGCTCTGTGCGGTTGCTTCCATGATCGCATCGGGATCGTCGAGGCTGCGCAGCTGATCGTTCAGGTTGAGCAGAAACCCCTGGCGCTTCTGCGCCTGGTTGATCTCCTCCTTGATGCGCTCCCGTTCGGTGATGTCCTGGAAAACGCCGAAGAGATGGGCGGGCTCGCCATCGTCGTCATAGACGGCGGCGCCTTTCACCTGCACCCGGATGATGCGTCCGTCAGGCTTGATGAAGCGATGCTCGACGTTGAAATGCGTCTTCGTCTTGACGCCGAAGGAGATAGCCTGCCGGATCCGTTCGAGATCTGCGGGATGAAACATTTGCTCGAGCTGATCGTGGCTCAGGATCGAGTCCTGTGTAAGGCCGAGACTGGGCTTGAAGGAGGTAGAACCCGTCATCTCCTCGGTGACGAGATTGCGGTCCCAGGCACTCAGCTTGGCGATCTCGAGCGCCATCGTCAGCTTGCCGTTGGCGATGCGGAGCGCCGTCTCCTTTTCGTGCAGGCGCTGCTCGAGTTCCGCGATGCGCCGGCTGGCGTCGCCTTCGGAAGCTTCGCTGTTCTTTGCCGTCGGAGGGGCGAGCACACCGCTTGTCCCATCCCGGTCTCGATCGCTCACGGCCTCGGGTGCCTCGGTTGCAGATCTTCTCTTACTCGTCGCAGGCCTCTGCAAAGATATAGGGTTTCGGCTCAACTCTGAAACCCCCCGATGCACTTCAGGGCGAAGGTATAGGCGAGGGCCACCTCTTCGAGACGGTCGAAGCGGCCTGCCGCGCCGGCGTGACCCGCTTCCATGTTGAGCTTGAACAGGATCGGTCCGCCGCCGGTCATAGTGGCCCTGAGTCGGGCGACCCACTTGGCCGGCTCCCAATAGGTGACGCGCGGATCGGTAAGGCCCGCGAGCGACAGGATGGCCGGATAGCTCTGCGGCTTCACGTTGTCGTAGGGCGAGTAGGACAGGATGCTGCGGAAGGCCGCTTCGTCCGCTGCCGGATTGCCCCATTCAGGCCATTCCGGAGGGGTCAGCGGCAACTCGCTGTCGAGCATGGTGTTGAGCACGTCGACGAAGGGCACCTCGGCGATGATTCCGGCGAACAGGTCGGGAGCCAGATTGGCGACCGCGCCCATAAGCATGCCGCCGGCGCTGCCGCCATGAGCAACGATGCCTCCGCGCGATGTGTAGTTTGCCGCGACCAGGGCTTCGCCGCAGGCGATGAAATCCGTGAACGTGTTCGGCTTCTTCTCGCGCTTGCCGTCAGTGTACCAGCGCCATCCCTTTTCGGTGCCGCCGCGGATATGTGCAATGGCGTAGACGAAGCCGCGATCGACGAGGGAGAGGATGCCGGTCCGAAAGCTCGCCGGCATGGACATGCCATAGGAGCCGTAGCCGTAGAGCAGGCACGGAGCGGAACCGTCGAGAGCGATGTCACGCCGCTGAACGAGAGAGATCGGAACCTGCTCCCCATCAGCCGCGGTTGCGAAGAGGCGGCGGGTCACGTAGTCGGCCGGGTTGTGGCCGCTCGGCACCTCCTGCCGCTTGCGCAGAACGCGCTCGCCGGTGCGCAGATCGTAATCCATCACTTCGCTCGGCGTCGTCATCGACGAATAGTGATAGCGGATGACATCGGTATCGAATTCGTAGCCGGCGGAAAATCCGAGAGAATAGGCCTCTTCGTCGAAGGCGACGGTTTCCTCGCGGCCTGTCGCGAAGTCGCGCAGAACGATGCGCGGATTGGCGTTCTCACGTTCGAGGCGCACGAGATAGCGGGCAAGCGCCACCATGGACAGGATCATCGTGCCCGGCTTGTAGGGCACGAGATCGCGCCATTGCGCGCGGCCTGGCGTTGCCACCGGCGCGGTGACGATCTTGAAATCCTCCGAGCCATCGGCATTGGTCAGGATGATCAGGCTGTCGCCGTGATGATCCACATCGTATTTGAGCTGCGGCGTACGCGGTTCGATGAGCCGTGGCGAGGCGGATGAATCGGCGCGGTCGAGCAGCCAGATTTCGGACGTCTCATGATCGCTCGCCTCGATGAGCACGAAGGCGTCGGATTGCGTGGTGCCGAGCTTCACGAAGAAGCCGGGATCCTGCTCCTCGTAGATGACCTGGTCTTGATCCGTGCTTGATCCGAGGAGATGGCGCTTGACACGTACCGGACGATGATTCTCGTCGAGCTCGACATAGTAGAAGCCGGAGGAATCGTTGAGCCAGACCGCGCCGCCGGATGTCTGCTGAATGTCGTCCTGCAGATCGGCGCCGCTCTCGAGGTCTCGCACTCGGATCGTGAAATATTCCGAGCCCTTGATGTCCGCGCCCCAGGCCATCAGGCGGTGATCCGGCGAATGGTCCGCGCCGCCGAGATCGAAGAAGGGATGGCCTTCCGCTTCCCTGTCGCCATCGAGCATGATCGTCTCGGTCCCGCCATCGCGCGGCTGACGGCAGACGAGCGGATGCTGCCCGCCCTCGCGGTAGCGTGTGAAATAGGCGAACGGCCCATCGGGCTCGGGAACGGTGGAATCATCCTCCTTGATGCGCCCGCGCATTTCGGCGACGAGGTGGGCCTGGAACTCTTCCGTTCCGGAGAAGGCCGCCTTCGCGTAGGCATTCTCCTGCTCGAGGCAGGCCCGGATCTCCGGATCGAGAACCGTCGGATCCTTGAGAACCTCCTTCCAGTTCTCCGCCTTCAGCCACGCGTAATCATCCTGGATCCTGACGCCATGAACATCGAAGGCATGGGGTTTGGCGGGAATCGTGGGGACAGCAGGCAGCGGATGAAACGGCGGGCGCTCAAGATTCATGAAAGGGTCCGGTTGGATCGTCGGGAGGAGCGATTATGCACAGTTAACTCGGATTTCCCATCATGGGTCCGTCGGTAGTGATCGATCGCCCGAGGTCGAGGACAGGTGCCTTTCTAGTTACTTCTTTGGATCTCAATAATGAAATTCACGTGATGAAAGCCTTAACCTGTCCCCTGAGCCATTAACTTTTCACCGTAGGTTTATTGCATAGTGGAAGTTGATGCGAAGTTTTCCAAAGTTTTCCTTTTGAACATCTTGCAATGGGGCACGATTTGACATACTTGGACAAATGAGCACGATTTCTGTGCAACTACGGTGCGGTTCAAGGATGAGGCAAGCATTGCTTCAGACAAGAATGCTCAGATTTAGGTTGAAAAGCTTTTTTGAGCGATTCTAAAGAACCTGAAAGGAAGAAAATCAAAATGAGCGACAATATCGCTGCATCGAACTACATTGAGTTGGCTGCCGACATCGTGTCGGCCTATGTCAGCAATAATTCCGTTCCTACGGGCGACCTTCCGACCCTGATCAACGAAGTTCATTCGGCTCTTCTGCGTGTCGGGGGCGGCACCGTGGAGATCCCTGTGGAAGCGCCGAAGCCGGCGATTCCCGTGAAGAAGTCGGTGACACCGGACTACATCGTCTGTCTCGAGGACGGCAAGAAGTTCAAGTCGCTGAAGCGCCACCTGCGCACGCAGTACAACATGACGCCCGAGCAGTATCGCGAGAAGTGGGGCCTGCCCGTCGATTACCCGATGGTGGCTCCGAATTACGCCAAGGCTCGCTCCGAGCTCGCCAAGGAGATGGGTCTCGGCCAGCAGCGCCGGAAGCGCCGCTCCTCGCGCAGCAGCAGCTAAGCGTCGTCCGTACGACGAGATCAGCCGCCCCCTGGGGGCGGCTTTTTGCTTTTTTGAGCCTGTTTACCGACTGGAAGCGGGCCTCGCATCCTGCGAGAACCGGCTCCGATAGGCTGCGGGGCTCGTGCCGAGCCGGGCCCGGAAATGATGGCGCAGGGTCGCGGACGAGCCGAAGCCGGTGGCGCCGGCGATGCTCTCGATGGAATGGTGCGTCGTTTCCAGCAATTCGCGGGCGCGGATCAGACGCTCCGCGAGAATCCATTCGCCCGGCGGAAGCCCCGTCGCGGCCTTGAACCGGCGCAGGAAGGTTCGAACGCTCATGCCCGCCTCACGGGCGAGTTCCGCGATCGGCTGTTCCTGGGCGAGCCGCTCGCGCATCCGGTCGAAGAGCGGGGCGAACCTCACGGCTTCGTGAGCGGGCGGCACGGGCCTCTCGATGAACTGCGCCTGGCCACCCTCGCGATGCGGCGGCACGACGAGGCGGCGCGCGAGCCGGTTGGCGATCTCGGGCCCGAAATCGGCGCGAACCACATGCAGGCAGAGGTCGATTCCCGCGGCACTGCCCGCCGAGGTCAGGACGCGGCCCTCATCCACATAGAGCACATCCGGCTCGACCCGGATATCGGGATAGGCACCTGCCAGCCGGTCGACATAATGCCAGTGAGTCGTCGCCCGCCGGCCCGACAGGAGCCCCGTCGCGGCGAGCGCGAAGACGCCGGAGCAGATCGACATCAGCCGCGCCCCGCGGGCATGCGCCTTTCTGAGGGCCTCGATGAGCGCCGCCGGAACGGGTTCGCTGCCGGCCCCGCGCCAGCCGGGAATCACGATCGTGTCCGCCTGCTCCAGCAGTTCGAGGCCGCCATCCGCGACGACCTGGAAGCCGCCAATGGCGCGCAGGGGCCCCGGCTCGATGGCGCAGACGGCAAAGCGATACCAATCCGGCCCCATCTCGGGGCGAGGCAGGCCGAAGATCTCGACCGCGATGCCGAATTCGAAAGTGCTCAGGCGGTCATAGGCGAGGGCGACGACGAGACGGTTTGGCATGATGTTTACGAACGTTGGCAGGAGCGCCACTTTTCACCATGGCGCTTTTTCAGAAGGCTGGCGAGGTTTTTGCAAGAGGAGTTTCCCATGCCCGCCAGTTCCGTCGCCGCCATTCTTGCCGCTCCCTCGGAAACCGCAGCCGCTCATTTCGCCGCCCGTCTCTCCTTCGAGACCGATTGCGCCGATGTGCATGACGCGCTTTCCAACGGTCCCGTCGATTTCGTCCTCGTCGATGCGCGCGGCCCTAACGCTTATGCGAGAAGCCATGTGCCGGGTGCGCTCAACATTCCGCATCGGGAGATGACGGCGGACCGCATGGCCGCCTGGCCCAAGGATAGGCTGTTCGTGGTCTATTGCGCAGGCCCGCATTGCAACGGAGCCGACCACGCGGCCTTGAGGCTCGCCACGCTCGGACGTCCGGTCAAGCTCATGCTCGGGGGCATGACAGGATGGGCGGACGAAGGCTTTCTGTTCGCCTCCGGATCGGAGCCCGGATCCCTTAAGATCGCCTCCGTCGCGTGAGTCGAACGCAAGTCCCTCGTCGTCAAAAGCGAGGGGCCATTGCGGCCTTTGTGCGGAGCGGCAGGCGCCGCTCCGACTTATCCTCGCTCTTATCGACAGATTTGAATCCGCGTTGACAACTAGGAATATGGCCCCACTATCGAGGGTGGAAGGGGTACCCCTTCTTGTTTTAGTTGTAGGAACAAAACATGAACATTAGGGACGGCAAGGCGGGCCGTAAAAGTATTGCCGCAGATCATATTTCATCCGCGAAACAGGGGCTTTCGAAGAGACGCGCGAAACAGGGGAGGGTGAGCGAGCCAGGGTCCGGACGGCTCGCCGGCGAATCCATGACGAAGGACGCCGACCGGCTTCTCACGACGTTGGGACAGGCGGAAACCTCGGCCTTCCTCGATCCGACCGATCCCGAAAGCGTGCTTATCCACAGACGCCGGTCCGGCATTTCGGTGGGAGCAGGGCGCTTCGCCCTTGCCGCTGCGGAGGCGCTCGTCAGCCGGGATCTCGCATGCTGGAGCGGCGCATCTGGCCGAAGGAAGCTGCAGCTGACCGGCGCAGGGGATGCCTACCTGCGCCGGGCGCTTTCGCCCAACGAGGACTTGGCGTTCTTCCACCAGCACCGCGCAACCGACACGACCACGATCGCGACCGACCTCGGCCCGGCCCGGGTGCGCGTCGACGCAGAGGAAAGCCCCCTCGACTGGCTGCGCCGCCGCAAGGACCGCAAGGGCGAGCCCATGATCGACGAGGCCTCCTATCAGGCCGGGGAGCGCCTGAGGACGGACATCATGCTGGCAGGCCTCCTGCCGGGCGTGACTGCCCGCTGGGACGGGATGCCCGGCGGCGGCCCGGCCTCGCCGGGAGAGGCGACGGATCGCATGGTCGCTGCTCGCCAGCGGCTGCGCCATGCCTACGATGCCCTCGGCGGCGACTTCAGCGACCTGCTGCTCGATCTGTGCGGCTTCCTGAAGGGGCTGGAGCAGATCGAACGCGAGCGGCAATGGCCGCCGCGTTCGGCCAAGGTGGTGGTGCGCCTCGCGCTGGCGCGGCTCGCGGAGCATTACGGCATCGAGCCCGCCGCCCACGGTCCCGCGGCCTCGCGCGGAATCCGAGTCTGGCAGGCGGTGGTGATCGAGGGTGGGAAAAGTTAGGACGCTGCCAGCGCCATCTGCGCATCGCGGCGGATGCGCTCGACCATGGACCTGACGCCGTTGGAGCGCTGCGGCGTCAGATGCTCGGACAGGCCGAGTTCCTTGAACAGGCCGAGAGCATCCGTGGACAAAGCCTCCGCTGCGGTCTTGCCGTTGTAGAGGGAAATCAGGAGGGCCACGAGGCCCCGCACGATATGGGCATCGCTGTCGCCGCGAAGATGCAGCACGGGCTCGCCGTTCTCGGATTCGAGATCGGTGAGCAGCCAGACCTGGCTGGCGCAGCCCTGGACTTTGTTGACGTCGCTATAGGCCTCTTGCGGCAACGTTTCCTTCATCCGGCCGAGTTCGATGAGATAGCGATAGCGCTCCTCCCACTCGTCGAGCAGTTCGAAATTGGACACGATTTCGTCGATCGTCGGCAGCATGGGAAACCTATATGACCTGCCGATCATATAGCCATCGCCCGGCCGTTTGGCGACCAGCGGGGCGGAATTTACGTGCGCGGCTTGGACGCAGCGGAGGCGCGGTCTTCCGGCAGCAGGGTGTCCGAGGCCTTGGCATTGCTGGCAACGGGAAGTCCGGAGCCGGTGAGGATCCTGTCGACCACCGCCTGCTTGGCACTGTCGGGGAGGGCCTTCCACACGGTTTCCAGATGCCCTGGCTCGCCGGCGGCAGGAGCGGGGCGGGATGCGGCCGGTTCGCTCTTCTTCGGCATCATGAACGCCTCGATGGCCGCCAGAGCGTCACCCTGCTGGCGGACCGGTGAGTAGTAGAAAATCGCGCCGACGATGAGAACGAAACGCAGGATCGAGAACATGGGCCTGGATAGAATGAGCAAGGGACGATGCAGCACCATAACGTAGGCGGCCGGCGCCGCGTAGGACGCGGAGAAAGAATCTGGAAACAGGATGAACGAAATCTTTCCGAATGACCTCACATCCAAGTCGTTGCGAAACAACGATAATTCCAGGTGCTCTCCGACGCCCGTCCGCGCCGGTGCCACATCGGCTCGCAGGTGGCATGGCCCGCATCTCGGCAATTAGGTTTCGCTTAAACCCACTCTGTCACGCTTGGCCTGGAAAATGACAGAAAACCGTGATCGTGCCGCCTTGTCTTCCAGACCTCGCGGCCCACAACGACATCATTCTTCGAAGACGGAAACGACTCCCTTGCGTGACGCTCTGTTCGACCAGTCCGATGACGATCTCGACTTGCCGTCCGTCGTGCGGCGGAAGGCGCCAGCGCGGCCGACTCAGCGACGCGCGGCCAAACCGCAGCGCAGGCCCGGCGCCGGGGAGCGGCTGGCATCGTTCCTCGCCGGACATCCGCGCCAGATCCTCGCGGCCCTTTTCCTGGCCGGATGTGGCGGTGCGATCGCCTGGAACGCGCTTGCCCTGCAGATGAGCCGCCATCCGGCGCCGCTCTTCAACACCCGCGAGGTCGTGTTCGCGCCGGAGCCGGTACCGGGGCGAGACGCGGACATCGCGCAGCCTCTGCCGCCCCAGCGCCCCGGCGCGCAGCCGCATGACGATATCGCCTCGCATGAAGCGATGGCGCATCCCGAGACTCCGCCGGCCGGATCCGTCGCCACGCCGAAGCCGCCGGCCCGCAGCCCAATCGGGGACATGATCCGTAACGGCGGTCAGCCGGTCGCTGCCGTGCCTGCCGCGCGGGCCCCGCAGGCAGCGGCGGCACCCGCAGCCCCTCCTGCAGCCCCTCCCGCAGCCCGCACGGCCTCACGGGATCCCATCGCCGACATGATCCGCATGGGCGGTCCCGTGCCGGTGCCCCCGGCCAATGTGGTGGGACGCGATCCGGGCGACATAGTGCTCGCCGGTCAGCGTGCGCTCGCGCGGCTGGGCTACAGCGTCAAGGTCGACGGCATGATGGGGGCGGGCACGCGCCAGGCCATCGAGCGCTTCGAGCAGGATCGGCGCCTTCCCGTGACGGGCGAGCTGAATGCGCGCACGATCCGCGAACTCTCCGCCGCCTCCGGCATCGCGGTTCAGTAGTGTCGCGCCTGCGCTCCGATTTCTGGGTCTCCGCCTATCTGCGCCGATGCTCGATCGAGGGCATCGATGCCGCTCTGCGCAAGCGCGGCGCAGCCGAGGCCGGCGCGATCTTCGTGAAGATCGATCGCCTCGACGGCACGGCAAGCCTCTTCGGCCCCGCGCCGCAGGTCTTTCTCGAGGAGGGCGGCGAGCGCCTGTTCTCGCCGATCCTGGAAGGCGTCATGCCGCTCGATGTGGAGGAGCGCATGACCCGCGAATCGCGCTTCGATCCCGATCTCTGGCTTGTCGAGATCGACGACAGGGCAGGGCGCCACTTCCTCGATCTCGCACCGGAGAATAACGGCTGATCTCTTCCACGAGATCAGCCTGCAAGGCAGCTTATGCGACGGGAACGACAGGCCGGTCGAGCAGATCGAACTTGCCGCCGGCGCTGCGCTGACGGATCCCTTCATCATTGATCATCGTGTAGGGGAAGACCGGCGCCAGGGCGCTCACGGCGTCGAGTTGCGCAATATGCGCGGTGGAGAGCTTGAGTTTCGCGGCGGCGAGGTTACTCGCGAGCTGCGCGGCGGTGCGCGGTCCGATGATCGGCAGGGAGCCCTTCGACGCAACCCAGGCGATGGCGACTTCGCCCGGCGTCACGCCGAGCTCTTCGGCAATGGCCAAAACCGCATCGAGCACGGCGCTGCGCTGTGCCGAATTCTCGGCCTGGAACACCTTGCCGCCGAGGCCCTGCGCACGGCCGGCTTCACCCTGCCGGTATTTGCCCGTGAGCATGCCGCCGCCGAGCGGCGACCACGCAACCACGCCGAGCCCGAGGGCTTGGCCTGCGGGGATGAGCTCCTGTTCCGTGCTGCGCTCGACGAGGCTGTGCTCGACCTGCAGTCCCGCGATTGGGATCGCACCACGCAGTTCCGCGATGGTGGCTGCGCGTGCGACGCGCCAGGCGGGGAAATCGGAAAGGCCTGCGTAGAGAATCTTGCCGGCGCGCGCGAGATCGTCGAACCCGCGCACGATCTCCTCCATCGGCGTGACGCCATCGGAGTAATGCACCCAATAGAGGTCGATGTGATCGGTCTTCAGGCGCTTGAGGCTCGCCTCCACCGACGCCGTCATCGCCTTGCGGCTGTTGCCGGTGACGAGGATGCCGTCTTTCGGATTGGCGCGCTGCGTGAACTTCGTCGCCACGACGAAATCGTCACGCCGGCCGTGCAGCAACTCGCCGAGGATCTCTTCCGACTGGCCGAACTGATAGCTGTCGGCGGTGTCGATGAAATTGCCGCCGGCCTCCGCATAGGCGTCGAAGATGCGGCGGGCTTCGTCGGGCTCCGTGCCGTGCCCCCAGCGCGTGCCGAAATTGCCGGTGCCGAGAACGAGTTCCGAGACGCGAAGACCGGTATGTGTGCCGAAAAGCTTGTAGCGCATGACTTATGCCTTTCCATGATTGTTCTCGGCGCGTTGCCGAAGGAATACGATGAGAGCCAGGATCGAGCCGCCGGTGAGGATGAGGCTTAAGGAAAGAACCGGCGATAAGGGGAGGGTCGTCGTAAGCGCGGTGCCGAGCGCCGCGCAGGCCATCTGCAGGAAGCCGAGAAGCGCAGAAGCGAGACCCGCCTTCTGCCCGAACGGGTGCAGGGTGATGGCGGTGCCGAGCGGATTCACCAGACCCATGCCGAGTAGGAAAATCGCGATTGCGGCAGCAAAGCCGAGAAAGCTCGCGGAGCCGCTCACGGCGAGCAGGACAACACCGCCAAGGACGGTGAGGACGATGCCAAGGATGGCGATGCTGCGTGCCCCCCATTTGTGCGCGAGGCGTGGCGCGAGCAGGCCGCTGCCGAAGACGACGAATACCGTCGTCGCGAAAAACAGGCCAAGTTGCGACGGGGTGAGTCCGAGTTCCACGATCAGGATAGCCGGAGCCGCGGCGAAGAATGCGTAGAGTCCACCGATGACGAGGCTGACGGCAAGTGCCGGAAAGATGAAACGTGCATCGAGGAGAAGGCTGCGATAGGCGTGCATGACGGCACGAAGCGATGCTGCCGAGCGGCGGTTCGCAGGGTGAGTTTCTCCGGTGCCGAATGCGTAATAGAGAACGAGCGCGGCACCAAGCGCTGCGACGACCACGAAGGCCGAGCGCCAGCCGAATTGGGTGTCGAGCGCGCTGCCGAGAAGCGGCGAGAAGCCGGGCGCTGCCGCCATTGCCACCATGGTCAGCGACAGTGCCTTCGCAAGCTGCTCGCCATCGAAGAGATCGCGCGCGATGGCTCGGGACAGAACCGATGCCGCGCAGACGCCGAGCGCCTGAACGATGCGTCCCGCAATCAGTATCGGAAAAGTTTCGGCAAGGGCGCAGATGATGCTGCCGGCGATGAAGACCGCGAGGCCGCCGATGACGAAGTGCCGCCGGCCATAGCGGTCCGAAAGCGGACCGACGAACAATTGTCCGACGGCGAAGGCGACGAAGAAGCTGCTCAGGGTCAGGCCGAGATCGCGCGTCGGCACATCGAGTGCTCTGGCAATCGAGGGAAAGGAGGGAAGGATGATGTTGGTGGAAAGCGCACCGATGGCGGCAAGCCCCGCCAGCAGAAGCAGAAGTCCGCCGGTGAGCTTGCGCTCGGCAGGCTGCGCGATCGGCATGGTGTCGATGATGGACAATGGCTTTCTCCTGGAATGTGGAGGCGCTGAGTGGTGGTGCAGCGCTTAAGAATTCTTGCGCGTAGGCGCGTCCTGCGATCTCGCCGCGAGATCGTCGGCGGCGGTCGAGAGGATTTCGTGCGAGAGGTCGTCGTGTCCGACGGCGCGGGCGAGAACGAGCGCGCCGACCATCGTCGCGAGAGCCGCTACGGACTTGCCGCGCCGCTCCTCGGGCGAGGTGTCGGGCAGCGTGCTGCCGATGAGGGCGAGGTAATCTTCGATGCCGTCCTTGAACGCGGCCCGCAGTTCAGGGCTGTAGCGCGGAGCATCGCCGCTCAGAGCCGCCAGCGTGCAGCCATCGCCCCGCCGGTCGATATGGGCATCGGACAGATAGAATTTCGCCAGGGCCGCCAGCGTCCCCTCTGCCGGCTCAGCAAGGACCTTCGAGAGCTTGTCCTTGTTCGTTGAGAACGCGCGCCGGCTCGCCTCGACCTTCAGATCCTCCTTGGACTTGAACTGACCGTAGAAGCCGCCGCGGGTCAGGCCGGCCTCCTTCATCAGGTCGTCGACCCCGATGCCGTCGAAGCCGCGCTCCCGGAAAAGGCGGCTGGCGACGTCGATGACATGCTCGCGGTTTCTCTGAGCCTGTTCCCGGCTGACGCGCATCTGAACCTCCTGCTCGCTGCGGATGGATATATGTTGATCGACATTTAACCGCAATATAAATGTCGATCAACATTTATAAGATGTGCGTTTTCGCACCTGATGCATCGTTTTGCTGAAGACCGTCGGCTTGGGCGCACCCTCCGGCTAAGCTTCCGGGCAATTAAGACGGAAGTTCTACCCCTTTGGAGTAGTTGCAAGTTCAGACCCCACAGTTGAACCTCTTCGGTTCCGCAGCAATGCGGGTCTCGAATTCTTCAGAATATTTTCCAAATAAGGTGGTTCATGTCGGCAATTACTTCCTACAACATGACCGGAAATGCCTATATCGACGGAGTTCTCGGCAATTTCAAATGGGCCAGTAATAACATTTATTATAGTTTTCCGACGAATGGATCCTATTACGGAACGAACTACGCCAACGCAGAGAACACCACGAATTTCGGTGGATTGAGCGCGCCGCAGCAGACCATGGCCCGCGAGGCCCTGCGAATCTATTCCGCGGTAGCGAACCTCACCTTTACCCAGCTCGACGAGACTATGAGCCAGCACGCGGATCTGCGTTATGGCCAATCCGACAAAACCCCGACCGCCTGGGCCTACGTTCCGACCACCAGGGAAGAGGGCGGCGACGTCTGGTTCAACCGCTCCAACGGCTATTTCGTCGATCCGGTGAAGGGCGGATATGCCTACCAGGTCTTCCTGCACGAGACCGGCCATGCGCTCGGCCTCGACCACCCGCACGAAGGCAACGTCATGCCGATCGATCGGGACTCGCTGGAATACTCGATCATGAGCTACCGCTCGTACAAGGGCGGCTCACCGACCTCCGGTTTCACCAACGAGGCCTGGGGCTACGGCCAGTCGCTGATGATGTACGATATCGCAGCCGTACAGCAGATGTACGGCGCGAACTACGCGACGAACAGCGGCAACACGACCTATAGCTGGAGCCCGACGACCGGCGAGATGTTCATCAACGGGGCCGGCCAGGGGCGGCCCGGCGACAACAGGATCTTCCTGACGGTCTGGGACGGCGGCGGCACCGACACCTATGACTTCTCGAACTATGCGGGCGGCATCAACATCGATCTGCGCCCCGGCGAATGGACCACCACATCGACGAGCCAGCTCGCGCGGCTGAAGTCGGATGGGTCGCAGCTCGCCGTCGGCAACATCGCCAATGCGCTGCTCAATCAAGGCGACATGCGCGCGCTCATCGAGAACGCGATCGGCGGCTCAGGCAACAATACGATGACCGGCAACGACGGCATCAACCTGCTCAAGGGAGGAGCGGGAGCGGACAAGCTCTACGGTCTCGCCGGAAACGACATCCTCGAAGGCGGTCTCGGAGCGGATATTCTCACGGGAGGAACCGGAGCAGACATCTTCGATTTCAACTCGACGAAGGATTCGCTTTCGTCTGCGCGCGACACGATCCAGGACTTCCTGCGCGGCACTGATCATATCGATCTGCGCAACATCGATGCCAACACCAAGTCAAGCGGAAATCAGGCCTTCTCATTCATCGGCTCGAAGTCCTTCGCCGGCCATGCGGGGGAGCTGAATTTCGTCAGCGGTGTCCTATCGGGGGATGTCAACGGCGACAAGACAGCCGATTTCCGCATCAAGATCGCGGTATCGTCGCTTGCGGCGGGGGACTTCTATCTCTGACAGGAACACGAGACAGTCTCGATGAGCGAATGGATCGATTTCGAACGCTGGCCCGACTGCACCCACATGGAGCGGCCGGGCTACGTCTTCGAGGTCAGGAACGGTGACGGGCGGATCATGCTGACACCCTGCACCGTTCCGCTTCAGCTTCCCTTCGACTGGACATCGCCGCCGGTACGGTTCCGGCTCGTCGAGGAACCGAGACCGCGCCACTCGACTCCCGTTCCACGACCGCGGCCTTAGAGCATTTTTCGGCGAGGTGGATCCGGCTCGCCGTCAAAAAATGCGGCGCACCAAAGAAGTGAGATGATTCCACGCAAGTGAAATCATCTCTAGGATTTTTCACGCAAGGGAGCGGCCAACCGTCATCGCCGAGCGGAAGCTTTCGTCGTCATCGATGAAGGCCTGCTCGGTGCCCGCGCCGACCGCGTCGAAGAAGCGGCTGACGAAGCAGCGGAACGCGGCGCAGAGAGCGATGTCGCAGATCTGCCGGTCGGAGAAGCCCGCCGCTCGCACGGCATCGATATCCGCCTGACAAATGCCGGGAGCATCGCGCGCGACCTTCTCGGCATAGGCGAGCATCGCCACATCCTTGTCCGACAGCCCCGCATTGCGGAAATCGCTTTGTACGGCAAGCACCGCTTCCTTCGACCCAAGATCGCCGATGAGTTGCTTGCCGTAGACATGCGAGCAATAGGTGGAGGGGATCTGCTTCGCGGCGATCAGCGTGATCAGGCGCCATTCACGCAAGCCCAGCGAAAACCCTGCGCGGATTCTGTCCGAGAAATCGGTATAGATCGGCAGCAGATCGGGGCGGGCGGTGAAGCATTTGGCGGCCTCCATGACGAAGCCGAGCTGTACCTTCTGCTTCTCGTAGATCTCCGCAACCGGGCCAGCGGCCTCGTCTTCCTCGATGGTCTGCAGGAACATCCGATCCTCCGTCACTCGATCCGACGGGGCAATGTAGCAGAAAGCGCTCTCGCCTGCAGCCTCGCACTCAGGCGAGGTCGTCGCCCGAGAGGGTCTTCGCACCGAGAATGGATTCGACGAGAACAAGGGCGATGGGAGCGGGCACGTCGCGCATCTCCCGCAAAAGCTCCCTCATCGCGGAGAGCGGATAGGAGAGGGCGGGATGCAGGGTAAGGAAGATCCTGATCGCGTCCCGGCGCGTCACGCCAAGGGCGGTCAGGGCGAGCGCGAGAAGGCGATGACGCCCGGTCTCCAGCATCCGCCATTCGGTCGTGGCGGGAAAATCGAACAGCGCTGTCAGCTGGCCTTCCAGCTGACCGGCATCGCTCGAGAGGGCCGTCGCGACGAGGCCGCCGACATCCTGTTCGCTCAGCGTGAACGACCTGTTGAGGCGCCGATGGGCGAGAAGAACGCCGAGGCGCTCGCGGATCAGGCGGCGGCGCTCGGCGTTCGCTGCCAGATAGAGCGAGGCTTCCTCCGCAGCGCCGAGGTCGCTGCGGCCAAGAAGGATTCGGGCGAGGTCAGGGCGATGATGCGCCCTGCGCAGCAGTCTCTCGAAGGCGGGATGAGTCGAAGGAACGGCCGAATTGGCAGCAAGGGCATCCTCGACCGCATCCTCTCCGAGCGCGAGCACGTCCTGCAGGACCTCCGGGTCGAGATCCGGCTGCGATGCAAGGTGCAGCCGTCCCGCGGCGGTCGCGAGCAATCGGCGTGCCGACGTGGATGAAGGTTGGATCGCGTGCCAGGGCATCGCCTTCCGCACGTCGTCCGAATGCCGGGCGATATAGTCGAGGATGGAGGCGGGCGTATCCGGGCAGGGCGCGAGAATCCGAGCGAGCTCGCGACGCGTGAACGCATCTGTTCTCGGCAGGAAGCCGAGGACGAGCGCCTCGAAGGTCTCGATGCTCTCGCGGTCGCGCGCGGGAGCCGCGACGAACATCTCCGCGTTCACCTTCAGAAGCGCGGTTCGGGCATCGGCATTGCCGCCGTCCGAGGATGCGAGATTCGACAGGTCCGACCAGGGATCCGGGTTCGCAGAGGACGCCATACGAAAACTCGCTTCAACGCAACTCGCCAGACGCTAAAGGCCGTTCCTTAGCGTCTCTTTAACGAGTTCGGGCCGAACCGGATTTTGCTGCATTCCGATGTGGAACATAAGCGCGGCAGCAACTGTTGTTTTCATGTCAGGCCGAGGGTTTTTCCGCAGCGTGCCGGCCGACGGAAACGAACTGTTAACCATACCTCTCTTTTTGTGAGTGATGCATCCATGCAGACGGCGGCAAGTAAGAGGAGGGCACGATGCAAGATCTATGGACCAGATCACCGGCGGTGGTGATCGCCTTTCCGGACAGCGCGGAACGGCCGCAGCGTCCGCTTCCATCCGCCGACGAGCCGCGGGGCGAGATCCTTCTCTTCACCGGCGTGCGCTACGAGAGGCCGTCTCCCAATCCCGGTCCTTCCCGTCCCGTCGCCTCGAACGGCCCCGGACGCCGCCGCTCCTGATTTCGGTCGATTGCATTTGACGACGTGGCGCCGTCAGGCGCCGGGGACCTGCTGTACCATCAGCACCGCATCCGGTCCGTAACTCGAGAGCTTCGCCTCCAGGCCGGGCACGGCCACAGCGCGAAACCCAACCTTCTCCCAGAACGCCTGCGACCTGTTGACGGCGACGAGCGACAGATTGTCGAAGCCTGCCTCGCGTGCATGCGCGATCAGCATCGCTGCTGCCTGCGCGGCATATCCCTTTCCTCGCGTGGAGGGCAGCAGCGCGACGTCATGGACGTAATATGTCGTTGCCTCATCGGGCAATTGGCCGAGAGGCCGGTTGAGCGGCGGCGGCTCGCCCAAGCGCCAGGGATGCGTGAGCACGTAGCCGATGGCAGTGCCATCCTCGACCAGCAAGAGGCAGCCATCCGGATAGAGGCGCTGGCGCTCGGCCAGAATCTCGAGATCCTCCGGATGGTCGACATGGATTTCGTCCGCGAGAGCCTGCACCTGCGGCAGATCCTCGGACGTCATCGGACGCCAGGGCATGAATCTACTGGTCCTGTTCGACCGTGCAGGAGACGGCCTTCGCCGCTTCCTCCGCCTGCGGCCGGAGGCTCGGCATGGGAGCAGCCACGCGCACGATCACGAAACCCTGCTGCTCGGGCGAGACGATCCGCACATCGCGCGACGGATCATTCTCGTCCTCCGCCGCACGCGCCTCGTCGAGCTGGCGCGCGGTCATGGCGACGATTTCCAGCTCTCCGCGTACGGCAGCGCGGTCCGTGACGGCGAAGAACACGCCGCCCGATTCCCTATGGAAGGAGAAGGAGAGGGGCAGCGTCCCCGTCCGCGCGGCGATGCGCATGGGGCCGTTGCGCAGATCGAAGGCGCAGGCGGCCACCGCGACGGCGGGATCGGGCCGCGGCAGCCACGTGTTCTCGCCACCCGGAGCGCTGATGATCTGCGCCTTGTCGGAGGTCCGGGTCGGCTGCACCTTGGCGAAGGCATCCTGCTCGGCGAGGTAGGGGCTCGCGAAAATGGCGGCGATATGGACGCCGACCGCGATCACGAGACCGCAGAGGGTGGCGATCAGAAAGCGACCGAAACCTCTCATGAGCCGCATCCCAGCCTTTGGATCGCGGGAAAGTCGCTCTCTTCGAGATTGGCTCCGGCAGCCCCCGGCGGATCGTAGAGGCGTAGCGAGATCATGAATGGGCCGTTGGCCGGCAGCTGCAGCCAGTTGCCGGGCTGCAGGCTGCGGGAGAGTGTCATGGTGAAGCGGTCCTGGGAGTCTCGAAGCACTTCCGCCGAGGTGAAGCTCCGGCGCCCGAGCTCCGTCGCGGGCAGACGGCCTTCGCCGTCATAGAGAGTGACGGTCCACAGGCGGGCGATGGGAGCGGTCGTGCCGAGGCTGTAGGTGCAGGCGGAATTGAGCGGCCGCCCCTCGCTGTCCTGGGCCGCGACGAAGCCGAGTCCCTCGCCGGTGGCGAGCGGGACATCGCTCCGATGAGCCAGGATCGCGCGCATATAGGGGTCGGCCTCCGGCGAACCGAGCTTGGGCCAGGCCTGCCATGGACCGAGGCGAAGGCTGCCGAAGGGCGGATTGCCGTTGATGGCGCGATAGGTCGAGCCCAGGCCCAGCACCAGCGCCAGCAGCAGCGCATAGACCACGAGAATGGCGGTCGGAACGCGGCGGCGGGAGACGGTCGAGGGCGTGGTCATGGGCGCGCGCATCGGAGCGGCCGCAGTGGCGTTCGTCAAGGGGGCCTCGATCTGCATTCGTCAGGGCATCGCGACCTGGCGGCGGCCGTCGACGGCTGCCGAACTGCCCGGCGCTTCGGGCGCCTTGCCCGCGGCGACCGAACGCTCGACGGACTGGAACAGGGTGCCGATGGTACCCAGCACCTCATAGGAGCGGCGCGAGAGGGTGCCGGCAAGATAACCCTGGGCGGGCGCCTGGGCCTGATCCGCGCTCGGGCGGCTTGCGGAGGCCACGCGGTTGGCGTTGGCCGGGCTCGCGCCGGGGATGGGGCGGATCTCCAGGTTCTGGTGCGCGAGGTTCATCACCTCGTGCCAGGTCATCGCCGGAAGCGTGCCGCCGGTCATCTCGTTCATCGGCGTGGAATCGTCGTTGCCGTACCACACGCTGGCGACGAGGTTGCCGGTATAGCCGACGAACCAGGCATCTTTGTAGCCGTTGGTCGTGCCGGTCTTCCCCGCAACCGGGATGCCTTCCAGGGCCGCGCGCTTGCCGGTACCTTCCTCGACGACCTTGTTGAGCATGAAGTTCATGTCCTGGACCACGCGGGTGTCGAGCACCTGCTTGGGCGGGGTGTCCCGGTCATGGCGGTAGATCACATCTCCGGCGGAGTTGCGGACTTCCCAGGCGGCGTAGGGATCGGCCCGCTTGCCGCCATTGGCGAAGACCGCATACGAGGCCGCCATGTCGATCGGGGTGACCTCGGCGGCGCCGATGGGCAGCGAGCTCGAATCTGCGAGCGGATGGGTCAGCCCCATGCGCTTCGCCGTATCGACGATGACGGCGCGGCCGGCTTTGGCGTTGCCCTTGCCGATCTCGACGGACATCTGGACCGGGATGGAGTTGATCGAGCGGGCGAGGGCGGAGACAAGCGGCATCGAGCCGGCGAAGGAGCGGCCATAATTCTGCGGGCACCAGTTGCCCAGACAGATCGGCCGGTCGACCACGATGGAGTTGGGCCGGAGCTTCGGGTTGGTGGTCAGCGCCGCTGCGTAGACGAAGGGCTTGAACGAGGATCCTGGCTGGCGCAGGCCGCCGGTGGCGCGGTTGAACTGGCTCTGGCCGTAATCGCGCCCGCCGACGATGGTGCGAACGGCGCCGTCCACGTCCATGACGACGATGGCGCCCTGGCCTGCCTTATACTGACGCCCATGCTGGCGCAGCATGTTCTCCAGGGTCTCTTCCGTATGGCGCTGAAGGGCGGTGTCGAGGGGCGTCTTGACGATCACCACCCGCTCGTTGCCGAATTTCTTCTCCGCCGCGAGAGCCTTCACCTGCTCGAAGGCCCAGTCGAGATAGAAGTCGGGGGTGGTCTCGCGCTCGCGGCTGACCGGGGTCGCCGGGTTGCGCCGGGCGGTCTGGATCTGGCCCTCGGTGAGGAAGCCTGCCTCGACCATGTTGCGAAGCACCTCGTTTGCCCGCGCGCGGGCCGCCGGCAGGTTCACGTGGGGCGCGTATTTCGTCGGCGCCTTGAACAGGCCGGCCAACATGGCGGATTCCGCCAGGGTGAGGTCCTTGGCCGGCTTGCTGAAATAGTAATCCGCCGCCGCGACCACGCCATGGGCGCCGCCGCCCATATAGGCGCGGTCGAGATAGAGCTTGAGGATCTCGTCCTTGGTCAGGTGGAATTCGAGCCAGACGGCGAGGAAAGCTTCCTTGATCTTGCGCTCGAGGGAGCGCTCGTTGGTCAGGAAGAGGTTCTTGGCCAGCTGCTGGGTGATCGAGGAGCCGCCCTGGACCACGCCTCCGCCCTGCGTATTGACCACAAGAGCGCGGAAGGTGCCGATGGGGTCGATGCCCCAATGGTCGTAGAAACGCCGGTCTTCCGTCGCCAGCGCGGCCTTGATCATGTAATCGGGGAAATCCTCGATCTTGTAGGAATCGTCGAGATGCAGGCCGCGGCGCCCGACCTCCTGGCCGTAGCGGTCGAGGAAGGTGACGGCGAGGTCCTGGGTCTTGAGCCAGTCGTCCTCGGTTTCCCGGAAGGCCGGAAGGGCGAGGGCCAGCATCGCGACCGCGCCGACGGTGCCGAGGGTCGTCGCCTCGCTGGTCAGGTCCAGCAGGCCTCGCACGGGACCGCGGAAGCGCAGGCATTTCAGCTTTTCCGAATACCATCCCCAGGCCCCGGCCAAGCCGCGGCGGCTCTGGAACAGGGTCGAGTTGAGCCATGCGTCGAATCCCAGCGCCGCGCGCTTGATCCGCGTCATAAAGGAAATGGGAGGCTGCTGGCTCACGGCGGTCCTTCGGGGCAGGTCGGGGCCTGACTGCCCTGTTATGATCGTTGAATCCCCTTGCGGCAACGGCTACGCGCGACGAGGTTGATATAATAACTCAGAACCTCCTGTGTAGGTTCACAGAGATTTACCGCTTCGGAGGTATGGCTTGCTCCTATGTGCCGTTTAGCACCTTCCTTCAAACCGCCTCAAAGAGACGTCAAAGCGCCCACATGCCAAATGCCGCACCCGCCATTCGCCCCGAGCCGGAAGAGCAACCTTTCTGGCGCGTGAAGTCCCTCGACGCCATGAGCCTTCCCGAATGGGAGAGCCTGTGCGACGGCTGTGGGCGCTGCTGCCTCGTCAAGCTGGAGGACGAGGATACCGGCGAGGTGATGTATACCGATGTCGGCTGCACTCTCCTCGACGACCAGACGTGCCGCTGCCGCGACTATCCGAACCGTCAGAAGAAGGTGGCCGATTGCGTCCGCCTGACGCCCGATGCGGTGCGCAGCCTGTCCTGGCTGCCCCATACCTGCGCCTATCGTCTCCTAGCAGAGGGGCATGACCTCTACTGGTGGCACCCGCTCGTCTCTGGCGACCCCGAGACCGTTCATGCGGCAGGCATCTCCGTCCGCGACCGGGTCGCCGGGCCGGAGGAGGATTTCACGGTCGCGGAACTCCTGAACCGGATCACCGACTGGCCGATGGAGGATCCCGGCGCCTGAGGCTGCCCCGGGGAGGGGAACTTGCTTTCGCCCCAATCAGCAACCATTCAGCTTGCCTGTGCGACGATCGCAACGAGTGACGGAAGCGATTCGATTTCGTGAACCTGAACCGCATCATCCTGGGCTTCGTGCAGCCTCTCCTCGCGCTCCTGCTGATGGCAGGCCTGGCGCAGGCGGAGCCGCGCCTGTTCGACGACAATGATCGCATCCGCATCATCGAGCGGACGCTCGATACGGCCATCATCCTCGCCGACGATGCTTTCCAGGCGGAGCGGATCGTCACGGACGAGTCCGAAAAAAGCCATGGGTTCGGCTATGCGCTGCTTCCAGGCTGGACCGAGATCGTTCTCGACCGAAGCCGGCTGATCGAGACCGGCCGTAGCGCCTATCCCACCGCTCCCCCCTCCCATCGGCACTGCGCCGCCCCGCCCACCGGTCCCCCGCTCGTCTGAGGCACCTGCCGCGCCCTTCGCGCCGCAGGCTTGGCCGCGCGTTCCTGCGCGCTCCCAACCGGGTTTCGCCAGGCATCGAAGCCGCCGTGGAACCCGCCAAGTGTCGGAACCATCCGACGCTCAGCAACAGACGAAAGATCTCCCCATGTCCACCCATGCTCTGCGTACCGCCGAGCCTCGTTCCGGGCGCGATGCGCTGTCCGAGGAAGGAAGCATCGAAGCGGCCGGTGCCGCATCCGATGCCTGCCTTCCTCCGAAACCCGCTCCGTCGGCCAGGAATTGGCGCGTGCTCCTGCATCGGGTCGCGCCCGCCGGAATCGTCGCGATCATCGCCGCCATGATCTATCTGCTGGCCGAATTGCTGGCCGGGCTCGACTTTTCCGCAGTGGCCGCGACCGCGCTCGGCACGCCCCCGCATGTGATCGCGCTGTCGCTGTTCTTCAGTGCCCTCAGCTATGGCGCGCTCACCGGCTACGACCTCTTCGGCGTGCGTGCGGCGACCGACAAGCCGATTCCTTACAGGACCATCGCTGTCGGCTCCTTCACGAGCTATGCCATCGGACACACGCTCGGCTTCCCGCTCTTTACCGCCGGCGCCGTGCGCTGGCGCATCTACGGCGCGGCCGGACTGAACCTCGCCGAGGTCGCGAAGCTTACGGCCGTGGCGGCCGTCACCCTATGGACCGGCATGGCGGCCGTTCTCGGCATCAGCGCCGCCCTGCAGCCCCAGGCTCTCGCCGCTCTCGACCGGCTGCCCGTCGGCCTGAACCAGGTTCTGGGCATTGTTCTGCTGCTTGCGCTGGCCGGCTACGTGATCTGGACCCACAAGGGCGAGCGCGTCATCGGCCGCGGCGAGGCGCTGGTCCGCCTGCCGGGGGGCAGGGGAGCGCTCATCCAGATCGGTCTCGGTCTCGTGGACGTCTCGGCGGCTGCCGCGGCGCTCTGGGTGTTCCTGCCGCCGGATATCGGCATCGGCTTTCCGGCCTTCGCGGCTTTGTTCGCGGGTGGAATCCTGCTCGCCATCGCCAGTCATGTTCCCGCGGGCCTCGGCGCCTTCGAGGCGGCGCTCCTATTGGCTCTGCCCGATGCGCCCACGGCCGAACTTGTTTCCGCGGTTCTGGTCTGGCGGCTGACCTATACGCTCATCCCATTCCTGATCGCAGTGACTGTTTTCACCGTCCACGAATTGCGCCGCTCCGACGCCCGGCTCTCGCAGGCCGTGCGCCGCATCCGACGGCTCATCCTGCCCTTCGTGCCGGCCGCGCTCGCCGCCCTCACGGTCCTCGGAGGGCTCGTCCTGCTCACCTCCGGCGCCCTGCCCAATGATTACTCGCGCATTCGCGCCCTGAGGCATCTGGTGCCGCTGCCTTTCGCCGAGGTGTCGCATCTCGTCGGCAGCACGGCGGGCGTGGTGCTCCTCATCCTCTCGCGCGGTCTCATGCGCCGCCTTTCGGGCGCCTGGACCATGGCCGTGCTGGTGATCGGCGCCGGCATGGTGGTGTCGCTCGCCAAGGGCTTCGACTGGGAGGAGGCCCTCGTCCTCGGCGGCGTGCTGGTGCTGCTTCTTACCCACCGCTCGGCCTTCTACCGCAAGGCCGGCATCTTCGCGGAGCCGCTCGAGCCGCGCTGGCTCGTCGCTCTGGGCTTCGTCGTCGGCTGTTCGATCTGGCTCGGCCTCGCCGCGTTCCAGGACGTGGATTACAGTCACGACCTCTGGTGGCAGTTCAGCTGGCAGGACGACGCCTCGCGCTTTCTGCGCAGCAGCCTCGTCGCGGTCGTCATCGGTGCCGGCCTGTCGCTCTATGCCATGATTCATCGCTCGCCGAGTCCGCGACGGGCCGAGCCGCTGCGGCTCGACGCGCTCACGCCCGCGCTCGCACAGGCCGAGCGCGCCGATGCGCATCTCGCACTGCTCGAAGACAAGCGCTTTCTCTTCCACGAAGCGGGCGATGCTTTCCTGATGTATGCGGTGCGCGGCAAGAGCTGGATCGTCATGGGCGACCCCATCGGTTCGACCGAGCGCGCTGCCGATCTCATGTGGCGCTTCCTCGAGGAAGTCGACCGTCACGCGGGCTGGCCCGTTTTCTACCAGGTCAGCCCGACCCATCTGCCGCTCTATCTCGATGGCGGCCTGTCTCTCGTGAAGCTCGGCGAGGAGGCCCATGTGGATCTCGCCGAGTTCACCACCGAGGGCAAGATCGGCAGGGATTGGCGTGCCGCCCTCAACCGGGCCAAGCGCGAGAGCTTCGAATTCGCAATCGTCCCGGCCGCCGATGTGCCGGTCCATCTCGCCGAACTCAAGCGCGTGTCTGATGCGTGGCTCACCCAGCGCCGCGCCGGCGAGAAGGGCTTTTCCATCGGCTTCTGGTCGGAGAGCTATCTCTCGCGCTTCGATGTCGCCGTCATTCGCCGGGAAGGCCGCATCGTTGCCTTCGCCAACATCTGGTATGGCCAGCCGGGCGGCGAGCTCACCGTCGATCTCATGCGCCATCTGCCGGAATTCTCCGGCATCATGGATCTCCTCTTCGTCAGCCTGATGCAGGAGGGCAAGGCGCGCGGCTATCGCTGGTTCAACCTCGGCATGGCGCCGCTCTCCGGCCTCTCCGGCCATCGCCTCGCGCCGAGCTGGCACAAGATCGCGGCCTTCGTCGCGCGCAACGGCGAGCGCTTCTACGGCTTCAAGGGATTGCGGGCCTACAAGGAGAAATTCAAGCCCGTCTGGGAGCCGCGCTATCTCGCATGCCCGGGCGGCTGGGCCCTGCCGCAGATCCTGCTCGACGTCACCAACCTGATCTCCGGCAGTCCGGTGAAGACGGTCGGCAAAGGAGCACGGCCATGAAGTATGTCCGGCCTTTTCGTATCACGGCAAGCCTGCTCGCACTCGCGGCTCTGGTGCTGGGAAGCATCCTCCTCGGGCGTTCGGCGTGGTCCGCTCTGACGCCGCCACAGATCTCGACGGTCACGATGGACGTGGACGGCTTCGGTTCCGTCGAAGTCGTACGCTCGGACCGTCCGGCACAGGGCCTCGTGATCCTGGTCGACGACGAGTCCGATGCGGATACGCGCCGGCAGGATGCGCTTGCTCTCGCCGAGAACGACATCGTCGCCGTCTCGTTCAACTTCGATGCGCTCCGTGCCGACTTCGCCAAGTCGCCTGCGACGGACGAGTGTCACTACGTCTCCGACGACCTGAAGGATCTGGCGGAGGCGGTGCAGCGCAAGCTCGGATTGGGGCGCTATTTCTTTCCGGTCATCGCCGGACGCGGAGATGGCGCAGCGTTTGCCTATGCGGCACTGGCACAGGCGCCGGTGAACACGCTCGGTGGCGGCATCGGGATCGGTTTCAAGCCGCTGCTGCGC
Source organism: Microvirga zambiensis WSM3693 (assembly GCF_016735695.1). GTDB lineage: Bacteria > Pseudomonadota > Alphaproteobacteria > Rhizobiales > Beijerinckiaceae > Microvirga > Microvirga zambiensis. The sequence goes on along the minus strand of NZ_JAERQD010000004.1, from coordinate 71,010 downwards.
TCCGACAGAACCTATTGCTTCGATACGCCTCTGGAGCAGGCGGGAGACGGCTTCTTCGCCCTTCGCCAGGAAGCGAACCTTCCCGCACCCTGGCGGGCGATATCGCCGGAAGCCGAGCGTATCCGCGTTGAGGCTTTCCAGGGCGATGGCGACAATGTCGATTTCGTGCCCGCGGGCAACGAGGCCGAAACGCGGCAAGCGCTCGTCGACAATGCGCTGGAGCTCGGAAAGACCGGCGAGCGCGGACATTCCGCATTGCCTGTATCGATCATCAAGCCCGAGGGGCCTGTGACGGGCCTTGCGATCGTCATTTCCGGCGATGGCGGCTGGCGCGACATCGACAAGTCGATCGGCGAATGGCTGGCACAGAAGGGCGTCGCCGTCGTCGGAGTCGATTCACTGCGCTACTTCTGGTCCAAGAAGAGCCCGCAGGATGTGGCGGCCGATCTCGGCCTTCTGTTCGATCATTACGGCGCCGAGTTCGGCACCAACCGCTATGCCATCGTCGGCTTTTCCTTCGGCTCCGACATCATGCCGGATGTCTGGCCTCAGCTGCCGAAACGCGTGCGGGATCGCGTCAGCCTCGTGTCGCTGCTCGCGCTCGGCACCAATGCGGATTTCGAAGTGACCGTCGAAGGCTTCATCGGTGCAGCCTCACCCGAGAGCCGTCCTCTCGCACCCCTGCTGCATCAGCTCCCGCTCGATCGGACGCAGTGCATCTACGGCAAAGAGGAAGCCGACGATGACGAGACGTCGTGCACGGCTCCCGAACTCGGCACTGCGCAACGCGTCGCTCTCGAAGGTGGACACCATTTCGACGGCGAATACGAGAAGGCGGCGGAAGCGATCTGGGAACGGCTGGAGAATGCGAAGCCGGTTCCTTGATGACGTTGGTTCGACACTCCCGAGTCACGACGGAATTGTCGCGCCGGCCTCTGGAAGGGTAGGACGGAAAAGCCCACTCACAACCAAGAAAAAACCCCGCCGTGGCGGGGCTTCGGGATGCGAGGGAGGAGGGGCCCTTAGAGTACGAACCATCCCTTGCTGAGATCGATGGAGCCCTTCAGCTTGATCACGGCCTCGGCCGCCTTGTCATTGTCGGTGTTGAGATAGACGAAGGTTTCCTTCTTCGTCTTCTCGACGCGCACCTGACCGGCCTTGGTGAAGGCCTTGTCGCCGATGAAGGAAAACTTCTGGTCGCCCTTCTTCTTGGTGTCGGCATCGACCAGCTTGAGATCGATCTTGTCGCCCTCCTTGCCCTTGAAGTCGAGGATGTAATCCGCCTTGCTCTTCGAGGAGCCGGTTTCCTTGTCGTCGAAGACGAACACATCCTTGCCTTTGCTGCCGGTGAGGGTGTCCACACCCAAGCCGCCGATGAGCCGGTCGTTGCCGCCGTTGCCGATCAGGATGTTTGCGAAGGCGTCACCCGTGAGGCTGTCTGTACCCGCGCCGCCGGAGAGGGTGTCGGCGAGGACGGTGTTGCGGGCCATCGTGCCTGCAGTGACATTGACTGTGTGCGGCACCTTCCACTCCAGTGCGCCCTCGACCAAGGTCACCGAGGCTGCCTTGATGCCGGTGGTGGCGTAGGCGTGGTGGAATGCGGCGGAGCCTGCGGTAGGCGTGACGCTGCTCGACGTGCCATCGCCCCAGGAAATCGTCGCGCTCGAGGCCGCACCCGTGCCGAGCTTTACCTCGAGAAAACGGCCTTCCCTGATCTCATGACCATAAGACTCGTAGAAGAAGTCATATAGGAAAATGTCAACGTTATTGCTCCCGTCGCCAGGCACCAGATTGGTGGCATCGCTTTGAATGACCGCATAACGCCCATTTGCACTCATCTGGGCGTTGGCGAGGTAACCGTTCGCTCCGCCAGCACCGACAAAACGGTCGATCCCGCCCGTGACCAGATCTTTGCGGAGGATGTCCCAAGAGGAGCTTGTAGCCCCTGCGGCGAGATTGGTGGCCCTTGTCTCAAAGATGACGTAGCGTCCGTCCACACTGAATTGGGCTGTGCGGGATTCCCCATTGGCCTGCCCATTGCCGAAGGCGGAGATACGCTCGATGGTGCCGGTGACGAGATCCTTGCGGAAGATATCGCGCTTGCCGTTGGTGTCGTCGATGACGAGGTTGGTTGCGGTGCTCTCGAAGATTACGTAGCGCCCGTCGGCGCTGATTCGGGCATTGATAGATTCACCATCGGCTACATCGTTGCCGGCGATAGAGACACGCTCGACCGCGCCGGTGACAAGATCTTTGCGGAAAATGTCATATGCGCGGTTATTGTCGTTGGGGTCAACGGCTCCGGTGACGAGATTTGTGGCCGCGCTCTGGAAGACCATGTAGCGCCCATCTGGCGTAAAATGCGCGCCTTTAGATGCCCCGTTCGCCTGCAGGCCATTAGAAGCGGTGGACAGGCGCAACACTTGTTCGCTAACGATATCCTTGCGGAAGATGTCGAACCCGTTGTTGGTGTCATTGTTCACAAGGCTGCTGGCGCCGCTATCGAAGACAACATAGCGGCCGTCAGCGCTTAATTGCGGATTCTCACAAGGAGCTTCCGCTTGGTAACCGAACACGTTCGTAGAGATTAGCTTAACGGCACCTGTCGAAAGATCCTTGCGGAAGAGGTCTTCTCCAGGGTTGTTGTCCCCATGTACTAAGTTAGGAGCATTGCTTCTAAAGACTATGTAGCGTCCGTCGCCACTGATCGAGGCATCGATGGATGTGCCGTTCGCCTGGGCTCCACCATGAGCTGTGGAGATGCGCTCAAGGATGCCCGTGCGGAGATCTTTGAGAAAGATGTCAGCGGTATTATTGGTGTCGCCATAGACGAGGTTAGAAGCAAGACTGGTGAATAGGATGTATCGCCCGTCTGCGCTGATCTGAGGGTCAATCGAGGATCCGTTGGCTGTTACTCCCCCCTCGCCCAGGGAAATTTGGTTGGGAGCCATGTCGGCTGCGGGCTTGGATACTGATTGGACCGTCAAAAACATAGCTTTCCCCGCGAATTTTGGCTGGAATCCATAACAGGGGCGCTATTATATAATAATATTTCGTTGCTGTCGATGAACGAAGTTTGAGGTTCATCGCGGCTTGGCTTCCTCGCCTTCTCCCGGCACCTCCGTCCGCTCGCCCAGCGTCTCGCGCACGTAGAGCTTCTTCACCAGCACATAGGTCACGACCGCGAGCGGAAAGCCGAAGATCAGGCCGAGGCCGCCGAACAGGACGCTGCCGATCAGGATGGCGAAGAGGGCGAGCGCCGGGGGGATGCTGATCATGCTGCGGGCGACGAGCGGGAAGATGACGTTGCCTTCGAGCTGTTGGATCACGATCATCGCGACGATGGTCCAGAGCGCGGTCTCGCCGCTGATGCTGAACGCGATCAGCACGGCGGGGAGGGCGCCGAGAACCGGGCCGAGGAAGGGGATGAAATCGGCAAGCCCCGCGATGAGGCCGAGCGCGATGGCTGAGGGCAGGCCGATCAGCCAGAAGGCGATGGTCGCGAGTACCGCGACGCAGGCCATCGCGATGAGCTGCGACGTCAGCCACAGCCGCAGGGCCTTTCCTGAAGCTTCAAGCGTGCTCTCGACGCGTTCATGGTGGCGGATGGGGAAGAGCTTGATGAAGCCTTTTTCGTAGAGGCGCGGCGCGGCGGCGATGTAGAGGCCCGCGATCACCACGAGAATGAAGTCGGTCAATCCATTGAGAATGGCGCCGCCGATGCCGGCAAGGCGTGCCGCCATGCTGCTCGTCTGCGCGTTGTTCACGATCTCCGACAGATCGTCGGTGATCGGTCCGACGCCGAGATGCTTGGAAAAATTGTCGATGGCGCTCGGGAGCCGCTCGACCACGTTCGAAAACTGCGCGCGGACCTGTGTCCCGAACAGCGTGATGATCGCGAGGAACAGCGCGAAGATAACGAGGCTGGCGATCATCAGGCTCCAGCGCTCCGGCACGCGCAGATAGCGCACGAGCGCGTCGGCGGCCGCATGCAGGAGAATGGCGACCAGAACGGCACCGAAGGCGAGAAGGAGCACATCGGACAGCTTCCAGAGCAGAAGCGCCATAAGCCCGAGACCGAGCACGATGAGGGTCTTGCGGACAAAGTCCGCATCCCCCGTCAAGCTTCGAAAGGAACGGTCTCGATCGTCCATCGTTTACGCCTCACTCGTTATGTGCCGCTAATCCAATCGAAGCAGGGCGGCGTTGTTCCCTTGGGACTGCCCGATGTAGTCTTCAGATCTTTCAGACTACATCTTCATGGTGTTCCCCTAATCTCCCTGATCGGTCGTCGGTGATGGGAACGTATTGTAATGTTCTTTGTTATCGTGCCATGGAGGAGAAGCGTATGACTTCGAATGTCATCTGTTTTATTCTCGGCACTGTGTTTCCTCTGGCGATGGTGGGGTGGCTGTTCGTCCACTGAACTATGCTTATACATGGCGCGGCCGATGAGGGATGTGCCGGGATGTGCGTGTTGTGTCGCGTATCGGAAAGCCCGCCTGAAATTGAAATCTCAGGCGGGCTTTTCATTGCGTGAGGTTCGGCTCTGCTCTCGTGAAGCTCGACGTCATTTTTTCATGGCAGCTGCGCGCCTGCTCAGTTCGTGCTGAAGCGCCGATGGCAGCTCGAGGCCGGTGACCCGCCAGGTCGTGCCGCTGAGCCGCAGGGTGATCCGGAACTGCCTGTCCTTCGCCTCGTCCACCGGGAACGGAATCGTGATCGCCCGGAAGCCCTGCGATTCCGAGAAGAGAAAGGTTCGCCACATGCGGCCGAGCGACTCCGCATCGAGGCCCGTCGGGACGAGCGCATGACCGCCTCCGGTCGCGCTCTGCCGCAGCTTCGGGTCGTCGAGAAGATCGATCAAAGCCTGCGGCGTGACGAGGCTTTCCAGCACGGGGTTGAGGGTGGCTGTGCCGGCCTGGGTTGCTGCCTGCCGGTCGAGCCCTGCAAGATCCTGGGTCTTGAGAAATTCGCCGAGGATCTGGTGCGCGAGCGAGACGCGCAGCGCGTTGAAATTCACGCGCTCGGCAATCCGCGCAAGGTCGCGCGCCTCGATGGCCTTGGACAGATCGTAGAGCGCGACGAAGGGCGAGACCATGAAGATGGCCCAGGCCAGCAGGAGAAGAAAGCTGATGCGAAAGGTCCAGCGCATCGTCGGTCGGTCGCCCCGCGAAGTTCAGGCCTCGGACCGCTTCATGTGGCCATGGCCGGGCCAATAAAAAAGGGCGATCGGAGGATCGCCCTTTTTCGGATCGGCTGCGCTTCAGGATTACCCGCGGGCGCGGGCGCGGATCATGAAGGTGTCGTAGGCGTATTCGGCCACTTGGAACCAGAGGTATTCTTCGTTCCGGAAGCCCTTCACCGAGTCGATGACCTTCTTGAAGTCGGCGTTCTTGGCCGAGACTTCGTCATAGACTTCGTTGGTCGCCTTGTAGGCAGCTTCCAGGATCTCCTGCGAATAGGGGCGCAGCTGGGTGCCGGCGCCGAGGAGGCGGCGAAGAGCGGCCGGGTTGCGGGCATCGTACTTCGCCAGCATGTCGTTGTTGGCGTAGGCGGAAGCTGTGGTCAGGATCGCCTGATATGCCTTGGGCAGTTCTTTCCACTTGCCCTGATTGACGAACAGATGGATCGCCGGGCCGCCTTCCCAGAAGCCAGGATAGTAGTAGTACGGCGCGACCTTCGAGAAGCCGAGCTTCTCGTCGTCGTAGGGGCCGACCCACTCGGCGGCGTCGATGGTGCCGCGCTCGAGGGCCGGGTAGATGTCGCCGCCGGGGATCTGCTGCGGCACCGCGCCGAGCTTCTGCATGACCAGGCCGGCAATGCCGGCGATGCGCATCTTCAGGCCCTGCAGGTCCTGGACGGTCTTGATCTCCTTGCGGAACCAGCCACCCATCTGCACGCCGGTGTTGCCGGCGGGCATGCCGTAGAGGTTGTGCTTGGCGTAGAATTCGTTCAGCAGATCGTTGCCGCCGCCCTGATAGAGCCAGGCGTTCATCTGACGGGCATTGAGGCCGAAGGGGGCCGCCGTGCCGAGGGCGAAGGTCGGATCCTTGCCGAAATAATAGTAGGAGCAGGTATGGCCGAGCTCGACGGTGCCGTTGCCGACCGCATCGGCGATCTGCGGCTGGGGAACGACCTCACCGGCCGCGAAGGCCTGAATCTGGAACTTGCCGTCCGTCGCTTCGGAGACGAACTTCGCGATCACCTCGGCCCCGCCATAGATGGTGTCGAGCGACTTCGGAAAGCCCGACTGCAGGCGCCATTTGACCTCGGGCATCGACTGGGCGATGGCCGGAGCGGCGACCGCGGTCGAGGCGGCACCGATGGCGGTTGCCTGCAAAAACTGGCGACGTTTCATGCTTATCTTCCTCTCTGATCGTGACTTCCGCCACTTGGCGCCTATTGAACTGAATTGGGTTGCATTCGCAAGAAGCCACGCGGCACTATCGACTAATGATCTATGGCGTCGTGAGAGCGACCGACCGATCTGCTCAAGAAAGAGGCACGTCGACGGTGCACACCACCCCGAACGGCTCGTAGATCAGGCGCACCTCGCCGTTCAGCTCCCGCGCCAGCCCTTCCTGGATCAGCCGTGAGCCGAAGCCCTTGCGGGCAGGGGTGGTGACGATAGGGCCGCCGCGTTCCTCCCAGCGCATGACGAGGCGCTCGCCGGAGGCGGATTTGAGCGTCGACCAGGAGATATGGACCTCGCCCTCGCACGACCCCAGGGCGCCATACTTGACCGCATTGGTGCACAGCTCGTGCAGGGCCATCGACAGGCTGAGCGCCATCGGCGGGGGCACGCGCAGGTCCGGCCCGTCGACCATAAGCCGGCCGCCCTCGCCGGAGAGGTCGCGATAGGGCGCGAAGGCCTGGGCTATGATGTCACTTATGCTGGCACCCTCCCAGTTTTCCCGGGTGAGGATGTCGTGGCCGCGGGCGAGGGCGAAGAGGCGGGCTTCGAAACTCGCATAGGCCGAGGGCAGGTCCTCCAAGCTCCCTGTCCTGATCCCGCGGAAGCTCTGGGCGGCGAGGGATTGCACGGTGGCGAGCGTGTTCTTGACCCGGTGGTTCAGCTCGTTGAGCAGAAGCAGCAGATGCTCCTCGGAGCGCTTGTGCTCGGTGATGTCGATCTGGATCCCGTCCCAGACCGTGCCGCCGTTCTCGAGCCGGCGCGGTGTCACGATGATGCGGTACCAGCGCGGTTCCCCCGTCTTCGCGTGCCACATCTGGAATTCGGATGCGAATTCCTTGAGTTCGCGATGCGCCTCGAGCTCACGCTCCAAGATCCTCTGGCGGAACTCGGGCAGGACGAGGTTGTAGAGCAGGCCCGGATTGGCCTGCACCTCATGGGCGGGAATGCCGGTGAGCCGCTCGCAGGTCTTCGAGACGTAGAGCACCCTGCGGTCGTGGAAATCAGGGGAATGGCTGGTCTGGTAGAACATGCAGGCGGGAGCGTTGTTGGCGAGTGCGCTCAGGCGCGCCTCGCTCGCTCGCAGCTCTTCCTCCGCCTGACGCCGCTCGGTCCAGTCGCGAAAGCTGACGCCGATGCCGCCGTCGTAGGGAAAGACGTGGAATTCCAGGTAGCGCCCCTGACGCCCCACAGCCTCCGCCTCGAAGGCCAGGGGCTGGCCCGAGGCAAAGACCTCCTCGTAGCGCCGGCGCAGGTCGGTGCCCTCGGATGCGGGGAAGACGTCCCAGATCATGCGGCGGAGCATGGTCTGGCGGGGCACGCCGAAATAGGCCTCCGCGGCGCGGTTGATGTAGCTGAAGCGCCAGTCGGCATCGAGGGAATAGAAGGCATCGCCGATGCCCTCCAGGACCACGGCGAGCCGGGCCGCAACCTTCGCTTCTATCGAGCGGGCGAGCGCCTGCTGCAGGGCGCCGTCGAGGGCGCCTCTGGCAGTGCTGGAGATCGAGGCGATCAGGTCGCCTGCGAGTTGTTCCACATCGTCGGACGCGGCCAAAGCAGGGCTGGGCATACTCATTCATGAAACATAATCACGTTTTGGAGATCGGGCAATGTCGTAACGTCCGTCTGATCTGCGCAAACAATTAGTATTTACTAATTATTTAGTCTATGCTAATTGATTGTTCATGAACGAAACCGCTTCAATCGATGCCGTTATGCGCGCCCTTGCCGACCCCACAAGGCGGGCCGTGTTCGAGCGCGTGGCAGGATCCGGGGAGATCTCGGTGGTCGAGCTGACGCGCGGGAGCGGCGTTACGCAGGGCGCCATCTCGCAGCATCTCAAAGCCTTGAAGCAGGCCGGGCTCGTCGCGGAGCGGCCCGAGGGCCGCAAGGTCTTCTATCGCGCCGAGCCGGAAGGCTTGGCGCCCCTCGTCGACTGGATGAGTCATTACGGCGTGTTCTGGCGCGAGCGGTTCGCCAGCCTGCGGAGCCTTCTGAAGGAGATCGATCCATGAACCATGTCGCAGTCACGCCGGACACCAAGGAGATCGTCGTCGACGAAATCTTCCCGCATCGGCCGGAGACGATCTGGAAAACGCTGACGAGCGGCGACCTGATGGCCCGCTGGATGATGGCGCCGACCGGCTTCGAGCCGGTGACGGGCAAGGATTTCACGTTCCAGACGCGGCCCGCGGGGGAGTGGGACGGCACCATCCGCTGCCGTGTGCTGGAGGTCGTTCCGAACCAACGCCTCGTCTATGCCTGGACCGGCGGCCACGACGGCAATGTCGGCTATGGCTCGCTGCTCGACACCATCGTCACCTGGACCCTGACGCCGGTCGCGACCGGGACGCGCCTGCGCCTCGTCCATTCCGGCTTCGAGCTTCCGCGCAACGACACGGCTTATCAAAACATGAGCGAGGGCTGGAAGAAGGTCGTCCGCAATCTCGGCGACGCTGTCGAGGGGCAGGGCTGATTGGGAATGGTTCGCGCCAACGCGCCTCACCGAAGGAAAGCGATATGACCACACCCTATACCGGCGGATGCGCCTGCGGCGCGATCCGCTACGAGATCTCCTGCGAGCCGATCGTGATGACCGATTGCCAATGCCGCGACTGCCAGCGGGAGAGCGGCACCGGGCATGGCTCGCATCTGACTTTCCCGCGCTCCGGCGTGACGGTCACGGGAGAGGCGACGCAATGGGACATGGTGGGCGACAGCGGCAAGGCGAAGACCCGCGCCTTCTGTCCGACCTGCGGCTCGCCGGTCTACATGACGGTGGCCGTTGCGCCGGATGTGTTCGTCGTGCGCGCGGCGAGCCTCGACGACCCCGGCAGGTACAGGCCGCAGATGGTGTTCTACACCGCGAGCGGCCACGCCTGGGATCGCATCGATCCCAACCTACCGGCCTTCGAGCGGATGCCGCCGATGTGACGTGGGGAAGGGCAGCATCCCCCGAAGCTGCCTCATAGACCTCTCGCCTCATCCTGAGGAGGTCGCGCAGCGACCGTCTCGAAGGAGGATCCAGAGGGCACTGGAGACGCCCTCGTCCTTCGAGACGCCGCCTTTGGCGGCCCTCAGGATGAGGTCTAGGGGGACGCCCTATATGGGCCAGTCTCTCAGGACTCGGAGGCGTGGTTCTTGTCGAGCGCGGGATTCTTGGGAATGCTGAACACTTCAGCCGCGCAGACGAGCGTGAACAGGAGGATCACGCCGCCGATTTCGGCAATGTTGACGAGAGTGGAAGAGTAGTCGCCCACATAAGCGAAAGCGCCCGTGACGAGCGCAACAACAGCAGCCCAAAAGAACATGGGCTTCCTCCCGGCGAAGCTTGGATGCGGACGATGAACCTTTTAGGTACCCAAAAGTTCCTAAGGCCAAGCTAAAAGATTCCCGAGACTTGGCTTTCAGGCAAGGGGGGCAGCGCCCTAATTCGCTCGAATTTCGAAATATTTTCGATGTTTCCTGCCGGGAAGGGACCCGACCACATGCGCGCCATCGTCGACCGGATCGTCCCGCAGATCGAGGCACCGGATGAAGGTTCTCTGGAGGAGGCGCGCGCCGCATCGCGGCTGCCGCAGGGGAGCCAGGATCCGTTCCTGCAACGCCTGCCGGCCTTCCACGCCATTGAGGGCATGCCTCCTGCCGCGCGGCTTCCGTGGCCGGGACGCTTGCGGATCGCGGCGCTGAATGCGGAGCGGCTCCGCGACCGGCCTGCAGTGCGAGGGCTGATCGAGCGGACAGGCGCCCATGCGACGCTCCTGAGCGAAGTCGATCTCGGCATGGCGCGCTCCGGCAATGCGCACAACCTGCGCGACCTCGTGGCCGGGACGGGGCAGGGCTATCTCTACGGCGTCGAGTTCGTGGAACTCGATCTCGGCAGCGAGGAGGAGATTCGCCGCCATGAAGGTGCGCGCAATGCGTCGAGCCTCCACGGCAACGGCATCGCGACCGCGCTGGCACTGGAAGCGCCGCACCTGATCCGGCTGGAGGAAAACGGCCTGTGGTTTCACGGCATCAAGCAAGCCCAGCACCGGATCGGCGGGCGCATGGCGCTCGCCGCCCGCGTGGCGGAGGCGCCAAAACCCCTCTGGCTCGTGAGCACCCATCTCGAAAGCAAGACCGATCCGGCCGACCGGCAGGCTCAGATCGCCGCCTTGCTGCGCGGCCTCGATTCCATCGCGCCGAACGAGGCCTGCGTCATCGGCGGCGACTTCAACACCAAGGCGCTGCCGCGGGGCGAAGACGAGCGCGAGCTCGTTCTCGATTCGCCCGAGCGTTACGAGCCGCTCTTCGCCGACCTGCGCGCGGCCGGCTTCGAATGGCGCGCCGCGAATCTTGCGGTTCCGACTCAGGCGCCGGGTCCTTCGGACAAGCACAGCCCGCCTTACGGCAAGCTCGATTGGATCGTCGTGCGCGGGCTCGAGGCGAGCGCGCCGCGGACCCTGCCCGCGGCGGACGCGGAGGGCAGGCCGGTCTCGGATCATGAGATGGTGGTCGTGGAGCTCGCGTTTCACGGCTCCCAAACCTAGAGGCCTCAAGGATTTTACGGTGAATCAGGGGCGAAATTGTCGCGCGGGGGAACCAAAGAAAGGTTTCCTGTTCATTGGCCTCCTGTTCTGATTTTGGCCCCAGATACGCGTCACATTATCCATAATTTCCTGATCGGGAGGAACAGGCGGCGAACGGGTCTCGGCCTAGCCCTTGGCGCGTAAGGCTTTTCGAAGTTCGCGCCCCGCCGGACGAATCCGGCTTGACAGCGCGACGCTCTTAGAGTACAAAACGTGAACACTGACGAGGTGTGAATGAAGCCCCCCGCCGCATTCATCCGGTCGGTAACCTCCGCCGCTCAAGCCCCGCTTGGGCGGTTTTTTATTGGCCGTATCCATGCGTCAGAGAATCGAAGTTTCCGACGATGTGAAGCAGCAGGCGTGGGAGTGGTATGCGCGATCGCCCGAGAAGCATCTGCCGGACATCCAGCAACTGCTCGGTGTCGGCGCGAGCACCTTCGTGCGGATGCGCGAGCGCTGGGGCTGGCCGCCGCGTCATGCGGTGTTGGAGCAGCATGCGCTGAGCAAGGCCGCAAAGGACCAGGGCGGCGTTGCCGGCCTCGCGATGGCCGCGACGGCCTCTCTGAACGACGCGGCGCGCGCTCTGGCGCAGGCGACGCGGGCGCAGATCGATGCGCTCATGGACGAGCAGCGGCGAGGGCGCGCCAAGGATCACGACAAGACGGCCCGGAGGCTCGCCTCCCTTGCCAGGACGCTGGCAGCCGCCCGGGCCCTTCTGGACAAGGAAGGCTCAAAGCTCGATGAACACGAGCAATCCAACGACAGACCCCGTCGCAGCATCCACGAGTTGCGCGACGAACTTGCTCACTATCTTGACCGGGTTATCGCGGAGGAGGAGGCTCGCGGACGCGACGGCCTCCTGGTCTGAGGACGATCTCGACCGGATGGTTCGACACTGGCCCGTGCGCTGCCGGCCCGAGCAGCGCCTGCCGGGCCTCGCCCGCGTGCACGAACCCTGGACGATCTGGCTCATGCTCGGCGGACGCGGCGCGGGCAAGACCCGCGCCGGCGCCGAATGGGTGCGCGGAATCGCGCTCGGCGATCCCGACTTCGCGCAAGGCTCGTCGCGGCGCATCGCGCTCGTCGGCGAGACTTTCTCTGACGCCCGCAACGTGATGATCGAGGGGCCGGCCGGCATCCTCGCCATTCATGACCGGCGCGAGCGCCCGGCCTGGTCGCCGTCCCTGCGCAAGCTCGAATGGCCGAACGGCGCGACAGCGCAGGTGTTCTCGGCTGAAGATCCGGATTCCCTGCGCGGCCCGCAATTCGAGGCCGCATGGGCGGACGAACTCGCCAAATGGAAGCACGTGGAGGAGACCTGGGACATGCTGCAGTTCGGGCTGCGCCTCGGGTTTCATCCGCGCCAGATGGTGACCACGACGCCGCGGCCGATCCCGCTGCTGAAGCGCCTTCTCGCCGATCCGCAGGTTGCGGTCTCGCGGATGCGCACGGCCGACAATGCGGAAAACCTGGCGCCGGTCTTTCTCGACAACGTGCTGCGCCGCTATGCCGGCACGCGGCTCGGGCGGCAGGAACTCGACGGCGACATCGTCGAGGATCGGCCCGACGCGCTCTGGACGCGCGACATGATCGAAAGCAACCGCGTCGATGCGGCGCCGCCGCTGATGCGCATCGTCGTCGCAATCGATCCGCCGGCCTCGTCCTCGAAGCGCGCGGATGCCTGCGGCATCGTCGCGGTTGGTATGGGCGAGGGCGGCGTCGCCTATGTTTTGGCAGATGCGAGCGCATCCGGATTGAAACCGCCCGAATGGGCGCAAAAAGCCGTTGCGCTCTATCGCCGGCTCGAGGCCGATGCGCTCGTCGTCGAGACGAACCAGGGCGGCGAGATGGCGAGTAGCGTGATCCGCGAGGTGGATTCCGCCGTGCCCGTGGTGAGCGTGCGCGCGACGCGCGGCAAGTATCTGCGCGCCGAGCCGGTCTCCGTGCTCTATGCGCAGAGCCGCGTGCGCCATGTGGGCGCGTTTCCCGAACTCGAGGACGAGCTCTGCGATTTCGGACCGGGCGGATTGTCGTCCGGCCGCTCGCCGGACCGCATGGACGCTCTCGTCTGGGCACTCACCGAACTGATGCTGCGCGAGAAACGCGAGCCGCGGGTGCGGGTGCTGTGAGCGATCTGCAGATGTCACGTCATGGCCGGCCTTGTGCCGGCCATCCCGATCCAAAAAAGCGAGGCGCCTCACATAAGCGAGATCACCGGCACTGGTCCCCGGATCAAGTCCGGGGAGGTGATGACGAAAAATATGAAGCAGAACGCGTGACAAAATTAGAACGCCCCAGCCGAAGGGAGTGTTCACGCACGTCTCCGGCCGGGGCGCCGTGACTCCCGTAGGGGCAAGAAATGGAGCCACGTCCAATGAAGCTATGCCTTCGCGGCCGATCCTCAACGCTCCTCATGGGGTGAGCCTTTCGGGTCAACGCGGCGCGAAAGAGGGATGACGACGACCGCGTTCGGCAAATGCTTGAGAAATTGCGTGAAGTGAGGGTGTTTCCGCTGCAGGGCTGGGGCGGATGGCAGTCCATCCGTGCCGATCCGCCCCGCCAACTGCCTCATGCCGTCCCCATAGGAAAGGACGACAGAGCCCGAGAAACTGAATGGTCGCGCCAGCCGAGGGGTAGAACCAGCTCGGCTGGCGCGTGAATGTCGTCGGGTATGCCCCCGCAACACCTAGAGATTACCCTAAGGCATGTGACGTCCCAATGACGAAACGGCCGAAACTGCCTCGATCTTCATCACCGCCTGCGGAAGTTGTCGCCAATCTGAATCGGCGCGAGGCAGCTCTGCTGTTTGCGATTGCAGAAAGTGTCATCCTCTCCGTCGTCATCCCCGGACTTGTTCCGGGGACCCACGTCTTTGTGGCGCTGCGGTTCCCAAGGCGTGGGTGGCCGCAACAAGTGCGGCCATGACGCGGGAGGTGTCATCACTCCACTCTCTCAAACCCCTCATGCCCGAAAGGGCAGGAGTCTCTTCATGCTCAACCGATTGACCCGCTGGCTGCAGGCGCCGCCTGAAGCCAAGGCCTCGCGTACGCAGAGCGCCATCGCGCTTTACATCGCCGGGCGCGCCGTGTGGACGCCGCGCGATTATGCGGCACTCTCCCGCGAAGGTTTTCAGAAGAATGCCGTCGTGCACCGCGCCGTGCGGCTGGTGAGCGAGGCTGCGGCGGCGCTGCCGCTCGTGCTCAAGGCCGGAGGCCGGGAGCTGTCCGAGCACGCGCTTCTCGCGCTTCTCGCCAGGCCGAATGCGCGCGAGGGCGGGCAGCGTTTTCTCGAGAGCCTCTATGGCCATCTCATGGTGTCGGGCAACGCCTATGTGGAGGCGGTGAGCATCGACGGCGTGCCGCATGAACTCCATGCGCTGCGCCCCGACCGCATGCGCGTCGTGCCCGATGCCGACGGCTGGCCCGCGGCTTATGAATATGCGGTCGGCACGCAGACCGTGCGCTTCGCGATCCGCGAGGACGAACCATCGGCGCCGATCCTTCATCTGACGCCCTTCCATCCGGCCGACGATCATTACGGCCTTTCGCCGATGGAAGCGGCGGCGACCGCGCTCGACATCCACAACGCGGCCGGCGCATGGAACAAGGCGCTGCTCGACAACGCCGCGCGTCCCTCCGGCGCGCTCGTCGTCGGCGGCGCAAGCCTCACCGATGCGCAGTTCGACCGGCTGAAAGTCGAACTCGAAGCGAATTATCAGGGCGCTGCCAATGCCGGCCGTCCGCTCCTCCTCGAGGGTGGCCTCGACTGGCGGCCGCTCTCGCTCTCGCCGAAGGACATGGATTTCGTCGAGGCCAAGGCCGCCGCCGCGCGCGAAATCGCGCTCGCCTTCGGCGTGCCGCCGCTGCTGCTCGGCCTTCCCGGCGACAGCACGCATGCGAATTACGCCGAAGCGAACCGCGCCTTCTACCGCCAGACGATCATCCCGCTCGTGAAGCGCACTGCGGAGGCGCTGGCCCATTGGCTCGCGCCCGCTTTCGGCGAAAGGCTCACGCTCGATCCCGATCTCGACGCCATCGAGGCGTTGGCGGACGAACGCGAAAGCCTCTGGCGGCGCGTGTCTGCGGCGGCGTTCCTGTCGGATGATGAGAAGCGCGAGGCCGTGGGCTACGGGCGCGCTGCGGGCGGGAAGGGCGGGCAGAGGTGAAAGCGATGGCGATCATCCCATCCTCGCCGTCATCACCTCCCCGGACTTGTTCCGGGGATCAGTGCCGGTGATCTCGATTTTTTGACGCCTCGCGCGTCACTGCATCGGATGGCCGGGACAAGCCCAGCCATGACGTGAGAGGGTGTCGTCCCGGACGAGCGAAGCGAGATCCGGGATCGTTGGACGAGGGTGGCGCGGATGTCCCCTCCCTCCTTGTGGGGGAGGGCTAGGGAGGGGTGTGTGAGCGAAGGCCTATGAAGGTCAGGCGCCAGCACCCCCCTCTCCAACTCTCCCTCACAAGGGGGGAGAGGGTTCCAGCGCCTCATCCTGTGCA
This sequence comes from Microvirga zambiensis WSM3693, assembly GCF_016735695.1. GTDB lineage: Bacteria > Pseudomonadota > Alphaproteobacteria > Rhizobiales > Beijerinckiaceae > Microvirga > Microvirga zambiensis. The sequence continues at coordinate 55,525 of NZ_JAERQD010000004.1, read as the reverse complement.
CGATCCCGGATCTTCGCTGCCCTTCGTCCGGGATGACGACGGGCTTGGGGTGCCTGCGCAGCCCTCGCGCATAGCCTTCAGGGAAGCCGACACGCTTCTCAACAACACTCAACGGAGTTCTTTCGCGAGAACAAATCATGAACATGTTCGATCAGATCACCGAGGCCGTCATCCGGCGCGGGGATCTTGCCCATCTCGCCCTGTTCGTCTGGGCGAGCGGGGCCTCCACCTTGCTTGCCATGACTCTGCGCGACCTGTTCGCGGCCAACCGCCGGTTCGATGCGTTCGTGCGCGAGCTGTCCCTCTTCAACCGCCGCCATTCCGGAGATTCCCCATGATCCGTTCCACGCCCCACACCCCACGCCGACCGAAGGTCGCGCGGGAGGGGCAGCACCGCGCGGCCCTGGTGTTCCGCGATTTCGTGCGCCAGCTCGAAAAGCTCGATGCGAAACCGCCGAGAACAGCGCGTGGAGCCCTGCGATGAAACCGCGTCTCGCGACGATCTACGAGCGCAAGTTCCTCGCCGAGCCTCTGAGCGCGGTCGATGCGGGCGGTGTCTTCGAAGGCTATGCCAGCCTGTTCGGCCTCGCCGATCTCGGCAAGGACGTGGTGATGCCCGGCGCTTTCGTGGACAGCCTGAAGAAGCGCGGCGTGCGCGACGTGCGCCTGCTCTGGCAGCACGATCCGGCGCAGCCCATCGGGCGCTGGATCCTCATCGAGGAGGACCGGCGGGGCCTGCGTGTGCGCGGCAAGCTCAACCTCGCCGTGGAGCGCGCGCGGGAGATTCACGCGCTGATGCGCGACGGCGCGGTCGACGGGCTCTCCATCGGCTTCCGGGTCGAGCGCGCGAGGGCGGAGCGGCCCACCGGCCTGCGGCGCCTGGAAAAACTCGACCTGTGGGAGATCTCCGTCGTGACCTTCCCGATGCTGCCCGATGCGCGGGTGGAGAGCGTGAAGGAAGCGCCCAAGCTCGCCGCCAGCATCCGCAAGGCGGCGGTTCGACTATTTTCCTGAACCTAGTCCGTGGGAGCGCGTTAGAAAATCGCCCGCATGGACGCGGAAAGCTGCGGGCCCTTTCCGATGAGGAAGGTGTCTCGTCTCCGCGCGTTTAGGGAGATTGTCATGAAGAAGCTCGCTTTCGTCGCGCTCCTCGGCCTTGCGGCTGCGGCCTGCACCACCACGGAGGAACGGGTCGGCGGCGCTGCGGTCGGCGCGGGCGTCGGGTCGGTGGCAGGACCTGTCGGCGCGGTCGCCGGCGGTGCGGTCGGTGCGGTGACCGGACCGACGGTCGCGCGGTCGGCGCGCAACACGGCACGGCGCATGTAAGTATTCCCCTCACCGGGAAATAAACGGGCCCGCCCTCCGGCGGGCCTTTTTCGTTGAAGTCTTTATTCAAACCGATTGATTGTGATGATCCAGATTTTAGACACCAAATCCGCATCCGACGACGTCGCCTCGGCGTTCGAGGATTTCGCCCGTGCCTTCGAGGCCTTCAAGGAAACCAACGACACGCGTCTCTCGCAGATCGAGACGAGGCTCACCGGTGACGTGGTGAACGAGGAGAAGCTCGCCCGCATCGATACGGCCCTCGACGACGCCAAGCGGCGCATCGACCGTCTCTCCCTGGAGCGCTCGCGTCCGCCCCTCGGACGCGGCACGGATGCGGAGCGCGATCCTGCCAAAGGAGAGCACAAGGCGGCGTTCCATTCCTATATCCGCACCGGCGAGGCCGCCGGCCTGAAGCGGCTTGAGGAGAAGGCGCTCTCCGCCGGCTCCGGCCCCGACGGCGGCTATCTCGTGCCCGACAACGTCGAGCGCGATGTGCTGCGCCGCCTCTCCGGCGTGTCGCCGATCCGTGCCATCTCGTCCGTGCGGGTGATTTCCGGCGGCCAGTACAAGCGCGCCTTCTCGACCACGGGCCCTGCCAGCGGCTGGGTCGGCGAGACGGCGGCGCGGCCGCAGACTGCAAGCCCGACGCTCGCCGAGATGAGCTTCCCGGCCATGGAACTCTACGCCATGCCGGCAGCGACCCAGACGCTCCTCGACGACGCGGTGGTCGACATCGAAAGCTGGATCGCCGAGGAGGTCGAATCCGCCTTCGCCGAGCAGGAGAGCACCGCCTTCGTGAAGGGCGACGGCGTCAACAAGCCGAAGGGCTTTCTCGATGTGGAGCAGGTGGAGGAGGAGATCTGGGAATGGGGCCGGCTCGGCACGGTCAATACCGGCGGCGCGACCTTCCCGGCCGACAATCCCTCCGACGTGCTCGTCGACCTGATCTACACCCTCAAGGCCGGCTATCGCCAGAACGCCTCCTTCGTCATGAACCGCAAGACGCAGAGCGCGATCCGTCGCTTCAAGGACGACAACGGCCAGTATCTCTGGGCACCGCCGGCAAGCCTCGGCCAAGCCGCGACGCTGATGGGCTTCCCGGTCGTGGAGGCCGAGGACATGCCGGACATCGCGGCCAATGCCTGTGCCGTCGCCTTCGGCGACTTCAAGCGCGGCTATCTCATCGTCGACCGTGCCGGCATGCGCGTGCTGCGCGATCCGTATTCCGCCAAGCCCTACGTGCTGTTCTACACCACCAAGCGCGTCGGCGGCGGCGTGCAGGATTACGCGGCGATCAAGCTGTTGAAGTTCGCGGCGTAACCCTTTCTGTCATCCCCGGCGAGCGCAGCGAGGGAAGGGGATCCACGATCAGGCTCGGCGTGATGGATTCCCTTCCCCTCCGATGGCTATGCCATCTCCGGCCGGGAATGACACTCTCGCCGTCATCCCCGGGCTTGTCCCGGGGACCCACGTCTTGGGAACCGCCGCGGTGCAAAGACGTAGGTGGCCGCAACAAGTGCGGCCATGACGTGGAGGTTACGGGACGACGACCCCTAATTCCCCGCCCAGGCCCCGTTCGCCGAAGCAAGGCTGCGCATGCTCGACGTGATCCAGCCGAGATGCTCGGCGATGGGCGTGACGGCGGTGAGGCCGCCGCAGGCGCTGGGGCGCGGGCTGCGCAAAGCCCCGCTCGACCAGCTGGTGATGCCGTAGAGCCGGTAGCCCGCCGAGGTTGCAGCAAGGATCGGCCCGCCGGAATCGCCGCGGCAGGCGCCGGCGCCGGTGGTCTCCGCGAGCCGGTTGCGGTCGGCCACGATCAGCACCCGGTTGGCGACCTCGATGGGGCCGAGCGAGATCAGGTTGGTCTGGCGGAGGGTGCGCGCCGTGCGCCGTGCGCGCTCGTCCAATACGCCGAAACCGGCGATCGTCACGTTGTCGCCGACATCGATCCGGCCCGCCTGGGATGGATCGAGGGGCAGGAATTCCGGCCCCAGCGGCCGATCGAGCTTCACGATGGCGAGATCGATCCCGGGCTGCGTGCGCGGCGTCGTGCCGGGCACGAAGGTGGGATGGATGGCGAGCGCGGCGACGTTGAAGCGCTGCGGCCGGAAGGCCCGGTTGAGGGCGCCGACGCGATAGGCGGCGCGATCCGTCACGCAATGGGCGGCGGTGAGCACCAGGTCCGGCCCGACGATCACGCCCGAGCAGAGCTCGCCGAGGGAGTTCTCGATGGAGACGACCGAGCGTCGCAAGCCGTTCGGGTCGCGCGAGGGAGCACCCTGCAGGACCGCTGAGGCCGGCTGAGCGAAAAGCGTAGAGACGGCAAGGGCGAGGACGGGCAGGGCGCGCATGGGATTCCGATGCCGTGAGGGATAATCGGGACGTTTAGGCAAGGCCAAGTCGTCAGGATAGTTCCTATGCCTTATGAATTTCTAACGGCGCTACGAAGGCATGATGGTGGCGCGTTGGCGCATTCGAGGCGATAGATCCCTCACTCGCCAGGAATGGCACCCTACACGTCATGGCCGCACTTGTTGCGGCCACCCACGTCTTGGAAGCGCGACGTTGCAAAGACGTTGGTCCCCGGGACAAGCCCGGGGATGACGGTGAGGGTTTCAGCCCCGGCGAGCGAAGCGAGGGATGGGGATCCAATTGTCGGCTTCGTCGCTGCTCGATGGTTGAGGAAACACGACGCGCTACCCCCCGCTCCACGAGGCCGAGCGGTTCCAGCCCTTCAGGATGCGGTCGATCCAGTCCCGCTGCGGGCCGACCAGGATGCCCTGGGTCACGCCTCCGCAGCCGCGGCCCTTGGATGGCGACGACCAGCTCGTGATCGCGGCGACCGCGGCCCCTGAGGCCATCGGCCCGCCGGAATCGCCCTGGCAGGCGCTCGCGGTGCCGGAGCCCTCCGCCCAGAGCAGGATGCGGCTCGGGCCGTAGGGCTCGACCGCGGTGAGCGACGCGGTGCGGAAGGTGCCGGAGGTCTTGGCGTCGCCCTCGCGGGAGAGCCCGTAGCCGCCGACGGTCACCGGCGTGTTCTCGGCGACCTTGACGGCGCTCAGCGTCGCGCGCTCGAACCGGGCGGGCAGGGACTCCGGAATGCGCACCAGGGCGAGATCGACGGAGCGCTGCCGGGTCTCGATGGCCTTGGCGTTGTAGCCGGGATGCACGGCCTTGGCGGCAGGCACGATCAGCTCCGGCTGGCCGGCCTCGTCGCGAAAGTGCACCCGGTGCTCGGCGGCGCCCGTGACGCAATGGGCGGCGGTGAGGACGACGTCCTTCGCCAGCACCACGGCGGTGCAGACGCCGCCGTTCGAGCTCAGCACCATCACGCTCGAGCGGGCGAGGGGGCCATCGTCCTCCCCACCGCCGACGATGGCGTTCGCCCCAGGCGCGCCGAGGGCGAGGGCAACAAGACAGAGCCTGACCAGACGTTTCATCACTTCGAAGGATTCCCGTTCAAGATGATTCCCATATTCATCGCCGGCCCCGCCGTCGAGCCCGTAACGCTCGGCGAGATGAAAACCTATCTTCGCCTCGACGATGACGACGGCACGCAGGATGAGCTGATCGCGGGCCTCGTCAAGGCGGCGCGCCTGACCGTCGAGGCGGCCTCGCGAAAAATCCTGATCGAGCAGCAATGGCGCGTGGTGCTCGACACCTGGCCCGCCGGCGGCACGGTTCTGCTGCCGCTCTCGCCGCTGATCGCGGTGGAGCGCATCGCGGTGACGGATGCCGCCGGCACGGCGGCGGATCTGCCGGCCGGTGCGTACGATACCGATCTCATGAGCGATCCGCCGCGCGTCGCGATGCTCGATCCGGTGCAGCCGGGCCGAGCGCGCAACGGCATCTCCATCGCGCTGCGTGCGGGCTACGGCACGACGGCCGAGGCAGTGCCCGCGACCCTGCGGCTCGCGATCCGCATCCTCGTCGCCCATTGGTTCGAGAACCGCGGCGACGTGGCGGGCGAGCAGATCCTGCCGCCCGAAGCCTTCGCCCTGGTCGCGCCGTTTCAGCGGGCGCGGCTTTGACGATCGCTGTTCCACTGTCATCCCGGGGCCGCGCAGCGGAGCCCGGGATCCATAGCCACAATCGGTGAAGGAAGAGATGCAACGCTGATCGCCCTTTCTTGAGACGTCGCGTTTATGGATTCCGGGCTCTCGCTACGCTCGCCCCGGAATGACAATGGGAAACTGACCTCCTTTCCATAGATATTCCCATGAAAACCAAATCTCTTTCCATCGGTGCGAGGGCGCGCCGGTTCGTGCTCGAATTGCCGCTCGATCACCCCGACGGGTTTGGCGGAATCATCCGCACCTATGCGCCGGGGCCGCAGCTCTGGGGCGCCATCGAGATGCTCTCCGGCACGGAGCGCGTGCGCGCCGACCGGCCCGAGCAGAGCCTCACGCACCGGATCACCCTGCGCTATCGCGAGGGTGTGACAGGCGCCATGCGCCTGACCTCGGGACTGCGCCGCTTCGCCATCCGCGCCGCCGCCGATCCCGACGGATCGAAGCGCGATCTCGTCTGCCTCGTCGAGGAGATGCGGGCATGACGAGCCCGATCCTGGCCCTGCGCCGCGCGATCCTCGACGTGGCATCCACTGATGCGGAGCTGCGTTCGCTGATGGGCGGCAGTTTACGTCTCTACGACGAGCCGCCGCGCGCCGCCGAGCCGGTCTATGCGCTCTTCGGCGACGTGAGCGCGAGCGACTGGTCGACCGATCTCGACCGCGGCCACGAGCAGAGCTTGAGCATCGTCGTTTGGTCCGAACGTGGCGGAGCGCGAACGGCGCTTGTCGCCGCCGAACGTTTCGCCGCCATCCTCGACGAGGCGGCGCTCACTCTCGACGGCCATCGCCTCGTCAACCTGCGCGTCACGGCGCTTTCCTCCGTGCGCGACAAGGACACGCAGCTCACACGAGCCACGGTGAGCCTGCGTGCGGTGACTGAGGTTGTGTGACACCGAGACACTTTAACACACTGTCATTCCGGGGCGGCTCGCAGAGCCGAGCCCGGAATCCATAACCACTGACATTACACAATTTGACGCAATGCGAAGCGCTCGCTTTCGAGGCGTCGAGTTTATGGATTCCGGGCTCCGCTGCGCGGCCCCGGAATGACAGTGGGGACCTTCTTTCCCCCACTCATCATAAGGACATCCCATGCCTGCACAGAAGGGCAAGGACCTGCTCATCAGGATCGGCGACGGCGGCAACGGCTTCGTCACCGTGGCGGGCCTGCGCACGCGCCAGATCGCGTTCAACGCCGAAACCGTCGACGTCACCCACGCTGAATCCGCCGGGCGCTGGCGCGAGCTTCTCGCCGGCACTGGCGTGCGTCGCGCCTCGATCGCCGGCTCCGGCGTGTTCAAGGACGAGGCTTCCGACGCGCGCATGCGCCAGGTCTTCTTCGACGGCGACATTCTCACCTACCAGATCGTCATTCCCGATTTCGGCCACATCGAAGGCCCGTTCCAGATCACGAGCCTCGAATATAGCGGCGACCATGCCGGCGAGGTCACTTTCGAGATGGCGTTCGAATCGGCAGGCGCGCTCGCGTTCGTGGCGATGTGATCGAGGCGCTAACCCTGTCGCCTAAATCCCTTTCCTCCGTCATCCCCGGGCTTGTCCCGGGGATCCACGTCTTTTGCAGCGCAGTTGTTCCGAAGACGTGGGTGGCCGGATCAAGTCCGGCCAGGACGGAAAGGGATTTCTTCAATCGGAAAGAAAAACATATGCCCAACAGACGACGCGGCGAGGTGGCGCTGCAGCTCGGCGAGGTGCGCTACACGCTCTGCCTCACCTTGGGAGCGCTTGCGGAACTGGAGGACGCCTTCGGCGTGCAGGATCTCGCGGCGCTCGGCGAGCGCTTCGGCACGGGGCGCCTGTCGAGCCGCGACCTGCTCACGCTGCTCCGCGTCGCCCTGCGCGGCGGCGGACATGCGATGAGCGATGCGGAGGTGGCGAACCTGCCGCTGCACGACGGCCTCGAGCCCGTGGCGGCGGCGCTCGCGGACCTTCTCGTCACGACCTTCGGCGGAGGCGATGGAACGCCGAACCCTCTCTAGCGCATCGTCCGGAGCCGGGGGATGCGCGATCCGAGCCCTATGCCTTCCCCTGGGACGACGCGCTGGCGCTGGCCTTGAGCATCCTGCGGTGGAGTCCTGAGACCTTCTGGCGCGCGACCCCGCGCGAGCTGATCGCGGCCTGGGAGGGATTGCCGGGCGGGCGAAGGATGGAGCCTGCGCTGAGCAGCGATCTCAGGCGGTTGATGGAAGCGTTTCCGGATCAGTGAAAGAATCAAGGATAAAGATGTTGACTGAAGGTCACCCCGTTGCGCCGGAGACATTCAACTTCCAGATCTTCCTTCAACTCGTCCCGCTCGCGGGAGGGTGGTCGTTTAGCGACTGCGTCGTTTGCTTCCTTGCGGCATGGGATCGAAAGTCGCTCCCACTGTTCGTCCGACATTGTCACTCTCCCGACGAATGTCGCGCCCTTCAATTCGGCGCACATGATGTAGATCTGTCTCCGTGTATATGTGGTGGACGGCATAGGCTCGGCTGAGGCTGTCGCCTTCCCTGCTTCGTAGGCGCATTCTTTTTCAATGCGGCTCCACTCGGTCGAGCTCAGTCCGGGCTTTTTAAATATCATCGTGGTCGGAGGAGTGCTGACGCAGGCAGATTGCAGAGCCACTAAGAGAATAGCGAGAATCAACCTCATTGATGGAGTGGAAATCTTGGCTGACCCAACAAAGCCTGCCGCCAAAGTCGGCGACGAAGAGATAGAAGACCGGAAACGCCAGCTCAACACCCTCACAGCCCTCTCCGAAAAGTTCGGCGAATCCCTGTCCATTGCTTTCGCGAAGAATGTCGCGGAAGGCAAGAAATTTGATAACGTTCTAAAATCCGTGCGCCAGTCTCTTGTGGAAACAGGGTTGCGCCTGGCCCTGGCGCCGCTTCAGCTCGCCTTGAGCCAGAGCGTGAAGGGGATGATGACGGGATCTCTCCAGGGATCGCTGCCGCTCGACGGCGGCGGCCTCATGGGCGGTCTCGTCAAGGGCTTGGGCTCGATCCTCGGCTCGCTTTTCGGCGCCGGCGGCCCGGCGCTCGCGAAAGGAGGCGTGATCTCGCGCGGCATGCTGATGCCGTTCGCCAAGGGCGGAGTTGTCGGCGCGCCGACCTATTTTCCGCTCGGGCGCGGGCTCGGCCTCATGGGCGAGCAGGGCGCCGAGGCGGTGATGCCGCTGGCGCGCGGGCCGGACGGGCGGCTCGGAGTTCGCACCGGGGGAGGAGGACGGCCGGTCTCCGTGACCGTCAACGTCACCACGCCGGATGCGGACAGTTTCCGTAGATCCGAGGCGCAGGTTTCCGCCGCCTTGGCGAGGGCCGTGGCACGCGGCCAGCGTGGGATGTAAGAGCTGCACCGATAACGAACCACAACCTTATCTTGAGAGGCTGGCTCGAAAAGAATTTTGCCCCCTAAGCCCTCATCCTGAGGGCCGCCGCAGGCGGTGTCTCGAAGGACGAGGGCGTTTCCAGAGATCACTGGATCCTCCTTCGAGACGCAGCTGCGCCGCTCCTCAGGATGAGGTGAGTGATTTATGAGCCAGCCTCTCAGGATCAGGTCCTAGGTGTTTTCAGGGCATTTTGCTCAACCGACGCGGTCGAGCATCGCCATGATCTCGTCCTTGATCTGCAGGCGGCGACGCTTGAGCTCTTCCTCGGCCTCGTCGGTCTGAGGCTCGACCCGCGTTTCGACCCGGTGGATGGTGCGGTTCAGCTCGTTGTACTCGTCGTAGAGCCGCGCGAAGCGGTTGTCGCTGGTCTTGAGCTGGTGAATCCGGTCGCGCTTGTCGGGAAAGTCTTCCGCGAGGTCGTTGGGAGCATTGCTCATCGCCTGCCGTCTCCTTGATAGGGGCCGCTTCGGGGTCAACGCCACCCCCATTCTTTCGTTTCAAGAACATGGATCCATCATGGCCTCCGATTTCCACGAGGTCCGCTTTCCGCTCGATGTCAGCCTCGGCAGCCGGGGCGGGCCGGTGCGGCGGACCGATATCGTCACGCTCGCTTCCGGCCGCGAGCATCGCAACAGCCGCTGGGCCGGTTCGCGCCGCCGCTACGATGCGGGCCTCGGCATCCGCACGCTGGATGCGCTGCACGGCGTCATCGCCTTCTTCGAAGAGCGGCGAGGCAGGCTCTACGGCTTCCGCTTCCGCGACCGCACCGATTGGCGCTCCGGCCCGCCCTCGCGGGAGCCGACGCCGCTCGACCAGCGCATCGGCACCGGCAACGGCGTGGAGCGGAATTTTTTGCTTGTGAAGAGCTACGGCTCGTCCTTCGCGCCGTACAGCCGGCCCATCGCCAAGCCTGTAGGCGGCACGGTGCGCGTTGCCGTCAACGGCGTCGAGCAGGCGGTGGGCACACAGTTCAACTGCGACCCCGCAACCGGCCTCGTGACCTTCGTCGTCGCGCCGCCCGCGGGCAACATCATCACCGCGGGCTTCGCCTTCGACGTGCCGGTCCGCTTCGACACGGACGAGCTCGACATCGACCTCTCCACCTTCGAAGCCGGCGGAATCCCGCAGATCCCGCTGATCGAGATCGTTCCTTGACGTTCTCGCGTAGTCCCTAACCCCACCCTCGCACGTCATCCCCGGACTTGATCCGGGGACCCACGCCTTTGCAACGCTGTGGATCCCAAGACGTGGGTGGCCGGGACTGATCCCCGGATCAAGTCCGGGGACGGCCATGACGTGAAGGGTCAGCCTGCGGACATCGCCGGCACATTTCGAGTCCAATCATGCGCACCATTCCCCAAAACCTCGCCGCTCATCTTGCCGACGGAACGACGACGCTTTGCCATTGCTGGAGGCTGATCCGGCGTGATGGCGTCACCTTCGGCTTCACCGATCACGACCGCGATCTCGTCATCAGCGGTACCCTCTATGCGGCGCGCTCAGGGCTCGAGGCGGCGGAGGCGAGCGCCGAGCTCGGGTTCGCCGTCGGCGGCGGCGAGGTGGCCGGCGCGCTGGTATCCGCCGGCATCACCGAGGACGATATTGCCTCAGGTCTTTATGACGATGCGAGCGTGGAAACCTGGCTCGTGAACTGGAGCAACGTGGAGGAGCGCATTCTGCTCGACATCGGCTCCATCGGCGAGATCAGGCGCGCGGACGGCAGCTTCGTCGCGGAGGTGCGCGGGCTCATGCATCGCTTCGACGAGGAGCGCGGGCGGCTCTTCCGCGCCACCTGCTCGGCCGATCTCGGTGACGAGCGCTGCGGCATCAACCTTGCCTCGTCGAGCTATTCCGATACGGGTACGGTGACGAACACAGACGGTGCGCTCACCATCGCCGCTTCCGGCATAGGCTTTTCGGACGGGTGGTGCAATGCCGGCAAGCTCACCTGGCTCAGCGGCGACAATGCCGGCATCTCGGTCGAGATCAAGGTTCATCGCGCGGTCAGCGGAACGGACGAGTTCGATCTGTGGCAGCGCGCGCCGCAAGCGATCAAGGCCGGCGACACGTTCCGCGTCACGGCGGGCTGCGACAAGACCCATGGCACCTGCCGGAAGAAGTTCGGCAACGCGGTGAATTTCCGCGGCTTCCCGCACATGCCCGGCAACGACTTCATCATCCGCATGCCGCAGCAGGGCGAGCCGGGGCTCGATGGCGGGAGCTTTTTCAGGTGATGGCGCTTCGTGTCCTGCACGCGCAACGCAATTCCCTCCCCCCTTGTGGGGGAGGGCTAGGGAGGGGGGTGCTGGCGCCCAACCTTCATAGATTAGCGCTCACACCCCCCCTCTCCAACTCTCCCCCACAAGGGGGGAGAGGGCCCGCCGCGTTTCCCGCTATGTATTCAATCACCATCATGCCCCAATCCGATCTCATCATCGCCGAAGCCCGCTCCTGGATCGGCACGCCCTATCGTCATCAGGCCTCGCTGAAAGGCATCGGCTGCGATTGCCTCGGGCTGCTGCGCGGAATCTGGCGCGGCGTGATGGGCGCGGAGCCTGAATTGCCGCCGCCTTACTCGCCGGATTGGGCAGAGGCGGGTGCCGACACGCTCGTCGCCGCCGCGCAAAAACATCTCGTCGAGATCGAGCCGGCGCATTTCCAGCCCGGCGACGTGCTGCTCTTCCGCTGGCGCGAGACGATGCCCGCCAAGCACTGCGCCATCGCGACCTCGTCCGACACCATGATCCACGCCCATGACGGCGCCGCGGTTGCCGAAGTCGCGTTTCGTCCCTGGTGGCGGCGTCATCTTTCCCACGCCTTTCGTTTTCCGGACAAACCCTGATGGCCACCATCGTTCTGCAAACAGTCGGTTCCGTCGTCGGCGGCATGATCGGCGGGCCGGTCGGCGCCATGGCGGGCCGGGCGCTCGGTGCGCTCGCTGGCGCTGCCATCGACAACGCGCTCTTTGCCGGCGACACCACGAAGCACGTGGAAGGCCCGCGCCTGAAGGATATCGACGGGCTCACCTCCACCGAGGGCGCGCCGATCCCGCGCGTCTATGGACGCGCCCGCATCGGCGGCCAGCTCATTTGGGCGACACGCCTCGAGGAGGCGGTGAACACGAGCAAGGATCGCTCCAACCAGGGCGGCAAGGGCATGGGCGGCGGGCCGAAGACCGTCACCACCACCTATTCCTATTTCGCCAATCTTGCAGTCGGCCTGTGCGAGGGACGCATCGCCTTCATCCGGCGCGTCTGGGCCGACGGACGCGAGCTCGATCTCAGCACCATCACCATGCGCCTGCATGCGGGCAGCGAGACGCAAAGCGCCGATCCGCTGATCGTGGCGAAGGAGGGCGCGCAACATGCGCCCGCCTATCGTGGGCTCGCCTATGTGGTGTTCGAGCGCCTGCCGCTCGCCGATTTCGGCAACCGCGTGCCGCAATTCTCCTTCGAGGTGATCCGTCCCGTCGACGGGCTCAACCGCATGGTGCGCGCAGTGTGCCTCATCCCGGGCGCGAGCGAGTTCGGCTATGATACCAAGCCGGTGATGCAGGTTCTGGATCTCGGCAAGACGCGGCCCGAGAACCGCCATCAATGGCAGCGCGAAAGCGACGTGACGGCCTCCCTCGATGCGCTGCAGGCCCTGTGCCCGAACCTGAAGCGCGTGTCGCTCGTGGTGAGCTGGTTCGGCGACGACCTGCGCGCCGGCTCATGTCTCGTCGAGCCGCGCGTCGACGTGAAGACCAAGAACACCGACGAGGTCACCTGGTCCGTGGCCGGGGTGACGCGCCAAGCCGCGAAGGCGGTGTCGCTTGCCGATGGCTCTCCCGCCTATGGCGGCACCCCCTCCGATGAATCCGTCATTCGCCTGATCAGGGATCTGAAGGAGCGCGATCTCGACGTCGTGCTCTATCCCTTCGTGATGATGGACGTTCCCTCCGGCAACTCCCTGCCGGACCCTTACGGCGGAACGGGCCAGCCGCCCTATCCCTGGCGCGGGCGCATCACCTGCGATCCGGCACCGGGCAGGGCGGGGTCTCCCGACGGCACGGCAGCGGCGGCAACGCAGGTCGAGCGCTGGTTCACGCGCAGCGCCGGCTTCAACCGCATGGTGCTGCATTATGCTGGTCTCGCGGAGGAGGCCGGCGGCGTTCAAGGCTTCATTCTCGGCAGCGAACTCGTCGGCCTCACGCGCGTGCGGTCCGCATCCGGTGTCTATCCGGCGGTTGCGCGGCTGAGAGCACTGGCCGCGGAGGTGCGCGACATCCTGCGCGCGTCGACCAAGATCGTCTACGCCGCCGACTGGACGGAATACGGCGCGCATGTTCTCGACGGCGGCAGCGAGGTACGCTTTCCCCTCGATTCGCTCTTTGCCGATGACGATATCGATGCGGTCGGGATCGATTATTATCCGCCGATCTCGGACTGGCGCGATTCTCCGAACCATGCGGATCTCGCCGCGGCCCGGAGCATCAACGACGTCGATTACCTGCGCGCGCGGCTCGGCAGCGGCGAGGCCTTCGACTGGTACTATGCCAACGCGACCGAGCGCAACGCGCAGACGCGCCGGCCGATCGCGGACGGCGCCTATGGCAAGCCGTGGGTCTTCCGGCAGAAGGATCTCGTCTCCTGGTGGTCGAACCGGCACATCGAGCGCGTGGACGGCGTCGAGATCGGCGCGACCTCCTGGCGTGCGCAGTCGAAGCCGATCTGGCTGACCGAGATCGGCATTCCCGCCGTCGACAAGGGCCCGAACGGGCCGAACGTCTTTCCCGATCCGAAGTCCTCGGAATCGGCCTTTCCGCCGTTCTCTCGCGGCGTGCGCGACGATCTCATCCAGGCGCGCGGCCTGGAAGCGATTCTTTCACGCTTCGATCCGGCCCAGCGCGGATTTTCGGCAGAGTACAATCCGGCATCGACCGCCTATAGCGGGCGCATGGTGGACCCGGACAATGTCTTCGTCTGGGCCTGGGATGCGCGGCCCTTTCCGGCCTTTCCCGATTTCGACATCGTCTGGTCGGACAGCGTCAATTGGGAGACCGGCCACTGGATCACGGGGCGCATCGAGGGCGCGACGCTCGACCGGCTGATCGCGCGCATCCTGCGCGATTACGGTTTCGCCGATCCCGGCCCCATCCCCGTCGACGGTTTCGTCGATGGCTATGTGATCGACAGGCCGATGTCGGTGCGCGGCGCATTGGAGCCGCTGCTGCGCCTGTTCGGCATCGATGCGGTCGCACGTGGCGGCGGCATCGCATGGCAGGGGCGCGGCGGACGCGCCGCGGTGCAGCTGGCAAGGGACGATCTCGTGCTCGGCGACAAGGAGCCTTCGCTCAAGCTCACCCGCGCGCAGGAGACCGAGCTGCCGCAGCAGTTGGAGGTCGGCTTCACCGAGAGCGATACGGATTACCGCCGCGCGGCGGTGGCCTCGCGGCGCCTGTCCGGTGCGAGCCGGCGGGAGGCAAGGGCGGACAGCGCCGTCGTCACCCGGCGCGCCGAGGCGCAGCGCCTGGCGGATACATGGCTGCAGGATCTCTGGGCCGGCCGCGAAGGCGCCGAGTTCGAATTGTCGCCGCGGCGCATCGATCTCGAACCGGGCGACATCATCGCGGTGCCGACAGACGCGGGCGAGAAGCTGCACCGCATCACGCGCATCACTGACGGGCCGACGCGCAAGCTCAGCACGCGTGCGGTCGAGCCCGCCGTGTTCGAGCGGCCGGGCTCCGCGATCCCGCGTCCGGCGAGGCGCCCCCCGCCGGTCCCCGGCAAGCCGCTGGCGATCGTGCTCGATCTGCCGGTGGCCTTCGGCGAGCCGGCCGCCCTGCAATATATCGCGGTGGCTGCTGATCCCTGGCCCGGTGCCGTGACGATCTGGCGCTCTGGCAATGGCGCGAGCTATGCGCCCTATCGCATCCTCGACCTGCCTGCATTGGTCGGGCGGACGACGTCGGCGCTCATGCCGGGACCGCTCTGGCGCTGGGATCCGCACGCGGTTCTCGATGTCGCGTTGTCTTCCGGCGCGCTCAGCTCCGTCGACGACGAAGCGGCTCTTTCGGGGAGAAACATGTTCGCGCTGCAGGGTGCCGGCGGTCGCTGGGAAATCCTGTCCGCCGCGCGGGCCGAGCTGATCGGCGAGCGCAGCTATCGTCTCTCGCATTTCCTGCGCGGCCTTGCCGGCTCCGAAGCCGAGGCCGCGCGCGCGGTCCCGGAGGGATCGCTGATCGTGAAGCTGGACGAAGCGGTTGCTCCTCTTACCGCGAACCTGCAGGATCTCGGCCAGACCTGGCGCTACCGGATCGGCCCTTCGGGCCGCGACCATGGGGATGCGTCCGTGACCGAGATCGTCGCGACCGTGCCGCGTGAGACGCTCCGGCCCTTCGCTCCCGTGCATGTCGCCGCAAGGCGCGAAGCATCTGGGATCCGCATCGCATGGATGCGCCGCACCCGTCGTGACGGCGATGGGTGGGATGCGATCGATGTCCCGCTTGCCGAAGACGCGGAGCGCTACGAGATCGACATTCTCGATGCCGGGGCCGTGCGCAGGACGCTCGCAAGCGTGCAGCCTTCAGTCCTTTATGCCGGTGCGCAGGAAATTGCCGATTTCGGCGCGCCGCAATCCGCGCTCGCCCTGCGCGTCGTGCAGATGAGCGCCGTTGCCGGGCGCGGCTTCGAGCGGCTCGTTACCGTTCCCGTCCGCTGACAATCACCACGTCATGGCCGGGGAGGTGATGACGTGAGGGTGTTGTCGCCACCGATTTTGCATGTCCTTTCCGGAGAGAATCTTCCGATGCCGTCGACACCCCATCTCGCCCTGCCGCTCATCGCTGCGGCGCAGGCGCAAAAGCATGTCACCCACAACGAAGCGCTCGCATCCCTCGATGCCCTCGTGCAGCTTGCCGTGAAGGAGCGCGGCCGCAATGCGCCGCCGGCTTCGCCCGCTGAAGGCGACCGCTATCTCGTCGGTCCCGGGGCAACGGGCGCCTTCGTCGGCCGGGCGGGCGACATTGCGCTGTTCGATCTCGGCGCCTGGCGCTTTCTCACGCCGCGTGCCGGATGGCTCGCCTATGTCGAAGCCGAGGATCTGCTCGTCCTTTTCGATGGTGCGGAATGGGAGGTCTCCGGCGCTTTGCCGGAGGAGATCCACAACCTGCAGCGGCTCGGCCTCGGCACGATTGCCGACGGCATGAACCGTTTTTCGGCAAAACTCAATGCGGCCCTGTTCGCGGCATTGCCGGAGGCAGAGGGCGGGACCGGCGATCTGCGCTTCGTGCTCAACAAATCCACCGAGGCGGATGTGCTCTCGCAGCTCTACCAGCGCGGCTTCAGCGGCCGTGCGGAGACCGGCCTGATCGGCAGCGACGATTTCGCAATCCGCGTTTCGCCCGATGGCAGCGAATGGCGCGATGCGCTCCGCATCGATCGCGCCAGCGGTGTCGTGTCCTTTCCCTGCGGCGTTGCCGATGTGCCGCGGCCAAACCTTCTCGTGAATGCAGGGTTCGTCGTGAACCAGCGCCGGTTCGCAGGCGGCGCTCTCGCGGCGGGCAGCTACGCCTTCGACCGCTGGCGCGCAGGGCCCGTCGGCTGCTCGCTCGGCCGTGCGACCGACGGCACGATCAGCCTCTCCGGTGCCGTCGAGCAGGTCGTCGATGTCGCCCATGCCGCGGCGGAGCTCGGGATGGCGAGTTTCGCCGGCGCTCCGCTGACCTTGTCCGTGGAGAATCCGTCCGCACCCCTGTCGGTTCTCATCGGCACGAAGGCTGCGACGATCCCGGCCGGCTCCGGCCGACGCGCGGCGAGCGTGACGCTCGATGCCTCCGAGACCGGCAACGTTCTGGTGCGCCTGCATTCCGCCGAAACATGTCTGTTCAGGCGCCTGAAGCTGGAGCTCGGATCCCACGCGACCATCTGGGCGGGGACGCCGATCGAGATCGAGGAGTTCCGCTGCCGGCGCACCTTCCAGCGGCTGCCCGTCAGCGGCGGGACGACAGCGGTCCTTCTGACGCTAGGGCAGCGCTCGGCAAGCAACATAATCGACCTTCCGGTCACTCTTCCGGTGCCGATGAGAGCCGATCCGGTGCTCGTCACCAGCGGTTTCACTTGGTTGAACAACTCGCCGACCGGCAACCAGGTCGGCTTCTACAACAACAGCGCGGCGAACTGGTCTTCGCTCTCCGGCGCATTGACGGTGACGACTTTGACCTCGCCCGGCGCCTCCGGCCTGGTTTTGAGGTTTCAGGCTGGAACATCGTTCACCGGCGTCGCCGGAGCCGTGGGATATCTTCATCTCGGCAGCCAGGCCTTCATCGCCCTGCAGGCGGAACCGTGAGGATCGCACATGAGGCCTTTTACGCCGTCATTCGAACAGGCCGTGAACCTCGTGCTGGAGCATGAGGGCGGCTTCGTGCAGCATGCGAGCGATCCGGGCGGAGCGACCAATTTCGGCATCACCCGCGCAACCCTCGAACGGGCGAGGGGACATCCCGTCTCCCTCGACGACGTCCGCAGGCTGACCCGCGGGGAGGCTGTCGCCATCTACAGGCGTCTCTATTGGGATGCCCTGCGTGCGGAGGAGCTGCCGCCGGCGCTCGCTCTCACCGTCTTCGATCTCGCGGTTCATTCCGGCCCGCTGCGGGCCGTGAGAATGCTGCAGGCCGTGCTCGGCATCGAAGCCGACGGCATCGTCGGGCCGGTAACGCTCGCCGCCGCTCGAGAGGCCGATGAGCCGCAGACGATAGCCCGCCTGACGCGCATGCGACTTCGCTTTCTCCGCCACCTTGCCGCCTGGCCCGTCTTCGGACGCGGTTGGGAGAGGCGTGTTTTCGTCACCGAGCGGGAGGCTCTCCGGCTCGCATCCCTGTCATCCATCGACTGAAGGATATTTCCCATGCTGGATACCAAGACAATTCTCGCGAGCCGCACCGTCTGGGCCAACCTGATCGGGCTTGCCGCCCTGGTCCTCGGCCTCTTCGGCTTCGACGGTTCCGCGCTGACCACGGGCGCCGTCGAGGAAGCCGTCGTTCAGCTCCTTGCCGCAGGCAGTTTCATCGCCTCGACCGTGTTCAGAATCCTGGCCACGAAACAGATTCTGAATTAGAAGCATTTTCAGAGGGTTGGAGCGCTTCCGTTCAGGGACGGCATTCAGAATTCGTTCATTGCGGCAAAGGCATGGTTTTTTCATGCGTCTGGTTTGGCTGGTGATAGGGCTCCTGGGGCTCTTGGGAATGATGGGTGCGGCGCAGGCGCAGAGCGCGTCGGCGGCCCTCAAGAATTGCCTGCCGCCCCGCGAAATGCAGGAAACGGTGGCTGCGAAAGGCGTCGTCGCCCCGGCCGCTGCCGTCATGACGGCGCGGCGGCAGGTTCCCGGCGCCGATGTCGTCAGGGCCAGCCTGTGCCGCAATAGCGATGCCCTTGTCTATGTGATCATGGTCCTGCAAAAGGACGGTCGCATCGTACAGGTGATGATCGACGGCTCCTCCGGCCGTGTGAAGTCGGTCCAGTAAGGAAAGCTCGAACCGTGCGCCTACTCGTCGTCGAGGATGACAGAACCCTCAATAAGCAGATCGTGACGGCCCTCGAACAGGCCGGCTACGCGGTGGATACGGCCATGGACGGCGAGGAAGGGCAGTTCCTCGGCGAAACCGAGCCCTATGACGCCATCATCCTCGACCTGGGCCTGCCGAAGGTGGACGGCGTCTCCGTGCTGACCGCCTGGCGCCGCGAGGGACACAAGACGCCGGTCATCATCCTCACTGCGCGCGACCGCTGGAGCGACAAGGTCCAGGGCTTCGATGCGGGTGCGGACGATTACGTAACGAAGCCTTTCCACATGGAAGAGCTCCTCGCCCGCGTGCGCGCCCTTCTGCGCCGCTCGACGGGCCATGCCACGAGCGAGATCGCCTGCGGCCCGGTGAAGCTCGACACGCGCTCCGGCCGGGTCTCGGTGGACGGCAATCCCGTGAAGCTCACCTCGCACGAGTACCGGCTTCTGTCGTACCTCATGCACCATACCGGCCGCATCGTGTCGCGGGGTGAATTGACCGAGCATCTCTACGACCAGGATTTCGACCGGGATTCGAACACCATCGAGGTGTTCATCGGCCGCCTGCGCAAGAAGCTCGGCGTCGACATCATCCAGACCGTTCGGGGATTGGGGTATCTCCTCGACGCGGGTCAGACCAAGACGTGAGCGGCCTCGCCTCGTTCGTGCGCCGTTTCGCCAGCCGGCCCATCGCGGTCCGACTGGCTGTCTCCTCCGTCTTCTGGAGCTTCGTGATCCTGCTGATCGCGGGGCTCATCCTCTCGACGCTCTACCGCGACAACACGGAGCGCGCCTTCGATCAGCGCCTCCTCGTCTATGCCAACACGCTCGCGTCCAATCTCGTCGGTCCGGGCGACCCCGACCGCGATCTCGGCCCCATCGGCGATCCGCGATTCGAGCTGCCGCTGTCGGGATGGTACTGGCAGGTGGCGCGGCCCAATGCGGCGCTCGGCGAGATCCGATCCTCGAAGTCGCTGTTTGGCGGGCAGCTGCCGAATCTCTCCTCCGGCGACGACCGCTTCGGCCAGATCCGCCGCGGCTACGGCAAGGCGCCTGACGACCGCTCCCTGCGCATCATCGAGCGCGACATCGATCTCGGCGAGGACGGACGTTACATCATCCGCGTCGCCGGCCCCGCCGACGAGATCGACGTGGCCGTGAGAGATTTCATTTTCGCACTCACCGTCACCTTCGCGCTGCTTGGCATGGCGCTCGGCTTCACGACACTGTTGCAGATCCGTTTCGGCCTGCGTCCGCTCGCCAACCTGCGCAGCGCGCTCGGCGCCATCCGCCGCGGCGAGGCGGAGCGGATCGCCGGCGAATATCCGCGCGACATCTCGCCTCTCGCGAGCGAGCTGAACCTTCTGCTCGACACCAACCGCGAGATCCTGGAGCGCGCCCGCACGCAGGTGGGCAATCTCGCCCATGCCCTCAAGACGCCGCTCAGCATCATCATGAACGAGGCCGAGAACGCGCCGGAGGAGGTCGCCAACCGGGTCCGCGAGCAGGCGACCACCATGCGCGATCAGGTGAACTACTATCTCGACCGGGCGCGCGTCGCGGCGCTTGCGGGAACGCTCGGGACGCTCACCGAGGCGGAGCCCGTCATTGCAGGGCTCGCCCGCACCTTTGCCAAGATCTATCGCGACAAGGATCTCGCGGTCGAGCTCGCGATCCCGCCGGATCTGCGCTTCCGCGGCGAGAGGCAGGACCTCGAGGAGATGGCCGGCAATCTCATCGACAACGCCGCCAAATGGGCGGCCGGCAAGGTGGTGGTGGATGTCGAGATCGTCCGCGAGGACGAGCGCTCGCGCTTCCGCCTGCTCATCGACGATGACGGCCCGGGCCTGCCGGAAGAGGCGCGAAAGGAAGTGCTCAAGCGCGGCCGCCGCCTCGACGAGACGAAGCCCGGTTCGGGCTTGGGGCTCTCCATCGTCAGCGATCTCGCCGCGCTCTATCGCGGCTCCCTGCGGCTCGACGCCTCCCCCATGGGCGGCCTGCGGGCCATCCTCGAACTCCCCGGGGACAGGGGCGTGCCTTAAGTCCCGCTCATGATTCATTGAGATGTGCACAGGCCATTTCCCTCTCCGGCGCAAGTCGGGTGTTCCCGACTTGCGGTAGATCAAAGACAAGGCTCGGGCAGGCCCGAGGCTTGTGGGGGAGGAGGGTTGCGCGCGCATCATGAGCCGGCCTCTAAGGACATTTACGCGTGACACCGTGCCACCGTCGTGCTTCACGGTGGGACGCGATATTTAGGATTTTATGGTGATCTGGTTCATCCTCCTGGCAATGACGGCGGCAGCCGTGATGGCGGTGCTTTGGCCGCTGTCGCGCCATCGCGCCGTCGCGGCGCAGACGGATCCGGATACGCAGTTCTATCGGGAGCAGGTTGCCGAGATCGAGCGCGACCGCGAGCGCGGCGTGCTGATGCCGAGCGAGGCTGAGGCCGCCAAGGCCGAGGCCGGCCGGCGCCTCCTGCGGTCGACGGGCGGGCGCGGCGAAGGATTTGCCGCCGTCGGCGAACCCGCCCTGCGCCGCCGGCGCGCCGCCTCGACCCTTGTCCTGTCGATCATCCCCATTCTCGCGCTCGCCACCTACGAGATCTACGGCTCTCCGCAATTGCCGAGCCCGGCTGCGCCCGCGCAGCAGGCGGACAATATCGATCTCATGACGGCCGTGGCGCAGATCGAGACACATCTCGCGAAGAATCCGCAGGACGGGCGTGGCTGGGAAGTCATCGCCCCGGTTTATCTGCGCATGGGCCGGATCGACGATGCCGTGAAGGCCCTCGAGGCCGCGATCCGCTATCAGGAACCGGATGCGAACCGTTTCGCGAATTACGGCGAAGTGCTGGTGATGACCAAGGACGGGCTTGTCTCGGCAGAGGCCCAAGGGGCTTTCGAGCAGGCGGTCAAGCTCGATCCAGGCTCCCCGAAGGCGCGCTTCTATCTCGCCCGCGCCGCCGCCCAGGACGGGCAGGTCGAGAAGGCAAAGGCTGCCTATACGGAACTCCTGTCGGCATCTCCGGCCGACGCCCCTTGGGTCGACGCAGTGAAGCAGGAGCTCGTCGCGCTCGGTGCGCCGCCTGCGGAAGCCGGGCAGGGTGCGACGTCCGGGATCGGGCCGGAGGCGATCGCCGGCATGGTGGCCGGTCTCGCAAGCCGCCTTGAAGCCCAGGGAGGCAGCGCCGAGGAATGGGCGCGACTGATGCGCTCCTATGCGGTTCTCGGCCAGCGTGATAAAGCGGTCGCCGCAGCCCATCGCGCCAGGGCGGCCCTGGCGCAGGATGCTGCGGGATTGAAAACCATCGACACGATGGCGCAGGAACTGAAACTGACCGACGCGCAGCCATGACGAGAAAGCAACGCCGCCTGAGCCTGATCGGTGTCGCAGGATGTGTCCTGGCGGTCGCGCTTGGGCTCGTGCTCTACGCGATGAACGACACGATCGTGTTCTTCAACTCGCCGGCGGACATCCAGGCCAAGAACGTGCAGCCAGGCACCCGCATCCGCCTCGGCGGGCTTGTAAAGGAAGGCTCCGTGCAGCGCGGCTCCGACCAGCAGATCACCTTCGAGGTCATGGACGCGCAGGCCGCGATCCAGGTGAGCTACAAGGGCCTGCTGCCCGATCTCTTCCGCGAAGGGCAGGGGATCGTGGCCGAGGGCGTGCTCGAGAGCCCGCGCGTCTTCCGCGCCGATTCCGTCCTCGCCAAGCATGACGAGAACTACATGCCCCGCGAGGTGGCGGATACGTTGAAGAAGCAGGGTCACTGGATGGGCGAGGCCAACGCCGCGCCCAAGACGCAGTAAAGAAACGCAGGCAGCAAGGGAGAGCCCTCGTGTTGGTCGAGGCCGGACATTTCGCACTCGCGCTTGCACTGGGCCTGTCGCTGATCCAGTTCATCGTGCCGCTCTGGGGGGCGCGCGCAAACGACCCGGTGCTGATGGCCGTTGCGCCGGCAGGCGCGCTCGCCGTGCTCGCCTGCATCGCCTTCTCGTTCGTGGCGCTGACTTTCGCCTATCTCAATTCCGACTTCTCGGTTCTCAACGTCGTCCAGAACTCGCATTCGGCGAAACCGCTGATCTACAAGATCTCCGGCGTCTGGGGGAACCATGAGGGTTCCATGCTGCTGTGGGTGCTGATCCTCGCCCTGTTCGGCGGCGTGGTGGCGCTGGCCCGCGACAGCGTTCCGATGCGGCTGCAGGCGAACACGCTCGCCGTACAGGCCGCCATCACCATCGCCTTCCTGCTTTTCATCCTCACCACGTCCAATCCTTTCACGCGCGTCCTCCCGGCGCCGATGGAGGGGCAGGATCTCAATCCGCTGCTGCAGGATCCCGGCCTCGCGATCCATCCGCCGCTTCTCTATATCGGCTATGTCGGTTTCTCGATCTCCTTCGCCTTCGCCTGCGCGGCCCTGATCGACGGGCGCATCGATGCGGTCTGGGCGCGGATCGTGCGCCCGTGGACGCTCGGCGCCTGGGCCTTCCTGACCCTCGGAATCGCCATGGGCTCCTACTGGGCCTATTACGAACTCGGCTGGGGCGGCTGGTGGTTCTGGGATCCGGTCGAGAACGCCTCGCTCATGCCGTGGCTTGCCGGCACCGCGCTCGTGCACTCGACCGTTGTGATGGAGAAGCGCGATGCGCTGAAGGTCTGGACGATCCTTCTCGCCATTCTCACTTTCTCGCTCTCGCTGCTGGGCACTTTCCTCGTGCGCTCGGGCGTGCTCACCTCGGTGCATTCCTTCGCGGTGGACCCTGAGCGCGGCACCTTCATCCTCGGCATCCTCATCCTGTTCATCGGCGGCTCGCTCACGCTGTTTGCCTGGCGCGCGCCGATGCTCAAGCAGGGCGGCCTGTTCGCGCCGGTCTCGCGCGAGGGCGCGCTCGTTCTGAACAATCTCTTCCTCGCCACCGCCTGCGCCACCGTGTTCATCGGCACGCTCTATCCGCTGGCGCTCGAGGTTCTGACGGGCGAGAAGATCTCCGTCGGCGCGCCGTTCTTCAACTTCACCTTCCTGCCGCTGATCGTTCCGCTCCTGCTGCTGCTGCCGCTCGGGCAGACGCTCGCCTGGAAGCGCGGCAACTTCCTCGGTACGGCGCAGCGTCTCTACGCCGTGTTCGGAGTGGCGATCCTGGCGAGTCTGGCGATGCTGGCGTTCCAGCATGGCGGGCCGGTGGCGGCGCCGCTCGGCATCGGCCTCGGAATCTATCTCGTTCTCGGATCCCTCAACGAGATCGTCACGCGCTCGTGGTCCAGGGGCACGCCTCTCTCCGTCGCGTGGCGCAAGGCGCGAGGGCTGCCGCGCTCGACCTGGGGAGCCGCCATTGCGCATGCGGGCGTCGGTCTCACGGTCATCGGCATCGCCGCCACCGCATGGGGCGTGGAAACCATCGGCAGCGTGCGACCCGGCGAACGCTTGAGCGCCGGCGACTACGAGGTTCGGCTCGAGCGGGTCATCCCGCGCGTCGAGGCCAATTACCGGGACGATGTCGCGATCCTGACGGTCTTCGGCTCCGGCCGCGAACTCGGCACCATCGAGACCATGAAGCGGCTCTACGTGACCCGCGGCATGCCGACGACGGAGGCGGGTATCATGACCGTCGGCCTCGGCCAGGTCTATGCCAGCATCGGCGAGGTGCAGGCGGATGGTTCGATCGGCATGCGGCTCTACTACAAGCCTCTCGTTCTGCTGATCTGGATCGGCTCCCTCGTGATGGCGGCGGGCGGCGGGCTTTCCCTGACCGACCGGCGGCTGCGCATCGCTGCGCCGGCGCGCGCGAAGGCCGTGCCGCCGTCAGCGGTGCCGGCGGAGTAGACGATGCGCTTCGTGCTCGCTCTCGTCGCCGCGCTCGTGCTCGGTGGCTCCGCCTTCGCCGTTCAGCCCGACGAGGTGCTGAAGGACCAGACGCTCGAGAAGCGCGCCCGCGAGATCTCGGCGGGCCTGCGCTGCCTCGTATGCCAGAACCAGTCCATCGACGATTCCGATGCGCAGCTCGCCAAGGACCTGCGGATCCTGGTGCGAGAGCGCCTTGTCGCCGGCGACACGGATGAGCAGGTTCATACCTTCCTCGTTCAGCGCTACGGCGAGTTCGTGCTGCTCAAGCCCACCTTCGGCGCGCATACGCTGCTGCTCTGGCTGACGCCCGCTCTCGTCCTGATCCTCGGCGGCATCGGCGCCTATGCCGCCCTGCGACGCCGCCCGCAGAACGCTACCGCGGTGCTCGATGCGGACGAGGAGAAGAAGCTGGCGGAATTGCTCAAGCGCGATCAGGTTTGATTTCGACGGCTGCAGGAAAAAACTGCATTCATAGGCTCGGATTCCTCGCGATTAACCGTCACATTGTCTTTGTGGGGACATGCCATTTTGTCGCGGTGCCAAGCTTAAGCGCGACTGATATCGGCCTTCCATCTCTCCTGAATTTCCCCCCGAAAGGCATGGTCGTGAAAGCTGCGGCCTCTGCATTCTGCCTGCTTCTCCTCACGCTTCCTGTCGCCGCGCAAACGGGCGAAAACCTCGTCGCCAAGCGCGAGGCCTGCCGTGCGGAGGCACGATCACGCATCGTCCCGAAGCGAAAGGTCGAGGTCGACGGCTACCGGCGCATCGTCGAACGGCGTGCGGCTTATGTGAGCCAATGTCTCGAACGCTCCGTCGTGGCGCATAACGCGCATCCAGCGCCGCCGAAGCGGGTGCTCGACGATGCGACGGATGCAACGCGCGCAACGGCTGCTCTCTCTCCCGTCAAGGACCCGCGCCGCGTTGCCGGTGCTGCGACGAGAAAGCCGAAGGCCGCGTCGCCGAAGGTCGTCAAGGCGAAAACCGCCAAGGGCAAAAAGACCCGGATCTCCTCGCGCCGGAGCAGATAAGGCAGGCGCAGCCGGCAGCCTTGAAACCTTACAAACAATTCATCTTCGGGTGAGGGTACCGTAAGGCGCCAAGTCCCATCTTGCTCTCATGACGAACCGGCGACGGTTCTTCCCAAGGTTCTTCAGGAGAGAGAGACAAACCATGTCGGACAACGTTTCCACTTCCCCCCGCAAGCGCACCGCCAAATGGCTCGGCGCCGCGGCCGTGGCCGCCCTGATCGCGGGCGGCGCCGTCGAGAGCGGTCTGGTTGCGCCCAGCCCCGCCCATGCCGAGCTGCGCTCCATCTCGCAGCCGGTGCAGAACGTTCCCTCCTTCGCCGACGTGATCGACCAGGTGAAGCCTGCGGTCGTCGCCGTGAAGGTCAAGGTGCAGAACGTCGCCGACCGCGACGATGACGAGGACGGCCAGCAGTTCTCGATGCCCGATCTGCCCCCGGGCCACCCGATGGAGCGCTTCTTCCGCCAGTTCCGCGACCAGATGCCCGGCCGCGGCGACCGCGGCCCGCGCCAGGAGCGTCCGCGTCAGTTCGGCCAGGCTCTCGGCTCCGGCTTCTTCGTCTCGGACGACGGCTATGTGGTGACCAACAACCACGTGGTCGACAACGCCTCCGAGGTGCAGATCACCATGGACGACGGCAAGACCCTCGACGCGAAGGTCATCGGCACCGACGCGAAGACCGATCTCGCCCTGCTGAAGGTCGAGGGCAAGGACTTTCCCTACGTTCGCCTCGCCAGCCAGAAGGCCCGGATCGGCGACTGGGTGATGGCGATCGGCAATCCCTTCGGTCTCGGCGGCACGGTCACTGCCGGCATCGTCTCGGCCCAGCACCGCGACATCGGCAGCGGTCCGTATGATGACTACATCCAGATCGACGCTTCGGTGAACAAGGGCAACTCGGGCGGCCCGACCTTCAACCTCTCCGGTGAGGTCGTGGGCGTGAACACCGCGATCTTCTCGCCGTCGGGCGGCAATGTGGGTATTGCGTTTGCCATCCCGGCGAGCACGGTCGAGAGCGTTGTGGCTTCCCTGAAGGATAAGGGCACGGTGACCCGCGGTTACATCGGCGTGCAGATGCAGCCCGTGACCAAGGAGATCGCCGAGGCCATCGGCCTGAAGGAGCCGAAGGGCGTGCTCGTCGCGGAAGCCATGAAGGACAGCCCCGCCGCCAAGGCCGGTGTCCGGACGGGCGACACGATCATCGCCGCCGACGGCCAGCCGATCAAGGAGGCCAAGGACCTTTCCCGCAAGGTCGCCAACATCGCTCCGGGCAAGTCCGTGTCGCTCACCCTGTGGCGCGAGGGCAAGGAGCGGACCGTGACCCTCGAGGTCGGGAGCCAGCCGAAGGGCGCATAAACCCTTCCGATAACTGCATAGACGCCAGGCTTTCCTGTTGATTGCCCCCAACTCCTGGTGTCTTCTGCCCACGGCGGTTCGGCCTCTCCCCTCCAGGGCCGGATCGCCGGCGGGCTTTTTTCATGTGTGCAGGCTCATGCGGATTCTCATCATCGAGGACGACCGGGAGGCAGCCTCCTACCTCGTCAAGGCGTTTCGCGAAGCGGGCTACGTGGCGGACCACGCCGCCGACGGCCTCGATGGCTACGCCATGGCCGAGGCCGGCGACTACGACGTGCTCGTGGTCGACCGCATGCTGCCGAAGCTCGATGGCCTCTCTCTGATCCGTTCCTTACGCGAGCAGAAGGTCGAGACGCCCGTGCTCATCCTCTCCGCCCTCGGCCAGGTCGACGACCGGGTGAAGGGCCTGCGCGCGGGCGGTGACGATTATCTCCCCAAGCCATACGCCTTCTCCGAGCTTCTCGCCCGCGTCGAGGTTCTCTCGCGCCGCCGCGCCGCCGCGCCGAATTCCGAGCCCACGCTCTACCGCATCGCCGATCTTGAACTCGACCGCCTGTCGCACCGGGTCACTCGCTCCGGCCACGAGATCGTGCTGCAGCCGCGCGAGTTCCGTCTGCTCGAATATCTCATGAAGAACGCCAACCAGGTGGTGACCCGCACCATGCTGCTGGAGCATGTGTGGGACTATCATTTCGACCCTCAGACCAACGTGATCGACGTCCATGTTTCGCGGCTGCGCGCCAAGATCGACAAGGGCTTCGACAAGCCGCTCATCCACACCATCCGCGGCGCCGGCTACATGGTGCGCGTGGGCGCCGAGGGGGACGAGGAGTGAAATTGCCGTTACTCCTCTGCTTCGGCCCATACCTCTCCTTGAGGGAGAGGTCGACGCGCGTCAGCGCGGCGGGTGAGGGGTTACAGGTCTATCCGGAAAGCGCTCTCCCCCTCACCCTCGCTGCGCTCGACCTCTCCCCGCCGGGGAGAGGTGACGGAGGCGGATCGTGACCGCGCTCGGCAAGCTCTTCCGCACGACTGCCTTCAAGCTGTCCTTCGCCTATCTGCTGATCTTCACCATCTTCGCCTTCGTCGGGCTCGGCTACGTCGCCTGGAATGCCCAGCGGCTTCTGACCGATCAGTTCATTTCCACCATCGAGACCGAGATCAACAGCCTGTCCGAGCAATACCGGTTCGGCGGATTGCGGCGCCTCGTGAACATCGTCGAGCGACGCTCCCGCGCGCCGGGCGCCATGCTCTATCTCGTCACCACCGAAGCAGGAGAGCGGGTTGCCGGCAATATCGGCGCGCTGCCTCCCGGCGTCATCGGCCAGACCGGCCAGTTCGAGACGCTCTACAACCGCACCGACGAGACCGAGACGCGGCCCGACGTCGCCATCGTGCGCGTCTATCTTCTCCCCGGCGGCTTCAGGCTTCTCGTCGGACGCGACATCGAGGAGCGCCGGCGCCTGCAGGAGGTGATCTACCGCGCCTTCGGCTATTCGCTGCTCTTCATCGTCGTGCTCGGCTGCGTCGGCGGCTGGTTCATCACGCGACGCGTGCTGAAGCGCGTCGACGACATGACCGAGATCACCCGCCACATCATGACGGGCGACCTTGGGGGACGGCTCAAGATCGCAGGGACCGGCGACGAGCTCGACCGCCTCGCGCAGAACCTCAACGACATGCTCGACCGCATCGGCGAATTGATGCGCGGCATGCAGGAGGTGTCCGACAACATCGCCCACGATCTCAAGACGCCCCTGACGCGCCTGCGCAACAAGGCCGACGAGGCCCTGCGCACGGCGAGCACGCCCGACGAGCTCAAATCCGCGCTCGAAGCCACCATCGAGGAAAGCGACAACCTCATCCGCATCTTCAACGCGCTGCTCATGATCGCGCGGCTGGAGGCCGGCAACGCGCGCGAAGGCTTGTCCGATTTCGACGTGGCCGAGGCGGTGCGCGACGTCGCCGAACTCTACGATGCGCTCGCCGAAGACGCCGGCGTGTCGCTCGAGATCTCCGTCGAGGACGGCCTGCCGATCCACGGCAGCCGAGAGCTTCTGGGGCAGGCCATGGCGAACCTGCTCGACAACGCGCTGAAATACGGCGCGTCCGCCGAGACCCCCGCCAAGACGGTAAGCGTTTCGGCCCATCGGACCGACGGAGAGGTGCAGATCGTCGTGGCGGATCGCGGGCCGGGTATTCCCGAGGGCGAGCGGTCGCGGGTGCTGGAGCGCTTCGTTCGCCTGGAAATGGCGCGCTCCCGGCCCGGATTCGGTCTGGGCCTGAGCCTCGCCGCCGCCGTTGCAAGGCTTCATGGCGGCACGCTTCGGCTGGAGGACAACGGGCCAGGATTGCGCGTCGTCCTCGCCCTGCCTCTGAAGGCCATGGAACTGCCGCAGTCCCCGGCGCTGCAATCGGCAGCTTGAGCCCCATGATCAGATTCTGGCGCTAAGGGTCACAGCCGCGTCCACCTCTCCCCGGATCTCGGATCTTTCCGAGATCCGTGTTGGCAAGCCCAAGTCGGGAACACCCGACTTGGGCTGGGGAGAGGTCGAGCGCAGCGAGGGTGAGGGGGCACAGTTCCATCCGGGGAGGGCGCAACCCCTCACCCGCGCCTCCGGCGCGACCTCTCCCACAAGGAGAGGTGAACCCGCGCCATCCACTCACAGGCCATTGCTCCACCCCCACCCACAATCCCTCCCCGCAAGGGGGAGGGAAATCGCGCTCTACCCGCCATCCACCAATCTCTCAAGACGCGACCGCGGTGGCATTTTTCGGTTGCCTCCGGCGTCGCGGCGTGAACACTCGGGACCGTCGCAGGAAGACCGAGAGACGCCCGTGCCGGATTCGAAGACCTCCCTCCTCAGCCGCCTGACCAAGGCGCCGCTCGTGGCCGATCAGAAGCGCGCGAAGGCGCAGCTGAAGGATTTCATAGACCGCGTCCGCGACGAGCCGGAGGCCGCGGCCCTCCTGGAGCCTATTGACGACGGCAAGTTCCGCGATCTTCTCCTCGGCCTTTCCGATCATTCGCCCTTTCTCTGGCAGCTCATCGTCAACGATCCTGCCCGCATGGCGAGACTTGCGTTCACGGCACCGGAGGAGGCGCATCGCGCCATCGTCGAGAACCAGGCCGATCTCTTCCGCGAGCTGCGCTCCGGCGCGATGACGCGCAACGAGGCCGTGCGAGCCTTTCGGCAGAACCGCAACGCCCATGCGCTGCTTGTGGCTCTTGCCGATATCGGCGGCCTCTGGAGCACGGAACAGGTCACGCAGGCGCTCTCCGATTTCGCCGACGCCTCCGTTGCCGGCGGCGTCAATCTCGTCCTCACCGAGATGGCCGATCTCGGCCGGGTCAATCTGCAGGATCCGGATAAGCCGGGCGACGGTTCCGGTTTCACCGTGCTCGCGCTCGGCAAGCACGGGGCAGGGGAACTCAACTACTCGAGCGATATCGACCTCGTCATTTTCTTCGATCCGGAAACCAAGGTGCTGCGCGATCCATCCGAGGCGGCGACGATCTATACGCGCCTTGCGCAGCAGCTCGCCAAGCTCCTGCAGGAGCGCACCGCCGACGGCTATGTGCATCGCGTCGATTACCGCCTGCGTCCCGATCCCGGCTCGACGCCGACCGCCGTCTCGCTCGCCTCCGCTTACGTCTATTACGAGACCGTCGGCCAGAACTGGGAACGCGCGGCGCTCATCAAGGCACGCCCCGTCGCCGGCGATCTCAAGCTCGGCGAGACCTTCCTGAACGAGCTGCGCCCCTTCATCTGGCGCAAATATTTCGACTTCGCCTCCATCGCCGACGTGCATGCCATGAAGCGGCAGATCCATGCCGTGCGCGGACACGATCAGATCGCTGTCGCCGGACACGACATCAAGCTCGGACGCGGCGGCATCCGCGAGATCGAGTTCTTCGTGCAGACGCAGCAGCTCGTCTTCGGTGGCCGCCGTCCCGCCCTGCGCGGACGGCGTACGCTCGACATGCTGAAGGCCCTTCATGACGAAGGCTGGATCACGGCGAAGGCGCGCGACGAACTCTCCGAGGCGTATCGCTTTCTGCGTACCATCGAGCACCGCCTGCAGATGGTGGCGGACGAGCAGACGCAGCGCCTTCCGGCCGACGACGAGCAGCTGAAGCGCTTCGCCAAATTCTGCGGCTATCCGACGGTGAAAGCTTTCGCTAAGGCACTCACCGATCAGGCGAAGATCGTGCAGGGTCACTACGCGCTGCTCTTCGAGGAAGGGCCTGAGCTCGCCACCGACGTCGGAAGCCTCGTCTTCACCGGCACCACGGATGATCCCGAGACGCTCGCAACGCTCCAGCGCCTCGGCTTCCACGAGCCCGAGCGCGTGGCGGAGACCGTGCGTGGCTGGCATTTCGGCCGCCGCCCCGCGATCCAGAGCGCGCGGGCCCGCGAGGTGCTCACCGAGCTCACGCCGGCGCTGCTCTCGGCACTCGGCGGCACCGCCGATCCGGATGGCGCTCTTGCGGCGCTCGACCGCGCCTTCGGCCGCATGCCGGCCGCGGTCGAACTGCTCACCATCCTGCAATCGCATGACCGCCTGCGGCTTCTCTTCGCCGATCTATTGGGCACCGCGCCGCGCCTCGCCGATACGGTGGCGCAATCGCCGCACGTGCTCGATGCGCTCATCGATCCCGCGTTCGGAACCCCCACCACCGATGATGAAACCATCGAGAGTCAGGTACGGCAGCTCATCGGCCCGCCGCGCGACTTCGAGGATTTTTTGGACCGCGTTCGCGATGCGGCGCGCCAGATGCGCTTCGTCACCGGCGCGCGGCTGCTCTCCGCTGTGCTCTCGCCGGCGCAGGCCGGCGAAGCCTATGCCGCCATCGCACGCGCGGTCATCCGCACATCATTCGAGGAGGTTCGCCGCGCCTTCGAGGCCGAACACGGCGCTGTGCCGGGCGCGAAGATCGCGATCCTCGGACTCGGCCGCCTCGGCAGCCGCGAGCTGACCGCAGGCTCCGATCTTGACCTCGTGGTGATCTACGATTTCGACGAGAACGCGCGCGAGAGCAATGGACCGAAGAAGCTCGACGCGGTGGTCTATTACACGCGTCTCACCCAGCGGCTCGTCTCGGCGCTCACGGTGCCGACGCGCCGCGGCCTGCTCTACGAGGTCGATCTGCGTCTGCGCCCGCAGGGCGGCAAGGGTCCGGTCGCTTCGCAGTTCCAGGGCTTCCTCAACTACCAGAAGAACGAGGCCGAACTCTGGGAGCACATGGCGCTCACCCGCGCGCGTGTGCTTGCGGGCGACGAGGCATTCGGTGCAGAAGTTTCCCACGCGATCAAGGACATCCTCACCGCCAAACGCGATCGGAAAAAAGTGTTCAAGGACGTGCGCGCCATGCGCGAGCTGATCGCGCAGGAGAAGGGCGATGACGACCCTTGGGACATGAAGCTCGCACGCGGCGGCCTCACCGATCTCGACTTTTTGGCGCAAGGGCTGGTGCTGGCTCATGCCCACCGGCATCGGACGCTCGCAGGCCTCTCGACGGAAGCCACCTTCGCGGAAGCGCAAGTCGCGGGCCTGCTCTCTGCTGATGACGCAAGGACACTCATCGACGCGCACCGCCTCTTCAACGACATCTTCCAATGGCAGCGCCTGACCATCGAAGGCAAGTTCGATGCAGCGACCGTCCTGCCCGTGATCCTCAAGCGACTCGCGACGGTGGCGGGACTGCCGAGCGCGAAGGTGCTGCTGGAGCATCTCGGGGAGATGTATCGCAAGGTCAGCGCCATTTTGATGCAACGGGATCGTACAGTTTAAGCCTGACGCCCACATCCGCATGCCGCTCCGGCAATAATAATCGTGAGTTGCGATTCCTATGGGAACGTAAAACTTTTCGTATGCTTATGAGGCGCTTAGGTATTAAAAAATCCTAAAGACCTCTCTGTCGCGAGAGTTATCGGTCCCCGGAAAATTTGCTTCGAATGCCCCAAACGTCGGTCGTAAGACGACCAGATTGGGGGCAGTGACATGGCAATGGAATCGCTGAAGGCCTGGCTTGATTGGTGGGAATCCAAAGGCAAAGCCATTTCCTTTTGCTACATCGGCAACGGTGGCACCGTCGTGACCCCTGGAACGGCCAGCCAGGTCGGCACGTCCGTGACCGTTGGCGGTTCCGCCTCAGGGAATATCCCAGGCAATACGTCGCCAAATCCGAATGGTGGGGGGGCGGGCGATGGGCAGGATCCGCTTCCCGTCACTGCGAGGGTCGTATCCAGCGTTACGACTACCGAAACCTATGGCAATAGCAGCGCTCTCAACATCATTACGACCACGACGACTTATAGCAATGGAGCGAAAACAGTAGCGGTGAAATCGCCGGATGGCTGGACATGTCACACCATATTTCCGGACAAGAGTGAGCAATATGTCCTATACGATGTCGACTCAAGGGAGACAACAACAGAGCTGAAGGATCAGCATTCAAGGGCGACCTTTGTGAATGATGACCGGGGCAGGCTCATCAGCGCAGACATCCGGCGAACCGATGGAACATCGGACCGTCTTTTTCGTGATGAAGACGACGGACATTGGATTCAAATCACCCGCGGATTGGATTCGATAAGGACCGTTGATTTTCATTATGAGGGGAGAAACGTCGAAACCCGCTATGATAATGATTCAAAAGACCTAGAAAGATATAATCAGAATGGAGATCTAGTATACAGAAGTCATTATGACGCCAGTGACAGGAGTTTTCACTCGGTCGAGCACTTGGAACATGGTTCTACGGTCGACATTCGGCGTACATCAACAACAACGGATAATTGGTTTAGTTCAGGATCCGTTACCGAAGTCGAAGAAATCAGGACGGTGACCCACCCTGTAGGCGGGGTCACAACACACAGATCCAGCACCCGGATTGAATCGGATCTTAGCGGCCGGACCAATCCTCCGCCTAGCGGAGCCGAACGGGCGGTTGATTGGCTGAATGATACGATCAAGGATACATGGGAGCAGTTCACGAACGACAAGGGCGGCGATGCTCCCAAGATGGGCGTGACCGAGGTCACGATCGGAGATGAGCAGCATCGGTTGGCGATGACAGTCGGCACTGCATCTAACGATGTCATCTACGCGGCGGGCCTCGTTTCCGGCGGCAGTGGAGCCGATTCCCTCAAAGGTCAGGCCGACAACGACATTCTTCTCGGCGGGTCCGACCACGACACTCTGATCGGCGGCGCGGGAGCGGATCATCTCGATGGTGGTACCGGCTTTGATCTTGTCAGCTATGAGCATTCCACCCGTGGCTTGAAGGTAAGCCTGCTGGACCCGTCACAGAATACGGGCGAGGCACAGGGTGATGATTACAAGGCGGTGGAGGGCATCGTCGGCTCGCTCTATGCGGACCACCTGATGGGGAATGCCGGAAATAACACCCTGATCGGGCTGCTCGGTGACGACGTGCTGATGGGCTTCAATGGCGACGACGTGCTGCGCGGCAGCCTTGGAGCCGACGTTCTCGACGGCGGATCAGGTTTTGATCAAGTCACCTATGCCGACGCGATGGGCAGCGTGACTGTCAACCTGGCGGATGCTTCGCAGAATACGGGTGAGGCGTTCGGCGATCGCTACACGTTGATCGAGGGCGTGATCGGTTCGACGTTTGCAGACATAATTATTGGCAACGGCTTGAGCAATAAGCTTGAAGGCAATGACGGCGCGGATGTGCTCGACGGCGGCGACGGTGAAAATACTCTGTTGGGTGGTTCGGGCAATGATCGGCTCTACAGTGGAGCGTATGCCGATGTGCTGAACGGTGGCGCTGACTTTGATACGGTCACCTATTCCAATCGCCTGACCGGGGTGCAAGTCTATCTTTGGGACACGTCGAAGAACCTCGGCGCGGCGAAGGGTGACGTGTACGTCAACATCGAGGTGATCGACGGCACGCGGTTTGACGACGTGCTGGAAGGCGACAGCGACGCCAATATCTTCTGGGGTGACAACGGTAGTGATCGCATGAACGGCGGTGCCGGTGCCGACACCCTTTCCGGCGGTGATGGCGACGACAAGCTCGAGGGCGGCTCAGGTGCCGACCGGCTCGACGGCGGTAACGGCCGCGACACGGCGAGCTATTACGGCGCGGTTGTGGGCGTCGGCGTCTATCTGTACAACACTGCGCTCAACACCGGCGATGCGGCCGGCGATTCCTATGCCGGCATCGAGGTGATCGACGGCTCGACCTTCAACGACAAGCTCGAAGGCAATGCTGTCGCCAATATCTTCTGGGGCGATGCTGGCCACGATGCGCTGAAGGGCTTCGGCGGTGCGGATAGCCTCTCGGGCGGCGATGGTGAGGATCAGCTTTCCGGCGGCGAGGGGGCGGATCTGCTCGACGGCGGGGCAGGTTACGACTTCGCGGTCTATGCCGATGCGGCCTCCGGCGTGCTGGTCGATCTGCTCAACACGGTCCGCAACACCGGCGAGGCCTATGGCGACGTCTATGTCTCGATCGAAGGCCTGATCGGCTCCTCTCATGCCGACCAGTTCTATGGCACGGGCGGCTCGGACGATTTCCATGGCGGCGGCGGCGACGACCGGCTCGAAGGCCGCGGCGGGGCCGACCAGCTTGTCGGCGGCGAGGGCCGCGACCATGCTGTCTATTGGGGCGCGTCCTCGGGCGTGGTGGCAAGTCTTGCGGCGGGCTACGGCACGGCGGGCGATGCGGCGGGCGACCGGTTCTACGGCATCGAGGGCCTGGAGGGCTCGCAGCATGCCGACACGCTCACCGGCGATGGCGGCGCCAACACGCTCTATGGCCTGGGCGGCAACGATCTGCTTTTGGGCGAGGGCGATGCCTGGACCTATGGCAACGACTACATCGAGGGCGGCGACGGCGCCGACACGATCTCCGGCGGCGGCGGCCATGACTGGCTGCTCGGGAATGCCGGGCGGGACGTGTTCCGCTTCGACACGCGGTTGAACACGGCGGGTGTGGACACGCTGGCCGACTTCAGCGCGGCGGAGGACAGGATCGCACTGGAGACGAGCGTGTTCGGCTTTGCGCGGGTGACGTATGACGCCTGGGGCAGCCCGGTGAACGGCACGCTGTCGGCGAGCGTGTTCAAGGTGGGCACATCGGCGAGCACGTCGACGCAGCGGATCATCTACGACCAGGCGAGCGGCGCGCTCTCCTTCGATGTGGACGGCGTCGGCGGTCAGGCGCAGGTGCAGTTCGCCAAGGTGGCGGCCGGCACGGCGCTCACCGCTAGCCACTTCCAGCTCTTCACGCTCTGACGCGACGGACATCCGAGTACAATGTTGAAAGCCGGCGTCTAAAGCGCCGGCTTTTGAGTTGTTGCCTGCTGTCCGCAAGATCGGAAGAGGCCTTCGGGGGCGCAGCTTCTATTCGATAATTCAGGACGATGTCGGCTGCCGCCCAAGAGCTCGTGCCCGGATCGTCCCTCGTCACGACTTGGCAAATTCACCGTGCAACATCGACACTCCGCATTCCGATACGAAATCGATGACGTTGCGGCTGCATCGGACCGATCAACTCAGAGTCACATGGCATCATCAAAACTCAACAACGACTAGAAAAGTGCCATGCTTTTCATAGCGTTAGCTCCCTCGATAGAGAGTATGCAGGTTGCCGCACTTGTGGCCACATCGCGCAGGAGATGAATCCGGTGCTTGACGGTCGAGGCATGTGATCGCCTGCGATCCTCAGCGCTCGGCCGAGGATCGATAGGAGAGTGCAATGGCGAACCACGAACAAGGCACCGAATATCCGGATGCCGGTGGGACCGACACCAATCAGTACAAGGCCTTCAATAAGGTCTATGGAACAGCCTTATTCGAGTTTCTTCTCGGAACCGACGGCCTGGATTACATCTTCGGCGGGGGCGGTGACGACAAGCTCTATGGCGGCGCAGGTGGCGATGTCCTCAACGGCGGATCGGGTCGAGACACCGTGACCTATTGGGGAGCCTCCACGGGCGTCCAGGTCTATCTGAGCCATCCGGCCGACAATACCGGCGATGCGAAAGGCGACGTGTTCATCGACATCGAAGTCATCGACGGCTCGGCCCATGCCGACATCATCGAGGGCGATGCGCTTGCAAACACTTTCTGGGGCGACAGCGGCGACGATCTGTTGAGCGGCCTTTTTGGGAACGATACCCTCGCCGGCGGTGCAGGAAACGATAAGCTCGTCGGCGGCGAGGGCAGGGATCATCTGAACGGCGGCGACGGCTTCGACACCGTAAGTTACTGGGATTCCACGAGCGCGGTTCAGGTCTATCTCAACGGATTCAAGGCCTATGCCGGCGGCGCTTTCGGCGACACCCTCGTCGAGATCGAGGCTCTCGACGGCAGTCGCTTCAGCGACACTCTCGTCGGCGATGCGGGAGCCAATGCCTTCTGGGGTGATGCCGGCGATGATACCATCGCTGGAGGCTTGGGCGCCGATACTCTCTCAGGCAGCGACGGGCGTGACAGGTTCGTTTTCGATACGAGACTCGGCAGCGGCAATATCGACATCATCACCGATTTTTCGGGGGCGGACGACTATATCGTTCTTTCACGATCGATCTTCGGAAATATACCGACGAGCTGGGATAAGGGGCTTGGGGATGTGATGCTTTCGGAGGCCTTCGCCTATGATCGCGTCAGCAATGCCTCGCATCGCATCGTCTACGAGTGGGCGACCGGAAAGTTGCTCTACGATCCGGACGGTACGGGTCAGGCAGCCGCGGTCCATTTCGCGACGATCACTTCGACCTATGCGCCGAACGCGCACGACTTCCTGATCATCTCTTGATTTAGCTTTCCCCAAAAAGAGGAAGACTGATCTCGCATACAAAGGCCGGCGGTTTCGCCGGCCTTTTTCATGTGCGGCTGTGAGCGTTTCGTTACGCCGCCGCGCTCGCGAGCGCGATATCCGCATTCGTGGCTTCGGTGAGCGGCAGGTGGACGAGCACGATGGTGCCGATGCCTTCCTGGCTCTTGATGCGGAGTGAGCCGCCGTGCAGCTCGGTGAGCGAGCGGGCGATGGCGAGGCCGAGGCCCGAACCCTTGTAGCTCTTCGAGAACTCGGTCTCCACCTGCTCGAAGGGCTGGCCGAGCTTGTGCAGGGCATGATCGGGAATGCCGATGCCGTTGTCCTCGACGTAGATGTTGACCGCGTTGCCGGCCTGGCGCGTGCGCACCGTGATGCAGCCGCCTTCGCTCGTGAACTTCGTGGCGTTCTGGAGCAGGTTGACGAGGATCTGATGCAGGGCGCGCTCGTCTGCCGGCACCACGATGTCCTCGGGGTTCACGTCGACGGTGACGGAGAGGTTCTTCGCCTTCGTCTGCTCGCCCACCAGCTTGAGGGCGCGCTGGATCGAGGCATGCACTTCCATCGGCTGCTTGGTGAGCGATGTGCGGCCGGCTTCGATGCGCGACATGTCGAGAATGTCGTTGATCACCGACAGGAGATATTCGCCGCTCGAGCGGATGTCGGAGCAATATTCCTCGTACTTGTCGGAGCCCAGCGAGCCGAAGATGCCACTCTGCATCACTTCGGCAAAGCCGATGATGGCGTTGAGCGGCGTGCGCAGCTCATGGCTCATATTGGCGAGGAATTCGGATTTGGCACGGTTGGCGCTCTCGGCCTGCGCCTTCTGGTCGAGGTAACGCTCTGCGAGATCGGCAAGCTGGTGCGTCTGCGCCTCGAGCTTCTGGCGCGACTGCTTGAGATCGAGAACGGTGGCGATGAGCTCCTTCTCGGATTCGACGAGGCGGTGCTCGTGGCGCTTGAGTGCGGTGATGTCCGTGCCGACCGACACGTAGCCGCCGTCCTTGGTGCGGCGCTCGTTGATCTGCAGCCAGCGGCCATCCTGCAGGCGGGCCTCGAAGGTGCGCGCGCCGACATCCTGCTGCTCGCGGCGAAGGAATTGGTGCTGCACCTCCGGCGGACGGCCGAGGGCCATCACTTCAGAATAGGATTTGCCCTGCAGCTGGGTATCGGCGGGAAGCTCATGCAGCTTCTGGAATTTCGAGTTGCACAGCACGAGGTTGTTGTTGGCGTCCCAGAGCACGAAGGCCTCGGAGATCGCCTCGATGGCGTCGTGCAGGCGCGCATCGGCCTTGGCCGTCTTCTCTTCGAGACCACGCTGCTCGGTGACGTCCACCGCGATGCCGACCAGATGGCTTGCCGCATCATCCGGATCGTTCATCAGCTCGGCGCGGGCGCGCAGCCACACCCAATCGCCCGTGATGCTGCGGATGCGGAATTCGTAATCGACGAGGGAGGTGCTGGCGGAGGCGAGCTGCTCGGCAAGCGTGAAGAGATCCTGATCCTCGGGATGGATCATGGTGTTCACTTCGCCGAAGGAGAGAAACTCGTCCTGACGTTCGTAGCCTAGAAGTTCGTACATGGAATCGGACCAGTAGATCCGCCCGCGGCCGATATCCCAATCCCACAGGCCGCAGCGTCCGCGATTGAGCGCGGAATCGATGCGGTCGCGCACCTTCTCGCAAACCTCGTCGGCGGCGCGGGCGCGGTTTGCCTGCATCACATAGGCGATGCCGATGCCGAGCAGCACGACGATGGTCGCGCCGAGCAGCGAGACATGGCCGATGGTGCGCGTCCACCAGCCCGACAGGATGTGCGGCATCGGCTGAACGAGCGCGATCTGGCCGGAGGAGGCATGAAGCGCACGGACGGTCGCCATGCCTTCGCCGCCGCCGGGAAGCTTGATCGTCATCACGCCGGCGCGGTCGGCGAACAGCATCAGGGGCTGGGCCTCGCCCAGAATATCGGCGAGCTTCGCCGGCGCATTCTCCGCCGGCGGATAGACGGCCAGAACGGCTCCGGCCTCGCTGACCAGCATCAGGCTGCGCCGCTGCGTCAGAGCGCTCGGCGGCATGTCCTTGGCAAGCCGCTCAAGCAGGAAGGCAGCCTGCGCACGGTCGGAAGGAGCGGGAACCGGGCCGAGTTTCGCCGCCGAGAGGGAGGCGATGATGTCGATGTCATTGATGGCGTCGAAGAGCGTGTCCTTGCGCCCGTCGCGGATCTGCACCCACGCGCTGCCGGCCAGGGTGATGAGGAAGAGGATGAGGAGAGCCGGAACGGCCAGCCGCAGCAGGGGCTCATATTGCTCGAGCCGCCGATAAGTCGGGTTCGCGTCCGAACGCGTCACCCCTAGAATCGTACCCGCGCGTGCGGGTACGCATGCGGTCACCGCCCCCGCCATGCGATGCTTCCTCCGGAACCATTTACGTCCTGCATCGGAGGACGTGCCGCATCTCTCCGAATCACTAACAATAGAATCTTGAGCGGGTGATTTGTCTAGTTAGTAGAACCCGAAGGTTAATAAAAAATTTCCCATCCGGCATTCCCTTGGGGAAATCTAGGATAGGTGGATAACCTCTTCAAATCAGGAGGTTATTTCGACTGGCCGGTTTCGAGGGAACGGCTCACGATGTCGCCTACATCGCGGGAAAGGTTGGGCTTTTGCGCGATGGATTGCAGGGCCTGTTCGGCATGCGCGCGACGGGTCGCGTTCATCATGCGCCACGTGCTGAAAGCGGTCAGAAGCCGCGCGGCGAGCTGGGGATTGAGCTCGTCCGCACGCAGCACGATGGAGGCGAGGAACCTGTAGCCTGCACCATCGGCGCGGTTGAACTGGACCTGGTTCAGCATGGCGAAGCTGCCGATCAGCGCGCGCACGCGGTTGGGATTGGCGATCGAGAAGGCGGGATGCTCCATGAGCGCCTTCACCCGTTCGAGCGTGCCGTCCTCCGGGATCGCGGCCTGCAGGGTGAACCACTTGTCGAGCACGAGAGGCTCGTTGCGATAGCGGTCGCCGAAGGCGGCGATGGCCGCTTCGCGCGACGCGCCGGGCAGGGTGGTGAGAACGCTCAGCGAAGCCAGGCGATCGGTCATGTTGCCGGCGGCTTCGAGCTGCGCCGTGGCAAGGGCCGCGCCGGTATCCGGATCAGCCGCTGCGATAAGATCGAGGCAGGCATTGCGCAGGGCCCGGCGCCCGGCGCTCGCGGCGTCCGGGCTGTAGCCGCCGGATGCGGCCAGCGATTCATAGAAGCGGAGCAGGTGCTTCATCGTGGCCTGCCCGATGCGGCGGCGCATCTCGGTTCGCGCGCAGTGGATCGCATCGGGATCCACGTCCTGCCCGATCTCCTGCGCGATGTCCGCCTCGCTGGGCAGCGTCACCACGAGGGCAGCGAAGGCGGGATCGTCGAGGGCGTCCCGGTCCATGAAGGAGCAGAGTGCCGAGGAGAAAGCGGCAACCTCGGCATCCACGACCGGCTTCCCGGCGGCATGCGCCGCCAGCAGGCGCATCGCGACCGTCTGCGCCGCCTGCCAGCGGTTGAACGCATCCGTGTCGTGCCGCAGCAGAACGAGCAATTCCTCGCTCGGCAGATCGAGCGAGACCTTCACCGGGGCGGAGAAGCCGCGGAACAGGGAGGGCACGGGCAGGGACGCCACGCCGGTAAACGTGATGCTGTCGGCCGCCTTGTCGAAAAGGAAGACACCGCGCGGGTCGACCCGGTCGCAGGATCCAGCGATGGGTGAGCCGTCTCGCGAGACCAGGGCCAGCAGGACGGGGATCGCCATGGGCTCCTTCTTGATCTGGCCCGGCGTCGGGGGGGTGCTCTGCGCGAAATCGAGGCGGTATGTCTGCGCGTCCGGGTCGTAGTGGCCCGTCACCTTCACCCGCGGCGTACCCGATTGCTCGTACCAGCGGGCAAAGTGAGACAGGTCGCGGCCCGTCACATCGGCGAAGGCGCCGAGAAAATCCTCGACCGTGGCGGCGGTGCCGTCGCAGCGCTCGAAGTAAAGGTCCATGCCGCGCCGGAAATCCTCGTCGCCGATGATCGTCTTGAGCATCCGGACGATCTCCGCGCCCTTCTCGTAGACGGTGGCGGTGTAGAAGTTGTTGATCTCGCGATACTGCGTCGGGCGCACCGGGTGGGACAGGGGACTCGAGTCTTCCAGGAACTGCCGCGCGCGCAGGGTCTTGACCTCGGCGATGCGGTGCACCGGGCGGGAGCGCTCGTCGGACGAGAATTCCTGGTCGCGGAAAACCGTCAGGCCCTCCTTGAGGCAGAGTTGGAACCAGTCGCGGCAGGTGACGCGGTTGCCGGACCAGTTGTGGAAATACTCGTGGGCGATGATCGCCTCGATATGGGCATAGTCCATGTCGGTCGCGGTCTCGGGGCTGGCCAGGACGTATTTGTCGTTGAAGATGTTGAGGCCCTTGTTCTCCATCGCGCCCATGTTGAAGTCGGACACGGCGACGATGTTGAACACGTCGAGATCGTATTCGCAGCCGAAGACCTCCTCGTCCCAGCGCATGGAGCGCTCGAGTGCATCGAGCGCATAATCCGCGCGATCCTCCTTGCCCGGCTCCACATAGATGGCAAGCTCGACCTGGCGGCCGCTCGCGGTGGTGAAGGCCTTGGCCACGCGGCCGAGGCGGCCGCCTACGAGGGCAAACAGGTAGGAGGGCTTGGGGTGCGGGTCGTGCCAGACGGCATAGTGACGGTCCGAGCCCTCGATGGTGCCGCTCTCGACCAGGTTGCCGTTGCCGAGAAGGACCGGAGCCTCGCTGCGATCGGCCTCGATGCGGGTGGTGTAGACGCTCATCACGTCCGGACGGTCGAGAAAATAGGTGATGCGGCGGAAGCCTTCGGCCTCGCATTGCGTACAGTAATTCCCGCTCGACCGGTAGAGGCCCATCAGCTTGGTGTTGGCGGTCGGGTTGAGCTCGGTTTCGATGGTCAGGCTGAAGGGCTGGCGCGGCGCCTGGGGAATCGTCAGCGAATGCGGGGAGGCTTCGAACTCGTCCGGGGGCAACGGATTTCCGTTGAGTGCAACGGATTTGAAGTTCAGCTCGTCGCCATCCAGAACGAGAGGCGCGTCCGAGCGCCCTTCCGGGTTGGGCTTCATGAAGAGCGTCGCTGTAACACGGGTGCCGGTCGGATGCAGTTTGACGTCGAGCTCGACGCGATCGATCAGAAAGTCGCTCGGCCGGTAATCCTCAAGGCGGACAAGCGGAGTTGTGTCGGTGCGCATCGGAGATCCGTTTGAAACTTAGTTGCGTTCGAGCCTGCGGCCTGGAAGGGACCGCCCATCTGAATGCGGTTGTAAACGTTAACAGTCATTCCATCTTGGCCAAATCCAAGGCTTTTTCCCTGCAACAAAAAGGTACCCCTTGATCTCTGCGGGAAATACGCCAACACCTAGGCCCAGCCCATGGGAGACGATGATGGAATATCTACATACGATGGTTCGCGTTTCGAACCTCGAAGCATCCCTCGATTTCTTCTGCAACAAGTTCGGGCTGGTCGAGGTCCGGCGCACGGACAACGAGAAGGGCCGTTATACTCTTGTCTTTCTGGCGGCTCCCGGCGACGTGGAGCGGGCCAAGGAGTCCAAGGCCCCGCTGCTGGAGCTGACCCACAACTGGGACGAGAATGAATATGCCGGCGGCCGCAATTTCGGCCATCTCGCCTACCGGGTCGACGACATCTATGAGATCTGCCAGCGGCTGATGGATGCCGGCGTGACGATCAACCGTCCGCCCCGCGACGGCAACATGGCCTTCGTGAAGACCCCCGACAACGTCTCCATCGAGTTGCTGCAGCGCGGCGAGCCCAAGCCCGTGCAGGAGCCGTGGGCCTCCATGCCGAATACCGGCACCTGGTAGGCTCAGGGTTTAGCCGGAACCGAACTGTCTCTGCCCGAAAAAGCTGATTCTTAGAATTCTATCCTCATCCTGAGGAGCCGCTGAAAGCGGCGTCTCGAAGGAGGTTCCAGTGCTCTCTGGACGCTCCTTCGAGACGGTCGCTGCGCGACCTCCTCAGGATGAGGCTCAGGAATATAGCGGCTTCGAGCCCGCCCTTCGGAAAACAGGTCGCGGATACCCTTGGCGAAAAGGTCTTGCTCCGCCATTCTACCCGGCCCACCATAAGACAGCCGGGTACAACCGGCGGAGGATCATCGTGGTACGAGAGACAATCCGCTTCTGGCGGCAGGGCAGGGCCCTTGAGGTTTCAGGTTTTCATCCGCGCACCACGCTTCTGGACTACCTAAGGCTTCAGGAGCGTCGCGTCGGCACCAAGGAAGGTTGCGCCGAGGGCGATTGCGGCGCCTGCACCGTGGCTTTGGGCCGGGTGCGCGGCGGCCGGGTGCATTACGAACCCTTCAATGCCTGCATCCTGCTGCTCGGCCAGATCGACGGAGCCGAACTCGTCACGGTCGAGGATCTCGCAGCCAACGGCGAATTGCATCCCGTTCAAGCCGCCATGGTGAATACCCACGGTTCGCAATGCGGCTTCTGCACGCCCGGCATCGTGATGAGCCTGTTCACCCTTTACCACGAAGGCGACCAGCCTCCGAGCCGCGCCGCCGTCAACGATGCGCTCGCGGGCAATCTCTGCCGCTGCACCGGCTACCGCCCCATCGTCGATGCTGCGCTTCAAGCCTGCAGCCGGCCCGCTGAGGATGCGTTTTCTGAAATCGGCGCGCAGACCGTGCAGAGTCTCATGGATCTTGCCGATGGACAGGATGTCTTCATCGGCAACGAGAGCCGCTTCTTCGCCGCTCCGGCGAGCGAAGCCTCGCTGGCAGCACTTTACGCAAAACATCCCGATGCCACGCTCGTCGCCGGCTGCACCGATGTGGGATTGTGGATCACCAAGGGCATGGCCGAGATCGAGAAGATCATCTGGCTTGGGCGCGTCGCCGGGCTCGATTTTATCGAGGAATCATCCGACGCTCTCGGCGTCGGCGCAACCGTGACCCACACGCAAGCCTATTCCCCGTTGGCGCGGATCGATCCCGATCTCGGCGAACTCATGCGCCGCTTCGGCTCGGCGCAGGTGCGCGCTTCCGGCACGGTCGGCGGCAACATCGCCAACGGCTCGCCCATCGGCGATCTCGCTCCGGCGCTGATAGCGCTCGGATCGGAGCTCGAATTGCGGCAGGGCGACGCCACGCGCACCATGCCGCTCGAAAAATTCTTCATCGCCTATCGGCAGCAGGATCGCCAGCCCGGCGAGTTCGTGCGGCGGATTACGGTGCCGAAGCTCAAAGGCAACGAGATCTTTCGTGCCTACAAGATCTCGAAGCGGTTCGACGAGGACATCTCGGCCGCGATGGGCGCATTCAAGTTCACCCTCGATGGACGGCGCATCGCGGAAGCACGCGTCGCCTATGGCGGCATGGCGGCGACGCCGAAGCGTGCCACCGCGACCGATCACGCGTTGACGGGCCTATCCCTCGACGAGCCTTCGACCTGGGGCGATGCCATGGCGGCGATAGCCCTCGACTATCAGCCCCTCGACGATCACCGCTCCTCCGCAGCTTATCGCGCCACGGTCGCGCGCAATCTCGTGTTCAAGGCCTTGAGCGAAACCGCATCGGGCGAGACGCGCGCGACGCGCATCGTC
This sequence comes from Microvirga zambiensis WSM3693, assembly GCF_016735695.1. Lineage (GTDB taxonomy): Bacteria > Pseudomonadota > Alphaproteobacteria > Rhizobiales > Beijerinckiaceae > Microvirga > Microvirga zambiensis. The sequence continues at coordinate 10,534 of NZ_JAERQD010000004.1, read as the reverse complement.
GGTCAGCGCGAGTCGTTGGAAGCGGCGGAGTAGGGCTATGGCTGAGCGTTCGAGTATGCAAGCGCCATTTCCCTCCCCCCTTGTGGGGGAGGGTAGGGAGGGGGGTGTAAGCGCCAAACCGTCAGAACGGAGCGCCGGCACCCCCACCTCCACCTCCTCCCCACAAGGGGGAGGAGAGCAGGTCGAGTCGCTGCGCCACGTCCGCCAGTCCCTGCCGCACGATTCCGGCATCAAGCACGTCCAGGGCAGTGCGCAATATATCGACGACATTCGCGAGCCCGAGGGCACGCTGCATGTGGCCGTCGGCCAGTCGCCGAAGGCGCGCGGGCGCCTGGTCTCGCTTGATGTCTCAGCCGTGCGCGCGGTGCCCGGCGTGGTGGCCGTGCTGACGATTGCTGACATCCCCGGCAAGAACGACGTGTCTCCCGCCTTCGGCGACGATCCGCTCTTCGTCGATACCGAGATCAGCTTCTTGGGCCAGGCACTCTTCGCCGTCGTCGCTACGGATCGCGACACGGCGCGCCGTGCCGTCAAGAAGGCGGTGGTTGAGATCGAAGCCGAGCGGCCCAGCATCACGGTCGAGGATGCGCTGGAGCGCGGCGAAACCGTGCTGCCGGATTATTCTTACGGCCGCGGCGATCCCGATGCGGCGATCGCGCAGGCGCCGCTGCAGCTCGACGGCCATTTCCGCGTCGGCGGACAGGAGCATTTCTATCTCGAAGGCCAGATCGCGCTGGCGATCCCGGGCGAGGACAACGACATTCATGTCTATTCCTCGACCCAGCATCCGACGGAAGTGCAGCATGTGGTTGCCCGCGTGCTCGACATCCCCGACGCCTATGTGACCTGCGAGACGCGCCGCATGGGCGGCGGCTTCGGCGGCAAGGAAAGTCAGGCGACGCAATGGGCCGTAACCGCAGCGCTCGCGGCGCGCGTGACGGGACGCCCGTGCAAGCTGCGCCTCGACCGCGACGACGACTTCATCCTCACCGGCAAGCGCCACGATTTCCGATGCGACTGGAAGGTGGGCGTCGACGGGGAGGGCCGCATCCAGGGATATGCGGTCGATCTTCTCGCCCGCTGCGGCTATTCGGCGGATCTCTCCAGCGGCGTGGTCGACCGGGCGATGTTCCATGCCGACAATGCCTATTGGATGCCTGCCGTCCACATCGCCTCGAAGCGGCTGAAGACCAACACGGTTTCGAACACCGCATTCCGCGGTTTCGGCGGTCCGCAGGGCATGCTCGCCATCGAGCATGTGATGGATCGGATCGCCTGGGCGACCGGGCGCGATCCTCTCGACGTGCGTTACGCCAACTTCTATCGCGGGACTGAAAATCTCACGCCCTATGGCATGGAGGTGGAGGAGACGGACACGCTCCTCAACCTCGTGCGCACACTCGAAGAAACCTCGAACTATCGCGCCCGCCGCGCGGAGATCGCGGCCTTCAACGCCTCCTCGCCGATCATGAAGCGCGGTCTGTCGCTGACGCCGGTGAAGTTCGGCATCAGCTTCACGTTGACCCACATGAACCAGGCCGGCGCATTGGTGCATGTGTACCAGGACGGCTCCGTGCATCTGAACCACGGCGGCACGGAGATGGGGCAGGGGCTCTACATCAAGGTGGCGCAGGTGGTGGCGGAGGAATTCGGCATCGCCATGGAGCGCGTGCGCATCACCGCGACCACAACGGCGAAGGTGCCGAACACCTCGCCGACGGCGGCGTCCTCCGGCTCCGATCTCAACGGCATGGCGGCGAAGATCGCGGCGGGCGCGATCAAGAGGCGCATGATCGCCTACGCCTCCGAGGCCTACGACGTTCCGGAGGAGCAGATCGAGTTTCGCGACGACAGGGTCTTCATCGGCAATCAAAGTTTCGCCTTCGACGAGCTCGCCAAGAAGTGCATCGCCGCCCGCGTGCAGCTCTCGGAGGCAGGCCATTACAAGACGCCGAAAATCACCTGGGATCGCGCGAAGGCGACGGGACGGCCGTTCTTCTACTTTGCCTACGGCGCGGCGTGCTCCGAGGTCATCGTCGATACGCTGACCGGCGAGAACCGCCTGCTGCGCGCCGACATCCTGCACGATGTGGGGCGCTCGCTCAATCCCGCCATCGATATCGGGCAGATCGAGGGCGGCTTCGTGCAGGGCATGGGCTGGCTGACCACCGAGGAGCTGGTCTTCAGCAAGGAGGGGCATCTGCTCACGCATGCGCCCTCGACCTACAAGATCCCGGTCGCCTCCGATGTGCCGGCCGCTTTCAACGTGGCGCTCTATCCCAACGCCAACCGCGAGGAGACGGTCTACCGCTCCAAGGCGGTGGGAGAGCCGCCGCTGATGCTGGCGAACAGCGTGTTCTGCGCGCTCGCCGACGCGGTCCACGCGCTCGATTCCGAAAAGCCCGTGCCGCTCGATGCGCCCGCGACGCCGGAGGCGATCCTGCGGGCCTGCGAGAGCCTGCGGGGGAGGCCGATGGGGTGAGGGTCTGGCGCCAGCTCTCCGATTTCGTGGCGCGGCACGGCGCCGCCGCCCTCATCACCGTGCATGACGTGAAAGGCTCCGCCCCCCGGGAGGCGGGCGCGCATATGGTCGTGCGCCCCGACGGCGCCTTTCACGGCACGATCGGCGGCGGGCAGCTCGAATTCCGCATGCTCGACATCGCCCGCGAGATGCTGGCTGCCGGGCTTAGGTCCGCGCGGATCGTCGATCAGGCGCTCGGGCCCGATCTCGGCCAGTGCTGCGGCGGGCGGGTCAAGATCCTGATCGAGACTTTTGACCGCAGCGATCTGGAGGAACTCGCGCCGCTTGTGGAAGCGGAAGCCGGCGGCGGGAGGTTCGAGGTCGAGTGCCGGATGGAGGATGGCCGCGTGAAGCGCGAATTCGCCTCAGCCGTGGGCGACGATTCTTGGACCGGCTGGCGTGAGGTTCATGGCGAAATTCGCACGCCGGTTCTCATCTTCGGCGCCGGCCATGTCGGCCGCGCCCTGGTGCTCTCCCTCGCGCCGCTGCCGTTTGCGGTCCGCTGGCTCGACGACCGGGAGGATGCGTTTCCGTCCCACATGCCGCCCAACGCCACGGCGGTGCGCATGCGCGATCCGGAGGCCGAAATCGCCGAGGCGAACCCCGCCTCCCTCATTCTCGTCATGACCCACGACCACCCCCTCGACATGGCGATCACGGCGGCGGCCCTGCAGCGGGGTTTCTCTTATGTCGGCCTGATCGGCAGCGCCACCAAGCGGGCGCGCTTCGAGAAGCGCTTCCGCGAGATCGGCTTGCCGGAGGAGACGATCCGCTCGCTCGTCTGCCCCATCGGCCTTCCCGGCATCGTCGACAAGGATCCGGCCGTGATCGCTGCCTCCGTGACCGCGCAGCTGCTGCAGGTTCGGGAGAGAGTGGGGCCGAGTTAAACAGCACGTCATCCCTTCCCTCGACGTCATCCCCGGGCTTGTCCCGGGGACCCACGTCTATTGCGACGCTGTGGCTCCAAGACGTGGGTGGCCGCAACAAGTGCGGCCATGACGTCGTGGGGGCGTCCCCGGTGCCGCCGGCCGGGAATGACACAGCGGGTGCGAGCGAGGAAATCGCTCGCGTCCCGCCGCCTCAACCGATACATAAATCCCATGAGCAAGATTGAAGATCAGCGCCATCTCGCGCGCGCCATCGAGCTGTCCCGCGAGCATATGGACGAGGGTGCCGGCGGCCCGTTCGGCGCCGTTGTCGTGCGCGAGGGAAGAGTTCTGGCCGAGGGCTGGAACCAGGTCACCTCGGCCAACGATCCGACGGCCCATGCGGAGGTCACCGCGATCCGCCGCGCCTGCGAGGCAGTCGGTGATTTCTCGCTGGAAGGCGCAACCCTTTATACCAGCTGCGAGCCGTGCCCCATGTGCCTCGCCTCCGCCTATTGGGCCCGGGTCAGCCGCATCGTCTATGCCAATACCCGCCAGGATGCGGCCGAGATCGGCTTCGACGACAGCCTGATCTATGACGAGATTCCCAAGCCGGTTTCCGAGCGGCTGATCCCCATGGACCACCAGCCGAGCCTCGAGGCCAGGGCCGTGTTCGACGCCTGGGCGGACAAGCCGGACAAGATCGCCTATTAATATCCGGCTGCGCTTCCTATCTGAGCCTCACCCGATCACAGACCGAGATCCTCCCATGCCCCGCGTCACCACCATCGTCCGCAAGCCCGCCGTGAAGGCCGACCGCGTCGTCGACACGATCTCCCTCGACCACGAGGCCCGCAACCGCCGACATGGCAGGCTGACGGCCGAGGGCGGAACCGAGATCCATCTCGACCTCGACATGGAGACCACGATCAACGACGGCGATGCCCTGCGGCTCGAGGACGGCCGGCTCGTCCAGGTGAAGGCGGCGGCCGAGCCGCTGCTCGAGGTGAAGGCCGAGAACCCCTTGCGCCTCACGCGCCTCGCCTGGCACCTCGGCAGCAGCCACGGCCTCGTCGAGGTCACGGCGGACGCTCTCTACGTGGAGAACGATCCGGCTATCGCGGAGCTGGTGCGCGGCCAGGGCTGCACGGCGACGCCGGTGGAGCGCCCCTTCAAGCCGGAGCGCAGCGCCCATGTCTGCGACCATGATCACGACCACGGGCATCACCACCACCATGGCCACAGCCATAGCGAGAGCCACAGCCACGCGCATTCCCACAGCCATTCGCACGGCCATGGCGACCACGATCATGAGCATCATGATCATGGCCACAAGCACGAGCATCACCACCACGACCACGCTCACCATCATGAGCATGGTGAAGGCTGCGGATGCGGTCATCACGGGCACAAGCACGACCACTGATCGTGCCTGAAGACCCATGTCCAAGACCACCCGCGCGACGCTGGCGCTGCAGCAGGCCGGAATCGCCTTCACGATCCACGCCTACGAGTACGACTCGAACGCGGAACGCATCGGCCTGCAAGCGGCCGAGGCCATGGGGGCCGATCCCGCGAGCGTGCTCAAGACCCTGATGGTGCTGGTGGACAACAGGCCCGCCTGCGTGATCCTGCCCTCCGATCAGGAGGTCAACCTGAAGAAGCTCGCCGCAGCGCTCGGCGGCAAGGCGGCCCAGATGATGAAGCCGGCGGAGGCCGAGCGCATCACCGGCTACCACGTCGGCGGCATCAGCCCCTTCGGCCAGAAGAAGCGAGTGCCGACGGTTCTGGAGCAATCGGCCTTCGAGCACGCCGAAGTGTTCATCAACGGCGGCCAGAGGGGATTGCAGGTCAAGCTCGCCCCGCGGGCGGCGGTCGAGGTGCTGGAGGCGAAGGTGGCGGGGGTGGTTTAGGCGCTACACTGTCATTCCGGGGCGCCGCAGGCGCGCCCGGAATCCATAAACACGACAGCGCCAGAAAAGGCGTTCAGTCTCGTGCCTCTTTCTGCATTGTCAGCGGTTATGGATTCCGGGCTCCGCTGCGCGGCCCCGGAATGACATTGGGGCGTCGAAATTGGCTCCTCTGCAAGCCTATTTGCCTTGGAACCGCCATCCCCATATGAAAGAGCCGCTCCCAACTCGCGGAATCCTCTGTTTTTGCCGAAAATGACCCCAAAATTCCTCACCGTGGCCCCCATGATGGACTGGACCGACCGGCATTGCCGGGCGTTCCATCGCGTCCTGTCGCGCCGGGCGCGGCTTTATACGGAGATGGTCACGACGGGGGCGGTCATTCATGGGCCGCGGGAGCGGCTTCTGGGCTTCAGCGGGCCGGAGCATCCCGTGGCGGTGCAGCTCGGCGGGTCGGATCCGAAGGACTTGGCCGAGGCCGCCCGGATCTGTGCCGATTTCGGCTATGACGAGATCAACCTCAATGTGGGCTGCCCCTCCGACCGGGTGCAGAACGGCCGCTTCGGCGCCTGCCTGATGCAGGAGCCGGTGCTGGTCGGCGAGTGCGTGGCGGCGATGAAGGCGGCCGTCTCCCTGCCGGTGACGGTGAAGTGCCGCATCGGCGTCGACGATCAGGATACGGAAGAGGCCTTGAACCGCCTGACCGATTGCGTGGTGGCGGCCGGCTGCGACGAGCTGACGGTCCATGCCCGCAAGGCCTGGCTCCAGGGCCTGTCGCCGAAGGAAAACCGGGACATTCCACCGCTCGACTATCCCCGGGTCTATCGGCTGAAGCAGGCGCGTCCGGATCTTCCCATCGCCATCAACGGCGGCATCAAGACGATGACCGAGGTGCACGAGCACCTCAAGCACGTGGACGGCGCGATGCTCGGCCGCGTGGCCTATCACGACCCCGAGATTCTGCTTGCGGTCGATCCCGAAATCTACGGCGAGACCGCGCCGGTTGCCGACGGTTTCGAAGCGGTGGAAGCCTACGAGCCTTATGTGGCGGAATGGCTTGCGAAGGGCGAGCGCCTGCACAACATCACCCGTCACATGCTCGGCCTGTTCACGGGACGTCCCGGCGCGCGCGCCTATCGCCGGCATCTGGCGACGGAGGCGGTGAAGCCGGGCGCGAACCTGCAGACCTTGCGCGATGCGGTGGCGCATGTCTCCCGCGCGACGACCGAGCCTGCTCTGAACGCCGCTGAATAAAATTCGCGGTCATCCCAGACGACGCGAAGCGGGGATCCGGGATCGCTTTCAGAACGAGGCGCTGGAACCCTCTCCCCTCTTGTGGGGGAGAGTTGGAGAGGGGGTACTGGCGCCTCACCTTGATGGGCTATCGCTCACACCCCCCTCCCTAGCCCTCGCCCACAAGGAGGGAGGGGACTCTCGCGCCACATCCTGCACCCGATCCCGGATCGGCTTCGCCATCCCGGATGACCGACGTCAGCCGTCGCTCTCCTTGCCCCGCAAGATCAACCGGTTGCCCCGCACCTCATACGATCCAAGCCGCTCCAGAAAGCTCATGCCGAGCAGGTTCGCATGCAGCACTCCCGAACGCGCGATCAGCGCGCGCACGTTGCGCTCGGTGATGGCCCCGATCGTCAGGCGCTCGACGATGACGGGAGCGGCCATCGCCGCACCGTTGGCGGTGGAGACGGGGATCGAATAATCGAGGTTCTCCGGCTTGAAGCCGAGTTCTGCGGCGTTTTCCGCGCGCAGGACGACGGTGCTGGCGCCGGTGTCGAAGATGAAGCGGGTCTCGTGGCCGTTGACCTCGCCGCGCACCAGGAAGCTTCCATCCGTGCGCCGCGCGGCCACCACCTCGCCCTCGGGCGTGATGATCGTGCGGCCGATGGCGATGTCGCCGATGGCGCGGTCGAGCACGGCCTGCAACTCGCTGCGGGAAGCGTAGGTGACGATGAGCGCGACGAGGATGCCGCCGCTCACCGCAATCGCCTGCACGCCGTAAGTCCAGTGGCGCACGAAGCCCTCGACGATCGAGGCAGCCATGAGCAGGGCAAGGCCGCCGAGCGCCAGGAGGCCTGACACCTCGAGGGCCGAGAACGCGCCGATGGAATCGTCGGTGAAGAGCCCCACCACGAGGGAGGCGATGAGAAGCAGGAAACCGGCGCCGCGAATGCCTGGCATCACTCCGCCTTGTCGGTTTCGGGTGCAAACGGCGATTCGAGCGCGAAGGCGAGACGCATGCGCTCCGGCAGCTCCGCCATGATGGTCTGGCGCTCCTCTTCCGTGATGCGATACCAGCGGGTGATCTCGTCGCGGGTGCGGCCGCAGCCTTCGCAGAGCCCCGTCTCGGGATCGAGGGTGCAGACGCGGATGCAGGGGCTGGAGACGCGGGTCATTTCACCTTCATGTCGTTACGGTGCGAGAACGGTCAAGAGGCCGATCAGCGCAGCGATTTCCGCAACCTGCTGAGCGGCGCCGACGATGTCGCCCGTCTGCCCACCGAGATGGCGGGTGGCAAAGCCGGTGAGGGCGAGACCCGAGAGGCCCGACAGAACGATCATCAGGGCGATCCCGAGAGGCGGCAGGCCGGCAAGCGCCCCCAGGATGACGGCGACGGCGCCCGCGATCCCGACCGCGAGCCAGAATGTCTCCCGTGCCGGCTGCCCGACCGCGTGGGACAGGCCGTCCCGCCTTGCCGGGGGTAGGAAGACGAGAGGCATCAGGCCGGCGGTGCGGGACAGGGAGGCGGTGATCAGGATCGCGGCGAAGGCCATCGTCGCATCGGCGCGCGAGAGGATTTCCGCAAGCGCGCCGATTCTGAGGGCGAGAGCCAGAAACAGGGCAGCGGCGCCGAAGGAGCCGATCCGGCTGTCGCGCATGATTTCGAGGCGCTTGTCGCGGGTTGTGCCGCCGATGCTGTCGGCGGTATCGGCGAGCCCGTCCTCGTGCAGGGCCCCGGTCGCCAGCACCAGGGCCGCGACGGCAAGGGTCGCTGCGAGCCAGGGACCGAGATCGAGGAGGAGGGCGACTGTCATCGCTACCGCCGGCACGAGCCCGATGATGAGGCCCGCCAGCGGAACGACCCGCACCAGGCGCGAAAAGCTCGGCAGCGCATGGGCGTCCTGCTCGAATGGCAGAGCGGGCACCGGAAGGCGGGAATAGAAGCGAACGCAATGGGCTAGGTCGCCCGCGACCGCCTGCCAGCCGCCGGCCGCCACGGCCTCGCCCCTCTCAAATTGCTCCGACATGCTTCACCCCGCCTGCTTGGGTCGTTATAGGTCACGCCTCGTCGCGTTCTGCAATGCCCCATCTACAATGCCCCCTGGGCCGGAGCCCTCCATGTCCGATGCCGTTTCCTCGCCTTTCGACGATATCCGCCGCCTGATCACGACCGTGCCCGGTCCGGACGAGGCCGCCGTCGAGGCCGTGCGGATGCGCGACCGGCAACTCACCAAGCCCGCCGGAAGCCTCGGCCGCCTGGAATGGATCGCTGAATGGCTTGCCGCCTGGCAGGCCAAGTCCACGCCCAGCGTCGACCGCCCGCTGGTCTGCGTCTTCGCGGCGAGCCATGGCGTCACGGCCAAGGGCGTCTCGGCCTTCCCCTCGGACGTGAACCGCCAGATGCTGGAGAACTTCGCGGCCGGCGGAGCGGCCATCAACCAGATCTGCGCCGCCTATGGCCTCGGCTTCAAGGTCTTCGATCTCGCCATCGACATGCCCACCGGCGACATCACCGAGGCCGATGCCATGGACGAGAAGGCCTGCGTCGCCACCATGGCCTTCGGCATGGAGGCGATTGCCGGCGGCACGGATCTTCTCGCAATAGGAGAGATGGGGATCGGCAACACCACGATCGCGGCGGCGATCTACACGGCGCTTTACGGCGGGCCGGCGGAGCACTGGGTCGGGCGCGGCACGGGCATCGACGACGAGGGCCTCCGGCGCAAGGTGGCGGCGGTCGAGGCGGCCATCGCCCATCACGATGGCCACCTGAAGGACCCGCTCGAAGTGCTGCGCCGCCTCGGCGGACGCGAGATCGCCGCCATGGCCGGCGCGATCCTCGCCGCGCGCCTTCAGCACATCCCGGTGGTGCTCGACGGCTATGTGGCGACCGCCGCCGCCGCGATTCTCCACGCCATCCACCCATCCACCATCGATCACTGCATCGCGGGCCATCTCAGCGCCGAGGGAGCGCATCAGGACGTGCTAGGGCGCCTCGGCAAGATCCCGCTTCTCGCGCTCGGCATGCGGCTCGGCGAGGGATCGGGCGCGGCTCTGGCCGCAGGTCTGGTGAAGGCCGCGGCTGCGGTCCATCGGGATATGGCCACCTTCGGTCAGGCGGGAGTGTCCGAGCGCCTGTCGTGAGGCGGTTATCCCGCCGCTCCCGGTCGAGCGGCATCACCTCGCTCATCGTCGCGCTCGGCCTCGCCGGCGGGGCAGGGCTCATGCTGAAGCCGTCCGACCGGTCGCTCGAGGGCCGGGCCCAGGTGACGGACGGGGACACGATCCGCATCGGCGAGGCGCGCATCCGCATCAAGGGCATCGATGCGCCCGAGATGGAGCAGAGATGCTCCCGCGCCGGCCGCGCTTACGCCTGCGGCGAAGCCTCCCGCCGCGCGCTGATCGATCTCGTCTCGGGCGAGATCGTCCGCTGCCGCGCCGCAGGCCGCGACCGCTACCAGCGCATCCTGGCCCGCTGCTCCGTGAACGCTAAGGACATCGGCGCGCGCATGGTCGAGGACGGCTGGGCCGTGTCCTACGGGCGCGACTACGACCCCGAGGAAATCCGCGCCCGCAGCCGCTCGGTCGGCCTGTGGGAGGGCGAATTCGAGCGCCCGCAGGACTGGCGCCGGGAACATTCGCACCGGGGCTGAGATCAATCCTCAGAGGCTGGCTCATAGGGCGCCTTTTCTCTCCTCCCCCACAAGCCTCGGGCTTGCCCGAGACTTGTCTTTGGTCTGCCGTAAGTCGGGAACACCCGACTTGCGCTGGGGAGGAGTTGGAGGTGGGGGTGTGGGCGATAGCCTATGGAGATTTAGCGCCGACGCTGCCACCGCATTCACCTCTCCCCGGCGGGGAGAGGTCGAGCGCAGCGAGGGTGAGGGGGGACGCGCTTTCCGGATAGACCTGTGAGGGGCCCGCCGGCGCGGCCGGGGGGGGGGGGGGGGCCCCCCCCCGGGGGGGGGGGGGGGGGGCGCCCCGGGGGGGGGGGGGGGGGGGGG
>NZ_JAERQD010000049.1 GCF_016735695.1 Microvirga zambiensis WSM3693 | reverse complement strand
CGACCCATGCGTGCCATGAGTAGTTCTCCCGAAGCGCAACGAAATCAATCATGGTGCACTGACCGGTTGAACCCACCGTAATGTATTTCTGAATCGCCCCGATATTGCTCTGGATGCGGATCGTCTTGATCAACAGAGATTGCCCAAGAGCCTGTTGCGCCTCTTTTCTCTCAGCGGAACGACGTCGATCCTCCTTTCCGGTAGCTGATCGCTGCATGAGATATGCAATGCCGCCGCCGACGACTGAGCTGACTACAGCGGCAATAAACTCGGTCTCACCAAATATGGATAACCAGCCCAAGAGCAGCCCCGCATAATTTCCCAATCACACCATAGTGGGCTGCCTGAGCCTAGAACACCACTTTCCCAACGAAGCCTTTGGGCTGACGGAGGGCAGCTACTCCCCTCCCTGTCCGGGAGAGCGGAGGGAGGCGGGTGGTTCTGGAAGGGGCATCCAGTGGGTCGGGTTTAACTCTCGCATCTCCTCACAGGCCCACGAGGCCATCGTTCCATCCGTCCATGCAGAACGGTACTTTGAATCCTCGCGGCTCTGGTCCCACAATATTGGTTCGAACTCTAATTCCCACCAGGCCACGGCTTGCTTCCCGTCGGGGAGATAGACCAACACCCGTGTGCCATCCTTCGGGGCTGTTTCAATTAGCTGCCAATTCACCTCTCCCTCCTTCCTTCGGGAGAAGTAGACTCAGGGGGCCGCAAAACGTTCAATCGGCCATCCTCTCCTCTCCCTGTCCGGGAGAGTGGGCGTTCTCTGAAAGAGAAGCAGCAGAAGGGGACTACGCCCCATTGTCCAAGGGAGGTTAAACCCGTGACTTACGCCAGCCCGCCTTTCGAGCTTCGTCCTCAGAGCAGAACCAGCGCTCGCCTTTGAGCAAGTCGATCCTCGTTTCCGAATAAAATTCTTGGCCAAGTACGTGGTAGATCCGCTCGCCTGTATTGACGCTGATGTTCCCTTTGATCGTGCACCCGCTAAGTTGTGGACCAAGACCAACGCTGATGACGCCTGCCAGAAAGAAGCCTCCGAGGATGACAGGAACCCAAGAGCGCGCGCGCTTCCTCTGATTGTTGCTCGGGCGGCCCTTAATCTGCTTCCCTCGCCTATCGGTCGAATGTCTAAAGCTCGGGGGTGGGCGCTCAGGCTGGCGTTTACCGAATTGAACTAGTTGCCCCATCATCGCCCTCAGGTCGGCTCCACGCATTCTTGAGCGCAACCGTGTCTAAGGATTGAGCCGGACGTTCAGGCCGTCAATTAGGCCAGATGGTCTAAGCAGCGGGGCGGATGCGACGGCCCGGCCCCGGGGCGGGTGTCTCCTTCCTAAACTTGGCCTCCCGAGCTTTGGCTTTGGAGGGCCTTCTTGTTTCAATTGGGTTTCGGGTAGCTGTAGCCTCCGAGGCCCATGTGCCCATACGCATCTTTCTGGCTATAAGGGTTCACATCGGAAGGATTTGGACGGCTATCGCATCGTTTGCAGCGCAGGCGTCTGATCACGCGATCCACATCTTCACCGCCTCCGACACCCAACGTTGTCCACCAATGGATGACGGTCCAACCGCAGCCAGAGCAGTGGACCTCGAGCCCTTCCTTTCCCAAGCGCTTCAGATCGCCGACTCTCGTCACGACAGGCGGCCCCGAGGCGGCATGGGCAGATCCTTGAAGGTATAGCCGAGCACGGCGTTGGTTATGGTCGAGCGTCCGACCCGGTAAGTCTGAGCCAGCTTCTTCAGATTTCGCTCGCCGGCTGCGTAGCGCAGTCTCGCCTCCAACACCTGTTCGACCGTCAATTTGGTGGTCCGTGACATGATCCTGCCCAGCTCAATTAGAACGGACAGTGAACATTCTCTCTCAGGATAGGAAAGCCAATAAGGCCTGAGATTTTTCCCCGCAGTCCACAGAGAAGCGAGCGCGCTAATATTCGGTGCTCTTACGGAAAGTCCGGTTCCGGCAGGATTGCTGCCCTCAGGCTTACGTCTCAGTAGTGCCGATTTTGAAAAACTCCCCAACTGCCGTTTTTCGGGTCAAAGACAGGATGTTGAGTATCGGCTGGCATGGTGGCGTCAGTGGCCTGAGTTCTCAAAAGCCAGTAACGGGCTGGACGGCAGCCCTTGAGCAACCCGCTGATCACGCACCTGCAAATATTAATCGTCAAGCGGATATGCTTATGGATTCGGTTAGATGGCATGCGAACAAGCAATGTCTAATTTACTGAAAGATCATCATGCGTGCGACGTATTGACAGAATACTTGCTTCCTGCTTGGCCGAGCAGCGCCATACCCATTACCACCAGCTTCGCTGGGCCTCCAACTTAGCTAGTTTGTTCCACAGCTCAACTGTTGGCAGTCGGAGATGCGGCTATGGAAACTATGTTTCATCGGCTGCTCAACAATGAGAGAAGTCACCCAGGCTTCGGAATTGTAGGGAGCTCTCATCGACTTCAGTTTGCGACAACTTGAACCGTCCAGTATAGCTCCACTGATAGCTTGCTCCGTCGGCTTGATCGCTGGTAAATTCGGAGTCCAGGTTGCCGCGGAATTCGGCTGACCATGCTCCCGTCTTGGCCTTGAGTTGTCGCTATGCCGGATGTAGATCAGATCGCTCCGCATCGCCGATTTGGTGTGATGCTGTTTGCTGACATCGTCGATTATACACGGCTCATGGGCGACGATGAGATCGGCACTTGGCACGCCGTCAAGGAGCGGATCCAGATCTTTAAGCAGATCGCGCAGGAGTGCGATGGAGAGGTCCAGCAGGTCAGTGGTGACGGGCTCTTCCTCCTATTCGGAAGCGCCCTAGCGGCCGTGGGCTGTGCGATGAGGTTTCAGAAGCAGATGCGGGTCCTCAACGAGGGGACTTCAGAGGATCGGCAGATTCTCTTCAGGATCGGCATCAATCTCGGCGAGATTCTATTCGACGACGGACAAGTCGGCGGCGACAGCGTGAATATTGCCGCACGAATTGAAGCACACGCGCGGCCAGGACAGGTCTGTATCTCCGCGGCGGTCTACGATCAGGTCTGTGACAAACTTGGATTCGGCTACTCCTATCTCGGGGCACAGCGCCTCAAGAACGTCCGCGAACCTGTCGACATTTTTCAGGTTCAAGAGGATGCGACCGCGGCAGCGATGACCACTGGCCTCAGGCGAATGGCAGCGCCGGAGCAGCCGAACTGCCCACTTGTCGCGGAAGCGTCCGTCGTCGTCCTACCATTCCGGTTCCAGGGTAACAACCCAGCGTGGTATTGGCTTGCTGATGGGTTCACCGACGACATCACAACGAGTCTTTCGCGCTTCCACGACTTCTTCGTGATTTCTCGCAATTCAGCCTATGTGGTCGGGGGAGCTTCGGAGACGCCGCTGCATGCGGCGCGGGAGCTTGGCGTGCGGTACGTGGTCGCTGGCACGGTGCGCGTGGCGGGGAACCGTATCCGTATCGGCATCCAGCTCATTGATGCTGAGAGAGACCGGACTATCTGGGGCGAGCAATACAACCGCGAATTCGAAAATATCCTCGAGCTTCAAGACGAAATTACTCAGATCATCGCCTCCGCGACGGCGGTGAGCATTCATGTCTCGGAATGGGAACGGATGCAGCAGGTCGGCCCCTCCGACCTGAGGGCTTATAGCCTCGTACTACAGGGCCAGCAGCACATTTTCCACTATACCCGAGAAGAGAACCGTCGGGCCCGATTACTCTATGAGAGCGCGCTCAAGGTCGATCCCCATTATGCGAGGGCGATGGCCGCAAAGTCGCGCACGCTCAACATCGACTGGCGTTACAGCTGGACTGAGACGCGAGAAAAGGCCCTGGATGCAGCGCTCAATCTCGCGCAATCGGCTATCGAGGTTGATCCTACGGACGCACGAGGTTTCGGTGAACTCGGATTTGCGCACCTCTACCGCAAGGAGCACGATGCAGCCTTGAGCGCGTACCACCGGGCACTCGGCCTTAACCCGAACGACGCCGATCTTATGTCCGACATGGCTGACGCACTGGCCCATTCAGGCGAGGCTGCAAAGGCCGTTGCACTGCTCGACAAAGCCAAGCGACTCAACCCCTTTTACCCTGACCAGTATCTCTGGCACCTTGGCGGCGCCTATTACAAACTGGGTCGCTATGAGGACGCAGTGCATACCATCAATAGTATGCAGAACCCCACCGAGGGGCGTCGGATCCTGGCGGCGAGCTATGCCCAACTCGGTCGGCTTGTGGAGGCGCGGCGCGAGGCCGCGAAAATCCGCGAGGCCCACCCAGCATTTAACGTCGATCGGTGGGCCGCCGTCCAGCCGGATCGGCTTGAGTTCGACACCATGCATTTCGTGGAGGGGCTTCGCAGGGCGGGCTTGTAGGGTTACTAACCATTTCTCTCAGGGCTTGTTCGCCACGCTCCAATAGGTTTGGTGGAAAGAGAAGTTTCACCGTTTTATTTGCTCGTAACGTCGGCAGGACTTAGCTGACCGCGCGCGGGCGATGCGCAGCATCGTGGCAGAGAGGCGCGAACCGAGGCGACGCCTTAGTAGGTCGATGTTTCCGGTATCACGGACAAGTGCAGCATAGTCGGCATGGGAGAGCCCGGCTTCGGCCATCCAGCGCGCCACACTGTCGGCTCGTGTCAGCCCTTGCCGGCTGCGGAATAAGGCTGCCGCCTTTTCGAACGCCAGCGGATCGGCGGGTCCATCAGCCTCGCGCAGGAATTCTTCCGCTAGAAATGCGAGGAGCGCCTCCCTCTCGATGGCTTCGTATGTACCGTGCAGCTGGAGCGGCTCAACTTGCATTTCGGAGGTCAACGCTGCGCTCTCCGCAACGTCCGACTGGAGGACCCGCCAAGCCTCAGTGTGCTCGAAGCGAAATACCGGCTGGAATGGCTCTTCCAAATCCTGCCAGCTCTCCGCGACATGCTTGAGAAGTGCAAGACAGTCGAACTCCTTCTGGAAAACCTCATTATGCAAGACCCAATCGAGGAAAGTATCGGCACACTCACCGCTCCACCCCCTTTCAAGTGCGTATTCAACCACGGCGGAGTAGGTTCTCTCGCGCCAGAACAAGGCCTCTGCCGATTGTACGAGGGCCCTGGTGTCCCCAGATTCGAGAATGCCAATGCGCTCGGCAGTTGTGAGTGTAACTTGGATGTCTACAAGCGAGCGGGTCAGCTGCGGCCAGCCAAGTTCTGCAGGCCCGTGCAGCACGGCAACTGCATCGTCACGCTGCTGTCGTCCGTCCCGATAGGCCTCGAAGATCTCGCCGATGCCTGCCATCCCGAAGCGATGGAGTTCGGCCGCGCGAAGCGCTCCCATGCTGGCGGCCCCGAACACGTGAATTCCCTCCTTGAGTGCCCAAAGGATCTCCTTGTGGAACACGGCAGGTACGTCTTCGAAGGCACCGTCCACGAGAAGGATTGCACGCGGTTCCTCCAATGCGGCCCGGTATACGTCACCGCGAGCGGCCGGCGGCCGCAACTCGGCCGGTAGAATTGCCAGCGCCCGTTCTGCAGGGAGCGTCGGCCCAAGGAAGAGCACGGGGCGATCAAGCGTCATAATCTGGACGCCCGCGGCCCAGGTAGCGCTTCCTCGCTCGGGTACTCAAGGCCCGGCACGACGAGCCGCAAAACCGGAAGGTCGAACTCCGGGCGGCTTAGATCGACGGCAACAATGCTGTCGAAGGAGTTAGCGATCAGCCGATCTATGAGCCAGCGCAGGTCATCTTCAACGGTCTCGCCACGAAAGTTGGGCCCGGCGTCGAGAACTGCGGTGCCGTTCTCCGCAAGTGGAGCGGGAGGCGGGCCCACAAGCTTGAACCATCGGTGCGTAAGGTCATCGCGCGAGCCCGAGAGACGTGTCACCCGCGACTGCGCGGCCTCTGTGAGGGCACGAATGCAGGCCCAGACCCGGTCGGGGTGGCACCCGAGCCCTCCAGCAGGCGCGGCCGTCACCCCAGACGCTCCGCCCGTAATAGTCGCCCAAAAGACTGAAACGCCTATGTCGGAAGTGATATCCCATAGGGCGAGGCGGCAGCCCGCTGTCTCGATACGCTCGACGAGTGAGCGCGCAACGGGATCGGAGACGGTGACGAGATCGACCCGGGAACCTCGCTCCGGGTTCGATTGGTAAAGCGCGTAGGCATCGCGCTCGATGAGTTCGCACAAACCGTGGACGGCGGCTTCGCCGAAGCTGTTGCCGGATGCCAGACCGTTGGAGCTTCGGGGGAAACATCCGGTTCCCGGCAGCGCCGGCACGGTGAAGTCAGTATGGACGAGTTCCAAGGGAACGAGTCGCTCGCGGCCACTCACGAGGTCAAGTGCCGCAATCCATGGGATACGCTTCTCGACATGAAAAAGGCTGTTGCGCAGCCGGGGCAGACGACCGGGATCGACGGTTCGAGCTGTGCCGGCAGCCTCGCTCCATCGCAGGATGTAGACTGGCCGGTCAATGCGCTCGGCATGGAAGCTTTCAAGTGCCTCCATAGCCCCAGAGATCTTGGCCGCCATAAAGTCAAGCCCCTTTCCCTGGGCGACCGACAGGCCCCGAGAGTTGGGCCGCACCACGACGGCAACCGGAATACCCAGCCGATCGAGCCCGGTCACATCCGCAATCCGGGTGATCCCGGCGGCAGCCAAAAGCGGTTCAACTCGCGCAAAGGTCTCGTCCGGCGTGCGGATGCGTTGCGAGGCGACTTTCGGCGAACGGTTGGCCTCATCCAGGATATCCCTCAAGAGGTGCCAGGCAGGGGAGGATTGCATTCCGAACGTCACGTCGGACTGATCATCGCCGCGAGGTAAGTATGGTTGGCGTCAGGTGGCACGGCTGGAATGACAGCAAGTCCTGGGAACGGCGCTTGGACGTCAGGGTCTATTGTGTCCGCATAGAGGGCCTGAAACTTCTGCTTTTTACCGGAAGCAGTCGAATTCCGAATCTTCTTTAGTGCTTCCTTCCAATTCGTTGGGTATCGGGCCTTGTAAACATCTGTTACCTCGAAAAGCTCGAGCCACGCAGACGGAATGAAGAACACACGATCTAGGTTGTCATCTGCCGGATTATTGCCCACGCGATCGAACACCAGGAAATAGCCCTCCGCCCCGAAACTAGCCTGGGCGGGCGAACCCGCCGCAGCGGAGGCGAGCAGCGCCGTTGCTGCTGCTAGTAGCTCGCGTCGGGTCGCTAACGGCCGGTCTGCGGCGTCGTCCAAGCCGGGCTGCGGTGCAGGGCTGAGTGTCATTTCACTCTCCAACCGGTTCACTGGCAGTTCTTTGCCTCTGTGAAGATTTCGTTCGCCGACTTTTCGCCTCCCTTCTTCAGGCGGTTGAAGTTCGGCCCATAGATCCAGATTTTAGACTTGTCGTATATTGGAACGGCATAGGATGAATTGACTGAAACGACCTTAAATTGCTGTGAGCCAGCGCCTTGGTCCCACACCCATGCTCCACCGCTTGTTCCTTCAGTGAATCCAAGACTGCCCGTATTCAAACCCAATAGCTGTGGGTGGAGCACGTCTCTAGCGGCATTATGCGAGATTGCAGTCAGGATCTGACCGTTCGAATTTGGATACCCGTAAGCCTTGACCGGTTTCTCGTATGGATCGGCCTCGACGAGCTTGACCTTTGGAGCTGTTACGGACGAGGCCAATTTAAGAAAGGCGAAATCGTAATTGATCCGAAGATACTCGTCGGTTTGACTGGCCCACTCGCTAGGCAGCTTGATGCAGTCTTGATTGCCGGTGTCCTTCTTTAAGAGGAAATCTTCGGCTTGAGGGGTGCCTTCTCTTCTCACGAATTTTTCGACTTGGTATCTCGTAGTAGTCCCATTCTGTTGCACGCAATGCGCAGCGGTGATTATGATGTTATCGTCAACGAATACGCCACTACAGTAGTGGGGAGTGCTGTTAATGGTCAGGTATAGCTTCCCGCTCAATGACGAAACATCCTGATCCTGGTTTGCAGCAGAGATCGCGCTGGAGACAACGGTCTCTCGGATAGGTCGCAGGTTGCTGGGCTTGCGCTGCGGCGTACTCGCCACCGGTGCCACCTCAACAGCAGGAGAGGAAAGCTGCGGCATTGGAACAGGCTGCGCCTGTTGTGAACCGGGGGTTAGCTGAGCCGTGGCTGCCACAGTCCAGAGTGTTACCACGGATGCGAACGTAGTTGGCACGACGAGCTTATTCGAATGCCTCGACATGTGGAGTCCTCTTGCAACGGCCGAGCTAACGTGTCGTACGCAAGTCGTTCACAAGCAAGAACTGGCAAATCCTTCAGGCGTAAGATTCGTCCTGGATATTTATATTAATTCACCAAATTAAACCAAGATTGTCCACCGAATCTCACAAGATTAGTACTATATAAGTACTCCTTACGCGTCACCGGATCGAGTCGCCTCGGTAAAAAAGACCGCAATCGAAAATCTGTCCCAACAATTTGCTTTAGACCCGTTAGTTCTTCCCTGAAGTCGTTTTCACGAGCCTCGCGATGCGTGGGCCCTCTCAACTTGGCGATTTCGCTGAAGGTCACTTCTGGATCAGACAAAGAAATTCGCTGACCTCGAGGAAGGTCTGGATACCTTCAGCCAGCGCTCTTGGTGGTCCCCGCCTTCGCGGTTGACCTCCACAGGAACGGCACGCAGCCATTCGGCAAGCCGTGATTTCTTCCTTAGAGCCAACTTCAGCTCCGCCTCACATCGCGAGCGAAAGCTTTTCGACGCGTGGAAATTTACGAACCGGATCCGGCCACCTCAGACATCGATGTTGTCGCCGTCTATGATGACAATCCGCCGGCCATCGACGATCTCGGCTGCAGCAGGCAGGGCGATCATGTTCAGTGGCAGGGCATTGAACACAAGTCTGAGAAGCTGCGACCCAGGCCGCCTCCGGCTGGTCTGCTCGCTGGCCTTCGGCGACGATCTCGAGCATGTCGTCAGGAAGGGGGCGCTGTAGCTTCAGGGTCTCCTCCGTCGGCCCGGTCAGCCAGGTCTCGTATTCCTCGGGCGTCGTCAGGATCACTGGCATCGCCTTGGGATGGATGGGCCCGACGATTCCGTTCGGCTCCGAGGTCAGGAAGGAATAGAGCAGGTGCTCACCTTCGGCCGGGTCGGCCTTGGTGCCGCGCACGCTGGTCCAGGGCCGCCAGATGCCGGCGAAGGCCGCCAGGGGACGTTCCTTCGACAGGGCGAACCAGATTGGCGTTTTGCGCGGCTTCGTGTCCTTGTACTCGCTGAAGGAGGTCAGGGGCACTGCGGCTTGAGCCAGGCGCGCCAGAATGGGGAGGCGACGTTGCGGACGTTGGTGACCGGCTGGTTGCCGACCTTCGGCGGTGGCGGGAAGCCCCAGCGCATCTGCAGCAGCTCGCGCTCGCCATCATGGACCCGCACCACCGGCGCCATCTGGTCCGGGAAGATGCCGGGCAGGGGAGGCATGTTGCCGGCATTGTCGCGGCCGACGTTGAAGGTCTGCCGGATCATCGCCTGGGTGGTGTGGACGCTGTAGAGATTGCACACGCGAGCGGCTCCGTCCTGATTCCAGGGCACGGATCTTAGCGGCGGCAACTGCTGGAACAAAGACGAGTTGCCGAATGTTAAGGCGGCTTAGCAGTCCCCCCGGGAGGTCTTCCTTGCCGCTCACTCTCGCCAGAAACTCAGTCGGACCAGCCGTCAGCAAAAAATGGGATGCCGAGATGTTGGCTTACTTTGGAGCGCTCCTCGGCACGGCCGTGGGATGTTTATACGAGGTGACCGAGGCTATCTTTCACGATATGGGCGAGGTCGAGCCCTTCGCGCAAATTACCGGAGAAATCGCAACAACCGCGCTGGCCACCGCCGCATTGTTTGCGGCTGTCGCTTTAGTTCGCAATTGGCGGCTGACGTATTATTGAATCTGTTTCGGAGTGGATGGCTTACTTCCGCTCGGTTCGAGCAGCTTGCATCTGTTCGATGGTGGCCCGGATCTCCTCGGCAGCCTTCACAACCCGCATGCCGATCATGCCGCTCACGCCGCGGTCGATCGACCTGCCGTCGGCATCCTTCCGGCCGTCAATGAAGGTTGATGGAGCGGAAGCGACCCCGCCCCTCGTTGATCACACGACGAAGAAGTCCTTATTGGTCATCTTGAGATTCTTATCGAGCTTAGCGATCTCGATAGCTGCCTTTGAACCCGAGCCGTCTTGGTCGTAGTACAGGATCCCTTTTTTATCGTCGTAGACGATGTAGTCGTTCTTGTCCTTAGCCTTGTCGCCGATGGTGAAAAAGTCCTTCTTCAGCGGCGCCGGGTGGTCGGGCGTCCCCTTCTTGCCGAGCTTGGTGAACACGGCATTGTCGAGCCAGATCGAGTCGTCATTCACATTGAAGTCGACGATCCTGTCGAGGTTGGTCTTCTTGTTGGGCGTGGTGTCGAACACGAAGATGTCCTTGCCGGATCCGCCACGCAGAATGTCTGAACCCTCGCCGCCATACAGGCAATCTGCGCCGCTCCCGCCGCTGAGCGTGTCATCGCCCGTGCTTCCATGAACGTCGTCATCTCCGACTCCTGCTGAGATCGCATGGGTCGCATGCACGATAAGGGTGAAAGACGCCTCGGGAGCCAGGAAGAACGAGTCACTGTCAGACAGTGTGACCGTGTATCCGCCTGATTTGAGGTAGGGGAGAGACCCAAAGCTCTGCTGCGACTGGGTGGCGAAATTCACCACTTTCCAAGCAACGGTCAAGGATTCGGATACTTTGGTTGGCTTGATCGTCACAAGGACGGGCTCCCCGTCTCGAAACATGCCGGGGGGCAGGTTGAGCGTGAATTTGGAATCGGCCATGGCATGAACGTCGTCCAGGCGCTCTACGGTGTTGTGTCCAGTCACTATGTGCCCCCGCAGGATCTACGTTGGTCCGGTTATTCGGTTCAAATCCGAGTAGAACCACATAAAGGATTATCTTCCCTTGCGGAAGGGCGGTGTGTTTGAACGCTCTAGACGGTCCGGGCTTCGGTCTCGATCCGCCATTCCTCAGATCAGGTGTTCACCGGCTGGCCGGTGATCTCGGAGATCGCGGTGGTGTCGCGGGAGTAGGTCATTCCGGGATCGCCAAACATGCGGCTGCCTGCTTGTAGCGCTCAAGACGCTCCAAGTCCTTGGGCGTCGGAGACTGAAGGCGATCAAGGTCCATATTGTCCTTCAGATCCGCCAGCTTCACGATCCGCGCGATCGGGTTCTGGCTGCATCGAGCCACGAACTCCATGTAGTCCTCGCTCTGGCGGCGGGTGAGGCAGTCGAGTGCGGCCATGATCTCGGGGCTAGACCCTTCCGAGGCAAGGCGTTCAGCCGGCCAGTCCGGACAATCTTCGATTACGTCATGAAGGACAGCGACGATAGCAGCATCGTCGCCGCCATCTTGGCGAGCGGTCATCATCACCCTCAAAGGATGCAGGATGTACGGCGAGCCGCCTTTGTCGGTCTGACCCATATGGGCCTCGGCCGCTATGGCGATGGCGCGTTCAAGTGAGCTCATCTGCAAAAATCCTTTTGGCGATGGGGAGAGGGTAGCGGGAGGGGCGAGGAAGTGGTCAAAGTCTACGTCAGAGGAACACCCAAGCGGTCGCGGACCTCAGCTTTTACATATTCCTTCGCCAGCCCCCACAAGACTTCGACACCAAGACCCCCCACTTTGGCGGCGCCCGCTTTCGTCTTTCGCCAAATCTCGGGGTCGCGCACGGTCGCTAAGAATTCATGCCCCTGCCAGGTGAGCCTGTAGGTGCCAATGCGTCCCTTGACGAATGATCCCAGCCCGCTGGGGTGGGCCTTAGGCATAGGGAAGCTCGAAACGAACCCGGCGTCCTCAAGTAGGGTGAGATGGTTTCGGATCTCTTCAGCCGTGGAGCCCTGCACATTGAGCTCTTCTGGCTTCTGATAGAGATCAGTCCCTTCCTCAAGTGCGAATAGAATGTCGCGCACGAGGTCCATATCGCGCTTCATCTTTGCCCCTCATCCTTCCGTCACACCATAGCGGCTAGGCTCTGGCAGTAAACGAAACTTTCCTGACGGAGCCTTTAGGCTGAGGGAGGGCGTAGCGCTGCACAGCGCAAACGGACAAGTCGGCGAATGTCCGCAATAACCCCAACCGTCGGCAGTCTTTTTCGTTCAGGCGTGGCTGGCGCTTAGCATATCGGAATCTTGAACGTTGGGCTGCTCCTGGGCTTGCGACCGTCTTTAAGGACGGCACTGTAGGTGAGGAATGGACTAAGGGCGCATCGTGTCGATCTCACCGCTGACCCGAGCACGAAGATACTCGAGGTGCTTCAATTCCTCAGACGTGGAAGCTATCCGCCTTTCTACATGCTTCAGATCCTGATGCGCCTCTTTGAACTGATCCAACTCAGCAGCGAGCGCATTGCGGTCCGCCTCGGCCGTCTGGACGGCTCTGGTCAAGCGCGCAATTTCAGCCCGTGTCTCGGATCCCGAGCGGCTCTCCAGAAAGAAGAATCCAGACAGAACCCACCCAGCAATGGCCAAAACTATCTGTAGCCGGTTCATCATTGCCTGTCCTAGTCATATCCCGCCCCTGACTATCGCCGATAGGGGCTGCTACGGGAGTGGCACGAAGAGGTAGAGGCGCCTCGCGCAGCCATTCATTGGGTTTGCCCGTGCTCTCAGAGAGGAACGCCGGTGTCACTGGAGAAGGTTACGGTGAAGTGCCCGGGAGAGCAGCACGTCCGTGCCTTTCCCGGGCTCGCCGATCTGTGTTTGAGCTAGATGACGAAGAAATCCTTGTGGGTCATCTTCAGGTTCTTCGACAGGGTGGCGATCTGCACTTGAGCCTGAGATCCAGTGCCATCGGCATCATAGAAGAGGGCGCCAGTCTTTTTGTTATAGATGACGTGGTCGCTCTTATCCGCTGCCTTGCTTCCAAGGGCGAATTCGGCCTTCTTTAGCTGAACAGGCTTGTTGATCGAGCCCTTATTACCGAGCGCTTTGAAGACTGCGTTTTCCAGATAGATCGAGTCATCGAAGACGTTGAAGTCCGTCACCTTGTCGACGTTGGACTTTGCAGCCTTCGTGTTGAAGACGAAGCTGTCCCGCCCGGCTCCGCCCGAAAGCACGTCCTTGCCGAGGCCCCCATAGAGATAGTCGTCGCTGCCGTGACCGAAGAGTTTGTCGTTGCCGGCATTCCCTTTGAGCCAATCGCCACCGGCATCGCCTTGTAGGACCTCGCCTCCGCGCCCGCCGTTCAGCACCTTACCGGCAGGTACTACAGGGCCTGGATTCACTACCACAGGGCCAGGATCTACAACGGGTGGCGTGACAGGCGGAGGAGCCGCGTCATTATTAAGGACGCTGCCGACACCTGTGTCACTGCCGAAGGTGCCGGTCAACGTCACCACTACATCCGGATTAGACCCCCAGAAGGCATTATCTGCGGTCGGCACTGCCAGGATAGCGGACAACTCACCGGCTTTCATCAGCACATCGCCGTGGCTGGTGCTAACCAAGACGTCTGTAGCCGTGGGAAACAGGCGCGTAATCGTGAACTCCAGGGTTCCGCCTTCGGTCACGGTGGCGGCATCGGAGATGGAATAAGGATTTGCGGCTACGACAGAGTATGTGACCAGGTCATAATCATTGGGGAGGAAGCCCGAGATTGAGTTGTTGACATCGACTAGGACGTCAACGGCCCCATCCGTTTCGCCGATCCATTCGAAAGGAATTTCAAATTCGACCACGTCTTTTTCCGCGCTAAAGACATGGGTGATCGGGCCCCTAACAAAATTCTCGCCATCGGCTCCCGTATAAAGATAGGGCTGACCGTCGGTAAAGAAGTTGATGTTGTATTCGGCCCCTCCTCCATCAAATCCTACACCTCCGAAAATCGGCTGACCGGTAGCCGAACTACTGCCGCTGTCACGGTCGGTATTGAGCCATAGTGTGGTTCCGGCACCGATGACTGTTCCAGTGGGCGCGCGAATGGCGAATACTAACTTTGCTTCAGCGCCGCTACCTTCCACTCTTCCATAAAGTTCGTAGCCGACGGACCCTGATCCCGGAAAATCAAGGCGCTCAGCAGCAGTCCACTCGTTCAAATCGCCATCGATAGGCATGCTTGGTTCCCTAGTACTGGTTGTACGGTGCTACTAGTTCCGAAGCATATCGTCTCCGCCGGTCCAGGAGATCGAGTTATGCGTTCGGAGCAAGAAGCAACATGCAGGTGATGATGCCGCACGAGGCAAACCAATAATATGGACCAAGGTCTTGTATACCTGGCGGGGTGATGGGTATTTTGCGCTATTGCCTACTTAGCAATGCTCTATTTTACCTATAATTAGCTACTTCGATTGTGCCGGACGCAATTCAAACGCGTCGGTGAAGCGATTGGCGCAGAGTACGCGGGATGCCCGCCTCAAGTTCAAAATGCGCCTTTCCCGTCGACATATCGTTTAGCCTCGGATCTCAAACGCATTTCAGCTTTCACCTCCTTGAGCTGAGTATCGACAGCCCTTCTCTCCTCGCTCAGGCGGTCGAACTCCGCTCGCAGCTCGGCGTCTGTCATTCCTGCCAAGGAGGGCAATCTCGCTTTCCGACGGGCTCCCCGTGTCAGTTCACGCATCGACGCTAAGACCCTTAGGCCGATATGAGGCAGCTGGAGCCAATGAGTATCTGGGAGGCTGGCGACCTCCCGGATAGACGGGCGCCGGCCCTCGAACTCTTCCAGGATTGTATGTCGGATGCGAACGGGAAGCTCTTCGAGGGGAAAGGGGTCATCAAGCTGCAAGAGTGATCCTTGGGGTCCTGCAATCGGGGGACAAGGATGCGGGTGAATAGTGAGATGCGTAAGCGCGATTTCGGAGGGCGACGGAAGGAGCATGCGTCCCCAAAGGGTAATACAACAGCCCGACGAACTGCGGTCACAACCCTGCCTAGCTGCGGCATTCCGGCCTGAATCCAGACCGACTTTTTACCCTTATAATCGTGCCGCTTGATACAGCGGTTCCCGCTCCACTGCTGCATCAAGTTGCGATGATCGATGCAGCACGAGGAGCTTCATATGGAACTATCCCAGGAACAACAGCAGGCCTTGGAGCGCGCACGGGCGCGAGCCCGCCAGCGGATAGCAGAGGCTCAGGCCGGCGGCAGGCCCTGGGAGAAATTCCAAGATCAGGGCGAAGGGCTCAAGCCTTGGGATCGGGCGCGGCTCGAACAGGCCCGCCGCGATGGCACGTTGAAGCCGTGGGAGCGAGCACGGCTTGACCAGGAAAAGGCGGCGAGCACTTCGGATCCGGACATGGACGAGGCGTTCTTGTGGGCGGCGGCTCGCAAGCGCAAGGCCGAGGCAGACGCTGGGGGCGTCGATGAGGAACTCGCTCTGGCCCGCGCAAGAGCACGGGCGCGTGCGGCACAAGCGGCCCATGTGGCTTCAGAGGGGAAGCCGTGGGAGAGGTTCAGAGACCCCCAGTCCCATGAAGTCCGCGTGCAAAATGATTTCGAGGAGCTGCCCTGGTACGGCGAGGCGGGTCGGGCCGCGATGGACATTGCCCGCGTCGGACTTGACGGCGCGAGCTTCGGCTTCGGCGACAAACTGCTAGCCGGGATCGAAGCCGCCGGCCGTTCCGATATGGATTACGACGAGGCGCTGCAGCTACATCGGCAAGCGACCGAGGACGCCCGCACCCGATCCGGCCTCGCCGGCACCACGGCCGAAATCGGGGCGAGCTTCCTGCCGATGAACGCGGCGGCGAATGTCGGCGTCAATGCAACTCGGCTCGTGCCGCAGGGGCTGTCGCGGGCAAAGACGCTTGCCGGTAAACTGGCCGCCGGAGGTATCGAGGGAGCGGGCTACGGCGCGCTCCACGGAGCCGGTCACGACGAGGATATCGCCGACGCCGCCTCCATTGGCGCGCTTGCTGGCATCGGCGGCACGGCAGCCGCGCAGGCCGTCGGTGGGGTGGCGGGAAAGCTTGCGCAGGCGCTCAAGCGCGACAAGCCGCAGGTGCCGTCCTCCGAGGCATTGAAGACGCAGGCGCACGCCTCGTACAAGGCGGCCGATGATGCGGGTGTTCTCATCCGTCAGGACAGCATGAACCGGCTGCAGGCCGATCTCATGGACGATTTGGACCTGTTCGGGTTTGATCCTGACCTGCAGGCAAAATCCGCTGTCGTTCTCAAGCGCTTGCAGGAAGCAGCAGGCGGGCACGTGACGCTGTCGAAGCTCGATGCCATCCGTAAGAAGGCGTTCAAGGCATTCGGCGTCGACAAGTCCGACAACGCCGCGCTCTCGACCATCATCCGGCACATCGATCGCCACATCGACGAGCTCGGCGACGGTGACATTCTGCTCGGCAATGCGCAGGCCGGTGCTCAGGCGATCAAGGAAGCGCGCAACCTCTGGCGCCGGGCCTCGAAGTCGGAAGCTGTCGAGAGCGCGATCCGCGATGCTGACTTCGCGCAGAACCCCGAGCGCACCATCCGCACGCAGATCGGCAAGCTGGCGAAGAAAGGCGGCATGACACCGGACGAATTCACGGCCGCCATGGATGTCGCCAAGGGCGGTCCGCTGCGCAACAGCGTGACTTATGCCGGCCGCGCGTTCGCACCACAGTCGGGCGCGCTTGGCGCGGCGTCGTCAACGGCAGCCGTGGTCAGTGGCGTTCTGTCAGGCTATCCCTCGGCCGTGGCGGCTCCAGTCATCGGCACGGGTGCGAAGATGCTGTCCGACCGGATGACGAAGGCCAAGGCGAACAGGTTGGCCGAACTGATGCGGGCCGGCGGGACGCGTGAGGCGCTAGAAGGGCCGGATAATGCGCTTCAGCGCCTGTCCAAGACGAAACGCGATGCGCTCGCTCGCCTGCTGCTCTCCGGCGAGTTGACGCTTGCCCCTTAGAAACCAAGCCAGCATCAGGCCGCTCACGGCAAGGGCGACGATGTCGCCGGGATAGATCGGCGGAAGTCCGTGCTGCCAGACGTAGAGCGCGATGACGATGGAAAGGGTGCCGATCCACTCGAACCGGCTTTCCGTCTTCTCATCGGCGGCAGGGACTTCCGGTTCTTTCGACCCAGATAACTCACGCTCGTCGCGCATGGCAGGTCTCCTGCAAGTTGGCCGAAGCCCGGAGAGGTACCGGGCCTCGGAATTGCAGCCATCGCCGTTGTCACACCCGGCCTGATGTCGTGGGATCCGTCAGGCACACGACCTCCTGGAGGAAGCGGCTGAGGACTTCGTAGGTCCGGACGCCCCAGTCCTCCGGTGTCTGCATATAGCGGGCGGCAATCCGCGCCTTGATGCCGAGGCCTTCGGGCGTATGCGAGGGCTGCGCGAGAATGGCGTCCTCGATGCCGGACACCTTCGCGCAGAGCCGGTCAAATTCGGCCTCCGGCAGTCGCTGGCGCTTGACCATGACGGCAAGTTCGATTGCGTCGACACGGGCTCGCGCTTTCGTGTGCTGATCCATAAGGCGCAGCAGCACGAGATCTGGATGGGCTCGAGCGGCAGTGTTGTGGATCATGCGGGCGGTGGTGGGGGAAGTGCTTCGAGCCATGGGGTCATCTCCTGTTCGTCAGCAGTCGTGGGGAAAGTGCAGGCGCGGCTTAGGGAAGCGGCGGCGGCTGCGCCCGGCGAGCCATCTCCACCCAGAAGCGGCAGCAACTCTTGTGCTGGGCTGCTTCTTCCGGGCAGGCCTTGGCCAGAATGCGGGACCTGCGGGCGCAGTGCAGAAAGACGATGAACTCGGGGATGGCCATCAGTGCGCTCCCGTGTTGCGGGCAGACTTCGCGCGAGCCCACGTGAACCGAAGAGCCGTGCCGATGAGCTGCCGCCAAGGGGCCTTGCTGCCCTTTGCGCGCTGCGCCCGAGCTTGGGCGATGGCCGCCGTCATGATGGCAGAGCGGTCATAGGCGCCCGCGATCACGAGAGGCGCGGAGGCGGCTTCCCTGGCCAACCGATCAAGCCGTGCGGCTTCGAGGGAGCGGGAAGCAAGGAAGCCGTGAGTGGGTTTGGCGCGGTCGGCGCGCATATCGCGCATCGCGGCGGTCCAGTCGATTCTACGCGAAAGGGACATTGTCTTTCCTTTATGCGTAATAAGTTTCTAAAAAAGAAAGTAACATCCGATTATTTCGATTTCAAGCTGTAACTTGCTAAAAAAGCAAGTTTGGCCTATCTTGGCGGGTATGATCAGTGCTTCCCAATGCCGAGCCGCGAGAGGCCTACTCAACTGGACGCAAGCCAAACTGTCTGAGGAGACAGGGCTAAGTGTTGTGACTGTGCGAGCCTTCGAAAAAGGTGGCGAAATGCGTGACAGCAACCGCAATCTTCTGCGGCTTACCTTTGAGCGCGCAGGAGTTGAATTCATCCCAGAGAATGGCGGTGGCGCAGGGGTCCGTTTACGCGACCGTGACATGCCCGGCCCCGCCTGACCTCAATCAAGGAAGTTTGAATTGCGGCCGTCGACGAATGCGACGCGGAATATGATACGTAGAACAAACCGACAACTTCTTCGGGATTTGCGATGACGGAGCCCCAATCACAACCTATTGAATACCGTGACAATCACGCCCGTCTGGTGCGGGGCCTGGCCCGCGTCGGCCTGAGCGAAGAGGGCATGGCCCAGGCGCTCGGCGTGCCGGTCTATACGATTTATGAGTGGATCGAGACCAGGCCCGAGTTCGCCGCTGCCATGGAGCAGGGATGGGTCGAGTTCAGGCTGAGCTCGCCGCGCCCTCCGAGCCGCTACAAGTACCCCGCCTACACGTGGGCGCTTCAGTACGCGGCCAGAATGAAGGCTCCGCGGTTGGCGGCCGTTCTCAGGGCAAAGATGGCCGAAATGAAAGCAATCGGCCCGCACGCTATGGCAGCATTCAACGATGACATCCGAGAGGGCATCATGAAAATCCAGCCCCTGCGCTACATCCCGGAGAGGACTTGATGACCGCCGGCCGCCCGACAAAGTATGACCCCGACTATCATCCCGAACACGCTTACAAGCTGGCCATGCTCTCGCACACCGACGAGGAGATGGCCGCCTTCTTCGAGATCAACACCGATACGTTCTACGAGTGGAAGCGACGCTACCCGGAATTTTCCGAGGCGGTCACGCGCGGGAAGATACCGGCCGACGCCGAGGTCGCTGCCTCATTCTTCAAGCGTGCGACCGGCTACGATCAGCCGACCGAGAAGCTCTTCCTGTTCGAGGGAGAGGTCATCAGGGCCGACACGGTCACGCATTACCCACCCGATCCCGGCGCTGCCTTAAATTGGCTGAAGAACCGTCAGCCCGACAAGTGGCGCGACAAGAAGCAACTCGAACTGGACGCCGATGTCGATGGCGCTCCGGTCGCCTTCCCCATCGTGCGCGTTTATAGTCCGAAGCCGGATGAGAGTGATGCGGCTTGATGCGTTCCGGAGGCGGCGTTGAGCTTAATGCCGGGGCATTGGTGAGAGAGCGTCAGCCTCAACCGTCGCAAGGGTTGACCGGAAGTGCGCGATTTTGAGGAAGTGGGAGTCCGTGAGCTATTGGCGCTAATGACGCTATTGGCACAGCATCCGAATTGAAGTGGCGTTGCCTAGCCAGGCACCAATTCTGCCTATGGATCGCGCCATGCCTAGCTATCCGATACGACGTAGCCAAATCGTGGCGAGGCATCCGAACATCTTGACGACCCCGAAGGTAGACTGATACCGACGTCGTAGTCCATGGCCAAGCCATGCTTTCCGCACCGATTTTATCGGAGAAACGCATGGGCACGCAGCCACTCGATCTGTCATCGCAGGACCTCGTTCTCCTTGACGACAGCTTTTTAGAAGCCCGCAACGCCGCCTTATTCGGGCCACGCTATATTTTCATCCATCAACTCCAGACCCGGCGCCAACGCTATCCGCGGGACTCGCGCATGGTGGAGTTCCCGCAATGGTTCGAAGCGAGGCGAATACTTATCCCTCATAAAACCAGGGTAAGCCGCATTGATATGGCTGAAGGGTCGGAATGGGAGTGCGAGTTTCTGCCGGTATATGTCGCGCCCGAACGCGCGCTTTTCGATGCACGACGGATCCTAGTTTCAGCGCTTTCGATCACTGATTTGGCGGCCCGGCCGGGCGTGCTTTTTGCAGGCGATATCCCCCAAGACCTGGGTGAGGCTTTCGAGGTCGGGCAGTCCCGGTTTCATGTTCTCCAGGACTTCTACATTGCTTGCGCGGAAACAACAGCGGACCCCATAAGGACGCTGCATGAGCTTGTCGCAAAAACCGAGGGGTATCATATTCACTGCGCTAGTGGATCGGGGGGCACAATATACCAAGATAGTCTAGATCTCCCTCCAGACGTCGTAATCGACCGAGAAAGCTTTCTATCAGATCTCCTGGCGCGGCGGCTTGAGGAGCGCTTCTTCTGGAATTGGAAGCTCCACGCTATCGTCGCTAGCCGACGACGCTCTAAACAGCCTGTGCGCCGAGAAGTGGGATTATCCGACGCACCTTGGGAAGATGAACTCGCTAACCCATTCGCAGTTCAAATGCTCTACCGAATCCGTGCGCGAGTTGATGAGTGTTTTCCCGTTAGTGATGTCCGTCCATGGTGCGGAACTGGACGTTATCCCGATCGGGACCTTCCGCGGCACTGGCGAGGTTCATTGGCAGGGCTGAGGGGCGCAGTTGACAATAAGGAGAGGCTGGAACGCCAAGGCAAGCATCTCATTCGCGATCGACGAGAAGCGATCCGGGACTCCCTATGGCGCTTTCCGGACGGCTCAGACTGTGACTTGAGTGCAATTAGCTTCGAACACTTCGGCTTAACTGATGGCGCACGTGGCTTCCTCGATGAATTGCACCCAGACTGCAATGATATTGATCTGCCATTGCGGCTTATGGAATGGCTCAATGAGCCTGACGCGGCAGCTGAAGCTGCCATGGCACGATATCTGCGTACTTGGTTTGGAAAGCTGCTTCGATCCCAAGTGATGGGGGGAGGAGCCAGGTCTGCGGTATCAACGTAACGGCCAGCCGCCTTGCCCCACATAAGGTTGGGAGATTTTCGCGTGTGAGTGGGTCAAACAAAACCCCGGCGCAAGGCCGGGGTTTGCTTTCGCTTCGATCTATCAGGAGGTCGGAGGTACAACTTCTTTGATCGGACCTCTCCGGGCTGCCGGCTTCCGGTTCCGATATTTCGACGAGACAGCCAGCGGAGCCAGGCTAGCATTCACAGGGTTCGGAAAGTGCTCCAGCGTGGCGCCGGTCGCGGCATCGACGCCCATGCCGACGAGGCCGCCGATCAGGACGTTGCCGGCAAATCCTGCCGCACCACTCCCGGCGACGCGTGTCTGGACCATGACGTCCTGACTTTCATAGCCGTCCTTCGAGAAGGTGGCGACGAATTCTGACTTCCGATCGACCTGCAATGTGCAAGGAGTCGTAGGGCAGGTCAGGCCGGTTGAAGTCCGCATTGCCGCCGGCGGTTCAGAGTCGAAAGTGATCTGTTCGGTCGTGCCACGAGTAACCGTGGCGCAGGCGCCCAACGAAAGGCTGCCCGCGATAATAGCGAGTAGAGAAATACGCATTATTGCCCCCAGTCCCAGCTCCCGCTATACCTTTTACGCACGTTGGGAGCCCACGGGTTTCCGTTAGGGCAGGCAGCATCTAGCTAGCAGTAACATAGGTTAGTGGTCAAGCTGGCGGGCTGAGTCTGTGCTTTCTGAGGAACACTGGCTTTAGTCCAGGAGCATTTACTAAGCCCGGCAGCTAACTGTTTTCGAGGATCAGCTCGTCTTCAACGACTTGAACCAGCACGAAGGTGATGACCTCCTTGGGCGCTCGCCGAAAAGTTAGTCAATTCGATCTGACCAGTGGGCGAGAAGCCGGGAGATTTAGGGCTAAATTCTACACGTCCGCTTACCCATTGCTTACCCAACAATAGGTCTCTTGATGCGTATCTAAGCTAAGGCATTGAAAAGCTTGGTGGAGCTGAGGGGATTCGAACCCCTGACCTCTGCAGTGCGATTGCAGCGCTCTCCCATCTGAGCTACAGCCCCGGTCGATTGAATCGAGCCAAGTGGCGGAAGTTTTAGGCTTCCCGGCTTTGGTCTGTCAATCGGCTGGGCCGGCCAATTGGACGGCGGCCGGCAGGGGCGGATCGGGGCCGGTCGGTGCGGCCAGGGTTGTTCAGTCCCGCTTCAATCGTTACATGAGCTAAGCCGATCCCTGACAGGTTCCCTATGCGCGCGCTCCTCAATGTCATCCTGCTGGCCCTGCAGCTCTATACCTATCTCATCGTCGCCTCGGCGATCCTGAGCTGGCTCGTAGCCTTCAACGTGGTCAACACCCGCAACAATTTCGTCCGCTCGATCTGGACTTTCCTGGATGCGGTGACGGAGCCGGCCCTGAGGCCGATCCGCAGCATCCTGCCCAATCTCGGTGGGGTCGACATCTCGCCCATCATCCTGATTTTGCTCATCATCTTCATCCAGAACCTGATCGTCGACTACCTGATGCCGATCGCCTTCTAAGCGGATGGAGAGTTCGGCCTGGCGCGTTCGCTCCGACGGGCTCGAGGTCCGGGTGCGTGTGACGCCCAGGGGCGGTCGGGATGCCATCGACGGGGTCGAGATCCTCTCGGACGGCAGGGCGGTGCTGAAGGTGAGGGTCAGGGCCGCGCCGCATGACGGGGCGGCGAACGAGGGCGTGCGACGGCTCCTGGCCAAGAGCATGAAGCTGCCCGCCTCGGCTGTAAGCCTGGAGGCGGGCGCCTCCGCCCGGCTGAAGACCTTTTTGATTTCGGGCGAGGGTGACAGGATTGCCGCCACCCTTGCCGCTTTGACAGGACGGAGCCCATGACCGCCACCATCATCGACGGAAAAGCCTATGCCGAGGGTCTGCGCTCCCGCATTGCCGGAGCCGTCCGGACCCTGGCGGGGCAGGGGGTGACGCCGGGACTTGCGGTGGTGATCGTCGGCGAGGATCCGGCGAGCCAGCTCTATGTGAAGAACAAGGCGCGCCAGACCGTCGAGGTCGGCATGCGCTCCTTCGAGCACAAGCTGCCGGCCTCCACCTCCGAGACGGAGCTTCTGTCGCTCATCGCCCGGCTCAATGCCGATCCGGCGGTCGACGGCATCCTCGTGCAATTGCCGCTGCCGAAGCAGATCGATGCGCAGAAGGTGATCGAGGCGATCGATCCGGCAAAGGACGTGGACGGCTTCCACCCGATCAATGCCGGCAGGCTCATGACCGGCGTGCCGGGCCTCGTCTCTTGCACGCCCTTGGGGTGCCTGCTGCTGGCGCAATCGGTCCGGCGCGATCTTTCCGGTCTCAACGCCGTGGTGGTCGGACGCTCCAACATCGTCGGCAAGCCGCTGGCGCAGCTGCTGATCGCCCAGAGCTGCACGGTGACGGTGGCCCATTCGAAGACGCGCGACCTGCCGGATGTCTGCCGCAGCGCCGATCTTCTCGTCGCCGCCGTCGGCCGGCCCGAGATGGTGCGCGGCGACTGGGTCAAGCCCGGCGCCATCGTGATCGATGTGGGCATCAACCGGGTGCCGAACCCGGCCGCCGGCGATGGCAAGACCAAGGTGGTCGGCGACGTGGCCTATGCGGAAGCGGCCGAAGTCGCTTCCGCCATCACGCCCGTCCCCGGCGGCGTCGGCCCCATGACCATCGCTTGTCTTTTGCGCAACACGCTCGAAGCAGCCTGCCTCCGGCGCGGGCTCACGATGCCGGCGGTGGATTTCGCCGCGCAAGCGGGATGAATTTAGCTCCTAAGCTCAAAGGAACAGGCGCGACGGTGCCGTTTCCTCACCTCTCCCCGGATCTCGAGTGTTCCCGAGATCCATCTCTGCCGCCGCAGCTTCACCTCTCCCCGGTGGGGAGAGGTCGAGCGCAGCGAGGGTGAGGGGGCACCGCCTTCTCCGGATAGACCTGTAACCCCTCTCCCGCGCCTCCGGCGCGACCTCTCCCTCAAGGAGAGGTGAGGCAGCGCCAAACCTTCGTGGTCATCGCTCCCCACAAGGGGGAAGGGGCCCCATCGCCTGAGCAATCAATTCGCCGCGAAGCAATAGAACAGGCCGGCGCCGCCGGTGCCGCGCAGGGCGTCCTGGCTGCAGCCGCCGCGGGTGGCGTGGGACGAGTTCCACGACTTGGCCGGCGCCGAATCGTCGGTGCCCGTGCGGTCGTGATGGCCCGTCATGGCCGCGCCCTCCGTGCCGCTCTTCGTCCAGTTGCCGCAGGTCATGTCCTGATTGCCCGCAAAGGCCGTGCCGTCGGGCTGCGAGCCGGTGAGCATGTCGTGCTGGTTCGGCTGGTCGCCGCGGCCGTTCACCATGCCGCCCTTCTCGGTGATCGCCGTCTGCTTGGTGAGGTTGTTGCTGGGCCCATGCAGGTCCGCGACGTCCTTCGCGACGACGACGCCCTTCGCGTTCTGCCACGGCCCGCGTCCGATCCGGTCCTTGGCGTTGACGGCCGTCGCGCCGCCCGCGGCTTGCGTGGAGAGATAGGCGCGCCACACCTTGCCGCGAATGCCGGCGGCCTCGGCGAGGGTCTGGCAAATCCGGTCCGCGCCATCGAGTCCGCCGAGATCCGCGCCCTTTCCCGAACCGGCGCTGGTGATGAAGAACGTGGTCTCCTGCACGCTCTGGGCCTGGGCCGCCCCGATGGGAGCAAGCGTCAAGAGGCCGATGGCGGCGATAAGCGAAAGGCTGTCCGTTCCACGCATGTGTTTCCTCCTTGGAGATGTCGGGCCGTCCTTGTTCGAGACGGACGGCTCTACAGACAACTCGCCGAGGATAATCATTCCATCCTCACGGCGTTTTGAAGGCGCGCAGGCGTGAATTCCTAGAATGGCCGGTCAGGCCTCCTTGCGCAGATGCTCCACCAGTTGCCGTGCGGATGGCGGGAGGTCCTTCAGGGACCGGATGCAGAGCGTCAGGTCGCGGGCGGCCCAGGCGTCGTCCAGATCGACGGCGATGATGGATGCGGTGCGGGCGGCGCGGCGGGCGGTGGTTTCCGGCACGATGCCTAAACCCACGCCTGCCTCCACCATGCGGCAGACGGCATCGAAGCTGCGCAGCTGCACCCTCAGGCGGATCGGCTTGCCGATGCGGCTCGCCTTGCCGGCGAGAAAGCGCTGCAGGGCGCTCGCCCGGTCGAGGCCGACGAAATCGTGCTCCAGCACCTCGGCGAAGGGAATGCTCGCCTTGGCGGCGAGGGGATGGCCGTTCGGCACCACGAGGACGAAGCGGTCGCTGCGGAACGGATAGGTCTCGAGCCGGCCGGTATCGACCGTGCCCGCCACGATGCCGAGATCGCCGACGCCTTCCGCGATCAGCCCGACGATCTCGTCGCTGAGGCGTTCCTCCAGGTCGATGGAAACCTGCGGGTGGCTGGCGAGAAAGGAGCCGAGCACTTCCGGCAGGAACTCGGTCAGGGCGTTGGTGTTGGACAGGATCCGGATCTGGCCGGTCAGTCCGCCGGTATAGGAGCCGAGATCCTCGCGCAGGCGCTCGGCCTGGGCCAGCATGGCGCGGGCATGCTGCAGCAGGGTCCGCCCGGCGGGCGTGGGGGTCACGCCCTGACGGTTGCGTAGGAGGAGGGGGGCGCCGAGCGATTTCTCCATGTTGCGGATACGGGTGCTCGCGGCGGCGAGCGCGAGATGGGCTCTCTCGGCGCCGTGGGTGATGCTTCCCGCCTCCACCACGTGCCGGAAGAGGCTCAGATCGGTCAGGTCGAATTGCATAGGCTTCCTTCGTCATCCGCGAAGGTAGATAAGAATAATTAAAAATTGTGCGATAAGCGAGCTCGGAGGTATCTTCGCGGCTGACGAAGTGTGTCCTGTTGTTACCACCTTGGGCAGAAGGCGCATTGCGGTGTTGCCGCGCATCCGATACGAACCGTTCCAAACTACGGGCGACCCTTCGTCGCCGACCAGGAGTGACCATCATGGCTGAGGCGAAAGTGGCCCCGCGGCCCCTGTCCCCGCATCTTCAGGTTTACAAGTGGAGCTGGACGATGGCGATGTCCGTCGTCCATCGTCTCACGGGCATCGCGCTCTACGGCGGCATCGCGCTTTTCGCGATCTGGCTCGTGGCTCTCGCCTCCGGACCTTCGGCTTTCGATACCGTGCAATGGTTCTTCGGCTCGCCCCTCGGCTACCTGATCCTCTTCGTCTACACCTGGATCCTGATGCACCACATGCTTGGCGGCGTGCGCCACCTGGTCTGGGATTTCGGCTACGGCATGGAGGCCGATCAGCGCATCGCCATGGCCCGCTTCACCCTCATCGGCTCGGTCGCGCTCACGCTGGCGATCTGGGTCGTCGCCCTCATCGCTTTCTGAAGGAGCAGGACCCATGGCCGACAACAGGGCTGACACCCGCGTTTCCATGCGCACCCCGCTCGCCCGCGTAAAGGGCCTCGGCGCCGCCGGGCACGGCGTCGAGCATTGGTGGATCCACCGCGTCACGGCGGTGTCGAACGTGCCTCTCGTCATCGCCTTCGTGATCATCGTGGCGGCGCTCGCCGGCTCGCCCTCCTATCAGGAGGCGATCGCCATCATCTCGCATCCGCTCGTCGCGATCATCCTGATCCTCGCGGTCATCTCGGTGACCAATCACATGCGTCTCGGCATGCAGATCGTCATCGAAGACTACATCCATGACCGCATGCTCAAGATCGTCGCCGTCATGGCCAACAATTTCTATGCGGTGATCATCGCGGTGGCCTGCCTCTACGCCATCCTCAAGGTCAGCCTCGGCCGCATTCTGGTTTAAGGAATTCTCTCATGGCTCAAGCAACGAACGGCGCCGCCGTCAACGGCAAGGCCTACACCATCGTCGACCATACCTTCGACGTGGTGATCGTGGGTGCGGGCGGCGCGGGCCTGCGCGCCACCGTCGGCTGCTCGCAGGCGGGCCTGCGCACCGCCTGCATCACCAAAGTGTTCCCGACCCGCTCGCACACGGTCGCCGCACAGGGCGGCATCTCCGCCTCGCTCGGCAATATGGGGCCGGACGATTGGCGCTGGCATATGTACGACACCGTGAAGGGCTCGGACTGGCTCGGCGACCAGGACGCCATCGAATATCTCGTGCGCAATGCGCCGGCCGCGGTCTATGAGCTCGAGCATTGGGGCGTTCCGTTCTCGCGCACGGCCGAGGGCAAGATCTACCAGCGCCCGTTCGGCGGCATGACCACCGAGTTCGGCAAGGGCACCGCGCAGCGCACCTGCGCCGCCGCCGACCGCACGGGCCACGCGATCCTGCACACGCTCTACGGCCAGGCGGTGCGCAACCAGACCAACTTCTTCATCGAGTATTTCGCCCTCGACCTGATGATGGATTCCGACGGCCGCTGCATCGGCGTCGTCGCGCTCAACCAGTCGACCGGCGAGATCCACCGCTTCCGCGCCCACATGACGATCCTCGCCACCGGCGGCTACGGACGCGCCTATTTCTCCGCGACCTCGGCCCATACCTGCACCGGCGACGGCAACGCCATGGTGCTGCGCGCAGGCCTGCCGCTGCAGGACATGGAGTTCGTGCAGTTCCATCCGACCGGCATCTACGGCTCGGGCTGCCTCATCACCGAGGGGGCGCGCGGCGAGGGCGGCTATCTGACGAACTCGGAAGGCGAGCGCTTCATGGAGCGCTATGCGCCATCCGCGAAAGATCTCGCCTCCCGCGACGTGGTCTCGCGCGCCATGACCATGGAGATCCGTGCCGGCCGCGGCGTCGGCAAGAACAAGGACCACATCTATCTCCACCTCGACCATCTCGACCCGAAGATCCTGCACGAACGCCTGCCCGGCATCTCGGAGAGCGCGAAGATCTTCGCCGGCGTCGACGTGACGAAGGAGCCGATCCCGGTCCTGCCGACCGTGCACTACAACATGGGCGGCATCCCGACGAATTATCACGGCGAAGTGCTGACGCTCAAAAACGGCAACCCGGATACGGTGGTGCCGGGCCTGATGGCTTTGGGCGAGGCGGCCTGCGTGTCCGTGCACGGCGCCAACCGCCTCGGCTCGAACTCGCTCATCGATCTCGTGGTGTTCGGCCGCGCGGCGGGCCTGCGCTGCGCCGAGATCCTGGAGCCGAACGCGCGCCATGCGGATCTGCCCAAGAGCGCCGACGCGCTCGCGCTCTCGCGCCTCGACAAGTTCCGCTATGCCAACGGTTCCACCACCACCGCCGATCTGCGCATGCAGATGCAGCGCACCATGCAGAACAACTGCGCGGTGTTCCGCACCGGCGAGGTTCTGGAAGAGGGCGTGAAGCTCATCCACGACGTGTGGAGCGCGGCCGCCGACATCAAGGTCACGGACCGCTCGCTGATCTGGAACACCGACCTTCTCGAGACGCTGGAGTTCGACAACCTGATCGGGCAGGCCGTCGTCACCATGGAAGGCGCTGCGAACCGTCAGGAATCCCGCGGGGCGCATGCCCGCGAGGACTTCTCCGAGCGCGACGACAAGAACTGGATGAAGCACACCCTCGCCTGGCTCGACGACACCTCGCACAAGGTGACCCTCGATTACCGCCCGGTGCACACCTACACCATGTCGAACGACATCCAGTACATCGAGCCCAAGGCTCGCGTGTATTGACCAACACCCGTCATGGCCGGGCTTGTCCCGGCCATCCACGTCTTCCCACGCCAGTGCGCAGCAAAGGCGTGGATACCCGGCTCAGAGCGCCGGGCATGACGAAGTAGAGGCAAGGTAAGTCCTAATGGCTCAGTTTCAACTTCCCAAGAATTCCCGCTACACCGAAGGCAAGACCTGGCCGAAGCCGGAAGGTGCCTCGAACGTCCAGGAATTCCGCATCTACCGCTGGAACCCGGATGACGGGCAGAATCCGCGCATCGACACCTATTACGTCGACCGCGACGATTGCGGCCCGATGGTTCTCGATGCCCTGCTCTGGATCAAGAACAACGTCGACGCGACGCTGGTCTTCCGCCGCTCCTGCCGCGAGGGCATCTGCGGCTCCTGCGCCATGAACATCATGGGCGGCAACACGCTCGCCTGCACGCTCGGCATCGACGATTGCGGCTCGGGCGCGGTCAAGATCTATCCGCTGCCGCACATGCCGGTGCTGAAGGATCTGGTGCCGGACCTGACGAGCTTCTTCGCCCAGCATGCCTCCGTCGAGCCCTGGCTCCAGACCGAGACGCCGGCGCCGGAGACCGAGTGGCGTCAGACGCCGGAGGAGCGCTCGAAGCTCGACGGCCTCTACGAGTGCATTCTCTGCGCCTGCTGCACCACCTCCTGCCCGAGCTATTGGTGGAACGGCGACCGCTTCCTGGGCCCCGCAGCCCTGCTCCAGGCCTATCGCTGGCTGATCGATTCCCGCGACGAGGCCACCGGCGAGCGTCTCGACGACCTGCACGATCCGTTCCGGCTCTATCGCTGCCACACGATCATGAATTGTGCCAACACCTGCCCCAAGGGCCTCAACCCGGCCAAGGCCATCGCCGAGATCAAGAAGATGATGATCGCGCGCGCCGTGTGACGCTTCCTTGCAACAACTTGCGAAAAGGCGCCACGGGCGCCTTTTTTTGTGAATGGCGATCCCATATGTCGAAACCGGAACACGATTGGCCTGGGTTCATATTCCTCCCGATAACCTGAGCCGATACGATGAGCCGCCCTCAGGGGCGGCCTGAATTCGAGGACGACGATGACGAGATCTCTGTGGTTGACCGGCGCGGTGCTCTGCTCTGCCCTGGCGCTTGGCGCCTGTTCCTCGACCCGCCTCGGCGGTGCCACGGTTCCCGGCGCAGGCGCGGCGCCCATGATCGAGGCGCCGCCGGTCGAGGCCGTGCCCTCTGGGCCGATCGAGGCCGCTCCCCTGCCGCCGCTCGCCGGTGCGCCGCTGCCCTCGGACCCGATGGCACCGCCTCCTGCCGGCGGCACCGACATCGCCGGCCTGCCGCCGGCTCCGCCGCCGCCGACCATCGGCGGTCCGGCGCCTGCGCCAGCACCTGCTCCCGCCCCTTCGAGCCGCACCGCCATGGTCGGCAACTGGAGTGCCCAGACCTCGGGCGGTTCCTGCCGCATCCAGCTCTCGAGCTCTCCCTCGCTCGATCTCTATCGCGCCTCGGCCTCCGGCTGTTCGAACCAGGACCTGTCCAAGGTCAATGCCTGGGACTATCGCGACGGCGAGGTCTATCTCTACCAGACCGGCGGCGCGGTCGCCGCA
Organism: Microvirga zambiensis WSM3693; assembly: GCF_016735695.1. Taxonomy (GTDB): domain Bacteria; phylum Pseudomonadota; class Alphaproteobacteria; order Rhizobiales; family Beijerinckiaceae; genus Microvirga; species Microvirga zambiensis. The sequence goes on along the minus strand of NZ_JAERQD010000049.1, from coordinate 12,848 downwards.
CGCCTGCGCGGTTCCTCGTCCTCGCTGAGCGGCGTTCTGGCGAAGTCGGGCGCGCCGCTGTCGCTGGCGCGGTGATTGGATGAAAGGTGCTGGGCATAAAGGTGAGGCGGCGCATGTCGTGCTCCCTCCATGCCATCACCGGCCTTGTGCCGGTGATCTCGATTAAGAAAAGCACGGCGTTTCACGGTATCGGGATGGCCGGCACAAGGCCGGCCATGACGTGGCGGGTTTGACGCAACGGTTTCACCCGGCGGCACCACCCCCACCCCTGACCCGTCCCTGCAAGGGGGGTAGAGCAGCGTTGGGCTTGTAATGGCCAGGCCCCATGGAAAGGCCGGTTCTCAGCGCAATCCGGCCAGCGGACGTTTGCGCTTACACGGTGAGAGAGGTATCGATCATCCCGTGAACGACACCTCCTTCTCCTCGCCCCACTCCATCTCGGCCCGGTACAACGCGCTCGTCGCGGCGGGCGCCATCGAGCGCGATCCGGCGCAGGTCGCCCTGCTCAGGCGTCTCGATACGCTTGCGGGGAGCCTCGCCAATCACCGCCTCGCCCGAAAACCCAGCGCGCTCGGCTGGCTCTTCGGCAAGAAGAGCGCCGCTGCCCCGAAGGGCCTCTATGTCTGGGGCTCGGTCGGCCGCGGCAAGACCATGCTGATGGACCTGTTCTTCGAGGCGCTCACCGTCAGGCGCAAGCGGCGGGTGCATTTCCATGCCTTCATGGCCGATGTGCACGAGCGCATCCACGTCTATCGCCAGAAGCTCAAGAACGGCGAGGTCTCGGGCGACGATCCGATCACGCCCGTTGCCGAGGCGCTCGCCGACGAGGCCTGGGTGCTCTGCTTCGACGAGTTCACCGTCACCGACATCGCCGATGCCATGATCCTCGGGCGCCTGTTCACGGCGCTCTTCGCCCGTGGCGTGGTGGTGGTGGCGACCTCGAACGTGGAGCCGGACCGGCTCTACGAGGGCGGTCTCAACCGCTCGCTGTTCCTGCCCTTCATCGCGCTCCTGCAGGAGCGGATGGATGTGGTGAAGCTCGAATCCCGCACCGATTTCCGGCTGGAAAAGCTCGCCGGCAGTCCCGTCTTCTATGCGCCCGCCGACGAGCGCTCGCACGAGGCCCTGACCCGCGCCTTCAAGAGCCTCACCGGCCGCGAGCAGGGCAAGCCGATGACTCTGACCGTCAAGGGCCATCCGGTGGAGGTGCCGCAGGCCGCCGGCGGCGTGGCGCGTTTCTCCTTCCTGGATCTGTGCTCGAAGCCGCTCGGCGCCGCCGACTATCTCGCCGTCGCCGAGGACTTTCACACAATCATCCTGGAGAACATTCCCACGATGTCCTTCGAGCGCCGCAACGAGGCGAAGCGCTTCATCCTGCTCATCGACGCCCTCTACGATGCCCATGTGAAGCTCCTCGCTTCCGCCGAGGCCGAGGTGCATGAGCTCTATCACGCCGATTCCGGCCGCGAGGCCTTCGAGTTCGACCGCACCGTCTCGCGCCTGATCGAGATGCGTTCCGAGGAATACCTGTCCCTGCCCCATGGCCGCTCGGATTCCGAAGCCTCCGGCGACACGACCGGACTTGCGGAGACATGAAGCGGCCCGTCGGCGCGGCGCGACAGGCGGATCTCGCTCCGGCCGATTCCCGGCTTCTCGCCATCGCCGCCGACCAGCTGAAGGAGTTCGGGCCGAAGCATATCACGGTGGTCGGCATCGCCGATGCGGCCGGCATGACCCATGCCAACGTCTATCGCTACTTCGCCAACAAGGCGGCTCTCATCGATGCGGTGGCCGGCCAGTGGCTGCGCGGGCTGGAGGCCACCATCGCCGAGATCGCGGATTCGCCCGATCCGGCCGACGACAAGCTCGAGCGCCTGATCCAGGCCTGGGCCCGGGTCCACCGGGAGCTGCTGACCGAGGACCGGCACCTTTTCGACGTCTATTGCACCGCGACCGAGACCTCGCGCCCCCTCGTGCGCAAGCACCGGGCACGGATGCGCCAGCTGATCGAGCGGGTGCTGGACGAGGGCATCGTCACGGGCAAGTTCGACCCCCGGGACCGCGAGAAGGCCCATGCCTTCATCACCGATGCGGTCTATCGCTTCATCAATCCCCTGACCGTCCGCCTCGACGCGGAGGTGCCGCTGGACATCCTCAATCCGCGCCTTGCGACTGTGATCCGGGTGGTCCTGCGGGCGCTGGCGAACGGAAGCGTGTAGCGCCAGTTACAATTTTTGAAATTTGTAACGAGAAAATTATCTCACCTTGAATCGGCCCAAAGCATTGAACTGCAAAGATATTTTCAAAACGTTAAGCTTCATCTGCCTTTTACTTAGGCGCAAAGCCTTATCCGTTAATCTTTTGCTCGCTTGATGGCCGCCCATCTCTTGTGTCAAACAGCGCCACCTCAAAGGCTCGTGCCAAAACCCAAGGACAGACTATGGCCCGGAAAAAGATCGCGCTCATCGGTGCAGGCCAGATCGGCGGAACGCTCGCCCATCTCGTCGGCTTGAAGGAACTCGGCGACGTCGTGCTCTTCGACATCGCGGAAGGCATCCCCCAGGGCAAAGGTCTCGATATCGCGGAATCCGCGCCGGTCGACGGGTTCGATGCCAAGTACAAGGGCGCGAACGATTACTCCGCCATCGAAGGCGCCGACGTGATCATCGTCACCGCCGGCGTGCCGCGCAAGCCCGGCATGAGCCGCGACGACCTGATCGGCATCAACCTGAAGGTCATGGAAGCGGTCGGCGGCGGCATCAAGCAATATGCCCCGAACGCCTTCGTCATCTGCATCACCAACCCGCTCGATGCCATGGTCTGGGCGCTGCAGAAGTTCTCCGGCCTGAAGCCGGAAAAGATCGTCGGCATGGCCGGCGTGCTCGACAGCGCCCGCTTCCGCCACTTCCTCGCTGAAGAATTCAACGTGTCGGTCGAGGACGTGACCGCCTTCGTGCTCGGCGGCCACGGCGACGACATGGTGCCGCTGGTGCGCTACTCCACGGTTGCCGGCGTGCCGCTGCCCGACCTCGTGAAGATGGGCTGGACGTCTCAGGAAAAGCTCGACGCCATGGTCGAGCGCACCCGAAAAGGCGGCGGCGAGATCGTCAACCTGCTCAAGACCGGCTCCGCCTTCTATGCGCCGGCGGCGTCGGCCATCGCCATGGCCGAGAGCTATCTCAAGGACAAGAAGCGCGTCCTGCCCTGCGCTGCTTACCTGAACGGCCAGTACGGCGTGAAGGACATGTTCGTGGGCGTGCCGATCGTGATCGGCGAGAACGGCGTCGAGCGCATCGTCGAGGTCGCGTTCTCCGCCGACGAGAAGGCCATGTTCGAGAAGTCCGTCGCCTCGGTGCAGGGCCTCGTCGACGCCTGCAAGCAGATCAACCCGGCTCTGAAGTAGACATCGCACGTCATGGCCGCACTTGATGCGGCCATCCACGTCTTTACTCGCCACGCTCGTTTAAGGCGTGGGTGCCCGGGCCAAGCCCGGGCATGACGAAGAGGAAAACAGATGAACATCCATGAATATCAAGGCAAGGCGGTCCTGAAGGAATTCGGCCTTCCCGTCTCCCGCGGCGTTGCCATCTTCTCGCCCGACGAGGCGGAAGCTGCTGCCAAGGAGCTCGGCGGCCCGCTCTGGGTCGTGAAGTCCCAGATCCATGCAGGCGGCCGCGGCAAGGGCAAGTTCAAGGAAGCCGCAGCCGGCGAGAAGGGCGGCGTGCGCCTCGCCAAGTCCGTGGATGAGGTCAAGGAATTCGCGCGTCAAATGCTCGGCAACACGCTGGTCACGATCCAGACGGGCGAGGCCGGCAAGCAGGTCAACCGCCTCTATATCGAGGACGGCTCCGATATCGACACCGAGCTCTATCTCTCGATGCTCGTCGACCGCGCCACCGGCCAGGTCGCCTTCGTCGTCTCGACGGAAGGCGGCATGGATATCGAGCAGGTCGCGCACGACACCCCCGAGAAGATCCTCACCTTCTCCATCGATCCGGCCACCGGCGTGATGCCGCATCACGGCCGCACGGTCGCCAAGGCGCTGGGCCTCAAAGGTTCGCTCGCCAAGGAAGCCGAGGATCTGGTGACCAAGCTCTACACGGCCTTCATCGCGAAGGACATGGAGATGCTCGAGATCAACCCGCTGATCGTCACCAAGGATCAGCACCTCAAGTGCCTCGACGCCAAGATCTCCTTCGACGGCAACGCCCTCTACCGTCACCCCGACGTGGTCGCCCTTCGCGACATCACGGAGGAGGACGAGAAGGAAATCGAGGCCTCCAAGTTCGATCTCGCCTATATCGCGCTCGACGGCACGATCGGCTGCATGGTCAACGGCGCGGGCCTTGCCATGGCGACCCTCGACATCATCAAGCTCTACGGCGAGGAGCCGGCGAACTTCCTGGACGTCGGCGGCGGCGCATCGGAAGAGAAGGTGACGGCGGCGTTCAAGATCATCACTGCCGATCCGAACGTGAAGGGCATCCTGGTCAACATCTTCGGCGGCATCATGAAGTGCGACGTCATCGCCCGCGGCGTTCTCGCGGCGGTGAAGGCGGTCGGCCTGCAGGTTCCGCTGGTGGTGCGCCTCGAGGGCACCAACGTGGAAGAGGGCAAAAAGATCATCCGCGAATCCGGCCTCAACGTGATCCCGGCGGACGACCTCGACGACGCCGCCCAGAAGATCGTGAACGCCGTGCGCGGCGGAAAGTAAGGTTTCGAGCTGATGTCCATTCTCATCAACAAAGACACGAAGGTCATCTGCCAGGGCTTCACCGGCAAGAACGGGACCTTCCATTCCGAGCAGGCCATCGCCTACGGCACCAAGATGGTCGGCGGCACCTCGCCCGGCAAAGGCGGCTCGACGCATCTGAACCTGCCCGTGTTCGACACGGTCATGGAAGCGCGTGAGAAGACCGGCGCCGACGCGTCTGTCGTCTACGTTCCGCCGCCGGGCGCGGCCGACGCCATCTGCGAGGCGATCCAGGCGGAGATCCCGCTCATCGTCTGCATCACGGAAGGCATTCCGGTGCTCGACATGGTGCGCGTGAAGCGGGCCCTCGTGGGCTCCAAGTCGCGCCTCGTCGGCCCGAACTGCCCCGGCATCGTCACGGCGGGCGAGTCGAAGATCGGCATCATGCCGGCGAACATCTTCAAGCCCGGCTCGGTCGGCATCGTGTCGCGCTCCGGCACGCTCACCTACGAGGCCGTGTTCCAGACCACCAATGAAGGCCTCGGCCAGACGACGGCGGTCGGCATCGGCGGCGATCCGGTGAAGGGCACCGAGTTCATCGAGATGCTCGACATGTTCCTCTCCGACCCGAAGACCCAGTCGATCGTGATGATCGGCGAGATCGGCGGCTCGGCCGAGGAAGAGGCGGCCGAGTTCATCGCCCGCGAAGCCAAGAAGGGCCGCAAGAAGCCGATGGTCGGCTTCATCGCCGGCCGCACGGCGCCTCCGGGCCGCCGCATGGGCCATGCCGGCGCCATCATCTCCGGCGGCAAGGGCGGAGCCGAGGACAAGATCGCCGCCATGGAGGCCGCGGGCATCCGCGTGTCGCCTTCGCCGGCGCGCCTCGGCAAGACCCTGGTCGAGGTTCTCAAGGGCAAGTAACCGACAAACGGCCGCCCCGGATCCGGGGCGGCCCACCGTCATTTTGGATCGAGTATTGTCATGGCACGCCAAGACGCCAACCAAAACCTCCTGAACACCGCTTTCCTCTATGGGGCGAACGCGTCCTATATCGAGGATCTTCAGGCCCGCTACGAGAAAGACCCCGCCTCGGTCGATGCCGAGTGGCAGGCTTTCTTCGGCGCCTTGAAGGACGACAAGCAGGCTGTCGAGAAGGCGGCCAAAGGCCCGTCCTGGGAAAAGCCGAACTGGCCGATCCACGCCAATGGCGACCTCGTCTCCGCCCTCGACGGCAACTGGGCCCAGATCGAGAAGGCGGTCGGCGACAAGATCAAGGCGAAGGCCGAGACCAAGGGCGCCGAGATCAGCCAGGTCGACGTGCAGCAGGCGACGCGCGATTCCATTCGCGCCATCATGCTGATCCGCGCCTATCGCGTGCGCGGCCACCTGCATGCCAAGCTCGATCCGCTCGACATCAACCCGCGCCCGAACGATCAGGAGCTGCATCCGTCCCATTACGGCTTCACGGAAGCCGACTGGGACCGCAAGATCTTCCTCGACAACGTGCTCGGCCTCGAATTCGGCACGGTCCGCCAGATCGTCGGCATCCTGGAGCGCACCTATTGCCAGACGCTCGGCGTCGAGTTCATGCACATCTCCGATCCGGTCGAAAAGGCCTGGATCCAGGAGCGCATCGAAGGTCCGGACAAGGAAATCTCCTTCACCAAGGAAGGCAAGCGCGCCATCCTCAACAAGCTCGTCGAGGCGGAAGGCTTCGAGAAGTTTCTGGACGTGCGCTACACCGGCACCAAGCGCTTCGGCCTCGACGGCGGTGAATCCCTCATTCCGGCGCTCGAGCAGATCATCAAGCGCGGCGGCAATCTCGGCGTGAAGGAGATCGTGTTCGGCATGGCCCATCGCGGCCGCCTGAACGTGCTGACCCAGGTGATGGGCAAGCCGCACCGGGCACTGTTCCACGAGTTCAAGGGCGGCTCCTACGCCCCCGACGACGTGGAAGGCTCCGGCGACGTGAAGTACCATCTCGGCGCTTCCTCCGACCGCATCTTCGACGGCAACAACGTCCACCTGTCGCTCACCGCCAACCCGTCGCATCTCGAGATCGTCGATCCGGTGGTGCTCGGCAAGGTGCGCGCCAAGCAGGACCAGCACGGCTGCTCGCCCGACAACCGCACAGCGGTGATGCCGCTCCTCATCCACGGCGATGCGGCCTTCGCGGGCCAGGGCGTGGTGGCGGAATGCCTCGGGTTGTCTGGTCTTCGCGGCCACCGCACCGGCGGCTCGATCCACTTCATCATCAACAACCAGATCGGCTTCACCACCGATCCGCGCTTCTCGCGTTCCTCGCCCTATCCGTCCGACGTGGCGAAGATGGTCGAGGCGCCGATCTTCCACGTGAACGGCGACGATCCGGAAGCCGTCACCTTCGCGGCGAAGGTCGCGGCGGAATACCGTCAGCGCTTCCAGAAGCCTGTCGTCATCGACATGTTCTGCTACCGCCGCTTCGGCCACAACGAGGGCGACGAGCCGGCCTTCACCCAGCCGCTCATGTACCGCAAGATCCGCTCGCATCCGGCGATCGTCGAGCTCTATTCCAAGAAGCTCGTCACTGAAGGCGTCCTCACCCAGGCCGAGGTCGAGGAGATGAAGTCGAGCTGGCGCTCGAAGCTCGATGCCGAATTCGACATCGCCTCCAACTACAAGCCCAACAAGGCCGACTGGCTCGACGGACGCTGGTCGGGATTGAAGGCTGTGCGCGAGGACCAGGACGATCCGCGCCGCGGCCAGACCGGCATCTCGGTCGAGGCCATCCAGCAGATCGGCAAGGCGCTCACCACGATTCCGGAGGGCTTCCACCTTCACCGCACGATCCAGCGCTTCCTCGACAACCGAAAGAAGATGCTGGAGACGGGCGAGGGCATCGACTGGGCCATGGCCGAGGCGCTCGCCTTCGGCTCGCTCCTCATCGAAGGCCATCGCGTGCGCCTCTCCGGTCAGGACGTGGAGCGCGGCACCTTCTCGCAGCGCCACACCGTTCTCACCGACCAGGAGAACGAGGAGCGTTATACCAACCTCAACCACATCAGCGAGAACCAGGCCCGCTACGAGGTCATCAACTCGATGCTCTCGGAAGAGGCGGTGCTCGGCTTCGAGTACGGCTACACCCTCTCGGAGCCCAACGCTCTCACCCTGTGGGAAGCGCAGTTCGGCGATTTCGCCAACGGCGCGCAGGTGGTGTTCGACCAGTTCATCTCGTCCGGCGAGCGCAAGTGGCTGCGCATGTCCGGCCTCGTCTGCCTGCTGCCGCACGGCTATGAGGGCCAGGGTCCGGAGCACTCCTCCGCCCGCCTCGAGCGCTGGCTGCAGATGTGCGCCGAGGACAACATGCAGGTGGGATACTGCTCGACGCCGTCGAACTACTTCCACATCCTGCGCCGTCAGCTGAAGCGCGACTTCCGCAAGCCCCTGATCCTGATGACGCCGAAGTCGCTGCTGCGCCACAAGCGCTGCACCTCGACCATCGCCGACATCTCGGAAGGCACGCATTTCCACCGCGTGCTGCAGGACGATGCTCAGATCGGGCGCGAGGGCTTCAAGCTGGTCAAGGACGACAAGATCCGGCGGGTGGTGATCTGCACGGGCAAGGTCTATTTCGACCTGCTCGAGGATCGCGAGAAGCGGGGCATCGACGATGTCTACCTCCTGCGCGTCGAGCAGCTCTATCCGTTCCCGGCGAAGTCGCTGGCAGCCGAGCTCGCCCGCTTCAAGAAGGCCGACGTGGTGTGGTGCCAGGAAGAGCCCAAGAACATGGGCTCCTGGACCTTCGTCGAGCCCTATCTCGAATGGGCGCTCAAGACGGCAGGCGCCAAGGTCGACCGTCCCCGCTATGTGGGACGTCCCGCTTCCGCCGCGACGGCGACCGGCCTGATGTCCAAGCATCAGGCCCAGCTGCAGGCCTTCCTCGACGAGGCCTTCGCCGCCTGACCGGAGCACCAGGGCATGCCGTTTTTTCTCTGCAGGCTTCTGCCTCCAAGGCCGACCTTCCCCGCCGACATGACGGGGGAGGAGGCTCGCCTGATGCAGGACCATGCAGCGTACTGGCAACGGGCAGCCGATAAGGGAGAGGCCGTGATCGTCGGCCCGGTCCTCGATCCTGCGGGAGTCTGGGGCCTGGCCATCGTGGAGGTGAGCGATCCGGCGGCGGCTTCCGCTCTGACGGAGTTCGACCCGCTGATCCGCTCCGGCCGCGGCTTCCGATACGACATCCATCCGATTCCGCAGGCCATCCTGCGGACGACCCACCAACCCAGCCCTCTGTAAGATGGGCCGTCCCTAAGGCGTAACTCATGGCAACCGAAATCCGCGTACCCACTCTCGGCGAATCCGTTTCAGAGGCCACCATCGGCCGCTGGTTCAAGAAGCCGGGCGACCCCGTGAAGGCCGACGAGCCGGTGCTGGAGCTCGAGACCGACAAGGTGACCCTCGAGGTGAACGCTCCCGCGAGCGGTACGCTGGGCGACATCGTCGCCAAGGACGGCGAAACGGTAAGCCCCGGCGCCGTGCTCGGCTCCGTCATCGAAGGTGGCGCTGCCGCCGCTGCTGCCCCTGCGGCCGCACCGAAGGCGGAGGCTCCCAAGGCCGCGGCTCCGGCACCCGCTCCCGCCGCTGCGCCCGCACCTGCAGCGGCCGCCGCCTCCCGTGACAACGGTCCCGCCGTAGCGCGCCTTGCCGCCGAGAGCGGCGTCAGCCCCGCAGGCGTCGCGGGTTCGGGCAAGGACGGCCGCGTGACCAAGGGCGACATGCTCGCCGCCATCGCCACGGGCGGCGCTTCGGCGCCTGCGCCCGCTGCTGCTCCGGTCCAGGTCCGCGCTCCTTCCGCGCCGGTCGATGCCGAGCGCGAAGAGCGCGTGAAGATGACGAAGCTGCGCCAGACCATCGCGCGCCGCCTGAAGGACGCCCAGAACAGCGCCGCCATGCTCACCACGTTCAACGACGTGGACATGAGCGCGGTGATGTCCTTACGCAGCCAGTACAAGGACGTGTTCGAGAAGAAGCACGGCACCAAGCTCGGCTTCATGGGCTTCTTCACCAAGGCCGTGATCCAGGCGCTCAAGGACGTGCCCGCAGTCAACGCCGAGATCGACGGCCAGGATCTCGTCTACAAGAACTACTACCACATCGGCATCGCGGTCGGCACCGAGAAGGGCCTCGTGGTGCCCGTGGTGCGCGATGCGGATCTGCTCTCCGTCGCCGGCATCGAGAAGAAGATCGCCGATTTCGGCAAGCGGGCGCGAGACGGCAAGCTCGGCATCGACGAGATGCAGGGCGGCACCTTCACCATCACCAATGGTGGCATCTACGGCTCGCTCATGTCGACGCCGATCCTGAACGCGCCGCAATCGGGCATTCTCGGCATGCATCGCATCGAGGACCGCCCGGTGGTGCGCAACGGCCAGGTCGTCATCCGCCCGATGATGTATCTCGCGCTCTCCTACGATCACCGCATCGTCGACGGCAAGGAAGCCGTGACCTTCCTCGTGCGGGTCAAGGAGGCGCTGGAAGATCCGGCCCGCCTCGTGCTCGACCTGTAAGAACAATGCCCATTTAGCGTCGTGGCCGGTTCGTCCCGGCCATCCACGCCTTCCAACGCAAAGCAAAGACGTGGATGCCCGGATCAAGTCCGGGCATGACGTTTAAGTGGAGACAACCAATGTCCTACGATCTCATCGTCATCGGCACCGGTCCCGGCGGCTATGTCTGCGCCATCCGCGCCGCGCAGCTCGGCCTCAAGACCGCCGTCGTCGAGAAGCGCAAGACCCATGGCGGCACCTGCCTCAACGTGGGCTGCATTCCCTCGAAGGCGCTGCTGCATGCCTCGCACATGTTCGAGGACGCGCGCGACCACTTCGCCGGTCTCGGCATCGGCGTTTCCGCGCCCACCCTCGATCTCAAGACGATGCAGTCCTTCAAGCAGGAAGGCGTCGACGGCAACGTGAAGGGCGTCGAGTTCCTGCTCAAGAAGAACAAGATCGATGCCTTCTTCGGCACCGCGCGCATCGCCGCTCCCGGCCAGGTCGAAGTGACCGCCGAGGACGGCTCGAACCAGGTGCTCGAGACGAAGAACATCGTCATCGCCACGGGCTCAGACGTGACGCGCCTGCCGGGCGTCGAGATCGACGAGAAGGTGGTCGTCTCCTCCACCGGCGCGCTCGAACTCGAGAGCGTGCCGAAGCGCCTCGTGGTCATCGGCGCCGGCGTGATCGGCCTGGAGCTCGGATCGGTGTGGCGCCGCCTCGGCTCGGAAGTGATCGTGGTGGAATATCTCGACCGCATCCTGCCCGGCATGGACGGCGAGGTCGCCAAGAACTTCCAGCGCATCCTGGGCAAGCAGGGCTTCCAGTTCAAGCTCGGCTCCAAGGTCACCAAGGTCGAGAACACGGGCAAGGGCGCGACGCTCACCTTCGAGCCCGCCGCCGGCGGAACGCCTGAGACCATCGAGGCCGACGTGGTGCTCGTCGCCATCGGCCGCGTGCCGTATACGCAGGGTCTCGGCCTCGATCATGTGGGCGTCCAGCTCGACAATCGCGGCCGCATCCAGACGGACGCGCATTTCTCCACCAACGTCACCGGCATCTACGCCATCGGCGATGTGATCGCCGGCCCGATGCTCGCGCATAAGGCCGAGGATGAGGGTGTTGCCGTTGCGGAAATCATTGCCGGCAAGGCAGGCCACGTGAATTACGACGTGATCCCGAGCGTGGTCTATACCTTCCCGGAGGTCGCCTCCATCGGCAAGACCGAGGAAGAGTTGAAGGCTGCGGGCATCGCCTACAATGTCGGCAAGTTCCCCTTCACCGCCAATGGACGCGCCAAGGTCAACCGCACCACGGACGGCTTCGTGAAGATTTTGGCCGATGCCGGCACCGACAAGGTGCTCGGCGTCCACATCATCGGCCCGGAGGCGGGCAACCTGATCCACGAGGCGGCGATCACCATGGAGTTCGGCGGATCCTCCGAGGACATGGCCCGCACCTGTCACGCGCATCCGACGCTCGCGGAAGCTGTGAAGGAAGCGGCGATGGCCGTCGAAAAGCGCGCCATCCATATGTAATATGGATTCATGGCAAAGCTTCACTTCATCTACTCGGTGATGAATGCAGGCAAGACGACCCATCTCCTGCAGGTTCGCTACAATTACATCGAGAATGGCGGCCACGTGCTGCTGTTCACGAGCCTGATCGACGACCGTTTCGGCGTCGGCAAGGTGAAATCCCGCATCGGCCTCGAGGCCGATGCGATTCCCCTGAAGAAGGGCGACGACATCGCGGCCATCGTCTCGGCCGAACAGGCGAAGAAGCCGGTGACGGTTGTTCTGATCGACGAAGTCCAGTTCATGACGGCGGAGCAGGTGAGGCAGCTCGCCTGGATCGTCGACGAGCTGAACGTCCCGGTCATGGCCTATGGGCTGAAGAACAACGTCTACGGCACGCTGTTCAGCGACGCCATCATCACGATGATGGCGCTGGCCCAGGATTTCCAGGAGATCAAGCAGCTCTGCCATTGCGGCCGCAAGGCCACGATGATCCTGAAATACGACCGCAACGGCGAGGCCGTGCGCTCCGGCGAGGTGGTCGAGATCGGCGGCGAGGGCCGCTACGTCTCCGTCTGCCGGCCGCATTGGACAGCGGGCGATATCGGGCCGGCGGCAAGGCAGCTGCTGGCACAGCCGGTGGCGGCGGAGTAACGCCGCAGCATTCTCCGGCATGGCCGGGAATGACACCCTCTCCCATCATCCCCGTACCCTCCGCCGTCATGCCCGGGCTTGTCCCGGGGATCCACACCTTGGAAGCGCTGCAGTTCCTCAAGACGTGGGTGGCCGCACCAAGTGCGGCCATGACGGCGAGGGTGTCATACCAGGCGGCCGCAGTCCGGGAATGACGCGACCCCTCATGGCACCCTCTCCGTCAAGCGACCCTCTGCTGTCACCCATCCTCTCCCGTCATCCCCATCCCCGCGCCGTCATGCCCGGGCTTGTCCCGGGCACCCACGTCTTGGCAACGGGGTGGTTCTCGAAGACGTGGGTGGCCGCACCAAGTGCGGCCATGACGCCGAGGGGACGAGGGGCGAGGCGGCAGGACGGAAGCGTGATGTTATGTTCTCACTTTGTTCTTGACATCATTCCCAATCTTGGCTATAT
>NZ_JAERQD010000048.1 GCF_016735695.1 Microvirga zambiensis WSM3693 | reverse complement strand
CGCAAGCGACCCTGTAGATAATGTTTGGGCCTTCCACCTGGGGTGTATCTCGTATTGAGGACGGTGAGGACCACGGCTGTGACCGCTGGATCCTGTGTTTGCTATGGGAGAGAACAATCCCGTTGACGGTGGAAGCCACCTGGCTCAATCTGACCGAAGCGCCGATCCAGCAAATCGACGCGCTGAGATCTGCTGGCCCAGTGCCCCTGCTGCTCCCCCACATAGGACGTTATCGGAAACAATCATCCCCGGCTTGCCACGTCGCTCGATCAGGGTTGTCAGCTCCCGGGCGACCCGTTTGCCTGAGATCGAGGTGTCGGGGATCGCCGCCAGGCACTCCCGTGTCATGTCATCGACGACGTTCAGGATGCGGAAGCGCCGGCCGTTCGCGAACTGGTCATGGACAAAGTCGAGCGACCAGCGCGCATTGGCCTTCGCCTCCACCAGAATGGGCGCTCGCGTGCCGACCGCCCGCCGACGTGCCTGACGTTTGCGCACGCTCAGGCCCTCCTCGCGGTAGAGGCGGTAGATCCGGTTGAGCCCCGCCGTCTCGCCCTCACGCCGAAGCAGCACGAACAGTCGCCGGTAGCCAAACCGACGCCGTTCCCGCGCCAGGTCGCGCAGGCGGCCGCGCAAGACGGCATCGTCCGGCCGGCATGAGCGGTATCGGATCGTGCTTCGGTCAGCCCCGATCAGGGTACAGGCCCGCCGCTCCGACAGGCCGAAGCCGGCCTGCAGGTGCGCGACGGCTTCGCGCTTCGCGGCGGGCCCTACCACTAATGGGATGACCTGCCTCGCCCTACCTCGTCGAAGGGGCATACGTGAGCACAGGAGGAAGACCGTGGCTAAGAATGAGCAAGTGAATGGCGCCGTCTATGGCGTTGATCTCGGGAAGACCATCTTCCACATCGTCGGGCTCGATGAGCGCGGGGCTGTCGTCCAGCGCTTGAAGTTCCGGCGGGAGAAGCTTCTGGCCTTCTTCGAGCAGACCGAGAAGGCGCTCGTCGGCATGGAGGCTTGTCCGGGTTCACAGTGGTTGGCGCGCAAGCTTCAGGCCATGGGGCACCGGGTGCGGATTATCCCAGCACAGTTCGTGAGGCCCTACGTGAAGTCGAACAAGAACGACACTATCGATGCTGAGGCCATTGCCGAGGCGGTGACACGCCCAACAATGCGCTTTACCCAGGTGCGCTCGACCGAGCAGGTTGACCTCCAGGCCCTCCATCGCATCCGGGACCAGCTGGTCACAAGCCGGACCCGGCTCATCAACCAGGCCCGCGCTTTCTGCATCGAGTACGGGATCGCAATCCGTCAGGGAGCTGGTCTCTTCCGCCGCGACCTGCCGCTGATCTTGGACGACGAGGCGAACGACCTGACCCCAGCCATGCGTCGGATGCTGCGGCAGATCTTCGACGATGTGATCCGGCTTGATCAACGGATCGCCGAGGTGACGCGGGAGGTGGAAGGTCTTGCAGCACGCGATGACCGGGCACGGCGCCTCATGTCCATCCCGGGCATCGGCCCTCTAGCAGCGACCGCCCTCCTGGCTGCCATTGGCGATGGCCGGCAGTTCCGACGCGCCCGCGATCTGGCCGCTTGGTTGGGCCTTGTCCCGCGGGAGCATTCCACTGGAGGCAAGACGACCCTGCTCGGCATCAGCAAACGCGGCAATCGTTATGTCCGACGCCTGCTGATCCATGGCGCCCGATCCTGTGTGATCCATCTTGATCGAGGCCGTGATCGTCTCGGCGGCTGGATCGATGCCCTGCAGGGTAGGATGCACCTGAACAAAGTGACAGTTGCCTTGGCCTCGAAGATCGCCCGAACAGCCTGGGCGATCATCACGCAGCCGGGCGCAATCTACGAGCGGCAAGATCCGGCCGTCGCCTGATCTGACGGTCTACGGAAAGCGAGGTTCGGGAGAGTGATGACGAAACAGTCGATCGGCGGATCGTAAGCCCTGTACAAAAAGGCGTGCTCCTGCACGAACCACTATCTGGGAACGATACGCGCGGATCTCATCATGGCCTGGCTGCAACCGCAGCTCACTTGCGAGAGGCCGGATACATTTAGGCGGACTACCATCGTCAGAACGATCAAGACCCTTGCCCGGGCGAGGCAGGTCATACATTTTTTGAGAGGAGATCGCGCAGAGCCGAGGCATCCAGCATGGATTCGGCTAACAGCTTCTTCAGTCTGGCGTTCTCGTCTTCCAGCGCCTTGAGGCGCTTGGCGTCCGAGACGTCCATACCGCCGTACTTGGCCTTCCAGTTATACAGGGTGGCTTCCGACATGCCGTGCTTGCGGCACAAGTCGGCCGCCTTTGCCCCGGCCTCCTGCTCGCGCAGGATCCCGATGATCTGTTCTTCCGTAAACCGTGAACGCTTCATGGTCCGTCCTTATGATGGGCCGGACTCTAACTCCAATTGGAGGGAAATCTCAGGGGCAGGTCAAGCACCACTGGCCCCGGACTTTGATATAGGTTTCATCAACATGCCATTTGCATGTAACATGCCAC
Organism: Microvirga zambiensis WSM3693; assembly: GCF_016735695.1. Classification (GTDB taxonomy): domain Bacteria; phylum Pseudomonadota; class Alphaproteobacteria; order Rhizobiales; family Beijerinckiaceae; genus Microvirga; species Microvirga zambiensis. The sequence goes on along the minus strand of NZ_JAERQD010000048.1, from coordinate 41,931 downwards.
TTACGGCGATTGAACTGCTCCAGTAGGAGCGGAGCATAATGCACAGTCCAACGGTGGACGGTCGTGTGATCGACAGAGATGCCGCGCTCGGCCATCATCTCCTCAAGATCGCGCAGGCTGAGATTGTAGGCCAAGTACCACCGGACGCAGAGCAGGTCATCGATCGATCAAAATGCCGGCCCTTGAACACGCTACTCTCCGCTGTTGAGCCGGGCAGAATTAGCTGAAACTAACCGTTTGCGGATCCGCTTATTTTGATGTGCCATCGATTTTGCTCGTGCCAGCAACGGCGCTTATACTTAATTGCTCGTGACAGCAACGGCGCTCATACTTAAGGTCACATTTTAGTGCTTCGTAGTCCATCATCGACGCTGATGATTGGGAATCATGTTTTTGTTGGATATTTTCCGAAAAGAAGTTGAAAGAGAATCTCTCGAGGTGACCGTGTTGTGCTATATGTAGTGCAGCTTGCGAATAATTCTATCGCCTTCAACGGCGTCATTGACGCCGAATACTTTGTTGCCGCCGGCCTCATCGTCGCTGTCAAAAGCCCCGTCACCTCCGCCGAACTTACCCTTCGCGACCCTCTCAGCATCCCCCGGCAACTCCTAAGCGAAGCGGGCCGTGACTATCATCTAAAGTCCAAGCAAGAGCTCGCGAAGGAGCTCGCGGATCTCAAGAAGGCGGTGGCCGACGCCGCCGACTCCGCCGAGCGCGAGGCCAATGTAGTCCTGCTGAAGGAATTCCGCGCGCGCCGAGCCGCTTTGCGCGGGACGCTACAAAATATTGCGCTTACCGTTGAAGCTCATGGGGGTGCATCGTTCTTCGGCGTCCATACCGTAGGCAACGCCGCGCTCAGCGCCATCGCGGGCATCTATCCCGAGGCGCTATTCGAAGAAGGTGCTGCCGCCGGCGACCTCGTGTTCGTGGCGAAGGCCACGGCCTCGCTAAACATTAGTGTCAATGGTTATCAAGATGACGTCGGCGTAGCGGTTTCCATTCGCGTCACCCGTGCCGATGTGATCGACGCAATTCCTGAGTTCACCATCCCCGCGGCGGCATGGTCAGCCATGCCGAAGCTGGAGCTTGGATTTCCGCCCGCGCCGTTTCCAACGCTGTCCTTCGACGGTCTGACATTCCCCGGGCTCGATCGACTGTTCGCCTTCGCCATTCCGAAGTTGCAGGCGCCGCCCATCACCATCAACTGGAGCGGAGGTCCCCCGGAAATCTCATGCGCTGTGGCAGGTGGATCGCTCACCATCGCGACCGCGGCGGCGAAGGACGGCGACATAGCCTGGGAGACGACAACCCGATTGGCCAGGATCACCGGGTTTAGCTTTCGGCTAACGGCCGCGAGCCTCATGGTCACCGGCGAGATTGCGTCGGACAAGACAGCCCCGCCGATAAGGCGCACGATCGACGTCAACGATAGCCGCGTGCCGGTTATCCTGCGGGGCACGGCCGAGGTCTCCGCGGGCATGACGGGAACTTACAACCTAGCAACACGTGCTGGATCGCTTGGCCTCACCTCCACACTTAGCGTTTCGCGGTTGGAGATCGAGGCGCGCTCCGACCCCAGAGTCTTCCTCGCCATTAAGCTCAGCTATGTCACGACGTTCAATGGAACGAGTGGCAAGGCGTCGGGCCGCCTGACGGAACTCGCGGTTATCGAGCCGTATCCGATTGAGCTCATCGCAGCCGGCTTGCGCGAGGTTATCCCAGGCGTTTTGCGGCTCGTCGCGCTCATCAAGGCGCTCGACGCGCCCTCCCCTGATCTCCCGGACATGCCCGACCCGTCGCCGCTACTGAGGCGTCTCGCCGAATTCGCCGCGGCGATCGCCAGATGGGCGGCCGAGGCGGCGGGACAGGTCGCCAGCGCGCTTGCCGCGCTCGCGGAAGCAGTCGCGGAGATCATCACCCGCATCTTCGCTCTTCTCAAGCAGGCGGGCAGTACGCTTATCTCGCATATCGCTGTCGAAATCCGCCTCGACGCGGAGACGTTCGCGCTCCGCCAAATCTGGATCTCACCTCTTGGGCAGGACGACGACGGCGAGGCGGGCATAGAGACTGCCGTCGCGCTTGGTATAACCTTAAGAATACCCCGTAAGTGGAGGCCCGCGCTCGTATTAGATGTTAGCCAGACGCCGCTGATAGCATTGATCGTGCAGCCATCAGCACAGGCGGCGACCATTTCGACTGATCTCTGGTTCGACCGACCGGGCGCACCGGTCGAGGCTGTGCGTGATAGCAAACAGGACGGCCCTCCATCGGATCCGCTGATCACCGTCACCGCCGACCTGACTCAGCCGGCCGCTTTCGCGCTCGTGGCGATACAGGACGGCAAGGCGACGTTCTTCCGGAAGCTCAGTGATCCCCCTACTGTCGATGTCTTGAATGAAATTGGCATCGGACCGGTTAACTCAGCCCTAAACAAATACAAGCTCACCTTACTCAAGGGACCGCCCCTCTTCACTGTTTTCAAGGTCGGCGGAGCGGGAGACGATCTCAAGATCGGAGTGTCGCTCGCGAGCGATGCGAAGGATCGCGTCCTTCCCTTCCTGTCGGCACCAAGGCCGGATGACGCCGAGCAAGGATCAGGTGGCGGAGTTCTCGACAGCCTGAGCCAGTACATAAAGATCGCCGACCAACCTTTCGCGCCGGTCGTCAACACCAACTCTGTAACCTTGCCGATTCCGATCATCGTTAGCGTCGGGGGCTTCGAGTCGGCGACGACACTTATCCTCACGCTTGATCTGATGTCGCTTCATACATCCTTAAAGGCTGACAACAAGGTCGACATCACCGTCCCCGAAGCTGAGCTTGATAAACCGCGAACCCTGCTCGGCCTCGACGCACGCTTTACCTATGCCAAGGCAACCCCGCTTCCCGAGAATAAGTACAAGCTTTTTGTTCTCGACTTCAGTGGGGGCGACGTGCGCCTCTCGCTCGCCGAGGGCATAGATCTCGAGCTCTGGTACCGCCGTATCGCCAGTGAAGGTCGTGGCCTCGTTTTCAAGATCGAGGACTTCGCAATAGGTCGCCATGGGGTCGATCTCGAAGCGAGAGCCGATCGTGACGCCCCCGTAACCTTGGCGGGTGTCGAGGTGCCATTCCGCTTCGACGAAGGGGGTGTCTCGATCAAGGCCGGGCGGCTTACCTCCTTCGCCATCAAGGGTTCGGGGCAATTGCCGCCGGCTCTCATCGGCGAGGCGAATGTCAAGATCGCCATTGCCATGGGGCTCAAGGACGGGCGCTTGACGGTGCAATCGGCCGAAGCTCTTCTCGACAAGGGCTCAGATCCGATCGCCTGTGAGACGACCCGTTTTACCTTCACGCTCCAGAAGATCGAGCTTTTTGCGCGCGACTTTGGCGCCAGTGGCATTCATTTCTGGTTCGCTCTTACAGGCTCCGCCCGCTTCACGCCAAGTGGCGACGAGTTTGACGGCGGCCTCCTTCAGAATCTGGACGACCTCGAGATTGTTTTCGACAAGGCGCCGCTGACCACTAATGCCACGCTCCTGAGGAACTATCTCGACTTCCACATCGGCGTGCGTATGAAGCGCGCGGTGAATTTCTTCAACATCTTCAAATTCGAGCTCCGCGGCTTCGGATTGCACCCCTCCGTCGGGCGCTTCGGTGGGATGCCGGCGCTGTCGATCTCGGGCCAGGTGGAGTTCGTCAAGGCGGGCGATACGGTGAGCCCGAAGATTGACTTCCACAAGCTATGGATCGCTCCTCCCAGAGACGGAAGCGCGCTTCCACAAATCGCCTTCGACGGGCTCGGCGTCGAGATCAAGCTTGGCGCAGCGACGCTCGAAGCGACCGCCATCACCGTTGACGGCACGCTCCCCTCACTCGACCGCCAGCTCTCCTACCCCGAAGCCATCACGGCGCAAGGCTTCATGGCGCGCGGCCGCCTGCGCATAAAGGGCTGGGCGCCGCTCGCCGCGGCAATGGGATTTCTAGAACTCGATCGCCGAGAGAACGGTCTCCAGCATGCCTTCTTCGCTTTTGCGCAGCAGGAGGAACTGTCGATCGAGATACCGACGCCGATCGGCATGTTCTATCTCAGGGAAGTCGGTTTCGGCTTTGGCAAAAGTTACACGTTCGCTGGCCTCGTCGCCGCGGATTATGTGCGCAGTCCAGATCAACTGGTGGCAGTGCTCGATGATGTCTCAAAGCGCCAGGGCGAGCTCGCGACATTTTCCGCGTGGGCGCCGGAGCTCGAGGGAGACCGCTTTACGCTGGCTATGCGCGCCCTCTTCACAGTCGCGAGCGCCTCCAACTCCGGAAAGCTCTCGGACGAAGAAAGGTACCTGTCCAACCCGATTATGTTCGATGTCGCGGCGGCACTCCGATCCGATCTAACCTTCTTGATGACGGCGCGTGGCTGGATCGCTACCAATTATCATGCCTTCGTGAATGGCGAGCTCGAGGGCGAAGGCGCATCCGGCAAGGTCGTCGTCGCGCGCGATGACATTCGCACAAATCCGCCACTGCGCGGTTATCTCTATGTTTCGGCGCCACGCCAGCAGTTCCTCGGAAGGTTGGTCGCCGATGGCAAAGGTTACATCGGAAAGACGCCGGTCCTGCATCCAATACTGCGCGAGGCCATGAGTGGCGTGAGTTGGTCAGCCACGCTGTTCATTCAGCCAGGGCTGTTCCATTTTGAGATGGGCTGGCCCTACGAGCTCAAGTTCGAGTTCGCGAGGAAGATGGGAGCGGCCGAGATCGGAATACGCCTCGAAGGTGGCCTTGTATTCCGCATCGAGGACTCGGCGCTGCTCTATGGCGTTGCATTCCGCGGCTCGGGTTTCGCGCAATTGGGCGGCGAGGTCGGCGGGCGATCCTTCGGTGCGTCAGCGGTGGCGCGCGTGGATATGTATCTTGCCGCCAAGTTCATCGCCTATATCTCTTTGCGGGACCCCAACGAAACCCTATTCTACGGCGCCATCGACTTCGCCGTGACGGTGTCCATCCGCGTGCGGATCTGGCTCGAATTCGAGGTGTTCAGGGCCCGCATCCATCTTGAGATCGGGCTGTCCTTCAGCCGCACGGTAACGCTTGCCCTGGAACTCGCCATTTCTCCCCAAGAGTTGGGAGGCCGTGGCGTGGCCACCCTCACAGTGTCCGGTTTCGGCCGCACGCTCAGGCTCGGCGTCTCCTTGGGGATCAATGAAGGCGCGCTCGAGCGCGCCCGCGTCAAGGTCGAACGCTTTCTCGCCATTGGTCTCGACGCCACGGTGCCCGAGCCGGCCAAGGCTCTTGGTCCCGCGCCTCCGGCGTCCTCACCCGCGCAGGCCGCCGCCCAGGCTGAACAGCAGGCAGCCGTCGAGGAGAAGAAGCAGCAGGCGGCGACGGAAATCGCCGCCACCATCGAAACGTCCGAGATCAAGACGCCGTCGTTCTGGGCGGTGCTCTTTGAGGTCCCGGTCCCGGCGACAGACGATCGCGCTTTCGTCATGACGCTTATACCGCGCGATGAAACGCCCATGGGTGATCTGGGGCCTGTGGACGGCACCTTCTATCCACCACCGCCGCCGGTTGAATTGGACGATCCGAACGTGCCCAGCAGGCCTACCTTCTTTACCCAGCACGACTATGAATTGTCCAACATGCCCATCGACATCACCCGACTTCAGGGAACAGATGGGCTCGAGGAATCCGTTGGGAATGGCGGGCTGCAATTCGATGACAAGGCGGTGGTCGGCGTCAGCGAGGACAGCGCCGACGTCATCACATTGCCGAACATTCTCTATCACTGCTTCATTGGGGTCCAAAAGGCGGACCCGACCCTGAAATTTGTTGGCGACACACTTTACGGGGATAAGGTCCTCCTCAAACAGCCGCCACTCGCTGAGATCGCCGACACCCGTCAACGCCTGCCTCAGGATGAGGCCCGTGCCACGGAGACGTTGCGACGTGCCGCCCGTGATCAGATGATCGGTAAGGAGGAAAGCATCACCGACTATATACGCGCGGTCGAGGAACGCCGCTCAGGTATCATATCGGCGATCGGCGAGAGTGCCGCCGCTCTCGCCTCGGCGGCACTAGCCGGCGGGCCGAATGGCCAGCGATATACGTGGCCACGGCGCAGCAACGGCGTCGACGCGCGCGACCTCGGGCTCACATTTGTGGTCACCGAACCCGAACTCAATTCCCTGTTCCCCGGTATCGACAACCCCGACAAGCCAGTGCCATCGAAATTCGAAATCGCCGTGCGGTGTTCGAAGCATGGGCAGCCGCAAGACCCGAGACGCGTCCACCTTCTGAATCCGCCCGCACGCTTCTTCTCCGAGGCGCATCCAAGGCTTGCCGGACTTACCTGTGAACGCGGCAAAACCGGGATCGTGCTCGATTGGGACCTCGAGCCGCTATGGGAAACCTCGCGCGGCCCTTATCACGATCCAGAGTTCCTGCTGCGCCATTACCGGATCGAGCGGCAGGTTCTCGATGAGAACGGTGTCGTTTCCAGCTTCAAGCCCCACCCCGTCACCACGAAGGCCGCCGCTCCATTTCTCCTTTCGGAAAAGGGCCTTATTCAGCCCCTGCGCCAAGCGGCCCAACTCGTGGACGATCTCGCCGATATCGCCGCGGTCGATCCTAAGTTCGCCAATGTTCTGCTCCATCGCGGTGCCGATGCCCACTCGGACTGGGACACATACAAGGATCACAAGCTCCTCTACACCATCGTGCCTGTCGATATTGCCGGTTCCGAGGGACTGCCGACCCCGATTGAGTTCAGGCCCGAGAAGCCCGCGGCGACTGTGCGGCCGCTGCTCAAGGCCGAGATCATCTTCCACTACGAGCGTCTGGCTGATCCGATTGGGGGAGCGCATGAACCACCGCTCCTGCGCCTCTTCCTGCGCATCGACGACCCTCTCGCCCATCCGGCTGACAGCGCGTCAGGCGCGCAGCAAAGGCTGCCCGGAGAGAACACGGTTTATCATCTTTGCCTCCGTCGGGAGATAGCGGTGACAGGCGGCATCTACGGCGTCGACGCGCTAACGAAAGCGCGAGAGCGCCCGTCGCCGCAGGATTTCGCACAACCTGCCGCAGGCCGCGATCTCGATATATTCGTCGTGCTCAAGCAGCCCGAAACGGTCCTTCCCAATCTCGATGATGGACTCGGCCTTCGCTACACCGACGCGGATCGCTTCCAGCCGCTGGAGATCTGCAGGCAGACGAATAGCCCAAAATCACATCCGATCCGCGGCAAGGCGCGTTTCGAGTTGATCGGCGGTGACGGCAAGGGACCCGCGACCCTTGAGATGATCAGGGAACATCTCGGCGTCAATGATTCCTCAGGAATCAGCGCCGTGCGCGTCGCCGCTGAGCGCCGGAAGTTCGTTTCGCCGGTCGACCCGAACACCATTTTGGATACGCCCTCCGGCTGGCTCCCCGCCGACATGGCCCTCGTGGTGCTGGATCCCGACGCCAAACGCGAGCGCCCTCCGGTCGCGGTTGAGACTGTGGTGGAGACCTTCGAGCATCCGCGCCGGCTGCGCTTCGACGCACTGTCGCTTGAGGATCTCGATGGTCGAGCGGATCGCCTAGCGGTCGTTCAACCCGATCCGGACAAGTCTCTTGCGGACTTGATGGCGGCTGTAGCAGCGGCCGGCCAATCGGGACAGGATCGCCAGGCGAGGTCAGACGGACCGTTGCTGCGGCTCGTGGACCGTCAGCGGCGCACAGCGACACGCATCGCCTGGAACGCCAGACCTTCGATCGCCGTGACCGGAAGACCCGGTTTCGCCGACCCGATGAAGTATGAGAAGCTTATTGGTGGTTTCGACTTGTTTGAGACAAATCTAGCGGAGCTTCCGACCATTACGGATCTTCCCCGCTACGCCCGGCGCGTTGCCCGGGTGCAGCGCCTCCCCGAGACGTTGCGCGGCCTTGACCCCGCGGAGATCGGCGATTTCGGAAAGGTGGAAGCCTTCTATCCCAGCGAGACGGCGCGCGTGCTCGCTCAAAAGTCGCGCGCCGGCGGCGAAGGTCGCGCGCCTTGGTTCTCTCCCGCGGAGACGATCCTCGCTTGGCCAGAGATCGGCCCGCGTGTTTCCCTCGGACTCGTGCCTGTCCCAGCCGAACTCATGGCTGTCCTCGACAAGGGCCAGCCTCTCGAAATCGAGTTCTGCTTCAACAAGGGCGCGCCGCTAAGCCTCGACGGGACCGAAGACAGCGCCAAGGTAAGACTTCATTATGACGAAGACCATTTCGTCCAACTCATCGACATGCCCGGGATTCCCGGTCCCAAGCCTGGCACCGCGAGGTTCAGGCGCAAGGATGGAAGCAATTTCACTCCTGGCGCCCTCACGCACTTGTTGCGCTCGCTGTGGTGGTACGCCGACGACACGCACGCACAATCGATCAGGGACCGTTACGAGAGCAGGCCCTCGTCTTTCAAGAGCGTCACGGTTTCCCTCAGCGGCCAGAATGGATCACGAACGACGGGCAATGTCTCGATCGACGTGAATCTCGACCAGCCCCTTCATCCTTTCCTGGCGGACGTCATCGACTATCTGCGTTGGGAAATCCCCCCGGATAAACCGTCCTATCGCCGCTACGAACCGGTGCTTGACGGCCCGCCCCCCACCAAGGCGGAGACTTTCGAGGATTTCGCGAATGAGTTCCCGCCCGAGCGCGATCCTTATGGCTGGGCATTCCTGCGCACCGTCGGCCTCGCCACGGGTGTCAAACTCTTTGATATGGAGGCAGCCGAGTATGTAGCTCCGCAGCACGCGCTGAGGCTTGTCAACGCGGCGATAACAGCCATTGCTCCGCGCTACGTGAGCGCCGCCAATGTCAGGCCCTTCGTCGACGTCATGGCGCGGCCGGGTGGACTTTATGAACTCGCCTCATTCGACTCAGCTGTCCGCAAGGAGGTCACCGCAGAGGACACCCGCAACCTGCTTGCGCAGGAGGGCTTGTCGCTCATTCAGATATCGTTGCGGCCCTTGCCTGAAATGCTTCTCGACAAGACGCTTGTTGGCTATTGCCTGGTCAAATCCAACAAGGCCGGAGACGCCGTCATCGAGCCCCTACGATCGCTGGGCGGTGTCAGCGGCGGCGCTCTCTATGAGGTGCTCGACGTGGCTGGCGGCTTGGGAAGCTCACGCGTTGTCCGTGTGGCTCGAAGCGAAGACATAGTGGCGCGCACCGTCCTCGCGCCAGGTGAAGCGATCGAGACGAAGATAGCGATTTCCTCGCCGGGCCTTGGCTCTAGCATCGCCTTGGTCCGTGTCATTGTCGCCGGAACGGTCCGCTTTGACCAAGCCATGGCCAACCTCCAGAGCGAGGACCTCGTGGTCGAGCCCGTCTCCCGTCCCGCCGCCATAGTGCGGGATCCCGGCACTGAACCAGATCCATTCGGCCGCTTCGACTGGCTCGACCCGAATGTTCTCGATGTGCTCCACAAAGGCTCGGACAAGGAAGGCCTGGCTGTAGGACCCCAACCGAATGCGACGCTGAACATCAGGCTTTTGCTGACCTTGATCGCCCGCCGGTTCCCGAAGGTCGAGCGCGCAAGGCTGTATGAGGCTGAAACGCCGGAGGCGCGGCTTGATGTCTTGAAGCGACTCCAGCAGTTCAATGTGAGGTTCATGGACCTTGGCCCTGTCCATGCAGACGACGCACGAAAAATACCCTTCGCGCTCGCGACCGTGACGCGACCTGATCCTTGGCGCATAGCGCCGCGGGCCGACGGCAGGATGGATATTCTGATCGTACACGAGGATGCCTGGGCGCGGCGCCGGCGGTACGTGGTCCGGCCTTTTGGCCGCTACGAGAACATCGGCCACGCGACGCCAGACGATAATACCAGGATCGAGGTGCCCGGACTTGTCGAGATCGAGGCAAACGATAAAACCTTCGAGCACCGCAGCGTTGATGTCGTCCTGCCGCGGACCCATCCGATCCGTCCGCCCGTCATCCTGTCGGCGCGGCGGCTGGATGTCTGGCTCGACACTCCTCCGGGCGGCGACCCGAAGCAGCGACGCGAGGGCCGACAGCTTGAGATCGTGCTAGCCCGCCATTCCGAGGAAATCATTTCGGAATCGAACCGAGAAGTGTCGGACGGCTATCAGTTCAGTCATATAGGGCTGGAATTCTATCGCGAGTTCTCCGCCCCTCGCTGGGCTCGAGGCTTTCTGGCGGAAAAGGATTGGCCGCGGATCGGTGACCATGAACTGGTTACTCCATTTGGCGATGAGGGCGGCAGGCGCCCCCCGCCGCCGACACTGTCGTTGACCAGCGAGAAGCTTGCCGAGCCGAAGCTTCCGGCGGACATGCAGTTGCCGCTTCGCATCGCGGACGGTTGGAGTGGCATCTCAGCCGTCCGCACGGGCGATGTACCCTATTTCTATCGCCTGCACGCGCTCGCTCACGCCGCAGCTGGCGTCGTGGTCTCCGAGCCGTCAGCTGCGATGATCGCCGAAGGCCGCCCGACACCCAGGTTCCCTTGGATTGCGCCATACGTCGGGCATTCGCCCTGGCCGGTGCCCGAGGCGAGTTGGACCATGTGGATCGACGAACGGGACGAGAAGGCCGAAATCCGTGTCACGCTTCCCCTCACTCGAAATTTCGACTGCCTCTCGTCCGACGACTACGATCTTTGGCTCAAGGATACGACCTTCGACGCCAAGCGCGTTTTGCAGGTGCCGGATGCGATGGCCTCCTACGCGCTCGCTCTCGAGACCGACGCGACGGGCGGGTCGCGATCTGTCGTCGCCGAACTTTTCCCTAAGGTATCCGACGATAGCTCCGTCTACGCAGTGATCGCAGGCCTCACTCAATTCGAGGTCACCAACGTGGTCGAGACTTCCTTCATGGACAATCACTGGCAGGTGGTTGTGCCTTTCAGGAAGAAGGTTGAGACGCTCGCCGCCGCGGCCGCGCCCGTCATGACGCTCGGGGACGAGGGGCGCGCCTTGCTCGACAAGATGGAGATTGAAGTCGCCGGTTGGTCTCAGTGGGTCGCATGCGCGCCGAAAAGGCGAGCGCAGATCACAATCACACGGCCGGCGGGTACCCTCCACCCCGCCGGCGTGTCGACCATCGACTGGACGCCATTTATCACCGAGATCAACCGCCTGATCGCAATCTACGAAGCCTATCGCGAGGCCGATGCGGTCGTGACGGAACTCCGTCGACATGCTGCGGATCCCGAACCAGGCCGCAACCGGGATTATCACTGGCATTCCACACTAGGCCACGGGGATGCAGTCTCGGCGAGAGCTGGTGTCGAGGCATGGGCTGCCGGACTACCGCGCTCGTGGGAGACGGACGGTCTCTTGAAGCCAGCCACGGCTGGAGCCGAGAACGCATTTGTGGTTGAGCCCGTGATGGCCAACTCCGACTGGCTATTGCCTAGACCCAACGTCCGCGACGCCGCTGGACGCGCCGCCTTTTCTGACGTCCTGCGCCTACATACGGTGCCCATGCCGAGCACAACAGCAGCCGAGTTCAATGCCAAGATCTTCACCGCGATCCGCGCATCGATGTTCGCCGATGTGAGCAGCGGCGCTCTGGCAGATGAAACGAAACCTTTCGCCGGATTCGCTCCTCTGACGCGCATGGCGATCGATGACCTCGAACCCATCACGAGGCTCGATCCCCGGGACGTCGCTGCACCGTTCGAACTCCTGTTGAGTGCCGAGCTTGCCCCAAGCGGTGCTTGGGACGACGACAAGCGAGCAGCGCTGCGGGCACTGATCTCAACGCTCGAGGTAAGCGCGCTGCCTGGTCGCCTTCGCCCACTCTCGACACTTGAGGCAATCGATGCCGGCGAGGCGAACACCAGCTCGGACATCTCGCCCTTTACGCTTGTGATGCCGCACACGGTCAGGGCCGCAGTCATGGCTGAGCTCCGGGATTTCGGCAACAGACTTGGCTTGGCGCTGGACTTGGAGACCAAGGCCCTGACGATCCGCCGGCCGCCGAACGACGCCGAAATAGGCGCGCTAATCGATGAGCTAGACATGGCGGATAGGCTTAAAGGCGGAGCTGCAATCCTCGCGATGGCGCAGGATCAGGCGCTCGGGCCACACCGCAAACTGATCCTCAATCTCTACCGCGGCTTCGCGCTTCCACTGTCGCACGAGGTCGAGAGGAGCCAACCATGAGCGACTTTCGCGCCATCAAGGTCATGTCGCGCACGAATTATCAGCTTGAGCCGGATCTGGCATCTCTCTGGGAAGCTGATCTCGTCGTCGGCCTGTTGAATGCGAAGGCCAAGGTGTCTCCCTATCCGCTACGCGCCGCCGCGTTGAGGACGCTGGCCCAGGACTTCCAGGGCTCCACCCTCAGGATCACTGAGCCAAAGAAACATACGCTGACCGACTACCGGCAGCCGCGTCTTTTCCAGGCGGCAATTCGTCCCCGCATGGCGGGCGATGGCGGCGGCGACAACCCTCGCCTGCGCATCGGCGACAAAAAGAACCTCGTCATCAAGGCAGCCTCGCCCGCATACTCCGAGACAACGGTCGCGCCGCGGTTTGCGTTAAACGAGAAAGATACAAACGATATCGAAGCCGCGCCTTTGACACTCGATTCGGGCGCTATCGAAATCGCCATTCCTCGCACGGGTTCCGTGACCTTACGCAAGTGGCTGCAGCTGGGCATGGACGGCCGCGCCGAGAAATGGGCGCCCAATGACAAGGTGGTCGGCCTCTTCGGCAAGGGATCCGACATCGCGGTCCCGGTTGTTGTGGCAGAAAAGGCAGCGCGTGTCCGTCTCGCTCCCGATGGCATCGAGTTCGACGCAGTCGTCAAAGATCCGTTCGATGTCGCGTCAACTCCGCTCATGCTGACGCTTCTGTTCACATACGACACCTCGAGCGGCCTTGGCATGTTCATCTTGAAGCCAGTTGGTGGTAAGGACATGCCGACGTTGCGGGCGAGCTTTGATCGTCTGATGACGGCTTTCGGCCGGTTTCATCAATCGCCCATCGCTGTGAACGTGGCACCCGGGCCGTGTCCGATATTTTGGGTTTTGGCTAATTCAAGCGGTGTGCTCACCACCGGTCGGGACTCGATCCAGGTCGAGCCCAGCGCGCTACGCGTTACCTTGACCACCGAACGCACGGACAGTGCCGCGATACCTTCGGTATGCCGGATCAACGTTGGCACCGCGAGATTGACGCTAAGCGAGCTGACAATCGAGAGTCAAAGTGTGACGCTAAAACGGGCCGCAAGCGTCAACGTGTATTGGCAATCGGCGGCACCCGCTGTCCTTGATTTCAGTCTCGTCAAACACGCCAATCCGGCGGATCCGGTGCCGCTGATCGCCGAGACCGACGCGTTTGGCAAGGAGTTGCGCTCGTTGTACACCGCCGCCGGAGCATGGTCTGAAGATAAGGACGCGCCGCTCTATGCCTTCATCCCGCTCGAGCGCGGCTTCCTTCAGCTCCCAACGCTGCGGCACGATCCCAAGGCCGAGATCAAGGACCCGCCGCCGACCCCAGCGCTCAATGGCCTCGTCCGCATCCGCGCGAACGACATCAAGCCCTCGGAGCCTGACATCCAAGTGGTTGCGGCTGAATCAGCGTTGATCAGGCTTACCAAGACTAGAGTCGGGGCGAACGATTTAGCTGTCGAGGCGAGGCTCATCGGCGCCGTCGGCACGCTGTCGGGCACGCTCTTCGCGGCAGCATCAAGCCCAAGCCCCGAGAATATCCTCCCCCGATTGGATAGCGGCCCAATCGCCGCGAGACCCCTCGATCTGATCTTCGGCGACGACAACGCTGTTGGCTGGCAGGTCGATCATAGCCCCGTGAACACCGCCAGCCTCAGAACCACGCCGGCTGAGATCCGCGTCGCGATCACCGGTCCGGAGTTTCCGGATGATTCGGAGGTGGCCGGCTGTAATCCGAGGGTCATCGCTTGGCTGGCGCATCCGTCGATGGCGCTCCTCTCGGCGATGCCGGCGACACGCACACGGGCGAGCGCCGCCCTGCCGCTTGAAACGAGAGATCTGGTGCCGCATGAACATGTACTGAGGAAAGCAGCGCCCCTGACTTTGCGTGGGCGGTTCGGCGACGCATCGTCTCCCTCAATATTCCCGTTTCTCGGCGGACTTGCCGCGAGAACCGCGTCGCTTGGATGGCCCTGGCCCACGGACGACGGCAACGGCGCTATGGAAGCCAGCGAGGGCCTTAGCGCCGTTTCACTCGTTTCGCTCACACTTCCCGGCGTCGAGTTTCGTCCGCCTGACCCGAACGGCTTCAGCTTCGCATCGCTCGAGGGCTCGCTGCGATTTGACCTGCCGATACTGGGCGAGCTTTTCGCGTCGGCCAATCTCCCGAGCCCGCCGGCTGCGCTTGGCGCTTCGCGCCAAGCGAGCGACCCCGCGCCGACCGCGCTCCAACCGCTCAGTCTCGCGGAACGGTGGACCAAGAACGCTGGACGCTTGTCGCTCACGCGCACAATGAACGACCGCGTCACCGGCTGGCACAGTCTGGAGACGGTGGCCACAGTCGCCATCAAGGGCATCGCGGAGCCATATGTGTGGAATACCCGCGTATCGATCGGCGAGGGGAACGACGCGCTGCCGCTCGGCGCTTATCTGTTGAATGGCGAGCCGGCCGCGGGCAGCGTCGCGCTCGCCGGCCTACGAAAACACTTCAAGATCACTGACAGCGAACTTGTGGCCCTGCCGGATGCGACGGGGAGTGAAATTTCCGTCACCGGCTGGTCCGTGGCGTTGCGCCACGATGGCGATTATCAAATTGACACGCGCGGCATTGGGCAATCCCGAGTTCCCGACCATACTTCGTCGGGCGATGCCATCGAATGGCGCAGTGTGAAGTATCAAGAGACCACCGCGCCGGCCGAGCACCGGGTCGCGGCAAGCGCGCCATCACTACCCTTCGATTTCGACGGGATGGCTTGCTGTGTCCGATTTAGGGACCTGCCAATGGTCGAGGGAGGTGGCGGCTTTGCCTTCGACGTTTCATCTGGGATCGAGGGAATCGCGCGACCGGACGGCACTGTGTTCTGGCGGGACACGCTCCCAAGGGCCACCTATGAGTGGAGTGTTTTCGAGCGTGCCGCCGACGGTGTGCCTGGGTCGTTCGTCATCAAGCTGGGTCCGCTCGTCTTTCGCCCGCAGCGGCTGGCCAGCTTGACACTCAGGGGCGATCGCACCAAAGCGACACTCTCGGGGCTCACCGTCGTCGGCAATATCGAGCCGCCCGCTACGGCGCTGATAGAGGACGAAGAGGCGCCGTTCGTCGACGACGAACCCTATGCGAGCGGCAGTCCCGTTGCCTTGGAATTTTCGGTCGACCAAGGCAAGGCGACGCTGCTAACTGTGAAGGCCGTCGCGATCACCGCCGACGCGATCACCATCGGCGCGTCTCCCGCGACCGTAGCGTTCGCGCTTGAGGCGCTGCCACTCTACGGCCCCGAGCCAGCCAAGGCGGCGCCCGCAGATCGTCAACGTCTGTCGATGACGCTTGAACTCAGCCTCGCAGCCGCTGGAGGGAAGCTGGCGGCGGTCACGGCGAGCGGGAGAGTCAAGGCGAAGCTCTTTGGCAATTCGGTGGAACTGCTGTCCGGCGATGTCGGGCTGACGCCAACTGCGTTGACGCTCACTTTCGAAAACGCACCGGACCCGAAGCTTCGCTCAGGCCTCGCCATCGACAGGATCGTCGCTGGCTGGGGAGACATCAGGAAGGGCACTGAACCGACGATCAAGATGCGTGGGACTGTGTTCGTGTCCGCCGGTCCGGCGCACTCCCCCTCCTCACCTGCTCCAACCTTGGCCCGCTGCGCCCTGGTCGAATGGACTCTCGGCGAAACCGCGCGGTGGTTCGGGGCCACGGCAGCAGGAGAGGCCAGGATCGATCACAGCGAGGGCTCGCTGACCTTGGAGGTGACCCGGGATCTCGCATCCTCCGATCAGTTCCTGGCAGGATGGCCCCTCGATGGCGCGACGCTCAAACTCGCCTTGGCATGCGCGGTCGAACAAAGCCATCGACCCGAGAAGTGGCCGATCGCGAATCTCCTTGCCGGTTTTGCAGAGATCAGATGCAAGCGCGACAGCGCTCATCCACTGCTCGATATCCGCCACAGATTGTCGACGGACGATCATCCGATGGTGTGGGCCTCGACGCTGTCGGTAACGTCTCAGCCACTCGCCATCACGAGCGCGGTCGCTTGGCCGATCGAAAGCCTGAGCGAGGCAGCGCTCCCCAGTGGCTCCTTTGCCGCGAGGTCGGACGATTGGCGGGACTGGCAGACCGACATCACGATCGCGCACGACAAAGGGACTTTCATTCACAAGGCGGCAATCGGACTAATTGATGTCGAGCTCGAGGCAGGCCGGTTGAGGCAGACAGGCGACAGCATTGAATTGGGGCGCGCGTGGCCATTCACGGCGCTCGTCTCGCACGAGCTGCGTCGCGATGCCAATACGGCCTTCAAATGGACGACGCTCGACGAGGTTATGATCGCCAGCAGCAGCTGGTTCGTAAACCGGTGCATGGAGGCTTTAGAGCCGAACACGGCCTCCGGCCATGCGTTCGCGGCACGCTACCAGGATGACATCGCACTTGCCCAAGCCGATAAGCTATTCGCGCCGAGCGCGGGCGTACTTATCAGGGCATTGGCGCGGGCGGGAATACCCACCTACGAGATGGCGAAGGCGATAGCTAAAGAGGAGCAACCGAAGGGTCTCCTGATCGTCGGGGCGTCGCTGATTGACGTCGAAACCGCGGCCAGCGACGGATCCGCCCCCTCCAAAGGCGTAACGCTCGCAATGCCTTGGCTGGCACCGTTCGAGAGCGGCTCTAGCCTCGGCGTGCTCAGCAACATTCCTCAATGCCCCCTCGCGGCGCCGCTCAAGCTGTCAGTCTCGACCTACGATCTTGCTGGCGCCTATCCGCATCGGCTCGACACCGGGAGCGTGGTGCCGTTCGCGGCTGGTGACGGATCGGTCCGTACGCTGACGGCGTTGCGTGATCGTCTCGTGGGCGAGCCCATCACGCCCTTCACACCTGTCTCGCAGGCGATCATGTTCGGCCCGGAGGACGGCAAGCCCGTCGATGAGCCCGCCGACGCCAAGGCATGGCTCGCGCGGCCGATCTGGCTGCGCACGCTCGCCGCCTGGAAATATGTTCTCAAGCAGCCGGACATCGGGAAGGCGTTCCATGGCCGGGTGAGGACGATCCTGGTCGCCAAGGCGCCAGAGGATGCCGACGGCAAGTACCGCTCCTTGCGCCTCGCGGTCACACATCGCGGCGACGAGATCGCGCTCGCCGCCGCCTCTAGCATCTCAAGCGTTGCGGTTCCGCACGCCAATCTCGTCGTGCTTGCCGCGGATCGAGTATCAATCATTCCACTCACAAGTGGCGACGCATCGCTGTTGTCGGCCAACGCGGCGAGCGGCGCGGATCGAGGACGGCTGGCGCGCCTAACGTTCTCGGTTACGCCCGAGCCACTGGCTATTCTCGCCGCCCGGATCATTGACGGCGCAGAGGAGCATGGTCATCTCACTCATGAGCACATCGCGTTCCTGACCCGGCCGGCGATTCTGCGCGAGCTTCCTGAGTCCCGCGGCCTACGCAATGCCGGGCGCACGCTGTTTGCGTCCCCTGCTCTCGCCTGGCCGCGCGAAGCCGAGCGGCTCGCTGCCAAGGCGACAACCGCCATCGCGCTCGGCGAGCAGCGTGTTATCCAAGACAGCGATCACAGTTGGTCGGGAGAGGATCGAAGCTTCTCCGTGCCGGCCCGCACCTTTTCGCTTGACGAGAAGTTCGAGTCCGCGAGCGTGCTGGCGCTCGGTCAACGAACTTTGTTTCGGCGGTCCCGGGAGCGCCTGTTGGCGCCGGCGGACCGCGCCCTCATCCCGATACCGCCACGTCCACGCGTGCCGCTGCCAGACGCGACGGCGAAAGCGCTCATGCCTCTTCGCCTCGATACTATCGACGGCACGAAGGAGAAGGCCATCGCGGCCATTCAGCCAGGGCCATTCGAGGTCATCGCCACCGGGCGCCGGCCGGGCACCCTTGCCTTCCACCACGAAGGGCTCATCCTCGCGAAAAGCGCGACGCCCTTCGACGGCGTCGCGGCGCGTTATGGCCGACCAGGTGATCGTGGCCCAGCCGTGTGGCGCCAGACACGCGCGCCTCGATCGACCGTATTCCAGGATGTCTCCGATCTCGACCGCCGCCGCGGCACATTCCTCGCCCAGGACATCGTCGATGACGCTCTGAAGGGGAAAGGCGCGGTGCTGGAAAAGGCGGTGATCGCTGCAGGATCGCTCGCCGTGCTCCGCTATACGCCTGAGCCAGCGGATCGGACGAAAGCGATCATCCGCAGCCTCCTGATCGTGCCGGTCGCAGAATTTCTCGGAGTCGCGGAACTACCGGATACGATCGACCTTCGCGTCGAGGCACGAGACGATCCGTGGGCGGAGGACCCCGCCTCGTCCGATCCTATCGCGGTACTCGCCCGTCTCGGTTTCCTGAGCGGCGCCGCGACCGGCCTGCGCGCGACATTGATTGTCGGTTCGCGGCGGTTCGGCCTCTCAAGACTCGGGTGGGTCAGGCGCGTGACACTAAAATATCGCCAGGTGACGCTGTCCCTGTCGCTCGGAGCGGAACGGCAAGCGGCGGCACAGGCGTTGGGCAACGCGACCGGGGACACGAAGGTCTCGATTCTCCTCGATCCCGGCGACCCAGCGCCAGCGCCCAACCCCCACGTCCAGCATGGCACGGTGGATCTAGCGATCGACCAACGCGCCGGCTTGCTTCCCGGACCGAGCCGCGTCCTGTCGCTTCCCTTGCCGCTCTCGCCCGCGCTCCGCTCATCCCTGCCGATCAAGCCCGCGACGGCGGCGTTTGGCGATCCAAGCTATGACCGCGCTCTTGCTAGCAAAACGGTCAGCAATCGCGGCCCGGGCTCCGTGCTACTCGCCATCGATCGGATCGAGTACGACCCTTCCTCGGCGCTTCACGTTGCCGCTGGCGTTGTTGACCCCGGGCGAGACAATCCAGGTGGCGACAGGGATGTGACCTGGGCTTCCGTCCAGCCTTGGGGTTTTAGCCTCGGATTTGATCTGGTGCGCAAATCCGCGCCCGACTCGCCGGCGCTTCCCTTGCGGATCGCTTCCGTTGTAGCGACTGATCCCGATGCTACTCGTCCCCGCTACGCCGTCGACGGTGGCAAGGCATACGCGATCGCCGTCGCCGACCTACGGGTCTCTGGTGAAGCGATGCCGTTTGAGCCAGGCGATCGCATCATCGTCACGGCCTATTGGTTGGCGGTCTCAATCAGCGTCGCCGCCACGGTCGTGGCGGAACCGGTTCTCGCGCCACCGCCCTCGGTGTTCGGGGTCGCCACGCGTGACAATGCCTCTGGGCAAGAGCGACTGACGAGCGCGCTCTTCGCCAGCGCGCCTCTGCCGCAGTTCGTCGAGTATCCCGATCTCACAGGCGACCTTGCGCGAGGGATGGTGCGCAGGCGCGGTCTCTTCGTGTGGCAATTTGTCCCCCGCGTGCGCCTAGCCGGCGGGGAAGAGACCGCGGCCATCATCAAGATTGACAGAACAGGTGGCGGCCAGTCGCCGGACGGAATTGAGGACTTCCTCAAGCCAACATTCTGAAAAGCATACGCGGACTTTTTGACAAGGAGGATGAGAGAGACCATGTCCCGTAGGACAACCAAGAATGCCCAGAAGGAATTCACCCGGCGCGTCGGAGCCGACCTCATCATCAGCGCGCCAGTTGATTTGACGGCCGATGGCAGTGTCACAACCGGAAACGACCGCCTCACATTTGACGGTTATTCACTCGTGTGGCACGGCGCTAGTCCGAAGACGTTCACGGCGTTTTCTGGTCTTGCCGATGAATCGGCCAAGGAATCGGCTCCGGATGAGGGTCCCGTCCCGCAAGGGAAATATGCCATCGAACCTTCGCGAATTGAGAGATCCCCCGAACCCGAAACCGCCTGGGGAAAGAAACGCGTCGCACTTGAGCCATACCGTGCTACCGTCGACAGGATGACGGACTGTTTCGGCGCCGTCCGCACCAACATGTACATCCACGGTGGAACCGACGTGGGGACCATTGGTTGCGTCGAGATCAAAGACGACGCGGAAGAGAAGGCCTTCTTCGAGAAAGAGTATCAGCAAAACAGGGGCCTCGACGTGAATGGCGGAGGGACGGTTACAAAAGCGGAAGCTCCGGCAAAGGTCGCCGACTACCTCGTCAAGGGAATGGAAGCTAGCAATCTTGGATAAACGCGCACACACGTACGAGTGGCTCCAAGAGCCGGAAGCACCCGCGATTTGATCTATTGTGGAGTCAAACGCCGCAGAGAGTCCGGAGGATACCGTGTCAGGATTTGCACAATGGCTCATGCCGCAGAGCAGCGCAGAGAGCCCTGAACTGCATTCGCTAAAGGGCTTCGCCAAGGCCAGAGCAGAGGTGTGGCCGTACCACAGCGACCTCATCGACGATTACGTCCAGGTTGTGGCATCAGCAACCCCCGACGCGGACCGCGCCGCGCTCCTGAGTACATTGTTTAAAGTTTACCAGAAATGGTCATCCACTGCCGGGTCATCCCCTCCCCGCCAATCTTGGACGGCTAGCATCGGGCCCGGATCGGTGCTGCTGGCGGCATCCGGCGCCATCGTTGCGGGGATCATCGCATACGGGATATTCGCGGGCGATTTTCTCGCCTCGCTGGCCAAGCCTGAACACGCACGGGGTCTAATCACCTTCCTGTTCGCATTCTCGGCTATTGCGATCATCTTGGTCATTGCGATTGCGATTTTCTGGGTCAAGAAGGAAGAGATTGACGACCGCTTCGGGAAGGCCAAGGACCTTCTGACGATCGTTATCGGCGTCTTGGGTACGATCCTCGGCTTCTACTTCGGCTCGCTGGCGGGAGGTGAGAACGGGGACGCAAGAATGCCCAGCGTTGCCAATGTCACCGTTTCGAATCCGATCCTCACTGCAGGTGACAGGACAACGATCTCAGCGACAGTTCTGGGAGGCCCCCCTACCAGTACGAGATCGTGTTCTCGGATCCGACCGGTATCGTTTCGGCTCAAACTATGAACGTCTCTGCAAAGAGATCGGACGTTGGTGGGATCTCTGAGACTGTTTCGGCCCCGAAGACATCGAAAGCGCCAGCGTCAGTCATGTTCAGCATCATCGCGAAGGACGCGAAAGGTATTCAGGCCCAATCGTCCGGGACGCTGATTGTACAGCCCGCCGCAGTGACTGGGTCAATGCCACAGGCTCCGGGCAGTCTCCAGCCTCTAATAAACGGCCCCTCGGGAGCGACAGGCCTGTCTACCACCGAGGTGCCTGCGACACCGGGTCAGCCGACAGCAGCAAGCCTGGAGCCATAGACATCGCGCCGAGCGGCGCAGGCGTGGTCCGCGGCGGCATGACATTGCATCGACGGAGATGATGGTGGCGAGAGAGTTCTTGGATCGGCAGTTGGAACACTGGGCACTGGTTCGCAGGACCGACCAGCCGAACAGCCGCCTAGCAATCTTCGTCCATGGGTTCCGTGGCGGCTATTTGAGCACATGGGGACGGCTGCCGGATTGCCTTCGAGATTTCTCAGATAACCATCCGGTGTTCGGATCCTGGGACTACTTGTTCATTGGTTATCAGACGAGCTCCATCGCAAGCTTCCTGCGGATCGCCGAACTGATTGCCACCCAATGGCAACGAGCTGCCGAAGGAGAGCCGCCGTTTCTTCAGCGATATGCGAAGCTGGCACTGTTCGGCCACTCCCTCGGAACGCTGGGGGTTCGGCAACTCCTGTGCGCGACATCCAAGCAACCTTCCGGGTTGATCAGCGCACTGCATTCGGTTGTGCTGTTTGGTAGCCCACTCAACGGCAGCCCTCTTGCCCCATTTGGAAGGGCCTCAAGAGTTATCGATATGTTCCGCGGTCCGGCAGCTCTCCTGCCAAGCAGTTACGCCATTGCCGATGCATTGAGGCCGGACAGTCCACATATCGAAATGCTACGCACGTGGACGGCAACCATCCGCCAGTATGTTCGCTTGCCTGATCCGCTCGTAATCCAGGGGACCGACGACGCCGTCGTCGGCACCTCAGGGAGCCACATGCAACCTTGGGACGGCGATCGTCTGGGAGTAACGGCTCTCGACCACAGAGATCTGAGCAAGATTTATGATCCTGGATGCTGGGCCAACTCGTCCTTCGTCGACACGCTCCATGGTGCACTGAAATGACGTCCATGCTGAACCCGAGCCAGGAAATTGCAGAGCGGCTGAGGGGGATCCAGGTCGGACCTTGGTCCGATCGGGCCTTGCTCGCAGAACAGGAATTCGGGATTGATCCCTTTGGCTTTGAGATTTCAGGGGGCAGTCTCATTAATCTGACGGGACTGGACCTGAATCCGAGGGACAGTGAACGGCAAGCTGCTATCGCGGAGATCCTGAAGCCTCATTGGGAACAGCGAGTCCAGGCTGTCAATGCTCAAAGGCGTGACTCTCTCGACGAGGCGCTGGGTGTATTGAATCTCTACGAGCTCGCTATTGAGACCGGTTACCTCCGAATCTCCGATGTGCGGGACGATGCGCGAAGCCGACTGGTGCGGCTCCTCTGGTCGGAGGGGGCCAGACGCTACGTCCGAGACTATAACTTTCTAGGTGTAGCCATCCTGGCGAATCGCGTTGA
Source organism: Microvirga zambiensis WSM3693 (assembly GCF_016735695.1). Taxonomy (GTDB): domain Bacteria; phylum Pseudomonadota; class Alphaproteobacteria; order Rhizobiales; family Beijerinckiaceae; genus Microvirga; species Microvirga zambiensis. The sequence continues at coordinate 19,260 of NZ_JAERQD010000048.1, read as the reverse complement.
TGTGGATCTCGGGTTCGGTCCCGTGAACCTCCCTGGAGCCATCACTGGTGCCGAACAGCGTTTCGCCACCTTCCTGTCGGTCCTGAGATCCTGGTACGAGGTGGAGTCGGTCAATCAGTGGCTCGGCATGCTTGACGATTACCAGGTGATCGGTGGCGACCAGGAGGTTTTTGCCAAGTTCCTGGCCGGACAGGACGCTTCGACCCGGTATGGGGACTTCCTCCTCAGTCTCCTGTCTGGCGCTGTCGAGTTCATGAGGTCTCTCTCGTCGCTGACCAGCATCCTGTCTGTTGATGAACGTCCGTCGTATGGTACGTTTTTCGCATACTGGCTCGCTCGCTTCTTCGGCAACAGTTTCGGTCGAAACAGGTTTCAGCACCAAGAGAATCTTAGAGACTGGTCGGAGTGTATTCTTGCCACCAGCCTGCTTGATAAAGCGAGTGACGAGTTTCTTGCCATTAAGGAATGGATCGATGACATACAGGAGTTGTGGAAGGCGGCCGCTGATTTCATCGATTTAAATCGCAGTGTCTTCGCCAGTGAGCAGGAGTATCTGGTGTCTTTGAAGATCCACGCAGACCCGAACATGGGAGTAGTGGTTTTTCGACAAGACCGGGGCAAACCACTCAGTGTGGTCTTCGACGGGCATTTGAATGAAGTTGGTGAGATAACCGTGAGGGTTCGGGTCGGAAAATACGCTATTCACAATGCTGCATGGGGTACGACTTATATTCAGGTGGACGAGGCCTCCTACCCCGAGCTCTCGGTGCAATTGCCCCGACCAAAGTCAGGCGGAGAGCTTCGACAGGGGATGCACTAATGTGGATTCAAGACAGCAGGACCGGGAGCGAATGTCCATTTGGCGGGGATCCCGTAACTCGGCAACGCGATGCGGTAATTGTGAGTCTGACCATGGTGAGAAGATCCTCGCAACACTTGCTCTGACTGTACACGGCGTCGTCGCGAGAACGACAGGCGAGCAGCAAATACGATGTCGTTCTGGCTCGCTAATGCGGTAGTGACCGTACTCTGCCATTGCCCCCGTCTAGGCTCGGAAGAGGCGCCGGGTGCGGCAGGAGATGAGATGGCGTTGGAGATTAAAAGAGTTGTGCTCGGTGGAATGAACAGAGAGAAAGTACTGAGCTGACCTTAGTGGCCGGGAGTCCTGCATCATGCGCTCTCATCGTGCCACTCCGTAGGATGGCAGCTTATAGTGCAGCGGTTCGTGGAGACCCTGGGATTGTCAATGAGCTATGATCCCTCCATGACTGTCTTCGACAACTTGGCCTAGTACTACTGTGTCATAAAATGACGGGTCGGGGTATAGTCGGAAGTGCCATCATACGGAGGGCGTGTGATGAACCTTCCTATCCCGTCAGAGACGCGTGAGGCGCGGTTTGCCGCGTATGTTGATGCCCTTGCGGAAGGGCTCGGCCATGCCGACCGGATCGCCCCGATGCAGGCCTACTGTACCGGGCTCCTCCTGCCGGGTGAACGCAAGAGCATCGCGCCCATGGCAGCCCGGCTTGAACCCCAGCGCGCCCAGGCGGCCCACCAATCCCTGCATCATCTCGTGGCTCAGGCCGAGTGGTCGGATGAGATCCTGCTGGCGAGCGTGCGCGAGCAAGTGCTGCCCGTCATCAAACGGCATGGGGCCATCCGGGCCTGGATCGTCGATGACACCGGCTTTCCCAAGAAGGGCATCCATTCGGTTGGCGTGGCCCGGCAATACTGCGGACAGTTGGGCAAGCAGGACAGCTGCCAGGTCGCTGTCAGCCTGTCCCTGGCCAACGCTCACGCGAGCCTGCCGATTGCCTATCAGCTTTATCTGCCCAAGGAATGGGCGCTGGATCCCGAGCGACGGATCAAGGCCGGCGTACCGGATCCGATCCAGTTTCGCAGCAAACCCACCATCGCGCTCGCTCAGATCCGGGCGGCGCTGCTGGCGGGGGTGTCTCCGGCGGTGGTGCTGGCCGATGCCGCGTATGGCTCAGAGACGGCGTTTCGCACCGCGCTGACCACAATGGGCCTGACCTACATCGTCGGCATTGCGTCGAGCACAAGCCTGTGGGTGCCCGGCACCGGACCCCTGCCGCCGCAGCCCTGGAGCGGACGCGGGCGTCCGCCCACACTCCTGCGGCGGGATCCACAGCACAAGCCGGTCTCGGCCCTGAAGCTAGCGAAAGATCTGCCTCGAAGGGCTTGGCACGTGGTCACGTGGCGGGAAGGCTCCAAGGTTCCGCTGACGTCGCGCTTTGCGGCCGTCCGCGTTCGGCCGGCGCATCGCGACTACTGGCGCGCGACCCTGCGGCCAGAGGAGTGGTGTCTGATTGAATGGCCTGAAGGCGAGAAGCGGCCGACCAAGTACTGGCTCTCAACCGTGCCGGCGAACACCGTCCTGAGGGACCTTGTTGATCTGGCGAAACTGCGCTGGCGCATTGAGCGGGATTATCAGGAACTCAAGCAGGAGATCGGGCTGGGACACTTTGAGGGGCGGGGCTGGCGCGGGTTCCATCACCACGCCACACTGTGCATTGCAGCTTACGGGTTTCTGGTCTCCGAGCGGAGCCGGTTTTCCCCCTCAGCGCCTGTCCGGCTCACGACCAGTAAAGCGTCCCGCCTGTCGAAAGCCAACCAGCCTCGCGGCTGCGCCCATCCGCCCCGAACGTCACGTCGCCCAGTCGATCGACACCATCCGGGCTGAACTCATCTGCGCTCTCGTGCGAAGGCTCCCACGATGTCCCTGCTGCCACACAAAGTTTATGACACAGTAGTACTAGATGGCTTTCGGATGCGATGTCCGTAGTTGAGGCGCCCTTCTAGTAGCAGCGAAGGCACCTGAGGTCAGGTGGTGAGCCACGCACTCGAAGCCCGGACCGCTGGGAACATGGCTTGGGCGTAATACAAATCTTCAGCCTCGTCGAAGAGCTGACACTTTTCGCAATGCGTGTCCAGCAGCGGCCCCGTCAATGAGATCCGCTCCCTCGCGAGGCCGCAGACCGACGCTATCCCTGGATCGGGGCGGCCCCTGGCAAGGGGGACACGGGGATGCTTGTAGCTCCGAGCTCGGTTGTGCGGGCCGCGAGTGCCTCCAGCGCCCGACTGGCCTTGGCCTGTTGCAGCGCGGCGAGATAGGCATTCATGGAATGGTCCCTGAGCAGGAGCCGGATGTCACCGGAGTTTCTCGCTTCACGAAGGCGCCTCCTCCAGCCGATGTCGGAGCTCGCCTGGTCGCCGTCGAGCCAGATCTCCCGGCCTACGTGCCGGAACCCAAAAGGCGGCATGAAGGGAACGATGTCATAGCGATTGACGATGCGCGTCGTCCTGTGGCCCAAGTCGCTGTAGTGATTCAGGAATGCCCCATTCCCGACCGAGGGCGAGCCGAACGTAACGATCTCGGTGAGATTGTCAGTAACGTATTTCGGGAAGCGATGTCGCAGCTTGACGGCGAACAGGCACGCCAGCGCCCCGCCCAGGGAATGGCCGACAATAAGGAGAGGCCGGTCGAGGAGACATTCCTTCTCGAGGTGCAAGGTCATGGCGTCCAGGCATGGAAGTCTTGTTGTCTTGTCGATGTATTTGAGGGTCCGTTGGAAGCCCCTGTGGACTCTCACGTTCTCGGGATCGTCGCAATCATGAAGGCGTACGGGGAACGCCTTGCCGTTGGAAATGAACCAGTCGATTTTGTCGCGGGTCCCCCGAAATACGATTGTGGCTGATTTCGGCCCCCAGAAGAGACGCCCGAACCCTCGCTTGAAGCTGCCGTGCACAATCCTCTGCCCTGCGTAGGGGATCCCGTTTGACGTATACAGGGTCTGGTTGATGGGTCCTGCGTAAGAGGCCTTGCAGACCTTTGCTATTTCAATGTAGCGGTCGATGTCGGACACGGGGTTCTCTCCTGGCAACCTGGGATGCCTGATCCTAGGTCCACTCGGCCGCGATGGCATCTCAACCGGAAGAGTTATTGGCTGCGGTTCCTCAATGCTGGGAAGGCAGCTCGTTTTTAGGTTCCGATAGGGTGGACGCCCCCCAACGGCCTCGGTGTGCCAAAGTGGAGGTGTTGAGCACCACTTGAGGGAGGCGTCCATGGGAGAGGTTAGCACAATCGGCGTAGATCTGGCGAAAAACGTGTTCCAGGTGCACGGCGCCGATGCATCCGGCACGGTCCTGTTCCGCAAGAAGCTGCGGCGGCACCAGGTTCTGACCTTCCTTGCCGACCAGAAGCCCTGCACGGTAGTGCTGGAGGCCTGCGGCAGCTCCCACTATTGGGCCCGCGAGATCGGCCAGCTTGGTCACACGGTCCGGTTGATCCCGCCAGCTTACGTGAAGCCCTTCGTCAAGCGCCAGAAGAACGATGCGGCGGATGCGGAAGCCATCTGCGAGGCGGCTCAGCGCCCGACCATGCGCTTTGTGGCTCCCAAGAGCGAGCAGGCCCAGGCCGCGGCTCTCGTGTTCCGGGCCCGGGATCTCTTGGTCAGGCAGCGAACCCAGATCATCAATGCTCGACGCGGACATCTGGCGGAGTTCGGCCACATCGTGGCCAAAGGCCCATCTCATGTTTCTCAGCTCGTGCGGGCTGTCGAGTATCCGGACGGTACTGTCAAGTTGATGCCTAATGGACAAAGGTGGCGTGAGCGGAGCCGCCAAGTCGGTTCAAGCTATTACACGAGGGCAGCACCGGTCGTATCGCGCCAAGTGGAAGGCGTGCTCACGCGCAGCTCGGTACTCATACGCCGACAGACGATGACGGCGGAGCTGGAAGTGGTTGTGGATCAGGCTGTGGGTTGAGAGAAACTGCTGCGCGTGCCGAGCTGACTTGAATCGCCTCATGTGGCGCTCCCGCCGTCGGGTGGGCTGGTGCGAGACCTCGCAGCGGTTGTTCAGGTAGCGGCTTTGTCGATGTTCAACGCCCGGCAGGATCTCGCGTTTGGCAGCGCCATAGGACCCGAGTTTATCCGTCACGATCACTCTGGGCACATAGCGCAAATCTTTCAGCAGCTTGCGAAAGAAGCGCTTGGCGGCCTTCATGGTACGGCGGCTCTGCACCAGCACATCAAGCACGTTGCCATGCTGATCAACGGCTCGCCAGAGATAATGCAGCTTGCCTCGGATGCGAACAAACACCTCGTCCAAGAACCATTTGTCTCCGGGTTGCGGACGCCGCTGCTTGAGCATCTTGGCGTAGGTAAGTCCGAAGCGCAGGCTCCACTCGCGAATGGTCTCGTAGCTGACCGCAACTCCTCGCGCTGCGAGGACCAGCTCAACGTCACGCAGGCTCAGGCTGAAGCAGTGATACAACCAGACTGCCTGGTTGATGATTTCGGCCGGAAAGCGGTAACGGCGGTACGGATTGGACGTCGTGCTCATGGCCGAGACCCTGCCATAGGCGCCGACCTATGCCAACTTGACAGTACCGCGCCGCGGCCGTCGGCCGTGCGATCGCCGAGGCGGGGTGCAATCTCTCACCGGCGCCGGCCTCATGGAGATCGTGGCGCGAAGTTTCTGCGAGACCCTCGGCGGATCGGTCGCTCGGTCGAGGTGATTCCGGGCAGCGTCAAAGGCTTCCGCGACGCTCGCGAAGGTACGGTGACGCCCTACAGCCTCAGTCCAAAGTGCGAGACCTTGAGGCGCCATTCGGACTGTCAGGTGAGTGACTTCTGCCCATTCGGAACTCGCTGAAACAGGATCATTGGTCGCGACGAGGTGCAAAGAGCACAGGAACGATACTATAAGCTGCCGGATTAATGCCCGTATTCCCCCATTCCGATGCTCCCAACCTAAGCTAAAGCAATACGCCTCATTCGAGCCTATAGATGAATCCGCAATTGTGATTTATAATGCAATAGCAGGCCTCAACCACAACACGTAGTCGCACGCTATACTTGCGGTACGTAGTGCACACTATGATGAGGATCGTATCGATCCGAGCGCGGGGGCAGAAACGTCAGCCATTAGGCAGGTGAAAATCAGATAACGAGACCACTGATCGAAGCGGATAATAGCGTTAGAGGATTAGACCGTGAGCTCAACACAAGACTGGAAATACAACAAAATCCTCCCGATGTTTGGTGAGAACGGCTGCAGCATTTCGGGTTGCAGTTTCCACCACCCTTCAGGATGCGCATCGGCTAATGTACTCTGTTGCGCGCTGAACCTGTCCGATGCGATCATCAGAGCTGGCTACGTGCTTCCGGCTGCCCCCGATGTGAATTACTGCGATCATTCTGGGACATCTGGTAAACGCGTCCGCAATGCGGACGGGATGGCACGCGTGACTAAGGCGCAGAATGGCGGCAACATTGATGCCTCAACATGGGCCAACCGGCCGTCCTGGAAGGGAATCGTCTATTTCGAAGGCGGGTTGGCGCTTGAGTCGCTTTATGGAAGTGCGGCGCGCACAGAACTCGCGCCGAGCGTCTTTGCATCCATCTTCACAGCAACTGGCCATATCGACCTATGGGACGGAACTAAGGGAGTGCATGCACAGTACCCCGATGCCGCGACAATCTGGTTCTGGCGGCTCGGCTAGCTGTTTGGTAGCGGAACGTTGTTAGGATCGGGTGCGTTGGGCGATTGAGGAGTATGCTTGGCGCTTCAATGGCTCGCGGCGCCCGCCCCGTGCCTGGTGGAGGCTCTGATGCTGTCCGTCCATCCCCAAGCCCGCACCACCCCGGCTGTCCGTCTGGAAATTGCCCGCTCGTCAAAGTCCGCGGGCGTGCTGGCCAAGCGCTATAGCGTGAGCACCGAGACCATCCGGAAGTGGCGCAAGCGCGGCGTGCAAGACTGCCAGGACCGCTCCAGCCGGCCGCACAAGCTGCCCTGGAAAGCCACGGCCGAGGAGCGGGCGATCGTCTGTGCTCTACGACAGGCCACCGGCTTTCCGCTCGATGATCTGACCTTAGTGGTCACGCACTTCCTGCCGCATCTCAACCGCGATGCGGTCTACCGCATCCTCAAAGCTGAAGGCTTGGGCCGCTTGCCGCCCGCTCATCGGCGCAAGCGCGAGAGCGGCACGTTCAAAGACTATGACCTCGGCTTCGTGCACATGGACATCAAGCACCTGCCCAAGCTGCGCACGGAAGATGGCGAGAGCCGCAAGCGCTATCTGTATGTGGCCATCGACCGCTGCTCGCGCTGGGTGCATCTCGCCGCCAAGGACGACAAGTTGACGGGCAGCGCGATCGCCTTCCTCACAGAGGCGATCGGCGCTGCCCCCTTCCAGATCACCCACGTGCTCACCGACCGCGGCTCGTGCTTCACCGCCGATGGCTTTGAAGAGGCCTGCCGCAGGCTCCGTCGCAAATCCGAAGCAGGGATGAGAAAGGGATCCGTCGCAAACAGTTTGTTTCAGAGTTTCAGATACTCTGCCGGAAGTCTTGTTGGCGGAGGGCGGCGTGTTCAAGGGCAGGCATTTTGATCGATCCGTGATCCTGCTCTGCATCCGGTGGTATTTGGCTTATAACCTCAGCCTCCGGAACTTAGAGGAGATGATGGCGGAGCGCGGTATCTCCGTCGATCACGCCACGGTTGGCCGCTGGGTGGTTCGTTACTCGCCCGAGCTTCTCGAGCGCTTCAATCGACGCAAGCGACCCGTCAGCCGGAAATGGCATGTGGATGAGACCTACGTCAAAGTTCGCGGGCAGTGGCGGTATCTCTACCGCGCCATCGACAGCGAGGGTGACACGGTGGAATTCTGGTTCAGCGAGCGGCGAAACCTCACTGCCGCGAAGCGGTTCCTGCGCAAGGCGATGCAGCGGCACGGTCGCCCCGACAGGATCGTGATCGATGGCAGCCAGACCAATCGCGAAGCGATCCTGTTGTGTGATGTAGAGAGCGGTCTGCGGGATTGCTCCAGGCGCCGACTCAATCCAATCCGGATCCGGCAGAGCCGCTACTTGAATAATCAGATTGAGCAGGATCACCGTGCCATCAAGCGGCGAGTGCGGCCGATGCTCGGGTTCCAGTCCACCGCTACAGCTCGTGTGATCCTGGGTGGCATCGAGATGGTGCACATGATGCGCAAGCAGCAGGGGAAGTATGCCTGCCATCCGCAGCCGTCATTGGCCGAGCAGTTCAATCTGCTTGCCGCCTAAGCCTGAGAGGAGATCTCAGCTATCTTCGCGCCTCTGCTGCAAATTTGCGACGCAACCGAACCGGGATACGCGTTCCGGATGAGAAACTCTGGTGACCTTCTCGAAATGGCCGAGGTCAGTCATGCGTGACCTGCACCGTTCGGAGAGCGAGGCCCTGATGGTGTCGGAAATCGTATTTGCGAAGGATACCTTTGAAACGGAGATCATGGCGTTCACCCAGGCGAGGCTTGCCAAGGCCTCGCGTCTGACGACCAAACCAGATTATGAAGCCTCTGACAACGGAGACGATGTCGAGGCAAAGGTCACCTGATCATCAAGCTTATTCCGGAAACAAAAAACCACTCACAAGAACGTCTTTAGAGCGGTCTGCACATTTGCGTGTGTTCCAGATGTCGCGAATTTGGCTATATCGCTGACGTGGCAACGCCGTCCTCGATCTCAAATAGATCCACATTCAATGTCCGCAGCGCCTTTTCGTTTATCGATATCAGGTCATCCATCACGGACTGCACTGAACTGCCTTCACTCGCCGCGACGCTTTCGATAGCAGCTCCAGGCCCACCGAAAGCAACTGAATACCGGGCTAGCTGTCTCAATTCGAATCCAGATCCGAATATTGCTTTGAAGCCATCCCTGCCCATTGCTTCGATGATCCTGTTACGTCTCTCCTCCCGTGCTCCTGGAAATGCAACTTGAAGGTAGACTAAGTCTCTTAGCGCTTTGGCTTGGGAGAAGATCTGCACCTTCATCTCTGCCTTCCAACCCTCATTCCAAGTCTCAGCCCAGGATCCCATAGAGATTGCTTTTGCCATGGCTTTGACATGATCAAGAGAGGGAAGGTCGTCGAAGGCCGTTACGAGCCCTTCCTCATTCCACTCGCCATTCTTCAGGTTTCTGGCGGCCACAAGTCCCGTATGACCGAGGATGACGACTGCGTGTTGATCTCCGTGATATGATCTAATGAGTTCAACGGTGCCTGCATACTCACCGTCATCAGCCAACGGCACAGTGGGAAATTGGCCAATAAGCTTGCCTGTTTTGGCATCACGCACTTCTGCGACACCTGAGTTGGTCTCGATGTCGACCGGAGACATGGCATATCTGAGAACCAAGCGGTGCCTCATGAACTGGGGAGAGGAAACGTTGAACGAATGAGCCGTAATCCTCAGGCCATACAAAGCGTCAGTATACGAAAATGTCCTGTCCTTATCCTCCTCTCCAGATTTCCTTAGCTTCCCCACCATGGCCACGGCATGGGCTGCGGTCTGTTTGTAAAACTCCTGCCAACGATCCTGGAAGTGTTCAGTAATTTTGGAGAGGGTATTCTGGACGAGAATGGCATGTGCATCGGATAACGACAGGATGTCCTCGTTAAGGCGGTCATCGGAGAACCAGTAGTGAGTCAAGAAGATTAGGAAGAGATCGACATCTCTTAACGCTCCGTACTGACGCCGCAGAGCAAGATAGGCTCGCTTCGCCGAGAGATACCCCAGAAGATATGGCCTCGCTCCCAGATCGGTGATCAGAGGCTGGCTCAGCAAAAACTCTTTCTGAGCAAGCGCTTCCTCAGACATGCGGGCGGTTCTCAAGCGTTCGTTGATATGCCTTGCCCATCCCACCCGCGAGGCGTTGAGTGCATCCTTCTGGCTTGAACCCCTGGCCAGTGACTCCTGCATGGCATGAGCCCCATGCCTGTTTGCTTCCCTCATCAGGTAGAGAGGAACGGCATGTAACAGTGCGTGCGAGAGATATTCGGATTCGCCCCAGAGGAGATCATACTCGGCGAAGAGAGCAGCTCCCTCAATGAGTGGTTCGTACAATGTTTCCATCCAGCTCAGGACCAAGCTGTCACGAGCCGGAAGAGGAAGATCTGCAAGAGACTTGGATTCGGGTTCAGGAATTATGGCCTGCCCTGAGGCGCATAAGGCCAGCGCAGCGAGCGCATGCCCGACTGAATTGGCAAATGTGGCGTGGTGAGTGGTCTCGTGCAGAAACAGGCGAAGCAGCGCGTCTGGAACAGGAAGATTTCCGGGCGATGCCTCCGTGAGGTAATTCAACGCCTCGGATGATGCCAGTGAGACTGCGTTCGTGATCCTGTCGGTAGAGTTGCTTTGCTGATCTGCGGGAACCAACACGGAAGCGAGCGGCCCGATCGTGAATCTACGTTCATACGGCCTATATTGCATGGATCAGACACCGACGAGGGACCAATTGCCGTTCTCTTCCAGGCGTGTGAAACCGCGTAAGTTCCCCTCCTGGATCCTATTGCGCTCCAGGAGCGCCTCGACCGTTCCTGCGTCGACATCCTTGAGCTCACCTGCGATCGTCTCAGGGCTTGCTGACTTAAGCCTCCGCAGAACAGCAACAACGGCAAAGTCCTGAGGGGATAGCACGGCTCCTTTGTCGATTATGCCCTTGAACGTGCTGTACAGGCCATGCAGGCCATCGATCACGCCCTTTATACCGGCTGGCGTGGGTAGCGAGACGAGTCCCACGGCGAATGTGGTCGTTGCCTTCAACAGGTCAAGGAAGTTGCTGAGCGTGCCGAGTTGGTCGTTCCTGATGACATACCGGAATGTCCCGACAAGTGCGGGCGACTGGCCGGGCAAGGGCTCAGTGCCTCTCCCACGATCCACTTTTTCAACGATGTCGGCCCGTTCAATAAGCCCGGAAAGCTGATGGGCATTCAGACCGGTGTCCTGCGGGAGCAGCGCGACTGCTGCCTGCGTAGCGGACGTCCTATCACCGAAATCATGCTCCTCGGCCATGATCTCCTCTTCCGTCTATAGGATGGCCACAAATTTCAGTACTGTGCTATTCCATTTACTACATATTATCATGGTGCAGCGACCGGTGCTCGCAACGAATGTGAGTCACGCCGAAGAAGCCAAGGTGAAACGTTCCAATTAAATTGACAACTACGCTTTTGGGCGATCTCCAAGACATTCAGTAAGGATTTCCTGAAGGCGGACGAGCGCCTCGTCGGTCAGGTCTGCGAGCCTCGGGCTGCGGTTGCGCAACAGGAGTTCGCAGACGACGGTCCGTGTGCGCAGGTCGCAGGCATGGGAGCGGTAGCCCTGCCGCGTCAGCGTGCCGATCACCTCGGCCAGCGCCCCGTTGACCGCCGCGCGCCCGAACACGCGCCGGATGAGCGCGAGGCGTTTGAAGGGACCGAGGCGGTGGAAGTCTGACCGTCGGGCGTCACCCAGCGTTCCCGCTTGTAGCGCACCACCTCCGCGGTCAGGATCAGATCCCGCTGCACCACCGTCTTGTAGCCTTTGAAGCGCGAGCCGGTTGGCACCTCGACCTGCAGCGTGACCTCGCGGGTGACCCGATCCCATTTAGCGCCGCGGCGTGGACGCCGTCCCGAACCCGTGGCTCGCGGCTCGGTGGCTTTCTCCATACCGGAGGGCTTGAACGGTGGCCGCGGCGGCAGGTGCTTGAGCCTTGCGATCTCATCCTTCAGGGCTTGGTTGTCGAGGCGCAGATTGCTGTTGTCGAGGCGCAGTCGCTCGACCTCTTGCTCCAGTCTCCCGATTTTGCCGGTCAGATCCGTGACGAGCAGGAGCAGGGCCTTCTGGGACAGGGGCTTGGCGGAACCACCGGACGCGCTCATGCCTGGATTGAATCACAAATACCCGTTTGGCGGAATCCCTGCCCCCAATCTGCCCCGCTTACCCCGAAAGCTACGCCTCGTCCCGGAAGCTAATCGGTTGATATAGTTGGACGTAGTTGTAACAGAGGAAGCTAAACAGGAATTGACTACGGCGTGGCCTTAGGCCACGCACTATTCTCGCCGGCGGCATCGTCAATGGCTTCGTTTGGAATCTGATCGCGGAGGCTTGTGTCGGCCTCGTCTCATCAGGCGAGCCGCTAATGCCCTTGTTTTAAAAGCATTTTCGCTGGCTTCAGGGAAGTCTTGCCCTTGTTCGCTGGTTAACAGAATTGCTTAAAAGACGTCTTCAAACGATCGTTAGCAGGAATCTCCTATAATTGTACAAGTGATGGCTAAGCCACTTGAAAGCTGCGCCCTACGGGCTTACATACATACCATGGCACATGCAATTACCATGAGAGAGCTTCAAAAACTGTCTGCGGCATCGATCGAGCAACTGCCCGGAGCTGTTCCGGTGCAGAGCGACGGGCGGACAGTTGCACTGCTCGTTCCCCTGCGGCCCGCTTCTGAGGCGGCTCGCGCACGGTTTCGTCAGGCGTTGGCGAAGGCGCAGGCCCAACGCTCCTCTGAAGAGCAAGCGGCCCTTGATCGCGAGTTTGGCCCTTGAGCCGGCCACGCGTGGTTCCGGCGGCCTTGGTGGTCGACGCCAACATCCTCGTGGCAGCGGTCCTAGGGTCGACGACCGGCGCACATCTGGATCTGATCTCAGGGCGGCGAAGCCTGATCACCAGCGAGGAAGCGTTTGACGAGGCCCACAGGGTAATTGGGCATATCAGACCCAGTGATCTCTCCATTCTGGAAAGCCTGCTTGATCTGCTGACCATCATCGCTCGAGAGGACGTGGCCGACGAGGACAGAGCGGCGGCCGAAACAGCGCTCAGGAACGCGCCAGCGTCCCGCAACGGCAGCGTGACTGATGCTCATCTGCTGGCGTTGGCCTGGACCTTGGATGCCGACCTTTGGAGCCATGATCGTGACTTCGCAGGGACTGGCTGGCCCTCGTGGTCGACCTCCAACCTGTTGGCGGCGGTATAAGCTCCGAGCGATATCCTCTCTATGGTAAGCTCGAAAACCAGACCGAGAGTGGCAACTCTGATGGCCCCCTCCCCTACCCCAAAACGGCGCCTGATCGGCTACGCCCGCGTGTCGACCGAGGACCAGATGACGGACGCTCAGCTCCTTGAGCTCAAGGCGGCCGGCTGCGTCATGATCCATCGGGAGCAGGGTTCGGGGGCGTCCCGGGCCCGTGCGGTTCTCGCTCAACTGCTCAAGGAGATCCGGGCTGGGGATGTGCTCGTGGTCGTGCGCCTCGACCGGCTGGCGCGATCGGTGAGCCACCTGCTTGAGGTTATCGAAGGGCTGGAAAAGAAGGGCGCACATTTCAGGTCACTCCAGGATCCGATCGATACGTCAACGCCTCAGGGCATGTTCTCTTTGCAGGTTCTCGGTGCGGTGGCCCAACTCGAGCGATCGCTGATCTCCGAGCGCACCAAGGCCGGGCTACGGGCCGCCAAAGCCCGCGGGAAGGTTCTCGGCAACCCCGGGGTTAGGGAACACCGCCCGGAAACCATCCGCCGGCTGACAATTGCCCGAGAGAAGCGGTATCTTAACCCACTCATTGCCTCAGCCGATCGCTGGATGCCCACGGTAAAGCGGATGCGGCCTAGCCACCCCTGGGCCGACGTCGTTCAGGTTCTGAATGGATGGGGCCAGGATTGGACGGAGGAACGCCTTCGCCGCGCTGTTCGGAAATTGGTCGCTCAACGCATGGCTGATCCAGAACTGCTTCAGAAATCCCCTCCCCGTTCGTCTAACGACCGGCTCATGACATTAGTCGCTGGCATTGCTATGGCCGATCCGGATCTGTCACTGCGGGACATTGCGACCCAACTCGAACGCATGCGAGAACGAACCCCGCGCGGCGGGACGAAATGGAACGCCTCGTCCGTCAAGCAGCAACTCGATCGAGCGCGAAGGGCTGGGCTGACCGTGCCGACATCCCCGAAGGACGCGGCGTAGCGCCTCGCCGGGGAATATGGTTAACGCGCAAGGCCTAAGGTGAAGCGACCTATGCTCAGTGGGCAGCTGCCGATGGGCCGGAAAGGCTGCCATCAAGAGAGGCGTAGCGCCCCCAGGCCCCTCCCCGTTCTCTGAGACCAGGGCACTGTTCAACGTTTCACGTAGTCTCTGTGGGCCGGGAGTTGATGCTCCGTCAGGCTCTCAGCCTGCACAACGGCACGGGCCACGGCATGAGCCATCACGGTGGCGGCGATCGCCCCCAATGGCGGGAACATCGGCCCTGACAGATGAAGCCTTGCCGGTGGACAAGGCGAAGATCGTATCGCCATCCGACATCGTGTGCACCGGATTGATGCTGCGGGCAAAACCGTCATGCGCCATCTGGGCGATCTTGCTCATCTCGGCTTTGTTGAACGGTACGTTGGTGGCCACACCCCCGATCGTCGTGTAGCTGCCAGGCGACGTCACGACGCGGTAGCCGCCCATGATCTCCGCCATCGTGTCTCGGAACCCCCGCCCGTCCTCCCGCCTGGCACCGGCGAGGATCTGGCGAGTGTCGGGATGGTAGATATCGCCCACGGCATTCACGGCCGCGACAGCGCCGACCACGACGTCAGTCCCCGGAACTCGATGGCTGGCTGTTCCGAGACCACCCTTCATGGCGAAGGCTGACCCGAACATCTTGCCGACCGTTGCTCCCGCCCCAGCCCCAACATTGCCCTCTCGGACTGGACCCGACGTGGCGGCCAGAGCAGCCTGGTATCCGGCCTCAGCATCTGGGCGGATGGTGAAGTCGCCAACGCCGAGGTCCATCAGAATGGCAGCTGGCACAATCGGAACGACTCCAGCGCGCAACTTGAACCCGAGTTTGCGTTCTTCGAGATATCACATCACTCCGGTGGCAGCCTCCAGGCCGTAGGCACTGCCGCCGGACAGGAGAATGGCTTGGACCTGCTGGACAGCGTTGGTCGGATCGAGCAAGTCAGTTTCACGGGTGCCGGGGGCGGAGCCGCGCACGTCGACACCGCCCACAGCACCATCTTCGCACAGGATGACAGTGCAGCCGGTCGGCCGCCGGGTGAGGGTATGATGACCGATCTTGATCCCGGGCACATCTGTGATGGATCCGCTCATAAGCGGAGGACCCGACGGAGAAGCTGCCGGAGCAGGGGACGCCTTGGCCTGATCGGCGAGAAGTGGGGCAGCGGACAGGGCCAGCAGAGATTGGGTGAAGGTTCTGCGTCTCATAGTGCCTCATGCTCAATGATCGGTGTATGGCCAACGGCTGGAGCCTTGTCTGAGAGAAAATTGGATCAGGGACAGATTAGCGCCAGGGGAGGGACCTGATTGAAAACCAGGAGTTCTGCGAAGTGAAGCCCTACCGCCAATCGAGCCGAGGGACGTACCCCCGCCGCTGTTTGCGCCGCAGCCAAGTCTCGAGGGCTTCCATGGCGTCGTGCTCGGATTCATGCAGCTCGATCTTGCGCCTGCCGGCGGTGCCGACCCGACCCCACTCGCGGATCAAGGCAACATCGCCGAATAAGCTTGTCTCGACGGCGAGGACGTAGAACCGGGCCATGTTGGCGGAAGGGTCGCGTCGGTCGAGGGCCAGATACTGGATCTTGTCGTGAGGCATCCCTCAGTGTCGCGCTCATGCCTCAGGGCCGTCCAATTCGATGAGGGAATCGATCCGCGAGGGATGGATTCAAGATTTTGATAGATTTTCGTTTAAGCCCAGGCCAAGGCATATTGGATCACTGGTTCATGCCATTCGTGCTGGCGGCTGATGAAATGAGCGAGATCTGCACAGAGAGTATCGAGCGACTTACTCCTAAAAGCTGCGCAGGGGAGGGGCCGAAGGCGGTACAAGCAGTTTCTGGCCCTCTCCCGAGAATGGCGCAGTCGAGTATTTGCCGCGCCGCGTACTATTTGATGAGTTTATGTTGGTCACGACCAACTTTGAAATAAAGTTGCTCCGCTTATGGGCCGGAAGCGCTGCAGGTGGGTTATCCCAACGGCTCCCGAAAGTTATCACGGGGCCACTGAGGCTAAGTTGGTCGCGACCAACTTTGATACTCTATTTCGCTCACCGTGCAGCCGCTACTCACTGACTGATCCCCTGGAGTGCTTTTAGGTTGATTGCCCCACCCAACGGTCCGGCACAACAGGCTTGCCTCTATGACTATGGCGCTCGTTAAACCATGTTCCATGTTCCGGCAGGGGAGGGGGGTGCATATTCAAAGGCACCACAGTCGGGGGCCGGCAGTTAAGGCGAAAAATCTCCTCAATGGCCCAGTTCTTAACCTAGTATTAACTCCTATGAGGCGTAGTCGGATCAGCGCACTTTTAGCGATTTTCGCTCAATTCCGCGCAGAATTGCCCGAGGCCTCTTATGACAGCACAGCACTTAGTTGACCTCACCGCCCCAGGTCCGGCCAAACAGAGCCTCAGAAGGCAGATTTCGATTGATGCCAACGAGCTAGTCGCAAAGCTCCAAGCCCATCAGCAGCGAATTTTTCCGCCAAAGGCAAAGAAAACCCTGCGCCGGTTTTCCTCCGCCGAAGCCGCAAAGTTTCTCGGTATCCATGAAGGATATCTTCGTCAACTGGCGGCTGAGGGGAAGGTATCCTTATCTGAATCTCCGGTAGCGGGACGGCGGACCTACTCCATCGAGGAAATCAACCTCATCCGCGAGTTTCTTGAGAATACAAAATCGGCCCGCCGATACATTCCTCACCGAAGGGATGGCGAGAAGCTCCAGATCATTTCTGTCATCAACTTCAAGGGCGGAAGCGCTAAGACAACAACATCCGCTCATTTGGTGCAATATCTCGCCCTGAGAGGATATCGCGTCCTCGCAATTGATCTCGATCCTCAGGCAAGCCTTTCAACGCTTTTCGGCCACCAACCTGAACTCGACGTGCGCCCAAACGAGACGCTCTATGGTGCGCTCAGATATGATGACGAATGTGTCGGGATCGAGCACGTCATTCGCTCTACCTACATCCCAAATCTACATATCATTCCTGGAAACCTCGAGTTGATGGAGTTTGAGACCACTACTCCGCAAGCCCAGGACGTAGCGATGTTCTACACCAGAATTCTGCAGGCGCTGGACCCCGTATCAGAGATGTACGACGTCGTCGTCATGGATTGCCCTCCAAACCTAGGGTACTTGACCATGGCAGCGCTTTACGCCGCATCGGCGCTGCTCATTACTGTTCACCCGCAGATGCTAGATGTTCTCTCCATGGCCCAATTCCTCCGAATGACCTCCGATACCGTCGACATTCTGGCTAATGCCGGATCTAAGGAAGATTACGATTGGATGGGCTATCTGATTACACGCTATGAGCCGAACGACGGTCCACAGAACCAGATGGTCGGATACCTACGATCAATATTTGGACCGAGGGTACTTGAGAACACGATCTTAAAAAGTACTGCCATTGCGGACGCTGGCCTAACCAAGCAAACGATCTATGAAGTCGATCGGCAAAAGTTTCACAAGGGCACCTACGACCGTGCGATGGAGTCCGTTGATCTAGTTAATAGTGAGATTGAAGCGCGAATCCGCAGCACTTGGGGGAGGCAGTAATGGCACGTCAGGTCATGGTTGTTGACGACACCGCATCGAATGCAGAGCCACCGACAAATACAGTCGCCGAAATCCAGGCGAAGCTGGCAGAGACATTGGCTGACGATGGGTCGGCAACCAAGGCAATAGATTCTGACCGGCCCCTTTTGAAATCAGGTCCGTTAGCTGCGCTCAAGCGCGGGCCACTGCGCACCTCTCCGCTTGAGACAATCGCTAAGACAGCAGAGTCAGTCGAAAGGGTGAAGAAGTTAGAACAACAGCTCTCAGCGGGTCAGTCAGTTGTAGAGTTGAACCCCGATGACATCGACGCTTCATTCGTTCCTGATAGAATGGCTCCATCTGAAGAAGATCATCGAAAGCTTGTCGAAGCCATCCGCTCTGAGGGCCAACTTGTACCGATTTTGGTTCGCCCTCATCCTGAGAAACTTGGACGATACCAAATTGCCTACGGACATCGCCGTCATCGTGCCATCACGGAACTTGGCACCATGGTCCGTGCCGTCGTACGTGAGCTTACGGACGAGCAGCTAGTCGTCGCGCAAGGTCAGGAAAATAACGAGCGCACGAATCTTTCGTTTATCGAGAAAGCTCGCTTCGCATCTCGACTTCAAGAGCGGGGCTTCAAGCGCGAAGTTATTATGCAAGCGCTGAGCACCGACAAAGGCACTTTGTCAAAGCTCCTCTCGACGATCGGAAGCATTCCTACGGACATCATCGAGGCCATAGGTCCCGCCCCTAGCATTGGAACGAGACGCTGGCAGGAGTTTGCTGAAAAGCTATCCAGGCGCTTGCACGATAAGGCTCGTGCCGCAATTGCAAGCCCCGGTTTCTTCGACCGCGACAGTGATGGCCGGTTCGAAATGTTGCTTAAGTTGCTTGGCACCAACGAGGAGCGGGCACGCGCAGAGCCTTGGATTGCATCCAACGGCATTCGTGTCGCGCAAATCACAAGGTCGAGTGACAAGTTCTCACTCGTCATCGACCATAAGGTTGCCCCCGACTTTGGTGACTTTCTGTTATCACGAATGGAGTCTCTATTTTCGGAGTTCCACGCATCGTCAAAGCCTGAATAGTCAGGTGGAGGGATCCGACAGTGCGAGGCCTATCACGCCGCTGAGTCGGTTTGATTTCGCCTTCAACTATCCTCGACATGTCATCTGGAAGAGGTCCCTGAAACGTCAGGACCTCTTCCGGTTGGTGTCATATTTTTTTGAGGGTGGCGATGGCGCCCGGGATCACCTTCAAACAAAGTCATCCCGCCACACCATTTGGCTCAGATGTTGGGAACCGAAACAAAGGGGTTGCTCGCCCGTCGAACAAGATGAACTCTCGATTCACGAAACATGTCTACGGCCGCGAAACGAGGCGAGGGGGCATCAGCTTGTAATGATTGCCACTTCCCACGATTGGCCATGTATAGTCTCGAATGCCCGGTCCAAACTATCGTTTGAAGCCGTCTCTCAAGTCACTTTGTTAACCAGCCGGAGAGGGGAGAGCTTCCCCCCAGGTCTGGCAAAAATGGCCTAAAAACAAAGACTTTAGCGACTCGGCGGCTGCTCAATGGGGATCCTGTCCGCGGTTGATCCAAGCCGAGCAGGTGGTCATTCCAGCCCGGGCTGATGCAGTTTTGAGAGACAGCTTAAACTCGTCCTCCACATCGTAGTGATGACTTTCTTCACTTCTGCTCGTGCAGCTATGCTGTTTTCTATCAATAGCTTAGCTTATGATGGCTTCGTCGTTGTCCCGGTCAGCAGAGCAGATTGGGGCCAAGCCTCAGGATCCTTGGGCCACAAGAATGGCGAGCGGCGGAATTCTCGGCTGATCCCCATTCAGGCCGAGCCGGTCGCCGAGATAGGTGAAGAACGACAGCCGGA
>NZ_JAERQD010000047.1 GCF_016735695.1 Microvirga zambiensis WSM3693 | reverse complement strand
GAGCTCGATATTGGCACCCGCCTTGAAGTCGAGAACCGTGCCGCTACCCGTCAGATAGATGGTCACGCCTTCACCTTTGAGGGTCGAGCCTGCGTCGACGGTGAGCTTGCCGCCGCGCATGGTGTAGACGCCGGGAGGCAGCACGACGGTCGAGTTGCCTGTGATATGCAGACCGCCGCAATAGACGGCATTCTGAATCAGTCCCAGCAGCTCGCCGTTGATGGGCGGCTTGTTTCTGAAGAGGCAACCGTCCGACGAGGTCGGAGGAGGCGGCAACTGGGCAAATGGATCCGGAGTGACGAAGGTGCAGCCGAGGCCCGGAGTAGGCTCGACCTCGCTGTTGTTCCTTCGGACGTACTTGCCGTTCAGACAGACTTCTTCCGCCTTGGTATGTGAGGTCGATTCCGTAGTGACGGCGTCGTCCGATGTCGACTGAACGTGGATTGCGCAATCCGGCATGTCGATCTTGGCTTTCGCGCTGACCGTCAGGCCGGCTCCTGTGGGCGCAAGGGCGTTGATGCAGGGCTGGCCGTCGAAGCGCACCGCCGTCGAGGTGACCGAAAGGTCGCCAAGTTTATCGATTCCCAGCACGCGGCCGAAGATTGTCGGCACCGCGTTGCCTTTGGCGGACGTGCGGCTGGCCGTCACGCGAATGGCGTTGGCGGTCTCGTTATAGGCGCGAGGGGTGAAGGTCTGGCTCTTCTTGTCCCAATAGCCGAACTGGATGTCCTCATATCGCACCACCGAGCCGGGAGGCGCTCCCTTGACGTTGGTCTCGGCAAAGGTGAGGGCCGCTTCGACCGCGCGGTTCTTGTCCGGCATGAGGCTCGCAGCCGCAGATGCAGAGGCTTGAGCCGTCGTCAGCAAGTGCTCCTTTGCGGTGAAGCCCTGCATCGTGTCGACCGAAACCGCGGCAGTCCCTACGAGCGCGATCAATGCAGGCCCAACCACGATGGCAGCCGAGCCCTTCTCATTTCTCCTGAAAGCGCGTCCTAAGATGCGGAAGCTCTTCATGAGCTTACCTCCCGATGCATGGTAACCCTGGTTGAAAGAGTGATCAGCCGGAACAGGCCGAAAGGCTGAAACTTGGAAAGCTCGGTTGCCGGGACCGAGACATTGACGATGACCTCGTTCTCGATCGGGGTCGATCCGGATGCAAAAGTGACTGTTGCCGTCACATTCGGCGCGCCAACGGATTGCGCCATGCCTGCGACGATGAAGGTTTCTGCTTCTTCCCTTGTGAACTCGCCGATTGCCGCGCTACGAGCCGCCTGGCGGCCGATATGCTCCATGTTGCCCCAGGTGTAGAAGAGGAGGCTTCCCTCAACTATTCCACCCATGAGAGCGACCAGAGCAGGCGCAATGAGCGCGAACTCGACGGCGGACACACCCCGCTCTTCTCTCGCGCCGCGGAGAAGACAGTTCAAGACGGATAGCGGACCGAGGCCCATTTCGAAGATGCCCTAAGCAGAAAGCGTAATGCCGAACTTGCACTCATAATACTATCGAGTCGCAAGCCGCTGTATTCAGCTAAACGCTCTAGACCGCCGGGTAGAGGGGAGCAGTACATTGCCCTTAGGGGACGTTGCGCTTAGTAAACTAGTCTTCCTCCGGCGATTACTGCATCGCTATGACTCGAATGCCGGCAGGCGTGATGATGACCGCAAACAGAACAGGCAGGAAAAAGAGAATCATCGGAACCGTCAGCTTGGGGGGCAGGGCCGCGGCTTTTTTTTCGGCCTCGCTCATGCGCATATCCCGGTTTTCCTGAGCGAGAACGCGGAGGGATTGGCCTAGGGGTGTGCCGTACTTTTCCGACTGGATCAGGCTGGTGACCACGCTCTTGACGCCGTCGAGCCCCGTGCGTGCGCCGAGATTTTCATAGGCCTTGCGGCGGTCCTGCAAATAGGCGAGCTCGGCAGTCGTCAGGCTGAGTTCCTCCGCGAGTTCAGGGCATTGCGTCCCGATTTCCTCCGCCACCTTGCGCATGGCGCTTTCGGCGCTCATTCCACATTCGACGCAGATCAGCAGCAGGTCGAGCGCATCCGGCCAGGAGCGGCGGATAGACTTCTGCCGTTTGGTAATCCTGTTCTTCACGAAAAGAAACGGCGCATAGTTTCCGAACCCGGCTGCCGCGAGGACGAGGCCGAGCTTCACGAAGAGCGGATGCTGAAGCTGGAGGATCACGAAGACGTAAAGGAAAGCGAAGGCAAGCATGCAGAGCGGAGCGATGATCCGGGCCGCAAGATAGGTGATGACCGGTCCGGCGCCGCGGTAGCCGGCCATGCGGAGCATCTGGACGAGTTCGCCGTCTTCCGCCTGTCTCGCGAGGTGGAAGCGGTCGACGATCTCCTTGAACAATTTCTTCGGCTCCACTCTCAAGGAGGCCTGCTTGTTTTGAGCCGCGAGCCGGGCACGCTCCCGAACTCGGATCCGCTCGCGCTCGCTGGCAACATGCGCCATGCGTTTGTGAAGCTGGTCGCGGTCGAGATACGGCCAGAAAACCAGAATGGTCGCCGCGAAGGTGGAGACGGCCGCCGAGAGGGTTATGAGCAGGTCGGCGTTCATGAGCACTGTGTCGGGACTCATGTGCGCCTCAAAAGTCGAAATTGATCATCTTGCGCATCACGAGGATCCCCATGAGCATCCAGAAGGCTCCGGCGCCGAGAACGAGATTGCCGGCAGAGGTCGTGAACAGCAGGGCAATGTAGTCGGGTGACGTCAGATAGATGAGGAGAATGACGAGGATGGGAAGGCTGCCGATGATCGCAGCGGAGGACTTCGCCTCGGAGCTCGCCGCCTTGATCTTGCCCTGCATCTTCTTGCGCTCGCGCAAAACCTTCGACAGGTTGCCGAGGGCTTCCGATAGGCTGCCGCCCGTTCTGCTCTGCATCGCGATGACGATGGCGAAGAAATTTGCCTCAGACAGCGGTATCCGTTCCGGCAGGCGCTGCACGGCCTGCTCCATCGGCAGTCCCATGGTCTGATCTTCAAGGATCGCTCTGAATTCGCTCCGTACCGGCTCCTGCGACTCGAGCGAGATGATCCTCAGGCAATCCACCAGGGGCAGGCCGGACTTCACGCCCCGGACGATGATGTCGACGGCATTGGGGAACTCGTCCGAGAAGCCCTTCAGACGCCGCTTTCTCTTCAGGCTGACATAGAGATGAGGCAGTAGGAGGCCCGCGGTCAACCCGAAGCCTAAGGATGGGATCAGCCCGATTCCCAGCAAGCCCAGCGCGATCAGAAATGACAGAGCGGCAGATGCGGCGCAGGCGACGTAATACTTGTTCCGGCTCCATTCCAGGCCAGCCTGTCTCAATCGACCTGCCAGGGTCGGCTTGGAGCCGTGCTTGGCCTTCTGCTTCTCTTCCTGCTCCCGGAGGGTGACCTCGATCGCCTTCTTGCGCCTGGTCTCCTCACCGCTTGCCAGCCGATCCAGAAGCGTGTCGTGCGCCGCGACCGCCGCGAAGCGCTTGTAGCTCTCGGACTGCTTGGCAAGTTGGGATGAAAAAAGGGCGAAGACCAGGCCGCCGGCACAGAGAAATGCCAGAAGGGCAATGGCGAAGGGAGCAAGCTCGGAGGACATCGTGGCTCAGCCTCCCTGATGCCGACCGTCAGGCATTGGACTTCTCGGCGGCGTCCAAGGCCGCAGCCAGCCGCTTTTCTTCGCCGTAATACCGGGCCCTGTCCCAGAAGCGCGGACGGCCGATCCCTGTCGTGCGGTGCCGGCCGACGATGTTTCCCTTGGCGTCTTCGCCCAGCATCTCATAGACCAGCAGGTCCTGCGTCGTGACCACGTCGCCTTCGAGGCCAAGCACCTCGGTGATATGCGTAATGCGGCGGGAGCCGTCTCGCAGGCGCGTGGCCTGGACGATCACGTCGACCGACGAGACGATCATCTCGCGGATCGTCTTCGAGGGCAGGGTATATCCGCCCATCGTGATCATGGATTCGAGACGGGACAGGGCTTCACGGGGCGAATTGGCGTGGAGCGTTCCCATGGAGCCATCATGGCCCGTGTTCATCGCCTGCAGGAGGTCGAAGGCCTCGGGGCCGCGAACCTCGCCGACGATGATCCTCTCCGGGCGCATGCGCAGGCAGTTCTTGACGAGATCGCGCATGGTGACCTGCCCCTCGCCCTCGATATTGGGCGGCCGCGTCTCGAGGCGAACCACATGAGGCTGCTGCAGCTGCAGCTCGGCGGCGTCCTCGCAGGTCACGACCCGCTCGCCGAGCTCGATATAGCGGGTCAGGCAGTTCAAGAGGGTCGTCTTTCCCGATCCGGTGCCGCCGGAGATCAGGACGTTGCAGCGGACGCGCCCGATGATTTGAAGGATCTCGGAGCCTTCCGGAGTGATGGAGCCGAACTTCACGAGCTGGTCGAGAGTGAGCTTGTCCTTCTTGAACTTACGTATCGTCAGACTGGGGCCGTCGATGGCAAGCGGAGGCGCGATCACGTTGACGCGCGACCCATCCGCCAGGCGCGCATCGCATATCGGGCTCGACTCATCGACCCGCCGCCCGACCTGGCTGACGATCCGCTGACAGATATGAAGCAGCTGCGAATTGTCGCGGAAATGAATGTCCGTTTTCTGCACCTTGCCGCCGACCTCGATGTAAACCGTGTCGGCTCCATTGACCATGATGTCGGCGATGTCGTCTCGCGCGAGGAGCGGCTCCAACGGTCCGTAGCCGAGAACGTCGTTGCAGATGTCCTGCAGAAGCTCGTTCTGCTCGGAGATGGACATCAGGATCTTCTTGGCCGTGATGATGTCGTTGACGATCTCGCCGATGGCATCACGAGCATGGTCCGTATCCATCCGGGACAGCTGCGCCACGTCGATGGTTTCGATCAGTGCGGCAAAGACCTGATTCTTGACCTCGTAGTACTTATCCGACTTGCGGGACGAGGAGGCTGCAGTTTTGCTTTCCTCCGCGCGGGGCTTGGGCTCGCTGGCTGGAACATCCGAGCGAAGGCTCGGATCGGATTCGCTTGCCGAAGGAGGAGGGGGCGAGCGGTGGCGCTCGATCTGACTGGCCGGAAGAGGTGCTGGAGACCGGTTAGCCGGTTCTTCGCTCAGACTTCTCTTGCCGAACATGTAAGCTGATGTCCTTAAATTGGATGAGGTTCAAGACTTTGCGGCCGGGTCGGCAGGCCTTGTTGACAAGCACTCATTAAACGTCGCCGGGCACAGAGGGTCCACTCGGCTTTCCGGTCTAGATCTCCGAGTTGGGGATCGGCCAAATGGCCTAATTGCCGACGCCGGTGGATGAATGCTCTGAAGGAGAGGATACTGAAACGGACGCCTTTATGTTGAAGCGCACTCTTACGCTGGCCGCCATGACGGCTATTATCGGTGCGGCATCATTCGCCGGTAAGTCGGCCGCGGAGGAGGCCAAAGTTCGAACGACGCCGACCATAAGCCCGGACCTCCTGGCCGGACGGACGTCCACATCCATCGGAGTGACGCTGGACTTCGCCAGAATCCTGTCTTTCGATCATCCGGCCCGCACGGTCGTTATCGGCAATCCCGGCATCGTCGATGGGACGTTCAGCGACGAGTACACGATCGTGCTGACCGGCAAGGCCATCGGTACGACCAACATGATCGTTTTCGGAGATGGCGGGCGGGAGATCGCTAATCTCTCCGTGAACGTGCTTGCGAACGGCAATCAGGTAACGACCGTCTATCATGGAATTCAGCAGCAGGTTTTCTCCTGCTCGGAGACGTGCCGGCCAGTCGCTGCAGTCGCTGCCAAATAGGTTCTCCGGGATTGTCTGCCCGTACGGAATGTGCTGGATTCATAATTCAGCAGCCTCGATCGCGCAGTCGTCTAAGTGGCTTTCTTCGCAGACCCTCCGCCCGACTTACGCCTCAGGCCGGTAAGCAACGACCCGAGGCCGAACAGCTTCCTCGGACTGCTCTTCTGCTCCTGCCGGCCCGTCAGGGCTTCCGCGATGAGGCCAATCGCCTTGGAGGCTTGCCCTTTCGTTGAAACATCCGCGATCATCTGTCCCTTGTTCGCGGCGGTTCCGAACTGGCTTGCCTCGAATGGAATGACGGCGAGCGGCTGGAGCTGCAATGCCTTGGCAAAATCGTCGGGCTTGATCTCCGGCCGCTTGGGCACGCCGACCTGGTTCAGGACCAGTTTCGGAGGCGGATCATGCGGACGGGCTTGCCTGAGTATATCGACCAAGTTTCTGGCGTTTCGCAGGCTGGCAAGGTCGGGCGTCGCCGTGATCACGATTTCATCCGCGGAAACCAGCGTATTCCTGGACCATTTCGTCCAGAGATGCGGCATGTCGAGAATGACGAAGGGGACGCTCGACTGAGCGACTTCAAGGAGTCTCTCGACCGTGCGCTCTTCGAGATCGTAGTGGGAATTCAGCTCCGCGGGGGCTGAGAGCAGACTCAGATTGTCGCGGCATTTCATCAGGAGACGGTCGAACAGCACTGAATCGAGCCGCCCGATGTCCTTGATCGCTTCCGCGACACCTTGGCCTTGATCGACGTTGAAGTCGAGGCTTGCCGTACCGAAAGGCAGATCCATGTCGGCCAGCACGACACCCGAGCTGAAGCGGCGGGCAATCGTCCAGGCAACGTTGTGGGCAATCGTGGACGAGCCGGAACCGCCCTTCGCGCCGATAAAGGCGTAAACCTGCCCAAGCTTCTCGGCATTGCCGTCGCCATAGATGCGCGAGATTCCCTCGATGACGGCGACAGGATCGACGGGAGCCAACATGTAGTCGCTGACACCTCGCTCAAGGAGCCCGCGATAGAAGACGATGTCGTTGATATGGCCGATGGCAAGAACCTTCGTGCCGGCGTCGCAGACTTCGGCCAGCCGATCGAGTTCAACGAGGAATGCGCTGGCGGACGAGCGGCTTTCAACGACGACGAGGTTGGGAGTCGGTGCCTGTTCATAGTGGTCTATCGCTGCCGCGATGCCACCCTGTCGAAGATTGACACGAGCCCCGGACATCACCCGATCCACCGCCATCCTGTCGAGAGAGGCGGCGACCTGCGGACTGTCCCAAAACACGTCGATTGCGATCTTTGGGATCCTGATGCCTTCTCTCGGGCGCACCGATGGCTCGATTACCGGAACCTGATGACTCAGTCGGGCCTCGGCTGCATTGGCCGACCATGCCCGAGGGAGATCGTTTGCCTGTGCGGAGTTCCGATCCGTCATGCCCGGTAATCCTCTGCTTCAGGTCGTGAGAGCGGCACGCGCAAAATCCTTGGCGTTAGAATTTCAAGATTTCACTTTGACCGGCACGCAGGACGCGGACTGACGAACTTTCCGGAGACTTGGTCGGAACCTCCTCGCTCTCGGCCAGGGGGCGGAGCGAGAGGGAGAGCGTCCCCGACGCCTGGGCCGCAGCGATAATTTCAACCTGCGCCGGGCTGAGTTCGAGGGTCGCCGTCTTGCCGATCGCAGTGCCCTTGCCCTTAGCCTCGGTGATCGTCTGATCGACGGCCAACATGCGGATATTGCTCAAGAGGGTGCTGCTTGTCGTCTGCTTCTGTCCCTCGCCCACCTGGGTCCCGGTATGGATGACGTCCACCCGGTCGTTGGGAAGAATGAAGCCACCGGCGGTGCTTTCGGCTGAAATCCGGATGGCAACGGCACGCTTGCCCGCTGTCAGCAGCGAGGCCAGGAGACTGGAATTGCGCGACAGCTTTTCGTCCCGGATCGGCTCCCCGGGAATGAAGGGGCTTCGCACCATCAAGCCGTTCAAGGATTGCAGCGCGTTCGGCTGGGCCGTCCGGGTGATGAAGCTCGGTCCGACCGCATCCGCCGGCCAGGATTGCCAGCGGAGTGCCTTGTCGTTCAATGTCTGGCCCAGAGCGAGCTCGCTTGCGGCGACGAGGACTTCCGCCATGCGTACCTGCGGCGCCGGAGACTCTACCTTTGCGACAGCGTTGTTCGACCTGAACGAGAGCGCCAGCCAGCCGGCAAGAACTCCAGCACCGAGTGCGATTGTGAGGATTATGAATCGCATCATGTCAGAATCCCCCAGCGCGAGTTCAGGTCATGGCCACGATTATGAAAGGATCGTCATCCAAGGGGTTTTTGCGAAGGTGAGCAGAGCCGCTATTGCAATGGCGACGCCATAGGGAACGCCGACTTCGGCCTTATGCAGCTTGACGATCCAGTCCATGCGATAAAGAGCAAGAGGGAGCGGACGCATCCTGAACTGAATGAGCACCAATGTGACGAGTCCGCCGAAGAGGGCGGTGTAAAGCACAAAGGCGGGTGCATGATCGGCGCCGAGCCACAATGACACGACGGCGACCAGCTTGGCGTCGCCTCCGCCAATCCAACCGAAAGCGAAGAAAACGAACATGCAGACAAGAACACCGAATGCGATCAAGGCGCTAAACCCGATTTCAGCGATGTTGAAACCCGCCAAAGGCGCCAGCGCTGCATAAACGGCCAAAAGGAAAAGAACGATCTCATTGCGGATCTTCATGGTCGTCAGATCCATGAAAGCCGCCCATAGCGTTGCGATTGCGAAGCAAAGGCTCGCGGAGAAGGCTGCGGTAGCAGAAATGGTCACGTCGGCTTCTCGATGTGTGCAGACAGATGCTTGGAAAAGTGACGCCGGCGACGGAGGAGCTCGTCTCTCCTCCGTCGCCAGGGATTGTTTTTACCGAGTGCTAAGTGCTCGGAGCATTATCGACGATGGAGCCGACCCGTTCGAACAGCCCTGTGAGCATATCGTCGACTGGGCCGCCGCTCGCGAAGATGGCGACAATCACCACTGCGAGGCCGCAGGCGATGAGAGCGTACTCGATGGCGGTCGCGCCGGATTCGTCTTTGATGAAGCGTGTAGCGAGAGATTTCATGGTTTAACTCCCCGACTTAGTACTGGTCCGTTGCATTTTTCTGCAACACCCCCACAGACCCTAAGCCTGTGCGACACTATTCAGAGGCGCTTTTTGTGTGTGGGTCCATTCAGCCTGATGGCTTAGGCTTGCACCGCGCCAGAGCCTCGACCGAACGGCCTAACAGCAAGTCGGCTCGCATAACTCCGATCTCGAAAGCATCTATCTGGCAAGCCGGACGGCTGCCGGCACCGATCGGCATGCGTGCTCGTCGAGGATATGACGGATGATGAGCCCTGCGATCATGATCTGCGCGAGGAGTCCCGTGGCGATCATGACCATAGGGAAAATGAAGACCAGAACGCAGGCAGTCACCAGGACAGCTGCATCGGATGCACAGACGCCGCGATACCCTGCAAAGCGGATCAGGAACGCCATCGGGATGGAAAGCACGGGCAGATCGTAGATCAGGACGTATGGAGTTGCGAGCAGGACAGCAATTCCCATGGTCGCCGCCTTGAGGTCGGGCGAGATCTCGCTGCGCCAAGCCCATAGGGCACCGGCAGCGCTCGCCGTCGTCACAAGAGCCTGTATCGTCCAGGCGACCGTCGTGCTCCCGGTCGACCAGAGCGCTATCCCGTAAAACGATTGCAGTTTGTTGGTTCCCATGATCCCGTCGGCAAGAATGGCCTTCTGGGTGACAGCGATGGAACGCCAGAAGGCAACCCATGTATCGAAGCCGAAAGCAGATGCCGTTACGATAAAGAGGGCAAGTGTCGTTAAGGCAGCCGCTCCGAAAACCATCCACCGGCCTGTTGCCACCAGGACAAGGGGGAAGAGGATGCCGAATTGCGGCTTATAGGTGAGAAGGCCGAGCAGAATCCCGGCCGCAATCGGACGCTTGTCGATCAGCAGGAGAGTGCCGCCGACCAGGGCGGCGGTGAGAAAGCCGTTCTGACCGGTAACGGCCGTCCAGAGGCTTCCAGGGAACCCCACGGCTCCCATAACGATCCGGGGCAGACGGATGTGGGGAAGGATGAGACGAATGGTTGCGGCATAGGCCGCAAAGGTAGCGCCCAGCCATGCCACATAGGCTGTGGCATAGGGTAGGAACGCCAGTGGAGCGACCGCAAGGAGGAAAACCGGCGGATTGTGCCACAGATAACGCCTGGTATCTCTCTCGCCCATCAGCTCGATCTCTGCCACCCGATGCCGCGCCCAATCGTAGATTTCGGCCGCCGGGCCTGTCTGCAGCATCCGGCCGGTCGTCCAGAAGCTGACGAAATCCACAGGGACGATGCGCTGGTGGCGATCGAATATCCAGCTGCCGCCCAAGGCGGCTAGGGTCAGAAAGACAACGTTGAGGGTCGCGAAGGCGACGACGGCCGTGCAAAACCATGAAGGCGGGCTTGATGAAGCACGGCCTGATCTTGTTTGAACGGGTTCAATTGGGTCGTTCCCACTCATGCTTGCGTCGCAGCTCTCCGCAGTCTTGATATCGGTCAGGTGGGGCTGCATGAAAGCGGCCGGTTCAGGTCTTCCTGGAGCGGGATATGCCATCCCGCAGAAGGTCCAGGTTGTTGTTGACCGTGATGCTCGCCGGGTCGAGCTCATAGGCTCTGAGAAAGTTGGTGCGCGCTTTGGCGACGTCGCCGCGCAGCAGATAGGAATAGCCGATGTTATTGTAATATTCGGCGCGATCGCCGATCAGAAGACCCGCTTCCCGGTAGGCCCGGTCGGCGAGGTCGAAGCGGCGCACCCGATCGTAGGAGGCAGCCAGGCCGAGCCATGCCTCAGGGTTTTTCGGCATGATCTCGACCGCCCGCTCGTAGTAACGGGCCGCGTGACCGAAATTCCCTTCTGCAAATTGCGTCTTCGCTACGTGGAGCACCTCTCCATCCGGATAGGCATCGACGGTGGCGGGCAGTTCGAGTGCGGCGGGCCCGTCACTAAAGCTTGAGAGCGCCCCGGCGCTGTTGCAGGCTGACAGGGGAAGGGCGATACACATCACCAGCCCGACTGCCAAACTGCGTGTGGATGGCCACATCAGCATAACCCCATGCACTTCCTGCCCGGTTCTCTCCGGGACTGCTCAAGTCAAATGGATCCGCTGTCGTTCCCTAAGGGCAATTCATGCGGAAGGATCATTGATGTAGCAATGTATCATCTTTAGCCGCAAGTGCTTCCGGGCCGAGGTGCTGTCAAATGTCTCACCTTCCGATTCAAAGGGTAAACGCAGGGCGAGCAGTCTAGGCCATATGGCCGAGGCGACATGGGCTGGCCTCGACCATACCGTCTGAGTTTCAGGCCGTCGGGCAAGTCTAGGCCGTTAGGCCGAATGGACTCAGTCTCTGGCGGCAACCTAGAAAAAGCCTAAGAAAAGGCGGGTTCTCGACATGTGGGCAGGGGTTTGTGAGGCACAGGGGCGGGTCATGTGGAAGGCGCTCTTCGGCGTGCTCGCTTTGATCCTTCTCATTGCCTCCGGAATGTTCCTGAGCGCGTCGCCCTCCCAAGCGCAGGAACGTCTGCTCCGCTTCAGCAAGGGGCGGGCGATCGGTGAGATCGATGTCGCCCGCGGGCAATTCCTGACCGCGAGGACGTTAGCGAATGTCGGTCGCGTCGTGGTCGGCAATCCCGACGTGGCGACGGCGGTTCCTCTCACGAGCCAATCCTTTTACGTTCTGGGCAGGGCGGAAGGCCGGACCAATGTTGCCGTTTACGACACGGCCGACGAGCTGATGGGAACGGTCAACGTCGAGGTTGGTGCGGACACGCCCGATCTCGCCGATTCGATCCGGGAGGTGATCCCTCAGGCCAATATCAGGGTCGAAACCATCAATGGAAGGCTGCGCTTGAGCGGTACGGTTCCCGATGGGATTGCCTTGCGCAAGGCGCTCGAAATTGCGGAGCAGTACGGCTCGGACGGAGTCATCAATGCGCTTCGCGTGACCGGCGGACAGCAGGTCATGCTGGAGGTGCGTTTCATCGAAGCCAACCGCAGCGCAGGGCGCGAGCTCGGCATCAGCTGGCGTGGACTGGGCAACAGAAGGGATGTCAGAACTGGGGGCTACCTGCCTCGGGGCGAAGAGGAAATAGAGGACGGCGTCGTTCGCTTCAATCCACTGCTGCCGAGCGGAGCCTCCCCATTCGGCACGCTGATTGCGAATTTTCTCGGCAGGGGCATCAGCGCCGACATCCTGGTGCAGGCGCTCGAGGAGAAGGGACTGGCGCGCCGCCTGGCCGAGCCCAATCTCATTGCCCTTTCCGGGGAGAAGGCCAGCTTCCTCGCAGGCGGCGAAGTGCCGATTCCGGTTGCGTCCAATGACAGCGTCAGCGTCGACTACAAGGAATACGGCGTCCGCCTCAGCTTCACGCCGGTGGTGCTGGAGAACGGTCTCATCAACCTGAAGCTCGAACCGGAGGTTAGCCAGGTCGACAATTCCGTGCGGGTGAATGCCGGTCTGGTTTCGGTGCCGGCCTTCATCACGCGGCGGGCAAGCACCTCCATCGAGGTCCGAGACGGCCAGAGCTTCGCGATGGCAGGCCTTCTTCAGTCTATGCATTCCAAGAACCAGGAGCAGCTTCCCTGGATCGGCCAGCTGCCCGTTATCGGCGCGCTCTTCCGCTCCTCGGGATTCCAGGAGCAGGAAACGGATCTGGTCATCATCGTAACGCCGCGATTGGTGCGACCGGCCAAACCCGGACAGCCGCTGCGCACTCCTCTCGATGGATCCAAGCCCAGCAATGATCTGGAATTCTTCCTGATGGGATCGCTCGAAGTGGACAGCAACATGCAGAAGCGCTTCGCAGACGGCGAGGGCGTGATCGGTCCCTATGGGCATATCGTCGAACTGCAGTCGGAAAAGCGCAATGTCGGCAAGAAGATCGTCAAGAAATAATAGCCGGTTCAGAACGCTTCTGTATGTGATGCCGGCGCTCTGCGTCGGCGGCTGCATCGACTATACGAAGCATCGCGATTCCGTGACCATGGAAGCAGGCGATGCCATTGCCTGGAACAAGGTCATTCATACCGCCGATCCCTGGCCACCCTATGCGGCAGATACGAATCTCGCCGCCGATGGCCAGCGCACGGCGGCCGTCATCCAGCGCTATGTCCGTGGTGGCTCGGCTGCAGCCGCACCTGCGCCGGAGCCGGCGTCGGCTCCGCCCTCCGGAGCTGCCGCACCGCCTGCGCAGTAGCTCCTGCTCATTCCCGCGCGGCCCAGACCATGCCGCGGCGGAGGATGGTGCGCATTTCGGGCACGTCGAATTCCTTCGCCACGTGTCCGAGCGAGCTGTAGAACACGCGGCCCTGGCCGTGACTGCGCTTCCAGACCACCGGCATGACGACGCCTTCGATCCAGGGGGCATGCTCGCCGGAGAAGGTGGTCGTCGCCAGGACCTCGTTCGAGGGGTCCACATGCATGTAGTACTGCTCGGAATGATAGTCGAAATCCTGGATGCCCTGCATGACCGGGTCGTCGGGGCGCGTGATGTTCACGCGGTAGTCGATGATGTTGCCGGGGTGAGCCACCCACTGGCCACCGCACATGAACTGGTACTCGACTGCCTCGCGGAAGGCGTCGCCCATGCCGCCGTGGAAGCCGGCAAGGCCAGTGCCTTCGCGCACGGCCTTCGACAGGCCGGCAACCTCGTCCTTTTCGATCTTCGACATCGTATAGATCGGCACGACGAGGCTCATCGTGGAGAGCGTGGGACTGACGAAAGCCCGGGTGGAGGTTTCCAGGTGCACCTGAAAACCCTCGTCCCGCAGCATCTCGGCAACGATGCCCGCGCATTGCTCCGGCTCATGGCCGTGCCAGCCGCCCCACACGATGAGTGCTTCCCGCATTTTTCTTTCTTTCTGTCGCAATGAGTGGAGCGGGCCTCAGGCGGCGGACGCCGTCTGAGGTTGTCCTTTCCAGAGAGCCGCCGCATCGGCATCGTCGAGAACGGCCGGGCGTTCGAGACTCGTGGTGATCGCCCGCGGCTGCCCGGTCGCCGCGCCCTCGAGGATGCTGTGCATGACCTCAAGAACGTGCAGGCCGAGGCGGCCGCTCGAGCGGTGCGGCGTGCCGTTCAATACGGCGCTGGCGAGATCGGCGAGGCCGAGGGCGCGGTAATTGGCCTTGTTCGGCATCTCCGGCGCCCAGTTGGGCGAGCGCCAGTTCGGCGCGCCGAGCGGCATGTCGCTCGAATCGACCGGGCGCCAGTCACCGCCGCGCTCGGTGATTTCCACCTGCCCGCCGAAGAAGTTCGGATCCGGCACACGCAGCGAGCCCTCCGAGCCATAGATCTCGATGGCGGGATGGCTGTGCTTCCACACGTCCCAGCTCATGCAGAAGGTCACCTGCGCGCCGGAGGTGAATTCCAGCAGGGCCGTCACATGGGTGGCGGTCTCGACCGGGATCCGGTCGCCCTTGCGCGGCGATTCGGACGTGACGATGCGCTCCGGGAAACCGATGCTCGACATGGCGAAGACGCGCTTCACCGGGCCGATCAGGTTGACGAGGGCGCTCAGATAATAGGGCGCCATGTCGAGGATCGGGCCGCCGCCGGGCTTGAAGAAGAATTCCGGATCCGGGTGCCAGTGCTCCATGCCGTGCGACATCAGGAAGGCCGTGCCCGAGAGGATGTGCCCGATCTTGCCGTCATCCACGAGCTTGCGGGCGAGGCGCCCGCCGCCGCCGAGGAAGGTGTCCGGCGCGCAGCCGAGATGAAGGCCGCGGGCCTCCGCCTCGTCGACGAGCTTGCGGCCCTGCTCGAAATCGACCGCGAGCGGCTTCTCCGAGAACACGTGCTTGCCGGCACTGAGCGCCGCGAGCGAGACGCCGAAATGGGCGGCCGGCACGGTGAGGTTGACCACGAGGTCGATGTCGTTACGCGCCAGAAGCTGATCGACCGAGAGCGCTTCGACGCCGTGTTTGCTGGCCTGGGCCTGCGCCACTTCCGGCCGCATGTCGGCGCAGGCGCGAAGGGTCAGGCCGTTATAGGCGGGAATGTTCTTGAGATAGATGCCCGAGATGTTGCCGCATCCGATGATGCCGACGTTGAGGGAATTCATGATCGTCAATCCTCGATGTTGCGCAGGAACGCAAAGCTGTTGCGGGCCGTCTGTGCCGGGTTCACCGGCTTGTCGTGCTCGACCACCATCCATTCGGCGCCTGCGTCGCGGCACACGCGCCAGAGATCGCGCCAGTTGAGGGTGCCGGAGCCGACATCGGCCCAGCCGTCCTGGTCTTCGTTCTGACCTGCGGGCGCAATGTCCTTGACGTGCGCGGCAGTCACCCTGCTGCGATAGCGGTCGATCCACTCCTTGGGATCGGCATTGCCGCGCACGAGCCAGGCGACGTCGACCTGCCAGGTGAGCGGGCTCGATCCGGCAGCCTCGAAGATCAGTTCGAGCGCGGTCTTCGCGCCATCCTTCGGCTTCAGCTCCCAATGGTGGTTGTGATAGCCAAGGCGGATTCCTTTCGACTGAAAGCGCTCGGCAATCTGGCCCAGCTCGCGGCCGAGCGAACGCCAGCCGTCCGCCGCCATGTCGCGCTCTTCCGGCGGAACGGCCGGCATGTAGAGATGCGTGAGCCCGAGCGTGCGGCAGGCATCGACGACGGCATCGGGCTTCTCGCGCAAGGCGGCCATGCTGACATGGCTGGAAGACGCCTTGAGGCCGCGCGCATCGAGCTTGGAGCGAACCTCCGCCGCCTTGTCGAGATGCGAGCCGACCGTTTCCACGTTGCGGTAGCCGGCATCAGCGACCGTGTCGAGGATGAGATCGAGATCCTCCATGGATCGCAAGGTATAAAGCTGGATGGAAAGAATATCGGTGACGCTCATGGAATCCTCAGGGTTCGTGAAGGCAGGCGCGACGGGCGGTCTCAACGGTCCGGTCGCGATGTCGGTGATGTCAAAGGCGATCGCCGGTATCGGCGGCAAAGAGCGAGATTTCGGTCGGCGCAACGTGAAGCGTCAGGCTCTCGCCGCGGGACGCCCTGCGGCTGCCCGTGGTGCGCACTTGGACCGAGCCGACGCCGTCGCTGCACCAAATCACCGTGTCGGCGCCCATGGGCTCGACGATGTCGACTTTGAAGCCCGGCCAGCTGCCGGAGCCGGAGATCTCCAGATGTTCAGGACGAATGCCGAGCACGACCTCCTGTCCCGGGACCGGAGCTGTGGCGAAGGGGTACTCGGCCAGCGAGAGGCGGCGGTCACCGGCCAGGAAGCTCAGGCCCTCGCCGGTATTCTCGATCCTGCCTTTGATGAAGTTCATCTGCGGCGAACCGACGAAGCCTGCGACGAACAGATTGGCGGGGCGGTGATAGATCTCGTCGGGCGTGCCGATCTGCTGGATCTTCTGCTCCTTCATGACCACGATGCGATCGGCGAGCGTCATGGCCTCGATCTGGTCATGCGTAACATAGACCATGGTGGTCTTGCCGAGTCTCGCATGCAGCCGCTTGATCTCGACGCGCAGCTCGTTCCTCAGCTTGGCGTCGAGGTTGGACAGCGGCTCGTCGAACAGGAACACGGCCGCGTCGCGTACCAGGGCGCGGCCGATGGCGACGCGCTGGCGCTGGCCGCCGGAGAGTTGATCCGGGCGCCGGTCGAGGAGGGGTACGATCTGCAGAAGCTCGGCGGCCTTGGCGACGCGCTTTTCGATCTCGGGCTTCGGCGTCTTCGCCATCTTGAGCCCGAAGGACATGTTCTCGCGCACACTCATGCGCGGGTACAAAGCATAGGACTGAAACACCATGGCGATGCCGCGGTCCTTGGGCTCATCCCAAGTGACATTCTTTCCGTTGATCCAGATCTGCCCCTCGGCCACGTCGAGCAGTCCGGCAATGGCATTGAGCAGGGTGGACTTGCCGCAGCCGGACGGCCCGAGCAGGACGATGAACTCTCCTTCGTCGATATCGAGAGAGAGACCATCGAAGACCTGAACGGCCTCGAAGGCGACACTCACATCACGAACGGAAACGGTCGACATGCCTTATCCCTTCACAGCGCCGGCGGCGATGCCGCGGACGAACCAGCGGCCGGAGACGAAATAGACGACGAGCGGAACGAGCGCCGCGAGCATGGTGGCGGCCATGTCGACGTTGTAGGCGCGCTCGCCCTGGGTCGAGTTGACGATGTTGTTCAGCTGCACGGTCATGGGTAGGTTCTGGCGGCCGGCGAACGTCAGGCCGAAGATGAAGTCGTTCCAGATGCCGGTCACCTGCAGGATCGCCGCGACCACGATGATGGGCGTCGACATGGGCAGGATGACGCGGAAGAAGATCGACCAGAACCCGCCGCCATCGATGCGCGCTGCCTTGAACAGCTCGAGCGGCAGGCCCGCATAATAATTGCGGAACAGGAGCGTCATGGTGGGAAGGCCGAAGATCACATGCACGACCACGATGCAGAGCAGTGAATTGTAGACCCCGGTCAGCGAGAAGATGCGCACCAGGGGATAGAGGAAGACCTGGTAGGGGATAAAGGCGCCGAGCAGCAGGATGCCGAACATCACGTTGGCGCCCTTCACGCGCCAGAACGACAGGGCGTAGCCGTTGACCGCGCCGGCGATGATCGAAAGAATCACCGAGGGGATCAGGATCCGCACCGAATTCCAGAAGCCGACGCTGATGCCGTTGCACTCGAGACCTGTGCAAGCGGAAGACCAAGCTTTCGTCCAGGCTTCGAAGGTCATGGCGGCGGGCAGGGCGAGGATGTTGCCGAGCCGGATCTCCTCCATGGGCTTGAGCGACGTCATCACCATGATCCAGAGCGGCAGCAGGAAGAACAGGGCCGACGTCGCCAGGAAAGCATAGACGCCGATGCGCCCGACGGTGAGACGGTGAGGGCGGCGGCCCTGCGGCTCTGCGGCGTTCATGCGTGGCTCCCTTGCGGACGGACGTAGCGGACATAGACCCAGGGGGCGAGCACGATCACGACCGTGATCAGCATCATCGTCGCGGCGGCGGTTCCCAGTCCGATGTTGTTGCGCTCGAACAGGTGGTCCATGACGAATTTCGCCGGCACTTCGGTGGCGATGCCGGGGCCGCCGAGGGTCATGGCGACCACGAGGTCGTAGAGCTTCACGACACCGGTCGCGAGCAGCACCACTGCGGTGACGACCATCGGCCGGAGCAGCGGCAGAACGACGGATGTATAGACGCGCCAGGTCGGGATGCCGTCGATCTTGGCGGCCTTCCAGAGATCCTTGTCCACGCCGCGCAGGCCAGCGAGCATGATGGCCATGGTGAGGCCGGAGCCGTGCCAGAGGCCGGCGATGACGATGGTGTAGATCGCCATTCTCTGGTTCACGATCCAGTCGAAGGTGAAGGTCTCGAATCCCATGTCGCGGACGAGTTTTTGCAGGCCCAGGGCGGGATTCAGGAACCATTGCCACGCAACGCCGGTGACGACGAAGGACATGGAGAAAGGATAGAGAAAGATCGTGCGGAAAAGGCCTTCGCCGCGCACGTTCTGGTCGATGAAGACCGCGAGCAGGAAGCCGATGATGAGGCAGCCCGAGATGAACAAGGCCCCGAAAATGAAAATGTTCTCGGCCGATGTGACGAAACGGTCATTGGCGAAGAGCCGGGTGTATTGCGTCACGCCGAACCAGTCGAGCTTGGGCAGAAGGGTCGAGCTCGTGAACGAAAGCCGCACGGTCCAGAGCATGCAGCCGATATAGACAACGAGAACGATGAGCGCGGTCGGGAGAAGGGCAATGGCCGCGGGCAGGCGGGTTCGCAGGCTGCGCCGGATCTTCGTGCCACTCGGGCTGACGCTTGGAGCGCGAATCGAGATGGTATCCACCGGACAGGCTCCGTTGAGAGTGCATTAAGATCCAGCGATGGGGTGCCTCGCCCCGGTATGATACGGGGCGAGGCAGGCAGTCCTCAGGTCGCGTCCCGCATGGCGTTGCTCACCTTCTCGATGAAGGTATCGACCGTCATGCTCGGGGTGTTCCAGTACTGCGTGACGGCATCCTGGATGGCGCCCGAGTAGTTCGGCGGGCTCAGCAGCTCCATAGCCTCGACCTGGTTGGCCGGATCCTTCAGCACCGCGCTCGACCTCTGGGCGCAAACGTCCATCGAGGACACGTCCACATCCAGTCGGACCGGGATCGAGCCCTTCTTGATGTTGAAGGCAAGCTGGGTGGCCGGGTCGAGAAGAACCTGGATCAGCTTGTCCTGGGTCTCGAGCGCCGCCTTGTCCTTGGTCGCCGGGAAGACGAAGACGTCGCCGCCGATCACTTCCTTGGGGGTGTCGCCCACAAGGGTGCAGCCGTATTCCTTGCCTGGCGTCTGGCCGGCCGCGGTGAACTCGCCCTTGGCCCAGTCGCCGTTGAAGTGCATCGCCGCCTTGTT
Source organism: Microvirga zambiensis WSM3693 (assembly GCF_016735695.1). Taxonomy (GTDB): domain Bacteria; phylum Pseudomonadota; class Alphaproteobacteria; order Rhizobiales; family Beijerinckiaceae; genus Microvirga; species Microvirga zambiensis. Next base: position 25,430 of record NZ_JAERQD010000047.1, on the reverse strand, counting down.
GGTGATCACGAGCGCCGTCGCGTCGTTCCAGTTGCGGCCGGGGCTCGCCGGATCGACGAGGCCGCGCATCTTGCCGAAGAGCTCGACGGTCTGCCTGAACTTCGGATCCTTCAGCACGTCCGGCTTACGGACGCCGTAGAACTGACGGAACATCTCGGCGCCGCCATTGCCGACGAGCACGGCGCGGAACAGGTTGTGCTCCCAGGTCGGCTGTCCGCCAAGTGCGATCGGGATCACGCCCTTGGCCTTGAGCTTTTCTCCGGTCTCGATCAGCTCAGGAAAAGTCTTCGGAGGCTGAAGACCTGCATCGGCAAAGATCTTCGTGTTGTAGAACATCCAGTTCTGGCCGTGGATATTGACGGGAACCGCATAGAACTTGCCGTTGCGGACGGCAGCCTCGACGATCGGCTTGGGCATGATCTCGCGCCACTTGCCGGCTTTTGCCTGGGCGTCGACGTCGCGCACCAGATCGTTGCTGACCAGCTCGTCGAACTGCTTGCCGGTGTTGAACTGCATCATGGTCGGGGGATTGCCGCCCACCATCCGGTTGATGCCGGCGGTGCGCGCATTGACGCCGCCCGCGATGGCGTTGTCGACCCAGGTGCCGCCGGCCTTGGTGAACTGGTCGGCGAAGACCTTCACCGAGGCCGATTCGCCGGCGGAGGTCCACCAATGGAGAACCTCGGCCTTTTGTTGCGCAAAGGCTCCGGTGCTGCAGACGAGGGCAACAGAAAGAGTATACGCGGAAACGCGTGTTTTCATGCTCATAGCTTCCTCCCAGAAGCGCTTTATCGATTTTTGTAATCGATTACATCTTGAGTTATAGGTTGTATGTGCTTTTTAGATTAGTCAAGAAGGAAGTTGAGGTAAGTTGTCGCCCCCTGAAAGAGGGTAACGTATCTTGCCGAGGTCCTAGGGGTAACCTGCATGAGTCGGAATAGCTGGAGGGCGGTCAAGGACATACGCATTGCCGACGTTGCACGACTTGCAGGCGTATCCACGGCAACTGTCAGCCGTGTCCTCTCGGATCCCGACAAGGTTCGGAAAAAAACGCACGATGCCGTGATGGAGGCTGTGCGCCGCAGCGGCTACACTCCCAACAGCACGGCGCAGAAGCTGCGCACCCGCCGCACCATGAATGTGCTGGTGGTGGCGCCGAGGCTGACGAACCCGGTCTTTGCCGAGATCCTCCGCGGCGTCGACGACGAGCTGACGAAGTCGGGATACGGCATCATCATCGGCAATCTCGACAACCGGCGCGAGCGCGAGGCCCGCTACGTCGACCTCGTCCTGTCCCGGCAGGTGGACGGCGTTCTCCTGCTGACCGGCTACATCCCCGAGCACGGCGCCCGCAGCATGCGCGAATCAGGCCTCCCGATCGTCGGCATGTGCGCCGCCATTCAGGACCCGGCCATCCCGAATGTGGTCGTCCAGGACCGGGAGGCCACCCGCAGGGCCGTGGAATATCTCGCCGCCCTCGGCCACCGCAGGTTCGGCTATATCTCGGGCACGCTGAGCTCGATCATCGAGAGCGAGCGGTTCGGCGGCTTCAAGGAGGGGATTGCGGCCATCGGCCTCAGCCGGAACGATTTCGTGCGCTGGGAAGGGCCTTTCGTCTTCTCGACCGGCGTTGCCGCCGCCGAAGCCTTTGTGCGGATGGAGGACCGTCCGACCGGCATCTTCGCCGCCTGTGACGAGAGCGCGATCGGCTTCATCAAACGCGTGCGGGCCGAGCGCATCCGCGTGCCGCAGGACGTGTCGGTGATCGGCTTCGACGGGGTCGAGTTTTCGGATTATTCCGAGCCGACACTCACGACGTTTCGCCAGCCCCTGCATGAACTCGGGCGGGTCGGGGCCGATGTGCTCCTGAAGCTCATCCGGGGCGAGATGAAATCCGAGGATTGGAACATCCGCCTGCCCCTGACGCTCCTGGAGCGCGAGACGACCGGGCCGGTTCTGCACAAGGATTACAAATCGCTGCGCCGCTCGGTATTCTGAAGCCGAAATGCTCCGCAATGAGCGGGGAGGAGGAGAACGCCATGCAACCCGTCCGCTGGGGCATCCTGAGCACGGCCCGGATCGGTCGAACGAAAGTCGTTCCGGGCATGATGAAAAGCCCGCTCTGCGATGTGGTTGCCGTCGCCTCGCGGGAGGAGGGGGCGGCCAGGGCCATGGCGGCGGAGCTCGGCATTCCCGGAGCCCATGGCTCCTATGAGGCCCTTTTCGCCGATCCCGAGATCGAGGCGATCTACAATCCGCTGCCCAATCATCTGCATGTGCCGATGACCCTGGCCGCCGCGGCGGCTGGCAAGCACGTTTTGTGCGAGAAGCCGATCGCCATCACGGCGGACGAGGCCGAAGAGCTCCGAAAGGCCTCGAAGCAGGTCCTGATCGCGGAGGCCTTCATGGTCCGCCATCACCCGCAATGGCACCGGGCCCGCGAGATCATCCAGAGCGGCGAGATCGGGGAGCTGCGCGCGATCCAGGTTCTCTTCGCCTATTTCAACAGCGATCCCACGAATATCCGCAACAAGGCCGACATCGGCGGGGGAGGGCTCCTCGACATCGGCTGCTACGCGGTCGTCGCCGGTCGCTATTTCTTCGATGTGGACCCCGTTCGGGCGGTCACGCTGATGGACCGCGATCCCGCCTTCGGCGTCGACCGCACCACCAGCGCGCTGATGGATTTCGGGGGCGGGCGGCAGATGACCTTCACGGTCTCGACCCAGTCGGTGCCCTACCAGCGGGTCCAGATCCTCGGAACGAAGGGAAGGATCGAAATCGAGATCCCCTTCAACGCCCCGCCGGATATTCCCACGCGGATCTTCGTCGACGAGGGAACTGCCCATGCCAACCGCTCCGCCCGTGCCATCGAGTTTCCCGTGGTGGACCAATACCGGTTGCAGGGAGAAGCCTTCAGCCGCGCGGTCCGTGGCATCGAGCCTCTGGCCTATGGACTGGAGGATGCGGTCATGAACATGCGCATCCTGGATGCGCTGCGCAGATCGGAGGGCTCGGAGGCGTGGGAACGGGTTTGAACGGCATAAGGCAAGGTGCGTCGAACGGCTCGTCCTGAAGGCAATCCTTCGGAAGCGCCACCCATGAGGATGACGGGACTCCCCAAGTGGATGCATTGATCTTGATCGCCAAGTCGCGAAAATAGCCCTGATCGCCATTCCCTTGGCGATGCGGCAAGCAGGCCATCGATCTCTCCGGCTTCAGGACGAGAGTGCAAACGAGGATGGATATGATTCCGGACGTGGTCCAGTCGTCCCTCAAGTTCGGCACAAGCGGCTTGCGTGGGCTCGTAACGGAGTTGGATGGCGTTCCGGCTTTCGCATATACATGCGCGTTCGCGGAGATGCTGAAAGCCGATGGCGCGGCGGCTGCGGCCGGCCATGTCGTCCTCGTGGGACAGGACCTGCGCGCCAGCAGCCCGGACATCTCCCGACTTTGCTGTGCCGCCCTTCACGCGTCCGGACTTCGGCCTCTCGATTGCGGTGCCCTGCCGACGCCGGCGCTTGCCTATCACGGCATCCGCTTTGGCCTCCCTGCCATCATGGTCACCGGAAGCCATATTCCGGAGGATCGCAATGGGCTGAAATTCTATCGGGCTCAGGGCGAGATCGACAAGAAAGACGAGGCTGCCATTCTGGCCTGGCATGCCAGGCTGGCGATTGCCTCGATACCGGAGGCTGCCCATAGCTTCCAGGCCGAAGCACCGGACACTGACCTCATTGCGGCTTACTTGGCTCGCTACCGAGATTTCTTCGGGACCGGAGCGCTGAAGGGCCTAACGATCGGGGTGTATCAGCACTCCTCAGTGGCCCGTGACATCATGGTCGAGATGATCGAAACCCTTGGAGCCCGGGCTGTGCCGCTCGGGCGCGCCACGCAATTCATCCCTGTCGACACGGAAGCATTGCGGGAGGAGGACGAGGCTCTGGCGCGGCGCTGGGCCGGCGTGCAGGCGCTTGACGCCATCGTGTCGACGGATGGCGATGCGGACCGGCCTCTGATCTCTGACGGAAACGGAACCTTCCTGCGTGGCGATCTGGTGGGGGCAATCACGGCCAAATTGTTGAGGGCGGACGTTATCGTCACCCCAGTGACCTCCAACTCGGCCCTGGAAGCCTCAGGCGCATTCCCCACAGTCATTCGCACCCGGGTCGGATCCCCTTACGTCATCGAGGGAATGAAGGAAGCGGCCCGCTCGGGCGCCGAGGCCATCGTCGGATTCGAGGCCAACGGCGGGGTTCTGCTCGGTTCGGACATCGTCCGGAATGGGCGCAGTCTGAAGGTGCTCCCAACCCGTGACGCGATGCTGCCGATCCTCTGCGTGCTCGGGCAAGTTGTAGGGGAGGCAAGACCACTTGCCGACGTTGCGGCTACCTATGCGTTCAAGGCTGCCGCGAGCAACCGGTTGAAGGATGTGGCCAGCGAGAGGAGCGCCTCATTCCTCAATCGACTGCAAGAGGATAGGGGTTTCCTTGACGAAACGCTCGCCCCCTTGGGCGGCTGTGCCGAGCTTGATCGGCGCGACGGTCTGCGCCTGACGGCGAATAATCGCGAGATCGTTCATTTCCGGGCATCCGGCAACGCCCCCGAACTCCGTGTTTACGTTGAAGCGGATACCCCTGAGCGGGCTGAAGCCCTGCTGGAATGGGGCCTTGCCACCGCGCAGAGGCATGTGGGGTGAATCACTGCCGGAGGGGGCCGAGCCGCCCGCCGATGCCGTCCCAAATTCCGCGAGCCATGAGCTGCAGCCTGCGCGCCCGCTCGTCGACGAGTGTCGTGTAGGTTGCCAGAAATCCAAGGCTTCGGCTGACGAAATAGAGGCGCCAGGCGAGCGGCGTATGGGGCTGGCGGGCGAGCCAGAGCGCGTTTCGCACCCAGTAATAGTTCCGGATCGGTACATGGACCGCGACACGCTTCGTGCCGATCTGAACGGTGTCGTTGCCTAGGCGGTGATCGACGGTGGCCGTCGGCGAGAGAAAGCTTTTGTATCCTGCCTTGCGGGCCCGGAAGCACCATTCGACGTCCACGAGGTCAATGAAGAGTTCCTCTTTGAACCCGCCGACTTGGTCGAGGACGGTCAGTGGGATCAGGGAGCCCGATGCGATGATGAAGTCGCTGGCGACCGGGCGTTTCGCATCTGCGAGGGATAGCCGGGATAGCCAGAGTCCGTTGGCGACGTAGCCCCTCGTTTGCCGCCGGCTGTTGAGTTCATAATAGGCCGGCCCAATTGCGGCGACTGGGCCGTGGTCGCGTTCGAGGGCGAGCAGGTTTTGGGCTAAGTCAGCCACGACCTCTGGGGCGAGGAAGGTGTCCTGATCGAGCAGCAGCACATGTGAGAAACCTTCGGCGCGAGCATAGGCAACACCCTGATTCTGGGCGGCCGCAATCCCGATATTGTTAGGGTTATCAACAAGGTGGGCCGAAAGCTCTGCGGCCGTGCTCCGGATGTCCTCGATATTCCCGGAACCATTATCAACTACAACGAGGTGCTGAACTTGGGAGGTGACCGATTGCAGGGTCTGGGCCAGAACGTCAATGTCCGGATTGTAAGTAACCGCGACGGCCACGATGCGCATGATGTTCCCCAGGATCAGGTGCGCCCTAGTAAGGTGATCTCCAGGGCCGAGCAAGCTCGGGGCTCCACCGTGAGAGAACGGTCCAACAATCGGAAACTAGGCTTTGCAGGCGCTCGAGTTGCCTTCTGCGTGGTGCAATGACGAGCGCTTTGTAACAACATTACATATTTAAAACTTTAGAATCAATTCAGAAGTTTAACCTATTCGACGAGCCAAGTGATCGTACTCGCGACGCTGCACATCCTTTGAGCCGGTGCGAGTGGCCAGGGTTGCTGGCGAGGGGCCAAAGCGGTATAGCGGCCTCCGACGCGTACCGGTCAGGCTTGCCGACCGGATGCCTCTCCCTATGGCAGGCGCGGCACTATGGCGCTTTCCCGAGGTATGCGGTCTCGATCAATGCCCTTATAGAAGGGGCGCGCCGTCCCACGAGCCTGAAGCCGAGTTGTCCCGATGCACAAAGATACGCTGCTAAAAAAGTTGAACGATAAGACCGCTGTGATCGGCATCGTTGGGCTTGGCTATGTCGGTCTGCCGCTTTCGCTCCGCTACTCTGAAGTCGGATACCGGGTCGTCGGCTTCGATATCGATCAGAGCAAGGTCGACGTCCTGAAGCGGGGGCAGACTTATATCGAACATATCGGCTCGGACGGGATCGCGAAAGCGATCAGGAATGGCTTCGAGCCGACCTCGGATCTCTCCCGTGCCCGCGATGTGGATGCCTTGATCCTCTGTGTGCCGACCCCCCTGAACAAATACCGGGAGCCGGATCTCAGCTTCGTGCTGAACACGGTCGACGCCCTTCTTCCCCACCTGAAAAGCGGCCAGGTCATGTCCCTGGAGAGCACGACTTACCCCGGGACGACGGAGGAAGAATTGCGCCCACGGCTCGAGAAGGCCGGATTTACCATCGGTGAGGATGCATTTCTCGTGTTCTCGCCCGAGCGCGAGGATCCAGGCAATGCCAAGTTCAGCACGCACACCATTCCCAAGGTCTGCGGCGGCAGCACGCCGTCATGCCTCGAGGTCGGCCTCGCCCTGTATGGCCAGGTGATCAACACCGTTGTGCCGGTGAGCTCGACCCAGGCAGCCGAGCTGACGAAGCTGCTCGAGAACATTCACCGGGCGGTCAATATCGGCCTCGTCAACGAGATGAAGATCATTGCCGACCGGATGGGGATCGACATTCACGAGGTCATTCGGGCCGCCGCGACCAAGCCCTTCGGCTTCGTGCCTTATTATCCGGGCCCGGGCCTCGGCGGGCACTGCATCCCGATCGATCCGTTCTATCTGACCTGGAAGGCGCGTGAATATGGTCTGCACACGCGCTTCATCGAGCTCGCTGGTGAGATCAACAGCACAATGCCCGAATGGGTGGTCGAGAAGATCGCCGATGCCTTGAACGAGCGTGAGAAGCCGATCCGCGGCAGCAAGATCCTTGTCCTTGGCATTGCCTACAAGAAGAATGTCGACGACATGCGGGAATCGCCGTCGGTCGAGCTCATGACACTGCTGCAGGCGAAGGGGGCACAGATCGCCTTCAGCGACCCACATGTTCCGAGTTTCCCGAAGATGCGGCGTTATTCATTCGATCTCAAAAGCGTCGAACTGACGCCAGAGGTGCTGGCCAGCTACGATCTCGTGCTGCTGGCGACCGATCACGACAAGTTCGACTACGAGACTATCGAGAAGTACGCGAAGCTCATTGTCGATACGCGCGGACGGTATCTCGGGGCGCGCAGCAACGTGGTGAAGGCGTAATCTGCCTGTACGACCAAAGTTCTGAGATTATGATCACTGCCTTATCGCTGGGCTTCGGTTCAAGATAAAAGCGTTTGGTGCTTCGGGATGATGGCTCAAGCGCTGCTATCAAAATCAAGGAAACAAAGTTGAGAACCGACGGTTCGAAAGTGTTAGACGTATTACGTGAGGTTCGTGATGGATGGCGCTGGCGCGAACTGTGGATGACGCTTGGCTGGCGAGACGTGCAGACACGTCATCGGCAATCACACATTGGCCCGTTCTGGAACACACTCAGCTTGGCGTTTGTTGCGACTTGTATTGGCAGTCTCTACGGCGGGATTATGGGGCATCCGATGTCGGATTATATTCCCCATCTCGTCACCGGTTATATGATCTGGATCTTTCTAAATGCGCTAGTGACCGAGGGGAAAGACGCCTTCGTGAGTAACGCCTCCGCCATCCGAGAGATCGCCGTTCCCGGGACAGTGTATGTCTATAAACTTCTCTGGAAAAATTTGATCATCCTCGGCTTTAACGCCATTGTCTATTTTGCGGTTCTTGCTCTTTACCAAGTGTGGCCGTTTCCGAGCATCGTCCTGGTTCTGCCCGCACTAGCGATGATATTGCTGAACGGGATTTGGGTGGCCCTGCTATTGGGCCTCATCAATGTACGTTATCGAGATTTAGGGCAGCTGATTCCGAATGCCATGCGCCTTGCTTTCTTCGTGACGCCCATCCTTTGGTTTCCCGACAGTGCCAGCGGCATCCGCGCAGTCTTCGTTTACTTCAACCCATTTTACTACTTCATAGAACTCTTGCGCGCTCCGCTTCTGGGGCAGCCGCCAGGCCTTTTGATCTGGGCTGTGGCTTTTGGAATTACGGTTGTCGGTTGGGGGATCACCTTGCCAGTCTATGCTCATTGGCGCCGGCGCATAGCGTTCTGGGTTTGAGGTCGGATAATGGCGCTGATCAAGCTTGAAAACATAACGCTGGAATTTCCGGTCCACGCCTCGAAGTCTGATAGGAAGCGTCCTTCATCTGCGGACAAGCCCATCGGCGGGCAACTGTCATCAGGGCAGGCGGGGCAGATGGTGGTGCGCGCCCTCGATAAACTCTCGCTGACGCTTGGTCCAGGCGATCGTCTGGCACTTCTGGGGCATAACGGAGCGGGCAAGACCACGCTCCTGCGAGTGATGGCCAGGCTCTATCCGCCGACGCATGGACGGGTCACCATTCAAGGACGTGTGGCGCCACTGCTGAACCTTAGCTTCGGTCTCGATATGGATTCGACCGGCTATGACAACATTTTTATTCGCGGGCTCTTCCTTGGGATGAGCAAGGCAGAACTAAAGAAAAAAGCCGATGTTATTGCGGAGTTTAGCGAGCTCGGAGATTTTCTCGATCTGCCTATGCGCACCTATTCCTCGGGCATGCGGGCACGTCTGGCTTTCGCCATCTCAACGCATGTGGAAACGGACATCCTTTTGCTGGATGAGGTCGTAGCAACAGGTGACGCCCGTTTCTTGCAAAAAGCTAACGAGAAGCTTGAGAGCTTTGCACGTGAGTCCAAGCTACTCGTCCTGGCCTCCCACTCCAACAAGGTGCTGCGGGATCTCTGCAACAAGGCGGTCCTCTTGGAACATGGTCGCATCAAAGCATTCGGCGATCTTGAGGAGGTGATCGAAACCTATGCCGCTTCCGCGGGCGTCAGCGCCAAGGATGGGTGATCTCACAATGTCGGCACGAAAGCGCGAGGAAGAAGGGCATGCATTGAATGCAGGAAGCTGGATCGCCTCGCGCGCGGCAACCCCAAGTCTTCCTCGGAGGGTTTCGCGAATAGCGTGCGGCAAGGTCTTGGATCGATGACTCAGGATGCCCTGCAGTCTACACCTCCGGACGACAACGCGGCTGCTGGAGCTGACGCTACCTCTCTACGCGAGCAACTCGAAAGACAGAGCGAGGAGATCGCCGAGCTCCAAGCCACCGTTCATGGCTTGTACGCTGAGATCAGGGAATTGCGTGGATCGCTGTCCTGGACCGTCACGCGTCCTTTGCGCGCCCTAGCCCGCAGCCTACCCGGTGTGGCGGCCCTGGTTCAGCGCACTCTTGATCGAACGAAGGATGGTTTCGCCGTCATATTACCGAAACAGGCTGCCCAGGCTTTGTTCGACAGTCGTTGGGTTGTTCGGGACGATATAGGTAGGCAGATCGCGGCCTATCGAGCGGCCCCCGCAGACGGGCGCCGGATTGTAATCTACACGGCGATCTTCGGCGAATATGACAACCTGCTCCTCCCGGAGCGCATTGATCCGTATGTCGATTACGTGTGCTTCACGGATCGCCCACGAAACGACTATGGTGTCTGGCAGATGCGCGCCGCGCCGTATTATCATCCCGACCCGACGAGAATTGCTCGCTGGGTCAAGACGCACCCCCATGAGCTGTTTCAGGATCATGAGATCGCCATTTGGCTGGACGCTAACATCATCCTGAAGGGCGACATTCACCATTACATTGGATTGGTCACGAGCAAGGGCGCCGATTTAGGACTTATAGCGCACCCCCATCGCGCATGCTTCTACGATGAGGCCGAAGCCTGCAAGCGCCTCAACAAGGATTCCGCAAAGCTCATCGACAGACAGATCGAGCACTACCGAAGGGCTGGACTGCCCCTCAAGCAGCCGCTGTTCGAAACCGGCTTCATGGTAGTTCCCCTCAAGAGGCAAGAGACATCCGACGTCCTTCACCTGTGGTGGCAGCAAATAGAACGGTATAGCCGCCGTGACCAGTTGGGCCTGGCGTGGGTGATTTATCGCTGTCCCGATCTTTCCATAATTCCCCTGCTGCCGCAGGGTGCCTCTGTGAGGCATCATGAGGATTTCCTGTACTTTCGGCATATTTTTGCAAGAACCCTGACTGTTCCGGAGAAAATCCTTCACTATGGGACGCTCGCCAGCCCGTTCAAAGAGCGTTCTTTCGCTGAGGCAAAGGACGGGCGGCTGAAATCCGTCACCAATGTTCCTGTCGATATCATCATATGCGTGCACAATGCCCTGGAGGATGTGCGCCTTTGCCTGGAATCGGCTTGGGCAAGCCTGCTGCCCAAGCACAGGATCATCATTGTCAATGATCGTTCCGATGCGCAGACAACGTCCTACTTGCGCGAGTTTGCAAAGGGCAGGGAACAGGTCACCCTAATCGAGAATGAGGATAATTTGGGCTATACACGCTCCGCTAACCGGGGCCTTGCCGCCGGAATCGCGGATCTTCGCATTCTCCTGAACAGTGACACCATCGTCAGCCCGAATTGGGCCCTCAAGCTTCTCGACGCGGCAAACCAGAGCCCAAGGATCGGCATCGTGGGTCCGCTTTCGAATGCCGCAGGGGCACAATCCATCCCCCAGATCAAGGCCAAGGGCAAGAACACCGCCATCAACCTGCTGCCGCCAGATGTGGCTCCTTCCGACCTCGATCTCGCCTGCGAGGCGTGGAGCGACGCAGATCTCGTGCCCCGCGTGCCCCTCGTCCATGGCTTCTGCTTCGGCATCAAGAAGGAGGTCATCGAAAGTGTCGGCTTCTTCGACGAGGAGAATTTCAAGCTCTTCTACGGTGAAGAGAATGACTATTGCTTCCGGGCGCTTGACGCGGGATTTGAGCTTGCCGTTGCGACCAACACCTTCGTTTATCACCGTAAGTCGAGAAGCATCGATGAGGAAAAGCGGGTGATGCATATGGCCGAGGCTTGGAAGCGCCTGCGGGAACTCTATGGTGCGGACAAGATCTTGGCGGCCTATCGACAGGTAGAGGAACACCCTCTGCTGAACCGGGTGCGTACGGAGGCTGGGCGCTATCTGCAGTTGCCTCGGAGTCCTCGGGAGAGGGCATCTTATCTACCATAGGTCGAGCGTGCTCTACGAATGTGGCTTATTGCCCTCTTAGTCGGGCCAAAGCAAGAAGCCGTGGACGGTATCGCCATTATACGCTAGTACCCGGCCGGATATACAGAAAGCGGGTTGCTCATACTCGACGAAAGAGCATGCTCCGCGACCGGGGATGAAGAAGAGCAGGGGTCATGGCAAAGAGATATTTGGTCACCGGAGGTGCCGGATTCATTGGATCGGCCGTCGTCCGCAAGCTGATTTCCGACACGCCGCATCAAGTCTTGGTCGTCGACAAGCTCACCTATGCGGGGAATCTCGATTCTCTTGAACCCGTTGCCGGTAGCGATCGCTATCGTTTTTTGCGCGCCGATATTGCCGATGCAAAGCAGATGGAGGCAATGATTGGCGAGTATCAGCCCGACGTGATCATGCATCTTGCCGCCGAAAGCCACGTCGATCGGTCAATCGACGGCCCGGGGGAGTTCGTGCAGACGAATGTGGTCGGCACCTTTACGCTTCTGCAAGCTGCGCTGGCGTACTCGAACAAGCTGGACGCCGCGCGCCGTGATGCTTTCCGCTTCCATCACATCTCGACCGATGAGGTCTTCGGCTCCCTGGGCGAAGAGGGGTTCTTCCACGAGGAATACCCCTACCAGCCCAACTCGCCGTACTCGGCCTCCAAAGCGGCATCGGACCATTTCGTGCGCGCGTGGCACCACACCTACGGCCTACCGACGCTGATCACGAACTGCTCCAACAATTACGGGCCGTATCATTTCCCTGAGAAGCTCATTCCCCTCATGATCCTGAACGCGCTTGAGGGAAAGCCGCTGCCGGTCTATGGCAAGGGTGAGAATGTCCGCGACTGGCTCTATGTCGATGACCATGCGGACGCTTTGATCCTCGTGGCCGAAAAGGGCAGGGTGGGCGAGAACTACAACATTGGCGGCTGGAACGAACGCACGAACATCGATGTCGTGCGCGCCATCTGTCAGCTCGTCGACGAGATGGCGCCGAGCAATGCGATCGGTGCGCGGGAAAAGCTGATTTCCTACGTGACGGACCGGCCCGGCCATGACCGGCGCTATGCCATCGACGCCAGCAAGATCGAGCGCGAGTTAGGATGGCGTCCGGCCGAGACCTTCGAGAGCGGGTTGAGAAAGACAGTTACTTGGTATCTTGATAACCAAGCCTGGTGGGAGCGCGTCCGCTCCGGCGTTTACCAGGGCGAACGCCTCGGGATCGCGGTCTAAGCTCGTTGCTTGATCCACCGGTTCACGACCCAGTGCTGAATGTGAATGAGGAAAGGTGTCACGTGCTTGTTGTTGAGCCGACTGTAATCCCTGATGTGAAGATCGTGACGCCGCAACGCTTTGGCGACAATCGCGGATTCTTTTCCGAGACCTACAACCGGGGACGTTTCGTAGACGCTGGTATCGATGCGGAATTTGTACAGGATAACCACTCCTTATCAGCAACGGTCGGCACTGTGCGGGGACTACATTTTCAGAGCGAGCCATTTGCGCAAGCCAAATTGATCCGGGTTGTGCGTGGCAGCATTCTTGATGTTGCAGTGGATATTCGGCGCTCATCCCCGACATTTGGAAAGCATGTCGCAGTCGAGTTGTCGGCAAGAAATGGCCGCCAGCTTTTTATCCCGGTCGGCTTTGCCCATGGCTTCTGTACACTCGAGCCGGATACCGAGATCCAGTACAAGGTCTCGAACTACTACTCCGCAGCTCACGATCATGGGCTGCTCTGGAATGATCGGGCCATCGGCATCTTCTGGCCCATCAACCAGGACGACGCAGTTCTTTCCGAGAAGGACCAACGGCAACCGGCTCTGGCTGAGTTGCCGTTCTATTTCGACTGAGTCCGGTGATACTCAATTCTAGCGAGAGATAAAGACATGAAGGGCATCATTCTGGCAGGTGGCAGCGGGACGCGCCTACATCCAATGACCTATGTCACGTCCAAGCAACTGCTGCCCATCTATGATAAGCCGATGATCTATTATCCGCTGACCACCCTCATGCTAGCGGGTGTTCGGGACATTCTCATTATTTCGACGCCCGAAGATCTTCCACGGTTCCGGCAGCTTCTTGGAACTGGTGAGCAGTGGGGCGTTCGTTTGTCATATGCCGAGCAGACAAAGCCGGAGGGGCTTGCGCAGGCGTACATCATTGGTGCTGATTTTGTGGCCGGGGGCCCGTCGGTGCTAATTTTGGGCGACAACGTCTACTATGGGCATGGTCTGACAGACTTGCTGCGCTCTGCCGCCAGTCGCACATCAGGAGCTTCAGTCTTCGCCTACCATGTAACCGACCCCGAACGATACGGCGTTGTCGAGTTCGATAGTACTGGTAAAGCGGCTTCGATTGAGGAGAAGCCCAAACTGCCGCGCTCAAGCTGGGCCGTCACAGGTCTATACTTCTACGATTACCAAGTCGTCGACATTGCTGCAAACCTGAAGCCTTCCTTGCGTGGCGAACTCGAGATCACCGACGTCAACCGTGTTTACCTCGAAAAGGGAGAGCTTCAGGTTGAGCTTATGGGACGCGGGTACGCCTGGCTTGACACTGGTACGCCTGATAGCCTTGTGGAAGCTGCCGAGTTCGTTCGTGCATTGGAGAAACGGCAAGGCTTCCGGATCGCTTGTCCCGAGGAAGTTGCCTACGCGTCCGGCTGGATCGATCGGACCAAATTGGTGGAGCTTGCTAATCGGCTTCCAAAGAGCAGCTATGGGCAGTATTTGCTCCGCATTGCTGAATTCGAAAGATAGACGATAAACTCTGCAGAATGGGCGTTAGCGAAGTGAACTCCGTTTGGTCAGCATTGACTACGCCAATGTTCCACCCTTTGCACTCATTATGGTGTTTGGAGTGCACGTTGCATAGGCTACACGCTTCCACTTCCCAATGTCTGCATCTCCGGAACAAGGTTCGGCACAACAACTACGTTCCGCACGTTCATTGCAACGGTCGTGTTCCGAGCAACTGATCTGCTGTTAGGTCCGGATCAATCGATCAACGTGTTCGGTATCGGAGTGCGACTGATGACCTGAGGATCAAGAGTGCAGGAAACCTGAGCGTCGTGCTTCAATCCCGCATTGACAATTCATCTTAGGCGGGATTTCTCGTGCCTCGATAGTAGCATGCCCGAACCCCTGAGGAACGTGAACGATATGTCGCAACCAGTCAGTCTGCCGCCGCGCAACTGGTTTACAGCTGATGTAGTACAATATCCGAAAATGCGCCTCGCAATTTTCATTATCACCGTTATGGTAATGATGGGATATGTAGCCGGATCGAACCCGCCTCCATATTTCTGCTGTGACGCTGAGCATTACTGGAACTTAGGTAGCAGCTATTTCAAAAGTGGCAGTTTTTCACTCTATGACTTCGAAACCACGTTTAGGGGCTATTCGCTCCCGCTGATACTCGGGTTTCTTAGGTTTATAGCAAAGGCGATCCAAATAGAAGAGTTCAGGCTCTTTCATGTGTTCAATGCTGTCGTTACCGCGGCGGCTTTGGTTTATGTGATTCCAACTCTGGCCAAAAAGGTCTTCTCTGTAGATTCCACAGCGGTTGGCACGTTACTGACTATTGCTTTGTTCATGCTCTTCTGGGGCGGATATCTTATAAACCCCCTGAGCGACACATGGTCATTTTTCCTCGCGGCGGCGGCGGCTCTTGCGACCATCCTTGCTCTGGAAAGCGCGTCAGACGGCAAGCGCCTTTTCTTGGGGCTCATCGCTGGAGCTGCCGTCGGTCTGTGCCTCAATATCAGGCCAATTTACGCACTTTCCTTACCTATTTATGTCCTAGGCATTATGCTTGCGAGGGGTGTTACCCCCAATGTGAAAACTCTTGTCCTGCTCCCATTCATCGGTGGTGTGTTTGCTGCCTTGGTACCGCAGGCCCTGTTGAATGCTGCTCAGATTGGGACTGCAAACCCACTCTCCCACTCAGGTAGCTTGTATGTCCTTCAGATATTCATGGGAACTGCCGTTCAAAGGCACGAGTGCGCCTACTTCATGGATACGGCTGGCGTTTCGCTCTTAGCCAGAAACGGAATTGAGGTTCTCAAGCCAGCACCGGAGGGTGCGTTTTACTTTGATGTATCGATCGAAAATCGATCGATACTAGAGTATGTTGGAATGGTCTTGCGCCATCCAATTGATTTTGCAGCGTTGTATATCAGACACATATTCAACGGGTTCACGGTATTACGGGATAATATCTATGCATGTAATTACCGAATGTACGACACCTTTTTATCCCTAGCGTCGCTGCTTCTAGGAGGTCTGGCAATTGGACTTGTATGTGTCGCGTCCAAGATAGTTTGGTCCGCTAAGTACAAATGGTTCGTTCTAGCATCGGTGGTGCCACTGCTTGTTATAGTGCCGACTTCAATTGAGGGGCGGTTCTTCTTTCCCGCGCAGATGTGGTTCTACATGCTATTGGCGTTCGTAGGCATTCGTGGTTCTACATTGATGTTGCTTCGGGCAAGACTTGGCGCCATTGCTGCAGTGGCAACTTTGATATTCGCCATTGGACTCATCCAGTTCGCCGGGGTTCAGAGCGGAAAGTACGCTTGGTTGGGTCTTGATGGTGGGCGTGTGAAACTCCGGCCCGCACCGCAACTAATCACGCAGTAAAGATCGAACGACAGCAACTTGCCCGACTCAAATCTTAGGGCGTGCAGGACAGCATTACGAGGCCTGCTACGTTGCCGAGCTCTACCGAGCGCGTCGATCGTATCATCTCGGTTGGAAGACAAGGCTGAGGCAAAGCAGCCCATTTTGGACATTTAGTGGGCGGCCGCAGCGCCGCGACCAAGTTTACAGCGTAACGCTCGACTATAGGCGTGTATATCTCATAACATGAAGTTTATGCGTCCGAATTTTATGTACATGCAATGTATGTGATTGGCGGTAAGTGGCAACAAGAGAAAGCGTGCCGTACGTTAACCTAAGCTATTGCTCAAGACACGAGGTCGGCTTGGTACAAATACAGAGCTATAAACCGAAAAATACTTAATCTTCCGGCGAAGTTCCTGTCTCGGATGTTCAAAGAAAATGTAACTCTCTCGCCGCGCTGACTTGACGTTCCAAGCGATTTATCCCAATAGCCTGCCAACGTTGAATGGCCACTCGATCCTGCCACAGCATAGCGGTGGTCAGGAAGGGAAGTGGCGAATGATGTATCCGATCACCAGATCCGAATGAGGGGCCTGTGCATTCCAATATGAAGGTTGTCATCCTGGCAGGCGGACTCGGGACTCGGCTGTCAGAAGAAACAGTAGTGAAGCCCAAACCCATGGTTGAAATCGGTGGTCAGCCGATCCTTTGGCACATCATGAAGATGTACAGTCATCATGGGTTCAACGATTTTGTCGTGTGCCTGGGTTATAAAGGCTACGCAATCAAAGAGTACTTTGCCAACTACTTCCTTCATACGTCTGATGTAACTTTGCATCTTGCGGAAGACCGTATGGAGGTGCATCGCAACAGTGCTGAACCGTGGCGTGTGACGCTTGTCGATACCGGCGACACAACCCAAACAGGCGGCCGCCTCAAGCGCGTTCTAAACCATATTGGAGAGAACGACTTCCTTCTGACTTATGGCGATGGCGTTTCTGACGTCGATATCGGCGCCTCGCTTCGTTTTCACAAAAGCCACGGAGGCTTGGCGACCGTAACTGCCGTATACCCCCCGAAGCGTTTTGGCCAGCTTGAGATCGTCGAAGGCGAGGTTCGGGATTTCAAAGAAAAACCTGACGGCGAGGGAGGTTTTATCAACGGCGGGTTCTTCGTTCTGTCACCGAAAGTTGGTCGCTACTTGGCCAACGATAGCACGATCTGGGAGCGTGAACCCCTCGAGAGTTTGTCGAAAGAGAGCCAGCTCCATGCCTTCAAGCATGAGGGATTTTGGCAACCTATGGATACATTGCGCGACAAAAACTATCTGGAGGAACTCTGGGCGACAGGCCGGGCGCCTTGGAAGGTTTGGGCATGAACCACAGTTTCTGGTCCGGGAAACGGGTGCTCGTGACCGGGCACACGGGTTTCAAGGGAGGATGGCTCTCGCTTTGCCTCGCCGAATTGGGCGCGGAGGTTGTAGGCTTGGCTCACTCGCCGAATTCCAATCCAAGCTTCTTCCACGTAGTCGGAGCCGAGCATTTCGTTTCCTCATCAATAGGTGAGATCAATGACCTAAGCCTGCTCGAAGAAGTTCTACGAACGTACCAGCCAGAGGTTGTATTTCACCTTGCCGCCCAAGCGTTGGTACGGGCCTCATACAGGGATCCGGTCGGCACGTTCGCCACTAATGTCGGCGGCGTTGTAACTGTCCTTGACGCTATAAGACGAGCTCCGTCGGTTAAGGCCGCTCTCATTGTCACCAGCGACAAATGCTACGACAATCGTGAATGGGTCTGGGGTTACCGTGAAAACGATCGCCTCGGCGGACGCGATCCGTACAGCGCGAGCAAGGGCTGTGCCGAGATTGCTGCACAGTCGATGCAGCTGAGTTACTTTTCTCCCTACGCGGCCGATGGTCATCCAGCGCGGATCGCCACGGTTCGGGCTGGCAATGTCATTGGTGGCGGAGATTGGTCAGAGGATCGCTTAGTCCCTGACATCATTCGCGGCTGTCTCGGTGCTTCCGGTGAGGTTCAGATCCGTCACCCGCATGCTGTCCGGCCCTGGCAACATGTCATGGATCCTGTCGCGTTTTACTTGGGCCTTGCAGAACGTCTGACAACATCGCCCGAGGGAGTCGACGAGGCTTGGAACATTGGTCCAGAGGCGGACGACACGCGTGCAGTGATCGATGTAGCGGATGCTTTGGTAAGTGCGATCGGTAAAGGACGCATTGTAACCAATCGGGCTGCGTCTGGCCCACATGAAGCGAACCTCTTGACGCTTGATTGTGCGAAGGCCAAGGCGAAGCTCGGCTGGAACCCTCGATTGCGGTTCGATCAGGCAATCCGCTGGACTGCTGAATGGTATGCAGCCTGGGATCAGGGCCAGGACATGAGGGCATTCACGAAGCAACAAATAGCCGATTTTTATGAGGCGTGAGGAGCTGATGCTCACGCGCCCCCAGTATATGAGCGATGGCGACCATGAAGTCTAATGCTGAACTCGCTGAATTGCGGGCACAAATTCTCTCTCTATCCGAACGCTATGCTGAGTTGGCGCACGGTCCTCAGGCATTCGTGCCTGGTTCGACACCAGTGCCTCCTGCTGGCAAGGTTCTGGGTGCTCCAGAGATGCGAAATCTGGTCGATTCCTGTCTCGACTTTTGGCTGACGACCGGACGATTCAACTCTCGGTTTGAAGCTGTCCTTGCTAAGACGACTGGTGCGCGAAGAACCTTGACGACCAACTCGGGATCTTCAGCCAACTTGTTGGCCGCGACAGCCCTCACTTCACATATCCTCGGTGACAAGGCGCTGAAGCCCGGTGACGAGGTTATCACGTGTGCAACCGGTTTTCCGACGACAGTGAACCCGATCATTCAGAATGGCCTCGTTCCTGTATTTCTGGATGTTGAACTCGGTACCTACAATATCGATGTCAGATGCCTTGAAGAAGCGTTAACGCCTCGAACTCGGGCTATCATGGTGGCGCACGCCCTCGGGAATCCATTCAACCTTGGCGTGATCAGCGCGTTCGCCAAGAAGCATGGTCTGTTCCTTGTAGAGGATTGCTGTGACGCTCTCGGGGCAACCTACAATGGCCAGAAAGTGGGTACGTTTGGCGAGTTGGCTACTCTCTCCTTTTATCCCGCCCATCATATCACAATGGGTGAGGGAGGTGCTGTTCTTTGCAACAAAACCATCTTCAAGCGAATTGTCGAATCAATCCGGGATTGGGGACGAGACTGTTACTGCGAACCTGGGCAGGATAATACCTGCAACAAGCGGTTTGAGTGGCAGCTCGGTGAGCTTCCGTTCGGGTATGATCACAAGTATACCTACTCCCATCTGGGCTATAATCTCAAAATTACCGATATGCAGGCTGCCATCGGCCTCGCGCAAATCGATCGCCTTTCAGCTTTCGTTGATGCTCGGCGGCAGAACTGGAATTACTTAAAGGACGGCTTGAAGGAGCTCGAAGACATATTCCTGTTGCCCGAGGCGACGAAGGACAGCGAGCCGTCCTGGTTCGGCTTCTGCTTAACTCTTCGTCCCGATGCTCCAATAGATCGCGAGCATCTGCTCCGTTTTCTGAACAACGAGAGAAAGATCGGAACCCGCCTGCTATTCGGCGGCAACCTTCTTCGCCAGCCATACATGGCAGGGAGGGAGTACAGAGTTGTTGGTGGAACCGAGAACAGCGATATTGTGATGAATCGTACATTCTGGGTTGGCGTCTACCCAGGGTTAGGAACAGATCACCTCGATTACATCATTGAAAACCTGCATGAGTATGTCAGAAATTTCCGCCTAGGAACGGCTAGTTCGTTCGCAGCAGCTCGCTAAGCCTATACGCCTGACGAAGGGGGCTTCCTGATGGATTCTGGCCCTAACCTACGGAGTACCCGATCAATGACCGGCTCTGAATACATCGCAGAGTTCTTGACTCGCATTGGAAGTCGCCGCGTATTCACCCTGCAGGGCGGAGCCTGTGCATTTATGGTTGATGCAGTTGGACGTCATCCTGATCTGGAGGTGATCTGCGTCCAAAACGAACAGGCTGCTGCGATGGCGGCCGATGCGGTTTGGCGTGTCAGCCGTCGGGTTGGTGTGACTATGGCGACGTCTGGGCCCGGCGCGACAAACCTTATTACTGGCATCGCCTGCTCATACTTTGACTCGATTCCTTCCATCCATATTACAGGTCAGGTTAATCAACGAGAGAGCAGCGCTGTTCACGGCGCTAACGTGCGTCAGTCAGGGTTTCAGGAAACGAAGATCGTCGAAATTGTTCGTCCAATCACCAAGTATGCGGTTCTTGTGAAAAGTGTCGAAGAGCTCCGGCGCGAGCTGAGC
Organism: Microvirga zambiensis WSM3693; assembly: GCF_016735695.1. Taxonomy (GTDB): domain Bacteria; phylum Pseudomonadota; class Alphaproteobacteria; order Rhizobiales; family Beijerinckiaceae; genus Microvirga; species Microvirga zambiensis. The sequence goes on along the minus strand of NZ_JAERQD010000047.1, from coordinate 5,212 downwards.
AAGGCCTACAATATAGCTATAAGCGGGCGTATGGGGCCGGTTCTCATCGACGTTCCCATGGACATTCAGCAAGCTGAAATGGAGCCCATCTTCGATGATTTGTCTCGAAGGGACGATGTTGACGTCGAGAGCATCAATCATGCGGCATACGCACTGAGCGACATTTTATCTGCGGCGAAGAGACCGGTTGTTCTATGGGGCGGCGGCATTGGGTTGGCTGGAGTCGAGGCAGATGTCGCGACTTGGATCTCGGAGACTGGCCTCCCATTTGTATCCAGTTGGGCGGGTTTAACATCGTTCCCCCATAAGCACCCACAGTTTGTTGGGCAGATTGGAGTTTATGGAAATCGCGGGGCGAATTTTGTCTTGCAGAATGCGGACACCGTCATCGCACTCGGCAGTCGGCTTGACAATCGCCAGCGTTCCGGCAATGCGGACAATTTTGCCACGGATGCTACCGTTGCCGTTGTCGACGTCGACGTCGAGGAACTCAGAAAATACGCGAATGACCGGTATCGTGGCATTCACCTGGATCTTCATGACTTTCCGAAAGTCGCCGCACAGGTTCCATCGGTCAATCTCGATCCAGAGTGGATCGCGTATGTGCGCGAGATGAAGTCAGCGTACTATGGCAGAGAAACCAGCTCGACGGCTCTTCGATTAAACACTTTGTCACCTTATGATGTCATTCGGCGCCTCAGTGAGATTGTCGATGAGGATGCAGTCATCGCAGCAGACACGGGCGCGGCGGTATGCTGGCTGCACCAGAGTTTCAGCGTCAAACGGCAGACGCTCTTTACCGCCGGCGGAAACTCTCCAATGGGTTACGCACTGTGCGCTGCAATCGGTGCCAAGCTAGAAGCTCCACAACGACAGGTGATCTCCTACAATGGAGACGGCGGTCTTCAGGTAAATATCCAAGAGCTGCAAACGATCAGGCATCTTGACTTAGATATCGCAGTAATCGTCATGAACAATGGCTGTTACGGCATCATCAAGCAATTCCAAGATAGCTATTTGGGTAGCCGGTATATCGCTTCAAAGGACGGGTATAGCACGCCAGACTTCGGCGCAGTCGCAAAAGCCTACGGACTGGCTTACGCCCGGATCGAGAAGATGAGTGATCTCACCCCTGATCTGTTCAAGCAAGGACCGATCCTGATCGATGTTGTTCTTAGTGATCAAACGTTGATTGAGCCAAAGCTTGAAATGGGACGCCCTATCAATGACCAGTACCCTTACCTGAGCCAAGCTGAGTATACACAGGGCAACCGGTACGTGCCATATCCGAGGCCCGCTCACTTAGAGGTCATGATTGGAGCTGAGGGCAGTAATCTCGAACAGCAGTCTCTCTGATATTGTCTAGGTACGGACATGCGAATTTTCGTTACAGGTGCAGGTGGATTTGTAGGAGCGGCTGTTGCACGACAGGCTTTGGAAGATGGCCATTCTGTTACTGCAACGGTCCGTCCCGGAAGCTCTGCTGACAGAATTTCTGCAGTTCATTCGAACCTGGAGCTCGCGCCATTAGATCTGCGCGACGCAACAGCCGTTGCATCGGCTGTTGCGAACAGTCGCCCTGACGTGATCATACACGTAGCCTGGAGCGGCGTCAGCAACAGGGCGCGACAGGAGCAAGTACAGATTGACGACAACATTTCGGCATCCTGCGCACTGGTTGAGGCCGCCGCACAGGCCGGAGTATCGAAGATCGTTGGACTGGGTTCGCAGGGTGAGTACGGCCTGCTCAGCGGACGCATTGGTGAAGACGCACTTCCAGTCCCGACATCCCTTTATGGCGCATCGAAGCTCGCCACCCTCTATCTGACTAGACAGCTTGCGGCTAATGCCGGCATGTCCTTCGCTTGGTTGCGTCTATTTTCAACCTATGGGCCTGGCGATAATCCCCATTGGCTGGTCCCCTCGCTAATTGAGCAAATGCTGAATGGAAGTCGCCCTAAGACGACGCTCGGGACCCAGCTTTGGGACTACCTGTACATCGATGATGTAGCGAGAGGGATCCTTGCAGTAGCCACGACCCAAACCGCGACAGGGGTCTTCAATCTGGGTTCTGGGCGCGCGATCAGCATCCGATCGGTCGTTGAAGCCATTCGTGATGTAATCGACCCAAAGATGGAACTCGTCTTTGGAGAGATCCCATATCGCGACGATCAGATCTGGCATATGGAGGCAGACATCACGAGATTGACGAGCCTCACGGAGTGGTCGCCCCGGATCGATTTGATGCCCGGTCTACAGCAAACAATCACATGGCATAGAGGGCAGCGCACGCACTCGGGAGGCACCCCGAGTAAAGCGCCAGCAGAACACTGTGCCTAGGATTTCCGTATCATTGACCACAGACGTCCTGAGACGTTTTACTCTTTTTTTGGTAGCAGGCCTGCTGAATACTGCCGTCGGCTATAGCATTTATGCGCTGTTGATCATGCTCAGTTTGATTCCAGAGTTGGCCCTTTTGGTCGCAACGGGATTAGGACTGATCTTCAATTTTTACTCCACTGGTAAAATCGCCTTCGCTGGCGCTACGAAACGGTACTTCCTCCGATTTGTGGCTGTGTACGGTGCTGTCTATCTGCTTAATGCGAGCACCTTGCGCATTCTTATCATGAACGGACTTGATCCTCTATTGAGCCAAGTGATGCTGCTGCCAATGAATGTAATTCTGACATTCATTGCGCTCCGGGCCTACGTTTTTCAGGAAAACGCACGATGAAGACCATCTCAGTCGTCTCTCCTTGCTTCAATGAAGAGGAGAACGTTTATGCCTGCTACAAGCGGGTTAAAGAGATCTTTGAGCAGGAATTGCCAAACTATCACCTAGAGCACATCTTTGCAGACAACGCGTCTACGGATCGTACTGTCGAGATCTTGCGGGAGATTGCTGCAAGTGACTCGAATGTGAAAGTTATCCTGAATGCGAGGAACTTTGGGCCGTTTCGATCTTTGTTTAATGGACTTCGATATGCGACCGGCGACGCAATTCTCGTGTTTCTTCCCGTAGATCTTCAGGATCCGCCAGAACTGATTCCGGAGTTCGTTCGGCACTGGGAGAATGGCATTGAGGTTGTTGCTGGCGCTCGTGCGAACAGGGAAGAAAGTTTCCTGCTAAGATCATGCCGCAGGATCTTCTATCGGGTTGTGAATAGCCTTTCAGATTTTGATATTCCGCCAGATGTAGGCGAATTCCAATTGATTGATCGGAAAGTTTGGCACGCTGTCGTTTCGCATGATGATCATTACCCTTACATCCGCGGTATCATCGCCTCATGCGGGTTCAAGCGTCTGATTGTCCCTTACACTTGGAAGGCGCGTAAGCGTGGGCTGTCCAAGAACAATCTGCCGCGTCTTATAGACCAGGCACTGAACGGGATATTCTCGTTTACGAATGCGCCAATGCGGTTTTGCATTTATGTCGGCTTCGGAATCGCCGCCCTGTGTTTCATTTACGCGGCGTTCTCGATTCTAGCCTCTATCGCGGTACCAAATCTCGCACCGCCAGGAATTATGACCGTAATCGTTTCATTGTTCTTCTTGTCTGGGGTTCAACTCGCCTTTATTGGGATGCTGGGTGAGTATGTTACCTCTATCCATGCGCAAGTCCGACGTGGTCCGATTGTGATAGAGCGGGAAACAATCAACATCAATCCCAGTGAGTAATGCGAGTCACAGAGCAGTAAGAGATCCTCACTTCATTGATAAGATGACGAATGCGATGAGTAACTCGAACGAAGAAACGGTAACAAAAGTCCAACACTGGACCGAAGGGCTATTTAGCTTCACGACAACCAGACATCCGACGTTTCGGTTCGTAAATGGTCAGTTCACTATGATTGGCCTTGAGGTTCAAGGCCGGCCCTTGCTCAGGGCATATAGTATCGCTAGCGCGAACTATGAGGATGAACTTGAGTTCTTCAGTATAATTGTTCCAGATGGCCCTCTAACCTCCAGATTGCAGCATCTTAGGGAAGGTGATCCCATCATCGTCCGGCGAAAGGCGACTGGCACGCTCGTTCTCGAAAATCTGCATTCGGGAAGAAACCTGTATTTGCTTAGTACCGGTACCGGCCTCGCCCCATTCTTAAGTATCATTAAGGACCCTGAAACCTATAAGCGTTTTGAGAGGGTTGTTCTTGTGCACGGATGTCGCCGTGTCTCTGACCTAGCGTATTTCCAGGTCATTAAGCAGGAACTTCCGGCAAGCGAGTATATAGGGGAATGCATCCGTAATCAGCTAATCTATTACCCAACCGTCACTCGTGAGCCGTTCGATAACACCGGTCGCGTTACACGATTGCTCACGAGTAAGAAGCTCTTCCAAGACATTGGGGTGGAGCCCTTGTCAGACCTAGATAAGGTTATGATATGCGGCAGTCCGGCAATGCTTAGAGATACGAAGCAGATTCTTATTGATATGGGGTTGCAAGAGGGCAATCACGGCGAACCCGGTGATTTTGTCGTCGAAAAGGCATTTGCTGAGCGATGAGGAGGCTGCGCGAGCAGACCTTCGCACAAAATAAAGCTGATCTGGGTAAGGCTGAGGCTCCAACCGCCGATGCGGTCATAGATTAGAGGCTGGTGAGCAATTTTATTACTCGATTCAAATACTTGATTCAGAATAGATTTTTTGAGAATCGATCGGGTGAATGCGGGCTGTTTGACGGTCGAGGAGCCCCGCTATGAACACCTATCCCTATGCCAGTGATCTCACTGATGCCGAATGGGCGCTGCTCGCGCCCCTTTTCCCCCGCGGCCATCCGGCCGGACGGCGACAGACTTATCCGTTGCGGCGCATCGTCGATGCGATCTTCTACCTGCTGCGCACCAGAGTCCAGTGGCGGGTGCTGCCGCACGAGTATCCCCTGCGTGGTGCCGTCCTCTACCCCTATGCCCGGTGGCGCGAGGATGACACATGAGAGTACGTGACCCAGGTTCTGCGAGAAAGCTATCGCTGTAAGATCGGCCGGGCGCCGCAGCCGACAGCCGAGATCATCGATAGTCAATCGGTCAAGACCGCCGAGATGGGCGGACGGCGTGGCTATGATGGTCCAAGAAGGTCAAGGGGCGTAAGCGCCGTCTTCTCGTTGATACGCAAGGCATTCTGCTGAAGAACAGGGGTAAGCACTCGGTGTGCGCCCTCTTGTGAGAGCGCTGTTTGCGCGTGACGTTCTGACCTTAAGGCTCGCTTTAAGGT